>JBIKOL010000059.1:0-47056 GCA_044358055.1 Obscuribacteraceae bacterium (SeqCode)
CAAGAAATGGATTCTCAATCTCACCAATCTTTCTAAACTGTTCAGGAAAACTCATTCCTTCACGCTTCAGGCAATCTGAAACAGCTTCGTCAAGACGCCACGTAAGAAGCATAAAAACTCTTTTTTGCCGCACTCTCCTAAGCTTGGAAAGAGAAGATAAAACAGTAGCAGACTCACCAGGATAATTCGTATACCAGGAAGCACCAACCGAGCTTCCTTGCAATGCATAAACCACACCAGGCAAATTATAAAAGCAAAGTATGGTATCTCCTGGTTTATATCCATTGCACACAAGAAGTCTTCTAATCTCTGTGACAAAGGCAGCTTTTCTATCGGACAGCCGAATTCCAGCCATGAAAGGAAAGTCGGTTCTATTTAACTCACGTTTTTGTCTGTGCAGTTTTTCTTGAAGAGCATATGGAAAGTCTAAATATCCCGTAATAAAATGATACGACGCCAGGGAAACTGTAGATGCTGCCAGCACAAAATTCATGAGGCGAAGAATTCTATTTTGCGAAGAAAGAAGCAGTAACAGTAATCCTGAAAGGGTAAAGGAACCAAAATACACAATAGTTTGGAACATCAGAGGGTTGCTTGTTCCAACAGTGCAAGCAAGCGGCAAAAGTGCAAGACAAGTAAACAGTGCACAAATCTTTTTCCCACTTGTCTGGCAAAACAAAATGAAAAGCAAAGTTTGCATTAGTAGAATGGCGTAATAGCCATAAGAAGAACGCAAACCATGCTGCCAGTAGCCAGCCATGACAAGCTGCAAGGCAAATAACAGGCAGGCAAAAACTGCGCAAAAGCAAACGATCGTTTCCTTTCTTTCAAACTTCTTCCGAGCAAGAAAGCAGCCGAAAGTTGCAAGAAAAAACCAGGCGAAATTCCGGTTCAAATCCGCTGCCATATTCAGGATCGATTCTAAACTTAGACGAAGAAGCTTCGACATGCTGTGGCTTTTGAGACTAGTCGAACTCTGCTGTCCTATTTCGGCAATTATTCCCTGCCACCAGACATTTGGATCTTGCAAGAAAATAAGGAAAAAAGCGGCTCCAAAACCAGCCCCAGCTAATATGGGCAGGAGTCCTTTGAAATTACCATTGACGACAAGAAAGCAAGCAAGCAGGAAAAGAACGGAAAGACAAGCCGTTATTTTGTTGAAGAAGAGGAGACCCAGCAAGACACCCGTAAAAGTAAAAAACGAGTACTTTGCTAAATTAGACCTTTGAGAACTCTGTCCCAGGAGCAGCGAAGCAAAAGCAGACTGGCTTAGAATGGTACACAGGCCATTATATGAAAGAGCCCGGGGAAAGAAGGCGAAAGCAAGCAGATTTCCCAACAAACACGTGCAGAAAAATACGTGAAGACCAGGAACTCCAGGAACAATTTTCCTAATGTTCAAATTATGGACCAGATATTTACTGAGTCCAGCAGACAAAAAAAGGCTGGAAAACGTAATACCAATAAGATGCCATAGCCTCAGGCTATAGAGCTGTGATTGGCCTAGCACAGGCAAATAATGCAGCAGATACCCAAAAGATGATGTTCGTAAGGGGTAGTCCTTACAAGACAGAGCTTGCAAACAATAGAAACTCTCATCAGTAATATCGAAGCCTTTGTGCAAGCCTGAAAGACACACCACCAATGCGACAAAACACGCCAAAAGCACACTAATTTCGAACAGCTCCAGCACACCAAATCGCTTCCATTTCGTTTTGAGATGCCGGTCCGTTGATTTGTATTCGGCTACATTCATTGTTTTTGCCCAGCAGAAAGTATGCGTTTGATATCTGAAAGTAGCTTGCTTCGAGATTGCGGAACCAGTGATGGCCCCTCTTGAGACTGAGTGCTTTTGGCTTCTAATTGTTGGCGGGTTTGGTCTAGCAAAAGCAATAGCTTGATACACAACCAGCGAAAACCGGCTAATTGACGGCTGCTGTCATAAGGTTCTGCCCCTGAGCTTCCGCGTCTTTCAAACTCGGCTCTGCAGAAATTCTCAAGACCAGCAGCATCATCAGACTCAAAGAAACTAGCGTACGAAGAAGCGACGCGGAGAAGTATTTCCTGCTCGGGGTGCTGACTGGTGGCACCGAAAATTTCTTCATAATTTTTTCCAAGACGAATGGCGTCAAGCAGCTGCACGAGGTCTGCGTGATTTCTGGCAGTCTGGCTTTCGGAATGCCGGCGAAAGTCAAACATCGGCTCAGAGAAATAAAACAAATCGCCATTTTTGAGAATTCTCAGCCAACATTCAATGTCCCCGTAGTGAGCGTAGGTGGTATCGAATCCGGAGCCCTGATCGCAGCTGCGAAACATGACGGCAGCCGGTTCGCCGATCCAATTAGTAAGCTGTCGCACATTTGACTCTATAGCCTCATTGGCATCAATTATTGAATCAACCTCGACATGCCTCACAACAGAGATCTCTCGGTTGAGTGAGTCAATTAAACGCCTGGCTGAACTTACGAGGGCAATCTGTTTACTGGAATCTAGAACCGCTACATATCGAGAAATACACTCGCTATGGAGACGGTCATCTTGAGCAAAAGGCTTGATGTACTCGGCGTTAGAATTTCTCAGCAAAAAATTGTAATTTTGAAACAGTCCCATTCTCTCGCGATGTCGCCAATACTTTATTCGTGGATCTTTTTGCGCATAGCTTTCTATGATTCCCACAGATGCGTCGTCGGAACAGTCATCGGCGATGAGAAATTCAAAGTCGGAAAAGGTTTGAGTAATGACGCTTTCGATTGCTAAATGCAAAAATTTTTGACCACGAAATACAGGCAGGCAAACTGAAACGCGAGGGCGGCTCATTGTTCTTTTGCCTCAATTAAAAGCATCATTTCAATCCTAACTTGCCTAAAAGACGCACAACAAAGTCATGCCGTGCAGAGCCCTCAGGAGCCAAAACTTGCCTTGTGCGCGAAATTATGGATGCCAAACGGAAAGCCGAACTGGACCTCAGCCCGTGAAGCTCTTTCTTCAGAGATTCGATTTCTTGCTTTTGTGCATGTGCCAGGAACGCGCGCGGAGAATTCTGCGAGTCTAGCAGGCGCTGTTTTTGCAGGTTGTACTGCTCGGCAAGGACCTGCTGGCGAAGTTGCAGCGCAGATAGACGCTGAGCATACGTCCCGAGTTTTTCTATAAGATATGCCTGCTTATCCGTTGAGCTTGCTTTTAGTTGAGCCTTGTCGTAGCAATAGTCGCACACATCAATTAACACATTTATATCATTAACTCGCAGCTGTGGGTCTGGCTCACACATAAGCTCTATAAGCGGGAAAAACGTCGAGAATCGGAAGCCATTCAAGTGCTTCAATATCATACCTGCCGAAAAAACGTCTGAGGGAGGAGATGCCTCCGGAAGTTGTTGGTGTAGCGCTTGCGGAATCCATGATTCTAAATCGCGGGTTTGCGCCCAGGCAAAGTCCGCTAGGAGAGGTCTGCCGTTGGCAATATAGACATCTTCAAGTAATAAATTGTTGTGTTTGATTCCCAGACCTTCCATGGTTTTTAGTAAGTCCAGCAATGATCTGCAGAACTGGAAATAACTTTCCGGACAATCTAATTCAGTTGCAGCTTTGTCGACCCTGATTCCTTCAATTTTTTCCATCAGGAAAGCAGACCACGATTCATGCTGCTCGATGCTTAGAACCTTCGGCGTCGTGCCCGGGGGCATTAAAGACATTATTTGGGCTTCTCGAGCGGCAAGATCAAACGAGGCCTGTTTAAGGATGCAATTATTTCCAGTGTCGTAAACTCGGCTCCATATGTCGACCCCGCCAATGGTACATAAGCTTCTGCTGGACACGAGCGCAGTTGGTTCAAACAATAACGGCATCGGAGCATCCAAATCCAATCTGAACTCAGTTTTGAATACAGCATATACTGGGCGTGTTGGAGTAGCATGTCCGATAAGTTCCCAACGACAATAATGTTTCGAAAGCGCAGTTTCGAATGCTTCACGGCTATAAGGCTCCAGCTGAAATACTTTCTTTCGAAAATTCATTTTGCTATTTTCGTGCTGCTGGTCTCCTGGCAAAGCAAAATCGATGATGGCAAAATACTCCGTCAGCTGAGCAAGCTTTTCGATAATGGAATCGAGGGAATCAAAATTACCTTCTGAGGAATAACAATTCTCAACCACTCCAAACGCAATAACGACGTCAGCCGTTGTGCAGCAAGTTGAAACGTTTCCACGGCTTGTTTGTGGGACGGGAGTCGAAAGAAAATGTCTGGCGGTGGAAAGAGATTCTAAAGCCTTCTCATCATTAGTAATTGCCAGTACATCAGCGGCACCAAGAAATTGGCAATGCAAGGAAAAAAAAGCGGCATCAAGACCAAAAACTAATACTCGTCTGCTTGTCAGCTGCTCGCTACTCAAATATCGGTTCAGGACACAGGTCTTTTGAATCAAGGATGGGGATAAAGGCTCTACTGTTGACTTCCCCAACACAAAGGATTCTGCATCGTCGACAGTGATAAATTGTGCGGACGCTGACGGATTACTTTCGTTTGACGAAAAACAAAGAGAGGCTTCGCCATGCGAACCTGCTTTTATAGAGCCAAGAAAACTGCTGGTTTCCAATTTAGCCGAATTCCAACGACAAAGTAAGCAAAGCTGGAGAATTTGTTCAGTGGTGCACAAAGACGCCAGGAGACTATTTTATACCTTGCCAACAGGGTACCTACATGAGACTATTAACATTATTGTCTGCAAGCAGCCCCTGCGGGTATTATTCGTTTGATACATTTCCGAGTAGATTTGCCAGACATGAAGGTCGCCATACTCCAATCGTGTTACATTCCCTGGAAGGGATATTTTGATCAGATAAATTCCGTTGACACATTCGTCCTATACGACTGTGTCCAATTTACTCGCCGGGATTGGAGAAATAGAAATAAAATTAAGACTCCCCATGGCACAAAGTGGCTCTCGATCCCTGTTAGCCAGCGAGGGAAATTCGATCAAAAAATATCTGAGACAGAGGTAGAAAGTTCGTCATGGGCTAATGAGCATTATCTATCGCTCAAGCACCACTACTCGAAGGCAGCTTTTTTTAAGCACTATGAAGCGGAGCTCGAAGAAACATACAAGAGAGCCTCTGAAATCAAGCACCTGAGCCAGATAAACCAAGTTTTTCTGGAAACTATCTGCAATTGGCTCAGCATAGAAACCCCGCTAGTACAGTCATCTGAGTTCAAGTTAAGAGAAGGCAAGAGCGAGCGCCTGTTGGGGATATGCCAGGACTTGAACGCAGATACTTACATTTCAGGGCCGGCGGCAAAAGATTACCTGGATGCACCGTTGTTTAACAGCCACAATATTTCCGTCGAGTGGGCGGACTACTCAGCCTATCCAGAGTATAAACAGCTGTTTCCCCCTTCGAGCACGAAGTGACTGTCCTTGATTTGATATTCAACATGGGCACGGAAGCTGGCCTATATATGAAAAGTTTTGGACAGAAGAAAGAGATTCTTATAACTCACAAACCTGAATTCTCAACCCACTCGTCAGGATATAGACAAGAAAAGTTTAGTGAAACATAAAGTCAATGAAAGAAGCCCAAACAGAATTTTTTGACATACCATTTAACCGCCCGTATGCATCAGGTAAAGAACTTGAATATATTAGCCAGGCAATTGCTAAGAAACATGCATCAGGGGATGGCCCCTTCACGAAGAAGTGCCAAATTCTATTAGAGCAAGAAACAAATGCAGGAAAGGCGCTGTTAACTACTTCTTGCACTCATGCACTTGAAATGAGTGCAATATTGCTGAACGTCCAGCCTGGCGATGAAGTCATTTTGCCTTCTTTTACTTTCGTGTCAACAGCAAACGCTTTTGTGCTGCGGGGCGCCCGGCCTGTATTTGCTGATATCCGTCCTGATACGCTAAATATAGACGAATCATGCCTTGAACGGCTCATTACAAAGAAGACAAAAGCCGTTGTCGTAGTACACTACGGGGGAGTCGCTTGTGAGCTGGATTCGATCATAGAATTATGCTCAAGACACAATTTAGCCTTGGTTGAAGATAATGCGCATGGTTTATTTTCAAAATACAAAGGACGCCCCCTGGGTAGCTTCGGAACTTTTGCAACCCAGAGTTTTCACGAAACGAAAAACTTTCATTGCGGTGAAGGCGGAGCATTGCTTATAAATGACCCAGCTTATTTTGAGCGTGCCGAAATAATAAGAGATAAAGGCACCAATCGCAGCCGCTTTTTCCGCGGACAAGTAGACAAATATACCTGGGTCGATATAGGCTCCAGCTATCCATGTGCAGATCTTCTTGCAGCGTTTCTCTTTGCGCAACTTGAACTCCAAGAGCAAGTACAGCTGAAGCGTAAGACCATCTGGACTAACTATTTAGAAGGGTTGGCTGATTGGGCAAAAGCTCAGGGCATCGGGCTACCTCATGTTCCCGCACACTGCAAGCAAAGCTATCATTTATTCTATCTCTTGCTCCATTCAGCAGAAGAGAGGCAGAATCTAATCGACCATTTAAAACGAAATGGCATCTTATCTGTTTACCATTACCAGCCACTGAACTGCTCTGAGATGGGTATTTTGTTCGGCGCTAAAAAAGGCGATTGTCCAGTGGCAGAAGATATAAGTGATAGGTTGCTTCGGCTGCCTTTTTACAATGACTTAGAGCAATGGCAACAAGACAAAGTAATTCAAGCAGTTAGATCGTTCAACAAAGTCCTCCAGTCCTGAGCTCGGAGTGCTGCTAAGAGCCATGAGGAGCCTCTGTGGCTTTGCGAGGCGCAACTCGCCGGCTTGCCGAAGAGCTTTCAAAAGCTAGCCAACAATTTACGTCAGAAATATGCTTGGATTTAGGCAAACGGAAACTCTTCTTTTTTGCCGTTCCAAACAATGTTCAGTGAGTACGGAAAGTCCTTGTTGAAACAATTGTCTGTTATGTATGCTTGCGCATGAATACCTGCACCGAACTTGGATGCCAGCGCGTAAATTCCTTTTTCATCATCGAACTGATTAGCACCATTTTCCAGATACTCGGTCGTGAACATCATCTTCAAAAATGCGCCCTTAGTGCTGATATCTGTTCCTGCAGGAAGCTTTTCTACATCGCCGATGAGTGCCTTAGCACGCAGGTTTGTGTAGTATGCACCGCGCGCATCATCGTCAGACGGAGGCTCGGACTGGCGCTTCAATGCCGGCAACTGATCAGCGAAATCATCCCTTAACGTATTGCTCGCATCTACGTTGCATTGTGATACCACTTTGTCCGGACGAAGTTCAAACGACATAACAAATCTCCTGAAACGCCAAGATGCATCATATTAGACCGTTTGCAAACAAATCCGGAGTAATTCGTGTATTTTCCGTTTAGCGCTTGCTAGATAGCAGGAATGCCTGAGCCCGCTATTCAAGTTCAATTAAAATTCTGGATCTCGTGTGTATGAAGCCGACACCGCATCACTCAAGGACATCAGCGCCGCATGCATTTTCGACACCAGCGAGTTCACATCTGAGAGCATAGCCATGCGCTGATCAAGTAAATCCACAGTAACCATAACTTTTCCTGTCTGCTTTTTCGGCATGCCGGTGGCGCGAGTAGTGATACCAGTTTTCTGCCAGTTAGCAATCATGATCTGCCTGCGCGATTGTCCTTTTAGCGTACCTTCACCAGCAGGCGAATCATTCATATACCTCCAGATCAACCAGGGGAAATGAGGGTCGGGTTTTCCGTCCAAAAACGCTTGCAAAATAACTGGCATACCGTGCTCAAGCTTTCCCTCACGCCGCTCTTCCCGAAGAGCCAGTGAAGATAAACCAGACTGCACGCCACCGTCAAAAACCTCCAACACGTTAGTAGGAATGGCACTTAAATCCGCAAGAGCAATTCCATAACCAACCATTTTGGTGACGCCACCGCTTACTAAGTTTATCTGGCTGTTTCTGTGGGTTACACGATTTCGCTGCTCAGTCAAAAAAGCCTTGAGGTCATCTGCCTGAGCAATTGCGGAATCCAGTATTCCCTTTGTTGAATTGATCTGCAAATTCGTAGCCTGAACAAAGGTATTCAACTTGGTTCGAATATAGAGAAGCCTCTGTTTCCGCGTCAGATCTTCCACTGAGCCTGCTGCGGTCTTCTGGGCAAGCGCGCAGTTACGCTGCGCCTCATCAAGGTCGTTCAATAGCGTGGTGATGCTGGCAAGATCCGCAAGTTCGCGTGCATGCGGAGTCAGAGTTGCAACAATGGAATCTGCGTTTTTCGGCAGAGCTGCTGTGTTTTGATTTGCGTTTTGCTCCTGGGATGACGCTGCACTTACGCATATACAGTCAACGAGACAAAGCGCAAACAAAAGGAGTAAAAGCACCAATGCGCTGCGCGGATTCACTTTCTTCATGACTCGATCGGGTTCCCATGCTCCAGGCTGGCTAGAAGCTATCAGCCATCTGCGCGTTAGTCAATTGCAGCGAGAACCGGCATATGCAAGCGCTATACACCAGATAACGAACCGGCTTGGTTCACTCAACTAAAAGAGCATACTTTCCAAGTGTTTGCAGGACATTTTCCACATAGGGTTGCAGTTCATTGTGCAATTGTTCGTCAGTGGCTTCGGGCGGAATCTGACGCTCCAGCTTCAACTCCCCGCTCTTCACTATTTGGATAAATTTCTCGAGAATCTGTGAACGGCTGTTGCTGCCATCGCACAATTTAATAAGAGCATTTCCTGTCACATCCGGCGTCAACATTTCATGCAGCTGATTTGTAACAGGAATCCCTTTATTTGCTTGATAAAGCGCAAGCTTGCTCACTTTAGGAAAATCAGACACGGTCGTAACGAAATCAGCTTTGAAAGTGCTGAGTTTAAAATGTCCCATCGAATAGATGTTGAGAATATCTGCAGAGAGACTTTCCTTTTCCTGCTCGACAGCTGAAGGAGACTTCACACTGACGCTGGAAACACGGGCAGCAGCAGCGGCATACAACTCCTCAAAACTAAGAGATTGCGGCCAGGCTTCATATATACACTGCAGAGTGGCTTTCGCTCGCGGATCTGCAGTGTTTATAAAAAGACCATTCGGAAGAGCGAAGGACTCATTTTGCGGGCTCTGGAAATTCATCTTTTCATTTACCGGCTTAACCAGACCAGAAACACGAAATTGTCTGACCAGATGAGACTGTACGTTTCTATTCAGCTGAATGTTACTCCTGCACAATAAAGTCATTCTGAAAGCTCGGTTGCGCAGAAAATCCATATACTGTTCGGTTTTGATAACGTCATTTGAAAGGCGATTCAGCGTCTCGGATATGCCCGGGCCAAAATTGCTTGCCAGCATTACGGCAAAATCCGCTTCGCCGAGAAATTGCAAACCATGATTGGAAGCGCGTTGTACAAACTGATAAAAGTAAACTGGTGTATTTATTTCTTCAAGATAGTCGTGGAGCAAATAACTATCCTTTTGCACCCTGATGAAATCTAATTCGTGCTTGAGAATACTTGCGTAAACGTTCGTATATTGAACTGAGCTATTGATGAATTCCATCAAGGCACGACTTTGTTCGGCGCGTTTGTTGGGATCCGAAAGCTGCCCAGCATGATAAAGCATCATTTCCCGAACCATTCCGCGAATGTGCCAGCCGGGCAAAACGTTGTAGCTGATATAGGCGACACCTTCTTGTGTGAGCTTCTGCTTGCAAATTTCGAACATGGCATCTTTCACATGGTCCGGAACCCACGAATAAATTCCGTGACTTATGATGTAGTCGAATCGGCCGGGCTCTTCATTAATCACGTTTTTTATATCCATATGTTTTAACGTGATATTTTTCAGCCCAAAGGCGGCGATCATTTCCTTACCGTCTTCTATTTGTTTGACGGACAAATCTATTCCGATGAATTCGCTTTCCGGAAATTGAATTGCCATGGGAATGAGATTTCCACCGCTTGCGCAGCCCAGCTCAAGAACTCTGCATTTTGTCACTGGCGCCGGCTTCAAGCCGAAAAGTCTGGCAATTGTCGCGAGTTTGTCGGGATGAGTGTACGAATACGGGTAACTTTCATATGGGACTTCGTCATATTCGTTATTGGATGAGTCCGTTACAAATGCCGCCGTGCCCAAAGCTAACCCTCCGCAGTGTTCAAATTGAGTCTACCAGTATAGAGCAAACAGCCCGCAAGAAGTAGAGCAATATCGGCTGCCAAATGGGTACAAACAGAAGATGAACCTCAGCGTCTTGCACAAGGGAATTATTCTGGTAGCGATGCCACTTGCATTGCAGGTCACAATTATTGGCCTGCTCGGAAACCTCCTGTCAAAATGCGATCACGCACAGGCTCGAGAGGCTGAACGAAGCCATTACTCAATGATTGGTGCCCGCTTGATATTTGCGAATTGTGCTGCAGGCTCCATTTTGCTCAATGCCTGGAACTCTCAAGACATGGGCTTGCTGGACCAGTTCCCTGAACAGTGTGAATACATCGACAAACTGCATCAACAAATGGGTTGCCCGACTGATGATCTCATTGAGGGACGCGAGGTCCATGCACAGGTGATGCAAGCGCAAGAACGTGTAACGCGCAGACTTAAACAAATTGAGAAAGTGGCTCAAGAAGGCATTGGCATGGGCACATATCGCAGGGTTTTTGCCTTGCACAAGCGGCTGGTCAAAGAGCTTGACGTTCTGTTCGGCTTGATGCGCCAGCGCTATTCCCACCTCGACGAGACGGCTATTCAGCACAGAGCCGAAATACAGCAGATGCAATTGGAAGAATTGACCGTTCTGCTCGGCGGATTTCTGGCGTCTGCGACACTTGCATATTTTCTGGCGCAGTTCTACAACAAACAGATTCTGAGCCGTATTGTCAGAACCAAAGAGGGTGTGGACTCTATCACTTTTGGCAAGAGGTTATCGGGAAAGCTTGACGGACGCGATGAAATTTCAGCGCTTTACGCTTCATTCCAGGACATGAGTATTCAACTCGCTGCATCCGCTGAGCGTGAGCGAGCCTTGTTCGAAAATAGCAGCGACATGATCGTTATTCTTGATGAAGAGTTGAACATCGTTCGGGCGAATAAGGCATCTGAACAATTTCTCGGATTGAATCTCGATATTGTTAAAGGAATGCATGTTTCTTCGATATTAAGCGAGGCGAGCAGGGAGTTTTGTTTGGAGCGTTTACTTGGTGCTAAGTCGGCAAGCAGGGGATTACTAGCGGGCGGGGAGCTCTCTCTCCCCGACGGAACAAACGCGTCGTCGCCAGGTTCGTCCTCAACATTTTCTGGCGCCCAATTCGAAGCTGATCTCGTGCAGGCAGAAAGCGGCGAGGCATCAGTTGCAGCGCTGCACAAGAAGCCGTTGGCAACTTTATGGTCGGTGTTCTGGTCGCCGGATAAGAAGACCTGCCATTGCGTTGTGCATAACGTAAGTGAAGAACGTGAGCTTGATCAATTACGCGCTGAGTTTTTGAAATTAATCGCAGCGGATTTCAGCAAACCGCTGAGGCACATGTCAGGTCTTGTGGAAAAGCTGGTCGCAGGCGGCTTTGGTCACCTGCCTGAAGCGGCAACCCGGAAGATTAGTAACGCCACCGGTACCCTCTCGAGAATGATCGGAATGGTAGATGAGTTGGTTCAATTGGAAGCAATGAAAACTGTTGCATTGAATTTGAAGCCACAATCACATTTGGTGGCGGAGGTACTTTCGGCTGCAATAAAAGATACTGAATCTGCAGCACAACGCAGAGGAATAAGTGTTGAATTGGACTGCGACCCGCAGTTCAATTTCGATGTAGATGCAGACCGCATTACACGTGTTGTTATGAACTTTCTGTCAAATGCGATTAAGTTCTCTCCAGAGAACTCCACTGTCAAAATTGTTGCAGAGAATACGAACGAAGACGAAATTAGAATTTCCATTATAGATAAAGGGCGAGGGATTCCCAAGGAGGCGTTGAGCGCATTATTCCAAGCGTTCAAGCAAGTCGATGCGGCCGATGGGAAACGTGGCAAAGGCACAGGCTTGGGTCTCGTTGTTTGCAAAAAGATCGTGGAGGCTCACGGCGGGCGAGTAGGTGTAGAAAGTGAGGATGGCAAAGGGAGCAGGTTCTGGTTTACGATACCGGCAGCGGTGGCGCGACAATCAGCAGGCGAAGCCCCCGGGAGCGCCGGCAGCCTGCCGGCTTCTACAAAGCATTCAATTAAAATGCCTCATTCTTCAAACAGCGGAGCCTTAGAAGCCGGCGAGCCGCCAGCGCTCCCGGGGCATACGCTTCTCAACCCGGCCTCAGCGCAAAATACCTTGCCTCATTCTTTAAATAGCCGAGCTCCCGGGAGCGCCGGCAGCCTGCCGGCTTCTACAGAGCATTCAGGAAGCAAATGGCACAACTTGTCCATGAAACAAAAGGGGTGGCTGTTAATAGGTCTGCCCATGATCTTCCAGCTGGCCTTCGTTTCGGTAATGTCCTATTCGTTCTACGAAAGCCAACAATCCTACGCAGAGCAAGTTCACAACCGCGCAGTCAATCGGGATGCAATCCGACTGGCGATGCCTTACTTCAATTTACTCGTTAAACTTCGTCAACACTCTCCAGCTGATGTCTCAATTCAGGATTGCGATGAGGTGAACAAAGAAGTATCAGAACGTCTTGAAGAGTTCCACAAAACAGTAACTGGCGACGACTTAGCGGTCAGTTATTATCAGCGAATTGTTCGCTTTATGCGCGTGACTCTTTTGCCCCTCACAAGACAGGTGCGCCGCGCAGCTGAAACAGGAGCAATTCGGCGCGAAGTACTCAGCGATCATTTCGCAGACAGCATTGTGCTCTACAATACACAACTATCCGCCGGTATTTTCAAATTATGCGACGCCTGTGAACAGCGCGATAAAGACACGCCGGCAAGATTGAAACAGTTTCGAGAGCTGGAAACGAACGCTTTGTATGCAGCCCTGGCCGCCAGCGTTCTGGCCGCAGGATGGCTGGCATTTTACTTCTCGGCTGATGTAGTTCGCAGATTGATCGTCTTGTCGGACAACAGCCAGCGTCTTGCTTCCGGAATGCCACTCAACCCGCCGATCAGCGGCAGCGACGAGATTGCACAACTGGATAAATCGTTCCATGAAACCGCTTTGCGTCTCGAAGAAGCCCGAGCAACTGAAAGCAGTTTTCTCGATAACGCAAACAACATCATTTGCAGCTTGAACACTGATGGCTCTTTTGTCACCCTCAACAGAGCGGCAGCGGCGAAGCTGAATATGCCAGCGGATGAACTGAACGAACGGAAATTGCATGCACTCATTTCCGAGCAACAATCCTCACAATTAAATGAAACACTTGCAGAAGCAAAAGCATCCCTGCAGCCACAATCAATCGAATTAAGACTAGATACGGGTGAGAATGAGATTGATACCATGTGGTCTATTTTGTATTCAGAAACCGAGAACTTGTTCTACGCTGTCGCATATGACATAAGCAGCCGCCGCGAACTGGAACGAATGAAGATAGAATTTTTGTCGCTGCTTACACATGACCTGAGAACACCTTTAACTACAATTCAGGCCACAGCGGTTTTACTGGAATCGAATGCATTTGGCCAAATGCCCGAGAGCGCGCAGTCATGTATTGCCGAGATCAAGCAGGAGACAAAATGTATCCTGGAACTCGTCAATGATCTTCTCGATCTTGCCAAGCTTGAAGCAGGAGAGTTGAAGGCGGACTTGAACGAAATCAGCGTGGCGGAATTGGTTCAAAAGACTCGCGAAATTTTGTCTGCGGACAAGATTTATCTGGCATCATATGCGATACCAGAAGAGATAAGGATTACTGCCGACATCGATAGATTGGCAAGCGCAATGGCCGGCTTGGCTCTTGAGTTGTTTTCGGGCCAGAAAGACATTTTTTTGCAGCTTGCGGATACGGAAGCCGGTGGCTTGAGCTTAACAATTACAGGAGCTTACACGGCGGACACAGAGCAAGCTATCGAATCGATTAACTCAACTCAGGCATCGCGCTACGGCACAAAATCGACGCAACGATTACGTTTGCCATTGTCAAAGAAATTGCTTCAGCTCCACAAAGGTACGGCCAGAGCTTCGCTGGCTCAGGACGAGAACGAACAAATTTGCAAACTGGAAATCTATTTTCAAAGCGGGCGAGACGCCCGCGATCCCGGAGCTTCTGAGCCCCAGCTAACCAGGAGTTCCGTCTAAGAGCAAGAATTACTCGGCGATGAGAGTCATGTTGCCGCCGCCCTTCTTAGCTTCACTGACGGCAGAACGACCGTAAGAAATGAGCATCTTCCCGTCCTCATCCATCCCTTCGAGCAACTGCGTGACGCCGACACTCACTGTCGCCGTGAACGTTTTATCTAGAGAACTGAATGTTGAGGCAGCGATTCCTTCACGCAACCTCTCGGCCAGCTCAACTGCACCAGCCATTTCCGTATGCGTCAAAAACAAACCCAACTCTGACTCCGACAGCCGAACCACAATATCGGCATCTCGATTTTGCGCACTAATCATTGCGGCAATTTGCGTAATCAAATTATTAGCGCCCGACTGTCCGTAGTTCTTCAAAATATCTTTGTAGGAATCTACTTCAAGCAAGACCATGCTCAAATGCACTTTGTATCTGCGGCACTGATTAATTTCCGCACGCAGAAATTCGGCGAGGTATCGAACACTCCTGAATGATGTCAACGGATCAGACAGCGACAACTCGCGCAGCTGCACCTCGCGTTTGCGAATTTCTTTTTTCAGTGAGTTCTCTCGCAGCGCCGTCTTTACCCTACTTACAAGTTCCGAGCGCGCAACGGGCTTGGACAGAACCCAGTGCTCATCCTCCGCTCCGGCAAGCTCGGAAGCTCGTTCACCTTTGCGGCGCAAAAATATCACAGGAATATCTCGGGTTTTCTCGTCGGCTCGAAGTCTCTTGAAGACATCGAGTCCACTCATAAGTGGCATCTGCAAATCAAGCAAAATCAAATCAGGCATGCGGACCTTGCAGGCAGCTATGGCTTTGAACCCATCGGTAGCAGATGCCACGTTGTAACCGGAAGATTTCAAAACTTCCGTGATCGCATCAATATTGGCCGGTTCATCATCGACCACCAGAATGCTTAAGTTATTGCCGCCGCTGCTCACGTACTAAAAGATCCCGCCGCCAGAGCATCCTGGACCCGCAGTTTCCAACAGAAACCAGGTAGAGCCATGTCCTACTACGATGATACTAGCCATGACGCGTGGCTTCAACATGCAAGCAAGATTCTAGAATGTAGGCAAGAGGTGACGGTAGCCAAGAGCCTGTCTGCCGCCGTGCTCACTCAGCCATCTGAAACGTTTGCAGCGCTGCATCTTTCAGGATTTGGCTTAGATATTTAGGCCCTCAGATAGAAGATGCAGACAAATCTTTTGTCATAATGATGTTGTACGGACACACTGAGTTTCCATCGTGGCAGTATTCGAACCTGAAACAGATCACTTTTTGCAGCAAAACCACCGAGCGGAGTTGCTCATCGATACCGTGCTGAAACTTTCCGATGCAAAAAGCATTGATGAAATAGCAAAAACAGTGCGCACGTCAGCCAGACAGCTGGTAAACGCAGATGGGGCGACTTTTGTTTTGCGTCAGAACGATGAATGTTTTTATGCGGATGAAGATGCAGTTTCACCGCTCTGGAAGGGCAAGAGCTTCCCATTGGAAAAGTGCATCAGCGGCTGGACTATGTTAAATCATCAGCAGGTTTCAATCCCAGACATTTACATGGACAGCCGCATCCCACATGATGCTTACCGTCCAACATTTGTAAAAAGCCTGCTGATGACTCCGGTTCGTAAATACGATCCTATCGCGGCGATCGGAACGTACTGGTCACAGGAATTCGAGGCCTCTCCAGCCGACAAGAAACTACTCCAAACGCTGGCGGACACGACGGCTGTGGCGCTTTCCAATGTGATGATTATTAACGATCTCGAAAATCGCGTGAAAGAAAGGACATCTCAGCTAGAGCTGATTAATTCGGAACTGCAGGCATTTGCCTACAGGGTCTCGCACGATCTCAAAGGACCCCTTCGCGGTGTGGAAAGGCTTGCAAAAATAATTGATGTCTCCGACACAGACGCTACTCAAGAAGCACTGCAGTTGATTTCCAATGAAGCAAAACACCTTGCCGAACTCACGGAGTCACTGCTCGATCTCTCGCGGCTCAGCGAGCGTTCCATTACTATCAAAAAATGTAATATCAGCTCGATAGCTGTAGAAATTATGTCCAGTCTCGCAAAGAGCAACCCGGACAGACTGGTTCAATGGACTGTAGCACCAGATATGATGGCGCTGGGTGATCTAAATCTGCTTTATTCCCTCTTGCTCAATTTACTTGGTAATGCCTGGAAATATACTGGCAAAACTGAGGCGGCAAAAGTAGAAATGATTGAACTCAGCCATACAGCGAACTTCATTACTTTTGCTGTTCGCGACAATGGCGCTGGCTTTGAGATGAAACATGCAGATAAGCTGTTTCAACCTTTCCAGCGGCTACACGCCCCACATGAGTTTGCAGGAAACGGGCTCGGTCTTGCCACGGTAAAGCGAATTCTAGATAGACTGGGCGGAAGCATAAAAGCTCAGTCGCAACCCGGCTTTCTTACTGAATTTATTGTGACTCTGCCGACAGGCTAGCCAGCGGCGCTTTGCCAAAAACTCCGGCTTCCCCGCCCCAGATAATCTCTGGCGGCTTCCCAAAGAGCTCTCGGTAGCGCGCCAAAGTCTCACGGTAAAGCTGTTTGTACTCAGCATTTTCACCACTGTTTCCTTTTGCGGGTTCATGATGAACGAATGGCAATCCGAGCGCTCCACGGCAGAACTTCTGATATGAGCGCGTGTACAAAAGATGTAAATGCCAGACTGTATCAACGTCTATGGACGGCACCATGCGGTCATCAAATATGCTAACCAGCAGCATAAATCTTTTGTATTCGCTAATAGCAAGCTGAGTGAACGGGGCATCCCAATCCATTTCTTCTGCTAGCACCGCAGAGAATGGTTTTTCGGCATCGACATCATCCAGCTCAAAAGAACAAATGCGATTCCACGTCTGCGCGAGCTCTGAGTTCATCGGTGCACTTGCTGCATTAGCGATTTCAGATCTTCCATTGATCATGCTCAAGTTCTCGATCTGCACTTACTGCCGTTGCAGCATTGCCCTTCCTTGTCTTTATCTTTGTCTCTGCTGTTTTTTCTTTTGCCGGCAAAGAAATGTCCACTGCCTGGACCTGCACTTGCAGTTTTTTGCTCCAGCTTAATTTTTGATTTCGTCTTTTCCATAATAATGCTCATCTGTCATAACTAACACACGAGAAGGACCCATCGGCATTAGCGACTAACCTGGCAGCACTATTGTTTCCCCTGAGCCGATTGCCGAGCTAGAGCATTCATATATCCAGAGCATTTATATATAAGGATGGGTTTCGCGCAAATTAGCTAAAGAGAGCCGCGTAGACACTGCGGGGATTCTTAGCTGGGTTCCACTGAGGCTTATCGCACCGGGAGACGAACTGGAAATACTCTTTAAGCTGGTTCTCTATGTTCGGCTCTGCTTGTTTCTCGCTAGCAACATTGCGCGGCGATTCTAGTGCTTGTGTCATCGTCCATCTCCTGCAAGGAACGTTTGCCCTTCCCATATTGAAACAATAGAGCCTCGAGGCTTAAGGAATCCGGACATACTTGTGTAATTTCCGTGACTTTACTGTCGCAAATTGCTGAATGGGACGCCCGCGCTCCCAGGAGGGGTGAAGTAAAATGGTTAAAGGGCAGAATTCTCTTCAGCTGATGCGGGGCCTTGATGCACGAGCTTCCCAAGACAGGGCAGGTCTTCAACAATCGATATAAATTACTGGAATTGCTGGGCACAGGTGGCATCGGCAGTGTATTCAAAGCAAACCAGATAGACTGCGACCGAATCGTCGCTCTGAAGATCATCCATCCTGAGATCATGCAGGATGAAGACATGCAAAGACGCTTTCTTCAAGAGGCGAAGGCGCTTAATGAGTTGCAGCATAGCGGCATAGTTTCGGTCTACCATGTCGGGCAATCGGAGGCTGGACTTCCCTATATTGCCATGGAGTATATTCAGGGAAACAATGTCAGACAGTTATTGGTCGAATTGCGCAAATTGCCTCTTGAGCGAGCGCTCCACATTACCAAACAGGCGGCGAGAGCGCTTGCCTATGTTCATTCGAAAAATATCGTCCACCGTGACCTTAAACCTGAGAATATCGTAGTACTTGAGCAGCCAGAGCCAGACACGGTAAAAATAATTGACTTTGGTTTGAGCAGATTTCTTCAAGAGCAAAAGTCCACTAAAACAGGAAGTTTAATTGGAACCCCGCACTATATGAGTCCGGAACAATGCACCGGACATGAAGTGGACCACCGATCAGATGTTTATTCGCTTGCAATTTGTTTTTTCGAGATGCTTACAGGAATTCGTCCATTCGACGCAGACAGCCCGATCGGAATAATTTACAAGCAGATCAATGAGCCGCTGCCAGCCCTGAGCGCAGCGCAAATCAATGCAGATCCAAAAGCACTAAATGCTTTTCTAAGCAGAGCTACGGCAAAAGACCGAACTCAGCGCATTCAGAGCATGAGTGAATTTATAGAAGAAATCGAATCCATTTCCGTAATTGAACCGAAAGAGGGTGAACGCCAATTTCTCAATTTTGGAAAAGTCAGCAGTCTAATTGCATTGTTGTCTTTGCTGGCACTGCTCTTAATTCCAGCCGCCAGGTGGCTTCTCGAAAGAAGGAATCCTGCAACAGAAATACGAAAGAATGCAGTTTCCGAATCGGGGATAGATGTACCTCTTTTGATTGGCCGCAACGGGATGCCCTATTACATAAGCCTGGCCCAAAAGCAGCAAATTTACAAGATTATTGCGGCTCTGGACCAGTACCAGAAGAAGCACAGAGTGCCGCGCAGCGACAAAATGAAAATTGATTCTTATTACATTCACTGCTATTGCGATTTGAAAAAACCTGAAACTGCAATACCTTATCTGGAGCGATTTCCAATTGATTCTTTCGAATTCAACGACGGTGTCATGATAATCGCCCATAGCTTTCGAAGATTAAATAGAATGGATTCTGCACTTCAACTCATTCGAGACTCGCAGTCCAAACTTAAAGATCTTCCAGCATTGTGGGCAGATTTGAAAGCAGAGGAAGGCGACTGCTACCTTGAGCTCAAACAATATAAGAAAAGCGCGGAGTGCTACCTGGATGCGCTCAAGACTATTGAAGACGTTGAAGGAATTTATATTTCACATAGCCGTCGCCGATATGAAGCAATCATAAGCCTGGCTAGATTGGGAAGGACGAAAGACCTGCAAAAAGTAATTGGAGACGCCGAGGATGCAGCGGTCAAAGATGGGCTGAATACGGGACCAAGTGTAACCGCCATAGATCCTAAATTTGAAAGCTTGAAGGAGCTCTTCAACGACAAAAGCCAGAAGTCAGCGGTAATTAGACGACATCTAGCAGAGTCACTCGGTAAAAATAGTGCTTACATCGCGTATGCATTTGCTCGCGCTGAGTCATATGACCAAGCTAGACATTATGGTCTTGAGGCCAAGAATTATTTTGTGACAGCGGACAGGCCTGAACTCGCGGGAACTTGTGAGCAGTTCGTGAAAAATCTTGGGGATGAAACTGCGCTTCATCGGTTTGCTGAGCAAATTAACAAGCTAAAATTATGACCGCGCGATAAGAGACCTGCTAGTGCTTTAAATTAGCAGGCGAAGCGGCTTGAGCCTTTTGTATTTCCTTCAGCAGAGATTTGATTTCCTCCGATATGGGAAACTTGTCGCTGTGATTATTGGCCTTGAGCGAACGGTCGAGACTCACCAGCATCGAAACCGCACCAGGATAATCAGGGATTCGCATTCTCAGCCTGGCAACAGAAATTATGTATCTCACTCGATCCGGTCGGCTCTTTTCCTTGTTCGATAGTTCATTCCACTTTTTTTCCATTTCGTCAAAACAAGCGCGGGCTTCGTCCATTTTTCCTCTGGTAATAGCGCCTTTCGCATTGGCGCAAAAGAAATTGCAGGTCAGCTCGTTCTTATATGGATCTGTCTCTGGCAGCTCATCCAAAATAAGGCGGGACCTTTTGCCTAAAAGCTGAGCCTCGTCATAATGTCCAGCGAAATACAGTGAGCTTATCTTATCCATATACGCTTCGAATAAAGCATAGGTGGATTGTAAATTATTGACCCTAGATCGGAAAGACTCACTTTCGGCTATTACACATTGTTTGTTGGCGCAATCCAAAAGCTGCTTAAATTCGGGGCGCTCTGACCCAACGAGAAATGACCATTTTGCATGCAAAAGATAAAGCAGAAACTGGCTGTCCGGCACCGAGCAGTAACTCAAACGTATCCAGTCATCCAAATATTCAAGCGCTTGTTTTGCATTCTTTTTCTCCTTTGAGTGCGCAATTTGGCAAACTGCAGCATAGAATGCCCCTGCATCACCAGTGTTGGCGAATTCCTTCTTTGTTTGTAATATTGTTCGAAGAGAATCCTCAAACTGTTTGCCATAAGTGTTGACCGCCGCTAGATTACCTTCCCCCTCCGAAGTCGTCAGCAAATCGCTCAGGACACGGGCACTCTCTATTGGCTCTGGCTTTAAGCTCAAAGCATATTTCTCTATAGAAACTAAATCCTCAACGTCATCCGAATTTTTATATAAGTTAGCAATAGTAAAGGCGTAATCAAAGGACTGTCGATCTCCAGGTCGGGCCGACTTCTTTAAATTGGCTGTTGCTTTTTTTAAAAGTTCGCGTGCTTCTTTAATGTTTTCACAGTTTATCGAACATTTGGCTGCCAAAATAAACACTGCCGTCTTAGGGAAATCCGTTGAAAAGCTTGACACAATGTTGTTCACAAACATAGCCATCTGATCGCTCTTACTCGCTTCCGAAGCGGCAGCGCACACTGCTGAAATAGCGCCGTCGGCGCTCGCGGCATTCCCTTCTATTCGAAACATGGCAATTGCCTTGTCGAGATAAAAGCGAGCTTCAGTCAATGCGCCAGCGCGCGCAAACGCAATAGCAATCTGCGTAGCATTTTCGGACTGGCTCGCGAGCTGTTCTTTGCTTAATCCGGCATACTCCGCGTTGTAATTCGTTGCGTTCGTAGTGGATTGCCGTTTGGAGCTGGACTGATTCAATAAGTAATTAATCACAAGCTTATTGCTTGCAGTAACGTTGCGAATGTCTTTTTTATTACGGACGGCTGCAATCGCGGCAATCTCGGTTGCTTCAATAACAGAGGGAATCTCTGCTTTTTTTCCCGCCATATAAAGAGCAGTAATCAAGCCATATCGCTGGTAATTGAAATCCGCTGTCAGTCCCGTCGATTTCTCGCTAAATGCGAGAGCTGATTTCAACTCACTTACGGCCTGCTGGTAATTGTGCGCAGACAATGAACAATCCGCTTTGTGTGCCTGTATACGCCCATACTCTCTGCTGCCTGGTTTCAGAGCACGCTCTGTTTGGAGCAAGACTTCTCTGGCTTTGTCAACCTGATTTAAGCGTAAATACATATCTGATTGATTCCCAGCTGTGTCAGCAGCTCTATCAGGAAAGCGCATGGCGTCGATTTTTTGAGCATACGCCTCCGCTCTCTCAGGCTGCAATAAAAGAGAACAAGCATTTGCCTGCAACTCGTTGTATGCAGACTCGGACTGCGGTGAAAGTAAATTGTGATTAGCTCTCCATTTCTTCGCCAGCTCAACCAGCTCCTGCAGCTTCCCAATCTTTTCATATTCTCTTACAAGCTGATTTAAGTTACCCACACCATCACTAGCTTTTATTGCCTGATCGATCAACTTCATCTCGGCTGCATCTTGGCGCAAAATTTGTTGTGGTGCATTCTTCTTAGCCGAGAGAAGAAGTGGGACGACGGCAAGACCTATTGGAACAATTAAACCCAAGGCAATAAGCAGCTTCTTTTTTGAAATTCGAAAATTTGGCAGCAAAGCAGCATCTACATTCGTCGATTTTGCAAGTTGAGCTTCTATTTCTGCTAACGCTTCTGAAAGTGATCGCATCGCCTGAAATCTCTGCGAGGGGTCTTTTGCCATTCCCTGTGCAAAGAACGCGTTCAAGGCGGTCTCTACTCTTTGCCCCAGCCCGGTATTTACCTTAGGAATGGGCTCATTGATATGCTTATACAAAACCCCTATCGGATTTTCTGCTTCAAACGGGCGCCTCCCCGTAAGCATTTCGTAAAAGCAGACACAAAGAGAGTAAATATCTGATCGATGGTCGGCGGTTTTTCCTAAGCACTGCTCAGGGCTCATGTAGTCGGGTGAACCAATCAAGACGCCCGTGGTAGTAGACTTCTGCGTTTGTGGTACTCGAGCCAGTCCAAAATCAATAATTTTCACATGGTCGGTGCCGTTGTTTTCCTGGATAACGATGTTATCCGGTTTAAGATCGCGGTGCACAATTTGCTTGTCGTGCACGAATGAAAGAGTGTCGGCAACTTGCCGAGTAATTCCAATGGCACGCGAGATGGATAGCCGCTCCACTTTACTTAGAACCTGTCGCAGGTTTTCTCCCTCAACATATTCCATTGCAATGTACGGCAAATCATTTTCGGCAATGCCGACGTTATATACAGCTACGATGCCGGTATGCTGCAGCTCATTCAGCGCTCTGGCCTCTCGAATAAATCTGTTTCTGTTATCTTCATTAGCTGCAATATCAGCATGCAGGACTTTCAATGCCACGATTCTGTGGCAGTCGATTTGCTCCGCTTGAAACACTGTTCCAAGTCCACCTGCTCCAAGCAGTCTTAGCAGCTTGAACCGTCCATCAAATAGTTGCCCGACTTCAAGAACCACCAGCTTCGCCCGACGCCGCTATGTTGAACTTATACCAAGATAGAAGGATAAAGCAACCTATCTTGTGTGGACAAAAGGGTTCTGTCGACAGCCAGCCGGCTTATCGGATGCTGGATTCAAGCCTTGAGAACTGTTCTCTCCCAGCTCGTACCGCACCTAATAATGCAGCCTTATCGTTGAGAATGACCTTGACTGGAATTGTCTCAAGGAGATCTCCCATTCTTCCTTTTGCAATGAACGCCTCGCGGAAAAATGGCTCTTTCAATTTTGGCAAGATTTTGGGCGCGATGCCACCACCCACATAAACGCCTCCGGTGGATAAAAATTTGAGCGCAAGGTTTCCAGCTTCAGAACCATATATGGTGCAAAAAACTTCAAGCGTTTTGACGCAAAGCTCAACATTTTTTTCCAGCGCACCTTCGGTAATAACAGCGGCAGGATCTCTCGATTTCATTGCCTCAGGAATCCAAGCAGGCTCAGGCGCAACACCTCTTTCCCGCAGGAATTTATAGATGCTATGAATTCCGCTTCCCGAAAGAACCCGTTCTGTGCTGACGTGAACTCTGCTGTAATCACTAATGTTATGTGCTTCCGCAAGAGATTTGCGCAAGAAATGCATCAAATCTGTTTGCAACTCATCTCCTGGACTGAAAGTAGAATGACCACCTTCGCTTGCAAATGGATGGTGCCTCTGACCGTCCCAGTACAAGCCTGCCTCGCCAAGACCAGTGCCGGCAGAAATTACAACAGCGTTTCCGATAATGGCAGAATCACCCTCGTTCAAAACAACAAAGTCTTTGTCGGCAATAAGCCCAATGCCATATGCATTTGCGACAAGGTCGTTAACAAGTTCTATCTGTATAAGCCCGGTTTCTTTTTCGAGCTGGTCTTTGCAAACTTCCCAGGGCAGATTTGTTGTTTTGCACATCCCATTGATAACGGCGCCTGCAATACTGAAATAGGCTCTCTTTACTTTTTGGTCGGTGGAGCCAAGAAAGTCCATGATCAGGTCTGTAAGAGTCGCATAGCTCTGGCTGGACAAAGTCTTAGCGAACACAGGCTCCGTCCCTGCCGTGTGCAGCTCATAAATGGCGAGATTGCTTTTCGTACCGCCGATGTCTCCTGCAATGAACATTTGCCCCTCTCAATAAGCTTCGAGCTTCTCTTAGCAACCTTGTATATCTGAAGAATAGAATGATACTTGGATACACACTAAATCGAAAAGAGCTTTGAAACATTTGCACTTGACAAGCGTCCGCAAGAAGTGCATTCCAAGCGCTTGATTCAAGCGCTTACAGGTGATCTAACTCTCCGTTGATTTTCTCATTTAACACAAACGACTAGCATCTGATTTTCACCACTGCCACCACATTCGGTACCGCACAGTATTGATACAGATCTACAATTCAAATAGTTTAGTAAAGATTCTTTGCCTTCAAATCTCACTTAATGCACCCTTTGTGAACCAGCAATTGGCTTCTGCAGAGGGAGTTTCGCCTGCTCATGTTACGGTTTTCATTTTTAATGGTTCCTTAACTCATGAGCTGTGTAATACTGGAATTTGCGAGGAGGGTTCAAAATGCACAATCACAATTCCTCAATTGCACCACATATAGTGCGACGCCCCATGCCAGCAACGAAGCTGGTTATCACAGACGTAGACGGCACGCTCGCTTCCTTCTGGGATTATTTCGTTCCAGCGATGCGAGATTTTTTGAGACAAATGAGTAGTCTGTCAAAGACTCCTCTAAACAAACTTGCAAATGATATAGGGCACGTTATTGAAAGACGTGGAACTCACGAATACCCATGGCTGCTTGAAGAAACAGAGTTCGCCTGGACTAACTACAAAAATAGCAAGCAAGAATTTGTAGAAAGTTTTGTCAAACCATTTTGGGCCGCGGTAGATGAAAACCGCGCGAAATATCTGCGCCCATACCCTTCAGTTCTAGAGACTCTTTCTGCTCTCAAAGAAAAGGGCATAAAGGTTGTCGCTTTAAGCGATGCGCCCGAATACATGGCTCGTGTGCGCAACAAGCAAGTCTTCGATGGACTGCTTGATGCGATTTACTCACTCGAAACGGTGGAACCGAAAACTGATGAGGAGTTTCATCCAATCGATCTGGAATTTGGACGCAAGCGTGTTCAAGATTTGAAGACTGCAACAAGCGATTTGAAAACACCGCTGATTACGCTTCCATTTCATTATGAGAAGCCGAATCCCAACGGGCTGGACAAAGTACTTGCAGACTTTGACGTTTATCCCCAGGAAGTCGTTTTCATCGGCGACAGCCTAGCCAAAGACGGACTTGTGGCTGCCTCACGCGGCATTCCCTACGTCTGGGCACATTATGGATACAGCTTGCCGGCTGAATACGAAGAAATGGTCAACGATCAACTCAAACCTAAAGGTGTGATTTCCAAAATCCAGCAGCGCCTGCCCCAATCGCTAATCTGCCACACCGCCGCCCGATACGACGAGCTGCTAAACGTCGTCATTTAGAATGGATCGACAGCCAATTCATTCAACAGTAATTCCACAAAAGCTTAAGGAAGTCCTGCTCTAATTCAGACAAGGTATTAGGGCAGGCATCCGTGGTTCAAAGTCTAAAGAAGGCTCTCCTGTTTCCGTTTGCATGTTTTCTGCTGTGGGGTCATGCAGGAGAGGTTGATGCACGCGAACTGTCCTGGAAGGGGAGCGCGCCGGGGGTCCTACATTCAGAGTTCGGAAAGCAATTGCTTGCCCAAAAACGCTACGGTGAATTAATATATCTGGCAAATCGTACTATCGAGAATTCTGACCATGCCGCCACAGCCTATATGTTTCTGGCCCAGGCAAAATTTCAACAAAAGGACTACCTGTCCGCTACCACAGCTTGCGACAAAGTAATCGCGCTGCGCCCGCGCTCAAGCGACGGTTATGCTTTGAGAGCGAACATTTATGCAAAAATTCAGCAGTTCGAGCAAGCACTTGCTGACGCGGAGAAAGCGATAAGACTGAATCCACACTGCTATGCAGCCTATATTACAAAATCTGCTTGCCTATTAGACCAGGAGAAACTGACTCAGACCGTTGAAACCTGTGACCAGGCTATCTCTATCATCCCTGAAGCGGCAGAGGCATATATCAATCGAGGTCTCGCGCATTCAAGGCAGGGGATGCTTACAGAAGCGCTAAGTGATTTCAATGCTGCACTCGATTTAGATGCTAACAACGCGATTCTGCTAAACAATAGAGGGTGCGTGTGGCGTGACATGAACTGCGAGCAAAAAGCGATTGAAGATTTTAAGCGAGCTGCTGCAGTGTCGCATACATTCGCCTTGCCTTACACAAATATGGCAGAACTCTATTTACGCCAGGGCCGTTACGAAGAAGCGATTGACTGCTGTGACGCATCTCTTTCACGCGCCCCGGCAGCAAGAGCATATCTAATACGAGCTCATAGTAATAGCAAGAAAGGCAACGGCACTTCGGCTATGCTCGACTATGAGATGGCTTCGCATCTGGATAAGCAGCAGGCCCAACAATATGCCGGCAATGCAGATATTGCCGATTCGTTTGCCCGATATGCTTTCTCTATTTCGAACTTTATGCGCAATGAAGCTCTTGAACATATTAATACAGCTATTGAACTGTCTCCAACAAAGCCTGATTTTTATAGTTTAAGAGCCGAGCTCCGCTCACGGGGCTTTGAACACTGCCTTGCCATTTCCGATTTAGAGACCTCAATTAGGCTGGGAGGCGACCCGGCAAAAAACTACTTTAGGCTAGCTGACGCTTATTACCACACGCACAACTTTTCAAAAGCTGAGGAGAACTTTTCAAAATCGCTCGAATACAATACAGATTACCTGGACGCACTCTTTGGACGAGCACTGAATTTGCAGCGGAGTAATCAACTTTCAAAGGCAAATGCAGCTTACAACGAGCTGACTCGAAAGAACCCTCATTATACTAACGCGTATATAGGTAGCGGGCTGACTTATGAAGGGCTCCATGAGCCAGTTCTAGCTCTCGAACAATACAGGCGTGCACTTTCCGTCGAATCGCGCAACATGAAGGGACCTTCAGCTGTGGATGAATTCTTCGTCCACAGAACCTGTGCACGACTTTACACAGAAACTGGACAAGTGCGAAGAGCTTTAAGTGAATATGACAAATTGATAGAACTTGCTCCAGCAGATCCCTTCTTGTATAAAGCAAGAGGAACGGTTTATCTTGATCGAGCGGATTTCGAAAGAGCCATCAAAGACTTCGACAAGGCGCTCAGTTTGAAGGATGCGCCAAGCATGCAGCTGTTTAGTCTACGCGGCATGTGCTATCTTAACCAGGGCAAATTTCAGAGAGCGCTGATAGAGTTTGACAAAGCAGCCGCCCTTATTGAACAGAACAAATATCCGCGCTCCGATATGGATAGTGATGTATATCTCTGCAGAGGCGCAGCACATCTGCAGTCTGGTCATCCAACTGAATTTCGCAAGGATTGGTTAAAAGCACTATCCCTCCAAGCGCAATCAGGCGAAGGGCGCCTGGACAAGATGGACTTAAAAGCGACGAGGTACGAACAATCAAAAGTCGATTTCTTTGTGTTTGTAAATCCAAAGGATCCTTATGCCGAGAAATTCCTGGCGAATGAACAGCTACGCAAATGGAATGAAGATGAGAAGATCTTGATAAGCCATGTTCTTCGGTCTATTCAAAAAAAGGCGCCAGGTTTGATTTCACATGCTTGTAACGGTGAGAGCTTACACCTCGTGCTTCCGAAGTCAAACCTGTCGAGAAATGCCGCCGACGCCAACCCCATGAGAATATGCATCATGCCTGCAAGTTTTGCTTCAGATCTCAAATCGCTAGAATGGATACTGGTTCATGAACTGGTTCATTCCGCAGACCCCCGCTGGTGCTTTTCTAGAACTTCTGAATGGAACAACCTAGTTTGCAAAAACATTAATGACTATGTTCGCAGGTTCGGCTATCGCTTCTCCACAGGAAGTTGCGTCGACAAACTTGCGGCTGAGCACCATCTTCCCACCGGATATGCAGCATATTCACTGGAGGAGTCCCTGGCGGAATCTACTACAGCTCTTGTGCTCACAAATTGGGTAGCACCAGCAGCCGTGAAAAATTATGTGCAGCACAACATGCTTGCAAATAGTGGTCAGAAGATCGACGAGCTGCGAAAACATTCGCGCGATACATTTGTTGCACACGTAACGAAAAAACAATCTGCACTAAGGACCAGCGTCAATGGAAGGAATTAGCAGCTCGGTGGCGTCCTTCCCAGTTCTGATACTGACAAAATCTTCTTCCACTATGTCAAGAAAGTTTTTGAGTTCAAGTCCAGATGCAAATGGCAAGAATGGTTTGACACGTGGTATTCCACGCGCTAAAAGTTTTATCGCACCTGCGCTGTTTCCTCGAAGTGCATGGTAATAGGCGACGGCGATTTGAATGATTCCTTGCGTAAGTTGTCGTTCGGGTTCGGGTTGGTGTTTCCAGACTTCTTCGAGAACTTCGTGGCAGTCGAAGAACTCACGTTTGTTGAAGAGTTCTATGCCGTGCTGGAATTTTTGTTCGTGTTCGGGTGAGAGCACTGGTTTAATTTCCGTTTTTTCTGGGCGCCCGTGAGGCGCCCCTACCATGGCTGGGACAGCACCGTTCCCGTTCTGTAGGCATAAGATTAACACTCATTTTATTAAACCTAACACTTATTGTGAAAGGAGCAGCCATATGGAATCTAACACTCATATGTGGGAATTTAGCACTCATATCATGGAATCGCTGCTACTACTATAGTTGGGGAATCGGAGGGAACCATGCTTAATTCGGAGCGCGCGAGCGCCTGGACTTGCCAGGTGTCTTGCAGGCCGGAGAGATCAATTATCTTAGGTCCCGAGATAATCATGAAGTCGGGAATAATTTTGCCGGCATCGCCGTAGTGTGCGTTTTCTTCGGAGAGTTCGGAGATTGCTTGCTCGACCTGTGAATTAACTACTTGCTTTATCCTCGCGTCTTTCATCTTCAGACGTATTACACCTTTCCGATCAATGGCGCGGATGGATTTGTGTTTGCCTGACAATAGCCCCAGGAATTTTTTGTCGGCAATATCGGCACCATAAACAGTGAAATAATCCGTCTCGGCGAGCTCCTGCACCTGAGCTTTATTACGGAATGATTCAGCAGCAAGTTTTAAGCGCTCTCCAGCGTCCAATGCAGTTCCAGCTGTTTGACTTTCCGTCAAGCCGGTGGCACCATAAGCGGTGGCACGTAGAATATTTACCCGTGGATCGACTTCAACATGTACTTCGATGCCGGCCGGATCCGCACCCATCGCGGCAACAGCGTTGAATGCTTCTTCACGTATCTTGATCAGGTCTTCCTGCTTAGGCTGAACAACCTGCCGTTCCACCGTTTCACGAACAAGAGCTAGCGCAACACCAATTGCAGAAATCACATCCGCGTTCATTGCCAGCGCATGGGGTACGCCCATTTTTTTAGCGACATAGGGCACGATAGCAGCCGCACCACCGCCCCCGCCAATCAAACTGATTGAGTCCATATCGAGTTTGTATTCAGCAATGAACTTCTTCAGGGCAGGCAAACACTTTTCGTAAGCTTTGTCGAGAACTTCTTCGGCAAGTACTTCGGCGCTGCTTCCTGATTTTGCGGCGAGCGCCTGAAAACCGCCTTTTATCTGTTCCTTCTTGCCCTCAGCACAATCTCCTTCAGGAACAAAACCAAGCATATTTGCCGCACAGGTAGGAGTCAGCGTGCAAGTTGTAGGTCCAGCCTTTATCGAAACATAGTCGGCCGGATCTCCCGATTTTGGGCTCACAAATTCAACCTGCGGATTCGAGAACTCAGCGGCAAAGGATACGTAAGACATCCCTGCTATATGTGCACTGCGTGGTCCCACATCGCGAACATGCTTTCCGTCCATGCGAAGCATGGAACCACCAGCGATACCAAGCGTGTTAACATCAAGCGAGCGAAGATAAACCCTGTGTCCGCCAATCTCCGCGTCCTTGACCAGCGCCTTTCCGTTCCTGATTACAGAAATGTCAGTGCTGGTTCCACCAACCTCAAGGAAGATGCCATCGGAAATGCGCAAATACATCATTGCAGCGGCTACTCCGGCAGCCGGACCCGACAAGCGCGTCAAAATAGGGCGCTTCCGCATCGCGTCGATATCCATGACGCCACCATCAGAGCGCATGATCATAATAGGTGCAGTGATGCCGGCAGCTCGTACACTAGACTCTGTCATGTCTGCCGTCTCAATCATTTTCGGCAACATGGCAGCGTTTATCACTGCCGTTCTGGTGCGAACCTTCAAGCCATACAACTTGCTCACTTCAGAGCCCGAAGTGGCAATGAAACCGAGTTCCCTTGCAATGCTCAGCGCGGCATCTTCATGAGTCGTATCATCCACGCTGAATGCCTCGCTCACGGCTATAGCCTGAGCGCCGGCTTCTTTTAAGCGGTTAAGAGATTCTTGCAGGCGGGGGCGATCAAGCCCATTGCTTGTGTCAATATATTCGAAAAATGTTCTTAGGAGCCGCCCTTTAGCAAGTTCAATGGACCCCACGTTGGCATGCCAGCGCGCCAGCATTCCGCTGCCGCCTTTGCCCATGCCAATCACACCAACAGGCGCAACGTCACCTTCAAGCAATGCATTAGTTGCCTGTGTGGTGCTGTGCGCAATGAAGGTCACATCCTTGGGATCAAGATTCGTGTGCTCAAGCAGAGCATGCAGCGAATCTATAATGCCCTTTGCCACCCCCTCCGCAGCGCTATGCGTTGTCGGCACTTTTGTTTTGCCGAGGAGTTTAAGCGTAGCGGCATCAAGAGCCACAGCATGAGTGAACGTTCCACCCACGTCTATGCCGATGCGTACTGCCGTCCCCACGTCTTTCTTCTCCTACCCTTTAACATATCCCAGGCTAACCGCAAGTATCAGACCGCCGATCACAGCGACCCAAACGTAAACCACAGTCTTCCGCAGAAGCGCGATGGTATCAGTGCCAAGATAAGTAGCTATCCATACATTGGCTGTGTTTGTTGGATCACAAACACCCTGCAATTGACCAACGGACATCAACATGCCCATGATTGCTTCGCCTGTGAGTTTCGTGCTTGTTTTCATCAGAGCAACCAAACCGCTGCCCATGCCCCAGATGCTGAGGGGACCTCTGTAAAGCGCAAGCGGTGCTAGCAAAGTAAAGGTGACGACGAACCAGACAGCATGAGTTGGAATAATCGCCGCAAACAAAGGTGACAGAGATGCTGCTATTGCCTTATGCATTACAGCACATAAAAGCATTCCGATGCCCATCATCAAGATAACGGCTGGAATCACAGACTGCGCGCCCTCAATGATAGAGCGCGTCAGCAGGTTGATGGAGTCGCGTCTCCAGGTCGAGAAGACGCCATATGTGATGCCGACAATAAATGCAGAGATGATATCCCAGTGGAAAAACAATACAAGAATTAATGGCACGGCAGGAGTAAGAAATGCCAATCCGGGCAAATCAGTTTTCTTCTGCATGTGGCGATAAACCGCAAAAACTACAAGAAGCGCAAGAGTAATGGCAACGCCGATAAAAGATTCACTTGTTGGCGCGGCTGGAGCAGCAGCCGCCTTCGAGCTCATTCCCGATTGAAAGTTCAAACAAAAAAAACCAAGGGCAAGCAAAACTAAAGAGATGATGGCGTACTTTAAATTAGCGAGGCGCTTCAATTCGATTGTGAGGAAGGCTATAAGCACAGCGCAAAGCACACCAGCAAACGGCATAACGAAAGATACTATCTTGCTTTGTTCAATCAGCAAGACATCCTTGTACAGGGCCCAGTTCGCCAGGTTGAACATGCCACCGAGATTGATGCCGAATAAATACAAACCACCTGCGGTGGCAGCCGAGATTCCGAGGGAGAGCATCACTGGCAGTACCACAGTTCCAACCATGATTACTGCTCCCAATCCACCCAGTGAAGAGAAAAGCAATGCAGTTACAAGCGTCATCAAAAGCCCAAGCAGGAACGGGCTGTCTCCCGCGAATTCCGCGACCCAGCGTACCATTGATTTCGCGATGCCATGCTTGTTGATCAGTTCCGCCAGAATCGCGCCAATCATAGTCGTCGCATATGCGGAATGTAGCTTTAACGCACCAGCGTTAATGACATCTTTCAGTATGTCTTCTGGTGCAATGCCGCCAATCACAGCAATAACAACAGCCATGATTGGAAGAGCCAGCAAGGCTGATATCCGGCGGCTTGCCATCAAGACCGCCATGATAAAGAAAACAACGAAACAAGCTATGCCGATTTGCACTAGTAAAAGTCTGCTTGCAAGCCAATTGAGCCTGCAAAAGTATAGCAGAAAGCGGCAAAGAATTCCGCGTCTTATGGTAGGGGCGCCTCACGGGCGCCTTTACACAGATTCATTCTGAATGGGCGCCCGTGAGGCGCCCCTACCAGTACAAACATCGATTCTGAGTTATTTCGAGAACAGGGCTTCGACAAAAACCGGGGGTTCGAAGTCGCGAAGGTCTTCGATATGCTCCCCGAGTCCCACTAACTTAACCGGGAGTTTGAGATCCCTGGCGATACTGAATACGATACCGCCTTTAGCGCTGCCGTCCAGCTTGCTCAGAATGACGCCGGTAAGAGGGCATATTTCAGCAAATACTTTCGCTTGCTGCAAGCCATTCTGTCCGACGGATGCATCGACTACAAGCAATGCTTCAAGCGCGCAGCCGGTTGCGTTTTTGTCGAGCACAGCACGAACCTTCTTCAACTCAGCCATCAAGTTAGCCTTGTTGTGCAATCTGCCGGCAGTGTCGATGATAAGCACATCAAATGCTTCCTGCCTTGCGCGTTCAATAGCTTTGAAAACTACTGCACCCGGATCTGAACCATCAGGCAAACGCACAATCTCAACACCAGCTCGCTCAGCCCAGATTTCTAATTGCGTTTCCGCCGCAGCACGGAAAGTATCCCCAGCAGCAATCAGAACCTTCTTGCCCTGTTGCTTCAAGCGATAACAAAGCTTGCCGATGCTTGTGGTTTTGCCTGTACCATTCACACCTACAATCAAGATAATAGTCAGGCTATCATTAGCGATTTTTAGCTCCGGGCTAGGAGCCGCGTCAAGCATGCTACGAAACTCGCGCTTCAAGAATGCTTCAACATCATGCGAGTTCCACATCTTTGCCAGAGCTTCTTTGCGCATATGATCGACGAGCATTTCAGCAGTGGAGATGCCGACATCTGCGCGAATCAGTTTTTCTTCGACTTCAGCGAGGTATTCCTCATTCACCGCTCGTGGTGGCGCGCTGGTTGCAGCGGATGTTGAGGCAGCTGCGTCCGGGCGAGAAGCACCCGAAGCAGTGGAAACTTCTTCACCTTCCACAATGGAATCAACAAGCGTGGTTTTAGTTCTGCTGATTGCGGTTTTCAGCTTACCGAGAGCCGTGCCCCACCATCCACTTCTTTCTTGATCATCAGCCATTTCTCGAACTCCTCTAAGAAATCACTACTTAGAAAGCGCCTGGCTTTCTTCCTCGCTAAGAGGCTCTACTTTCAACTCGCCTGTTTCTCTGAAGTAATCAGCACTCTTGCTCACGGTAGCGAGCACACCATTGATGAACTTTGCTGCGCGCTCATCGGCAAATCGATGTGCTAATTCAACCGCTTCATTTATTGCTACTTTCACAGGTACATCCGGCATGAAGAAAGCTTCGGCACAAGCCAATCGCAATATGTCGCGGTCGATGCTTATCATGCGTTCCATGCGCCATTTAGTTTTGATTGTGTTGATGATCTGGTCGATTTGCTCGTGATGATCGATATAAGTGCTGAGCAATTCTTCAATGAAAAGTTTGATTTCCGATGAATGCGGACGTTTAGTTTTCATCTTTTGCTGATGTCCGCACTTGTTGCACTTGCACATCTCTTCAGTCTGGTCAGAACTCAGCACCATTTCGGGAATGTCCAGCGCTTCAGATATCAAATGCATAGCAAGATCAAGCAGGTCCAACTGCTGGCGCAAATCGTCAGTTTTCAATGCAACCGGTTTGACGTCCGACGTCTTTCTTGCGTTGTCTGGATGGTTCAACTCAGTTTCGTAGATCGTTTGATTTGCCTGAATTATGTATCCATTTGCCTCAGACAAACACTGCCGAGCATGCTCTGTCAACAACTGAACAGATCGCGCAAGCAAGTTATCAAATTCAAGCTTGTCTAGCTTCTTCTTATCCCGAGGCAGCTGCGGCATCATAATGACGGCGAGTTCCCTGGCTATCCTGCGTGCGCTCATATTTGGACTCCGGCGTTAATGTGAGCGATTAGAACGCTCATCAAATAGTTCTGGTTCACAGCAAACCAACATGTTAACATGACAAGAACTCTAAGAGCAGAGCTTGAAGACCGATGTAACGAGCTGTCCTCACATTCGCAAGAGCGACACCCGGGCGGCATCTACTCTGCTTTAATTATCGTCGATAAGCCCAAGCAGGATTCTGATGACATGGTAATTCTGGCAAAAACGGAGCGCTAAATGCGAATTACTGGGGGCGAATCGCGAGGACGAGCAATAACGGGTCCAGCCGGTGAAAAACTGCGCCCTACCGGTTCAAAGGTCCGACAGGCTTTCTTTAATATTCTCAGCAACAAGCTTTACTCGGCCAGCTTTCTTGACCTCTGTGCCGGCACAGGCATAATGGGCATCGAAGCGCTGAGCCGTGGCGCAAGCAGCCTTATCTCAGTCGAAGAAGATCGCAAAGCTGCAAAGTCAATCGAAGCCAATCTGAAGCATCTTGGCTACGAAGCTGAGGTTATCTGCGGCGATGTTCGTAAGGTCTTAAACATCCTGGCAGGTCAGACGTTTGACATCATCTTTGCTGATCCGCCGTATAAAAGTGAAATTCAAGGAACCGTGTTACGCATGGTTGAGAAGCACAAGCTCCTGGCTGACGAGGGCGTGCTTGTAATTGAGCACTTGAAGACGCTGGCTCCACCAGAGAACTGCGAATCACTGGTGCGTTCTTCTTTAAGGAATTATGGACAAACAAGCTTGAGCTTTTACACGCTTGACGGTAAATGATATCGCGTCCCCAGCATGAGCGTTTTATTTTGGCATCTACGGACCGCGGTGAATTTCCTCTTCGTCGGGTTTCTTGTTTATGTCAATTGGCTCAGTAGGATGCGGTACATTCTCTGCCAGCTCTGTGTAAGCTCTATGCAACTCATCTACCACATGTTCAGGCGCTTCTTCAGCCTTGATCAAACGGTTGTTGGCACCATTTATGGTGGCAATCAGTTCATCCAATTTCAAATGCAGCGCTTTCATACTTTTGTTCTGATGCCTTTGGGTCAAAAACAGGTGCAAAAAGATGAATAAGCCACAAGCTTCAGCAATAAATAAATTTGGATGGCTGAACATCTCCCTGAATCCACCAAGCGCGAACCAGGCAATAAAGATGGCGCAGGCAGTGTAGAAAGCGATCGAACTGCCTAACGTCTTGGTGAAATTATGACTTAGCTTTTCAATGTGACCATGCATAATGTGACCTTGCATAAATTCTCCTTCGCGTCTCGCGAGGGACGTTTCGAATTACGCCAGGTTCCTTATATCAACAATCCCATTCAGATGCTTCACCCTTGTTCTGCATGGAACTTGACTCAGTTTTTTCTGGGGCAGCAACGGCACCGGGAGTCGATGACTGGCTCGTGCTCTGCGCTGAGCCCTGGGCAACCTCAGCCGGCACAATAGCCATTTTTCCCGTCGTTGTGGATGGATACTTAAGTCGATCGTGATGCAGCGTACGCCAGACACGAACAAATCCGCGTTTAACTTTCTGCAGTTCGTCTGCAGTCAAACCGGATTCATCGAATTGCCCATCTTCCCAACGAGCTTTGAACACAGAAGAGATGGCAGCTTCAACTTCTTCCATCGTCGGATCATGCATGCTGTGCGTAACTGCTTCAGAAACATCTGCAAGCATGACAATAGCACTTTCTTTTGTCTGCGGCTTTGGTCCCGGATAGCGATAATTCAAAGGATCAACATTATCCGCACCATCACGAACGCAGGCTTTGTGATAGAAGTAAGCCATGATCGTCGTGCCCTGGTGCTCTGGAATGAACGCCTGCACTTGCTTCGGCAAACCATACTTTTGCGCCAGAGCTAAGCCATTTGTAACGTGAGCGAGCACCTTAGCGCGCGATTCTTCGGGTGGAATGAAATCATGCGGGTTTTTGTCACCAAGCTGATTTTCAATAAAATAACGAGGCGTCACCATTTTTCCAATGTCGTGATACATCGCACCGGTGTGGACGAGATTAACGTCAGCGCCGATCGCGCGTGCACCGCCTTCCGCAAGATTTGCCACAGCTAGGCTGTGTTGATAGGTGCCAGGAGCATTCTCCTCCAACTGCCGCATCAACGGTTGGTCTGGCTCGGCAAGTTCAGCAACTCTGTAGGGAGTTAGAATGCCAAAAATGTTTTCTAAGAACGGCAAACTTCCGATTGCTGCAATTGCAGAGATCAAACCGCCCAGCATTTCAACCGGAAGGTCCACGCCTAGTCCAGCAGCTTGCGCAGGCGATCCACCGAGCAAGACAGCGCTGGTGTAGCCCAGCGCTTGCATAAATCCAACGAGGATTCCGGTCACCATCAAATCACGCCTGCGTTTGATGCTTGCACCAAGAGCCATGCCGGCGGCAGTTCCGATTGCCACTAAATGCGCACCTGCGAGCAACTCGCTTACACTCATAAATAACACAATAAGCATTGTGAGAATGCCGGTGAGACGCCGCCCGTAAGTAACCGCCAGAATCAAAGTAGCAGCAGGCAAAGGTACAAATTGTGGATATTGTTGGCCGAGAAAGAAGGCAGCGATGCAGGAAATTATTGAAACTGTAGACATTAAGGCCAGAGCAGATGGCGAGAAAAACAATTTCGGATCATATGTATGGAGATAAAGACCGAACAATAAGAACGCCGAGAACAAAGCAATTGCTATTGCGCTGGCAAGGCCGGGATCACTTACCTCGGTGATTCCCATAGATTCAAGAGTGCGGAGCTCTTCAGTTTTGATTTGCTCTCCCTTTTGAACAATGACGGATCCAGTATCAATTTCTTTCATCACAGGAGTGATGGTTGAAATAGCCTGTTTTATCTGTGCATCCGTTCCAGCCTGATCAAGCACCACATTCGGTTGCAGTTGCGCAGAAATGAAACTTGCAGTTTCTTTGCGTAAAGCAGGATCAAAATGCTCGGGCAAAAACGCAAACGCAAGCGTTTCCCACTCGTGCCTTTCAACATTGGGCTGCAGGCTGACATTGCTTACCAGCCGCTGAACTGCGGAGCTAAGATCGCTGAGATAATCCGCAAGAGATTCCGGCTTAATGGACGCGGCTAGAAGCAAAATCTGATGCTCCAGATTTTTTTCCGCGGGTTTCACTTGTTCATAATCTTGACGCGCATCTTTCAATGTATACAGGTATTGGGGCAGGCTCAGGGCCGTTTTATCGGTTTTCACGTGCCCATGAGCTTTTGGAACAGCCTGTATTGAATGTATTTTGTTGAATGCAGCCACCACCAGCGGTTCTTTCACCGGTGACTCGGCTGAACCAGAAGAGAGAGCAGACAAGAACTCATCGAACTTAGCCCTGGGTAACTCCAGTAATGCGACCTGCTCTTGCGCCGAAAGCTGAGGGGGCGAAACAAAAGGCAAGATGCCTTTGCTTTGAATACTCTTAATTTTCTCGAGGCTAAGGTTTATCGCTTTGACAATTTCAGCAGACCTATTTGCATCACGACGCAAGACGGGAATAACGCGGTGACGTGCAGCCTCACGCAGCTCTTGTGTTTTCTCTTCGTCGACCACCATAGTCTTTCTTGGCGCGACAAGGTCTGACTCGGCAATGTCTCCCGCCTTCAGACGATGACCAAAGAAATGTGGACCGGCGAGAATCGAGAGCAATATGACATAGCTCACGCCCACAACGACAAACCAGGCAAGTGTTCCTGTCACACTAACACTGGCATTTTTGCTGGCTGAAGAGTTATTGCTCGAAGGCATGAAAGACTGACTGAGACACCTGATCCATAAGAATCCAACCACAATCTTACCCTTAAATGACTAAAACTTATCGGCATTAGGCAGTCTACAGAGGGGTTTAAGCATCAAAAGAAGATCAAGATTGAGCTTTATCAGACTTGGCAGAGGCACCCGTCCACGTTTTCGAGAGCCCGTACGAGAGTACAGAAGATCCGTGATAATATGGAGGGAGGTGGATCCCGGCGGAGTCGAACCGCTACGGAGCTAACTGTCGAGAGAGTCCTGGTACCGACCATAACGAGACCCACCTTAAGCCGCCCCTACCGGCGGCTTTTCATTAGCCTCTCTTTGCGCTAACAAGTTAAAGACGCCAAAAGCAGGCCAAGAGTTCAAAATTCTCAGCAAAAATGTTTCTGACAAACGCTGGATTCAAGCCTGCTTTGTCAGAATTTTTGTTCGTCTTTTATCAGGATGCTTGTGAAGTCGTACTAGTCTTCAGTATTCAACGTCTTCTTCACACGATAAATCGTCTTATCCTGCGATTCGTGATAAGTGCGCATCTGAATTTCAGCAAGCAGTCCCATAAAAATAAACTGCACACCGAGCATCATGCACATTGCAACGAGCACCGGCAGTGGTGTCGAGATGAACGAAGTTCCGAGGAACTTTAAGACGACCATCCATGCAAATGCCAGGACTCCTCCGATAAAACAGAGGAAGCCCGCCGCGCCGAAAATGTGAATCGGCTTTGTTGCATAGGAAGAAAGAAACTTCACCAGAATCAAATCAAGAACTACCTTGAATGTTCTGGACAAACCATACTTCGACTGCCCGAACTGTCTGGCATGGTGCGTCACCGGAATTTCCGTAACCTTTGCACCCATCCAGCTTGCATAAATCGGAACGAAGCGGTGCATTTCACCATACAGGCGAACGTCTTTGATAACTTCGTGTCGATAGGCCTTGAGCGAGCAACCATAATCGTGCAGGCGCACACCGCTTATAACTGAAATAATCTTGTTTGCAGTCCAGGAAGGAATTAAGCGAGTGAAAAACTCGTCCTGACGTTCTTTTCTCCATCCGCTAACAACGTCATACCCCTCATCGAGCTTGGCAAGCAAACGTGCGATATCAACAGGATCGTTCTGCAAATCCGCATCCATAGGTATTAGAATTTCGCCGCTTGCGTAATCAATGCCTGCAGCCAGCGCAGCAGTCTGACCAAAGTTCCGCACAAAGCGAACGCAATGAATACGCTTATCACGCGCAGCCATCTCTTCCAGCAATTGCCATGATTTGTCTGAAGAACCATCATCGACAAGAATGACTTCCCAGCTACGCTTCAGGCTATCGAGCGCCTCGACCAGCTTTTCATAAAGCGTGGGAATGCTCTCTTCTTCGTTGTAAATCGGCACCAGCACCGACAATTGTGGCGCTGCCGGCTGCTCGGGCGTATTCGCTTCTTTGATAGAAGGCGCAAGTTCCGCCTTGCGAACAGTTTCGTCGCCGGCAGGGCTGAAATCGGTACTCATACTCGTGACAACTTCATAAGGCATGTGTGCATTATAGGGTGAGCCAAACTTGTAACACCTTGGTTTCCTATAAGCTTTATCGAAACAGGGCATCTTTCAACGCCATTAAAGCCAGATTTTAAGCCTCTTAACAAATTCTGTACCTCAAAGAATAAGGAACATGTTCTAATTATCTAATGACCATAGTTCCAAGCTCAATTGATGGCACATCTCCGGAAGATATACCGGCCGGAGGCGAGCGCAAGAAAGCGCAGCGCACCGGCGTTCTTTCGGCAAAGGAAAGCGTCTCGGACCGCAAGACTGAGGCTAGCCTGCGTCCGCAGACTTTGAACGAATATATAGGACAGACTCGCACTCGCTCTATGATGGAGATGTCAATAGCGGCAGCGAAGTCACGAAAAGAGCCATTGGATCACATTCTTTTTTATGGACCGCCAGGATTAGGCAAAACTTCATTAGCAAATGTAATTGCCAATGAAATGGGCGCGCGCATTCATATCAGCTCTGGTCCCTCGCTGGAACGCCCTCGCGACATCATCGGCCTGCTGCATCAAATAGAGCAAGGTGATGTTCTTTTCATTGATGAAATACACCGTCTCAGTCGCATCGCTGAAGAACTTTTATATCCGGCAATCGAAGACTTTGCCATAGATCTCACGGCAGGCAAAGGGCACGCAACGAGAACAATGCGCCTGCCATTGCCGCGATTCACACTCATCGGTGCCACCACAAAGGCAGCAATGTTATCGAATGCGCTGCGCGATCGATTTGGTTTCGTCTTGCGCTTAGAGTTCTACAGCCTGGAAGAACTGAGTCAGATTGTCAGCCGGACTGCGTCAATTCTTGGAATTGAAATCGAAGCCGAAGCCGTGCAAATAGTAGCTTCGCGCGCACGTGGAACACCTCGTATTGCCAATCGTCTCGTAAGACTTGTTCGCGATTATGCGCAGTACAAGGGTCATAACACCGTTAATCCGGAAACTGCGACGCTGGCGCTGGAAACATACCAGGTTGACAAACAGGGACTGGACCCGACAGACAGACGATTGCTCACTGTGATCATCGAAGCATATGGTGGCGGTCCCGTTGGTGTAGAAGCCATGGCTGCAAGTCTTGGCGAAGACGCGGATACAGTGGAAGATGTGTATGAACCATTCTTGATCCAGTGTGGGTTCATTCAGCGCACGCCTCGAGGAAGAGTAGCGACACCCGCAGCTTACGCACACATCGGCAAGACTGCACCGGGAGGACAACTGAGCCTCAAGCTCAGTTCGGATTCGGAGAGCTGAGATGCTTCGTCGAGCTATTCTATTTGTCTTGAAGAATGCACTGTGTGCAATCATGCTTTTCTGCATCTGCGCAGCACAGGGAAGCGCGGAGAATATTTCCACGGAGAAAGGTGGAACTAAGCAAGCTGCAGGCGGCGATAAAATCAAGGAAGATTTTGTTGTAGGCAGAGTCAAATCTGTGAGCAACCCAGCATTGAACAATGCTTTGCTGAACGGTACGGGCATGGTGACCCACTCGCAGGTAGTGGATATAGAGGTCCAGGAAGGTCCGCTTAAAGGCACAAACGTAAAAGTATTAAACGAATTAACAGATAATCCGGCGTTCAATGTTTCTGTCCAACCCGGAAAAGAAGTGATACTGTCTGTGGTGAATGAATCTGGAAAGAGCCCAGAGATAAATATCGCAGATTATCACCGTGCGCCCGTGCTGCTTGCCTTGCTTGCTGTCTTTCTGGCAGCGTTCCTCTTCTTCGGCGGAAAGTCCGCAGTTAAATCGCTTCTGGGTTTGCTCACTGCAATTGGTCTGATCGGATTCGTGCTATTGCCTCTCAGCCAGAATGGCTTCAACCCGCTGCTCTGTTCAGCTCTAATTTGCTTTGCATCAGCCTGCGTCACCGTTTTTTGCGTCGGCGGTTTTTCAAAGAAGTCAGCAGCAGCACTCATCGGCACCATTGGCGGTGTCATCCTCGCCGGAGTTGCTGCTCAAATAGTAATCGATACAGCTCCGCTGACCGGCTTATCCTCAGAAGAAGCACAGATATTGCGCGCCAATATGACCGGACAGCCCTTGCAATTCTTTTCGGGATTGCTGGCTGCCTCGATGTTAATCGGGGCACTGGGCGTTATCATGGATGTCGGCATTTCAATTGCCTCTGCTAGCTGGGAACTGAGCGAAACAGATCGCACTCTGACAACAAAGCAACTATACGAAAAAGGAATGAACGTAGGCAGAGATATAATGGGAAGCATGACCTGCACTCTCGTGCTTGCCTATGCCGGAAGCGCACTTCCTCTACTGCTTCTCATGTCGACAATGCCTTCACTGAAGCTTGTTAATCTTGATCTGGTAGCAAGCGAAATTTCAGCTGCCTTAACAGGAAGCCTGGGGCTGGTTTGCACGATTCCCTTGACTGCTTTCGCCGCAGCAAAGTTGATGGCAAATAATGGACCGCATGATCGAGGCATAAACAGCGAAACCAAAGAGAAAGATATTTTCGCAGAACTCGATAGCGCAAGTGAAAAACTTGATCCCTCTCTCAATGCGTTGAGCAGCCAGGGGAATTAAGAATGTCAAAAAGACTGTTTTATGGACTTGCGCTCTTCGGCATCGCTCTTGCGGCTCTAGCAGCCGGAGGCGTAATTTGGGCAATTACACTGGGTGCCGCCTGCATCATTGGCGGAAATGAATTTGTAGCGATGACCCAGGCCAAAGGCATGAAGCCATCGCCTCGTATCGTGCGCAATATGATTTTTGCCTTCTTCGCTTTAGCTGCTTTTCCCTCATTACCTGGAGTAGAAGTTCCAAGCACATTCGCAATAGAACATTTTCCTATTCTCCTGACGATTGGTGTTTGTGCTTCATTCTTTCGGCTTTTGCTGCGCGGAGAGAATCCACCGGCATCCATAGCTGATATAGCCACGACCATCCTTGGATTCATTTACGTCGGATGGCTGCCCAGCCATCTAGTCCTCCTGCGCAACCTTACGCTGCCAGGGATGCCGGTTGTTGCCAACCCGCTTCAACAGCCGGGTCTGGCATATGTTTGGGTGAGTTTGTTCATCATCTGGTCCACAGACGTATTTGCGTATTATGTAGGCAAACAGTTTGGCAAGAATCTTTTATATCCACAGGTCAGTCCGAAGAAAACCGTTGAGGGTGCCATGGGAGGTTTTCTTGCTTCAGTATTGATGGCAGTGGCAGTGGTTTACGTGGCCGATCACTATGTTTTTAGCGTTCACCCATTCAGGGGAAAACTCTGGCATGCGCCTTTGATGGGAGCACTGGTTTCGATAGGCGCTCAGCTTGGTGATTTGTGTGAATCTCTCTTGAAGCGAGATGCGGGAATCAAAGACTCCGGTAACCTGATTCCCGGACATGGAGGAATGCTGGATCGCGGCGACGGTCTGATTTTTGGGGGAGCCATCAGCTATTACTGGATTTGCATCGTCGTTTTAGGAATTTTGTAGTATTGGCCAAGCTTTTGGCGGAAAAAAGATTAAATTTGCGGCTCAGAAAAGTGATCGAATTGTACCGGCCGAGAACTCAACAATAGCGGGCTTTTTCGGTACGACCATTCTTAGGGCACTTTAAGTTGTGCGGGACTGTGTATTGACGCCTCCTTGGCAACCGATTAGATTAGTGTCACTGGAGGCAGGAAATCCAAGTGTTTACTACAGACGAAGGCGAAGGATGGCAGCAACTAGGCGAAGGGCTCATGCCCAGCTCGTCTAAGGACGCCGGCGTGATGCTGGAAGGTTTCCAGAACATGGCCGAGCAGTCCATGCACAGCGTTCTGGGCGGAACCAGCATGCCAGACCTGAAAGATGCCCTCTCTGCAATGTACAACCCACAATCGGTTGAGCTTGGTTCCAGCAAATTGCCCGACGTAGAATTCTTTGACTCTTCAAGCGCAGGCACCGCGGCGGCGGCTCCTTCGGGCGCAGAATCAGCAGCCATGCAAGCTGGGCCGTCCACAACAGGCGCCTGGCAGCCATCTCCGGGCGGAGCCGAATCAGCAGGCTTGCTAAACGGCGCTCCGGGCACTGGCGGAGCTGAATCAATGGGAATGAATAGCGCCATGCAGGCTCCTGGAACAATCGAAACCCTGCAAGCACCAGGCATGGAACAAGCGACAGCCATGGCGAACGCACCGACAGCAGGTGTAGAAGGCGGCAGCTATTTTAAAGCGATGGACGGTGGCGCCAATCTGGGCGATGCAGCCTCGCCGCTGGGAAATATAGGTAAAGCTTTCACTGACATTATGTCCAAAATGGGAGATATGCTCGGCTCTATGATGCAAGGACCAATGGGTCTGCTCGGCGGGCTCTTGAACTTTTTCCTGACAGTGTTCAGCGAAATTCTCTCGACTCTTGGTACTTTCCTGGAAGAGACGGCACGCGCGGCGGCGTCCGTTGCTGCAGAAGCCTGGAAAAAACAGATGGAAGCAATGTCATGATGACATTTCAAACAAGGTCGTAAATAGAAAAGAGCGCTTTGCAAGCGGCAGGCTCTCGGGCTCGATTATGTGCTATATTCATATCTGACCTCCCGAAAGGCATATTTTTTTCGTGGAGAGGTGGCTGAGTGGTCGAAAGCGGCTTCCTGCTAAGAAGTTGTACGGTCAAAAGCTGTACCGAGGGTTCGAATCCCTCCCTCTCCGAATCTTTTAGCCCTGCACGCGCAGGGCTTTTTTATTGCTCGAGCCAGGCAAATGAAGGCGAAGCCACGGGAGCGCCGCCTTCCAGGCGGATTTTGAAAAGTAACGGATCGATCTTGCCGGAGTAAAAGCCGCATGAAAGGCGGCTCTCCCGGGGACAGTACAGATGCTCCCGAGGACAGTACAGGTGCTCCCGAGGACAGTACAGGTGCTCCCGAGGACGTTACAGGTGCTCCCGAGGACATTACAATTGCTCAATTTTGCCTGAACAAAAGTGGTACTAGATATAGTGCAAGTACACTTTCGCATTGTCGATTTTAGAGATCATTGAAGGAAAGCATCCAACACAGGCCGATTTCTTTGATGATACCGACTCACTGATTGCCAGCGAATCTTCGTTTTCGCTTTTGGAAATTAATTACGTTAGATTGATCACGCTGTTTCTCATTTCTCTCAAGCTGAATGAGTTTGTTCAAAATCTCGACTGCTAGATCTTCCCGTCCGTGCTCCTCAAAGTAATGAGCCATCCATTCGAGCTCTCGCATAGGATTGGGCTTTCGATTTCCATAACTACTCATATAACTTTGCCTCTATTTTTTCTCAGCAAGTTATTAAATAAATGCATTCCATATCTCATCTTACAAAATCGATGTGGCAGCTGCAGACATTTTTTAAGGCAACCCTCAACACAACTAGGGTTTGCCTTAATTTCCGATCCTTTTCCGATCTCAATCAGGAAACAATTTTTCCCTAATAATTGATAGGTGATTTTTCCGAAAACGGCTGGCCTTTTCCAGGAGCGAGGCATGTTTTTACCGCCTCTCTCAATTTATGATCGGCAATTTCTGCGCTTAATTCCCAGGTCTTAAGAACTTCGCAGGCACCAAGCATTGGTGCACATACATCTACTATGTCGGAGGTGGTACTCAGCTCTGGAGGCACTTCTTGAATTACCAGAACGGGTATTTTTAATTGTTTTGCCCCTTGAACAAATTTCAACAGTTCCATTCCCCGGCTCTCGTCAAAATGGATTCCCACAATCAACAAATCAAAGTGTTGTGTTGTAAGCAAGCGCTCAGCCTCGCGTAATGTTGAAGCAAACGATAGCTTATACAAGTGTTTAAGAGCGGTCTTCGCTCTATGCTGGCCTTCCGGCACATCAGCCACAATAATGCTGGTATCGAGCGATTCTTCCGCCACAAAAAGATCCTCTATAGGAAACTGAAAGCTGGACTACGATAAGCAACATAAGTTCCCGCAAAAATCTGCAGGGAGTTCTTCCTTTATTTCTAATTCCGCTACATAAGTCGGCGCTACCGGCGCTAAATCACGTTTACGCCAGCAAAAAATTACGCCTTCTCGGGCGTATCTTTTTTATCTGCCAATTCTTCAGCTCTTCTCAGTAACTCAAGCGGGGCAATGCCAAGCCCTCTTGCAAGAAAGATAAATGCGCCGATTGAAATGTTGCGCTTTCCATTTTCAATGTCTGAAAGGTAAGTGCGGTGTATTCCACAGGTAGAAGATACTTGTTCTTGCGAAAGCCCTTGTTCCTGGCGCAGCTTGCTCACAGCCTTTCCGAGAAATACGAGCAAACTTTCGAACTCTTGATGTTTGTCCATCTTCAATTTCCAGCAAATCAATTACTATGATAACTGAAGGATCTGAGAAAATAATCTACAGACAAGGCAAGCAGACGAAATTAAGCAATTCTTTTATGCAAAATTATCGTCGAGCAGTTTAAAGACGACAAGAAAATCATTGCTGCGACGTCAGCTGCACAAGCGATCCACCTAGCACAACCAAAAGGATTCCAGCAAAACGATCTTTCTTAAATCTTTCGCCTAAAAGCCAAATTGCAAACAGATACATCAGAAGTGGGTAGCATCCCGTAATTGTAATAACATATGAGGCAGATGCCATTGCAAGTGCGGCAAGATAGGTAAGACCGCCCAGTCCAAGGGCGATTTCGGAAAGGCTGCAAAAGTACCAGGCTGCTTTGTTTCTCCAGTCTATTTTTTGTTTGCGTGCAGAGTAGATCGTCAGCAAAATAAAAAAGAATCCGAAGTCCCATAAGGCTTTATTGAAGAACACCACCAGCGGTGGCGCGCAGGATACAGCTTTCTTATCGAAGAGACCGTATATACCCCAGGTGATAATAGCTACAATTATAAAAAAAAGTGTGAGCATCTTTTCTTTCTTGCGTTTTGCAGGGTCCTCATTCTTCAACTCAGCCCTCATGCACTCGGCTTTCGCAGTTTGCACAGCCGTCGATTCTTCTGGGACATCTTCTGTATCGCTTTCATGAGAGTCGGAGCCGGAGATCAAAAACAATCCTGCTCCGATAATTGCGGCTCCAACAAGCCGCTGAGGCACAAGCGCCTCACCTAGCACAAGGGACGCAATCCCTTGAAAAATCAAAGGATAAGCTGCCGTCATTCCAAGAACATAACTCGCGTCAGCAGCACTCATTGCGCGCAAATACGCAAGCAATGCGATGACGTAGGCAAGTGAAGTCAACCCTGTCCACAAAATCACGCCCTGATTAAGCGTCCACCCAGGGGAAAACGTGTTGAGCAAAATCCATGACACGGGAATCCACAATGCAGCAAGCAAATAAAGGCGCAACATGACCGCGTGTTGATCTACCTGCTCAAGCGCCTTCTTGTCGACGATTCCCCAGAGCCCCCAGCAAAGCAAGGTGACTAGCACATAGATATTCAGGCTGGATTGGCCAAAAAGCTTTGAGAGATCCACTTGCCGGCAGACTCCTTATGCAGTGCGCTGAAGCATGGCGATATAAAGCGAGTCTTCGTCCCGGTAAATTGACACTTCCATTTCTAACTGGGCACACCATTCTTTAAGCACGTGCTGATCTGGAAGTAAACTGAATACAAGCTTCGGTTCC
>JBIKOL010000269.1:0-4158 GCA_044358055.1 Obscuribacteraceae bacterium (SeqCode)
TGTTTGGTGCGACCACGAGCGCTGGGCGATAATTTCTGAAGAATGGAATCAATCGGACCAGAATCGATAATAAGCTCATGATGCGATCAGCTCGATATCTTTACGAGCTTTACTTGAAGAGTTGATAGGCATCATGAACCAGAAAGTGCTCCCGGCTCCAATTTGCGAATCAACACCAATCTCACCACCATGTTGTTCGACGATAGCTTTGCAGATCGCAAGTCCAAGGCCAGTTCCACCCCGTTCAGTAGCATCCGATTTTTCGACCTGCACAAAACGATCGAAGATCTTTTGCCTTAACTCCTCAGGGATGCCTCTTCCTTGATCAATGATTGAGAATTTTATTTGCGCATCGTTTATCTTTTCAGCAGAAACAATTATTTTGGCTTTCTCCGGAGAATATTTGATTGCGTTGGAAAGCAGATTTATAAACACCTGACAGAGACGGTCACGATCGGCAAAAATGGTTCCATTAGTATCCGCAATTTCCGTCTCTATAGTAACTTGTTTCGCTTCAGCCAGCTGTGCAGCGGCCGATACGGAGGATTCAACCATCTCAACAATAGACACCTCAGTGAAATCCAACACAAATTTGCCGGCTTCCATTTTTTCAATATCGAGCAGATCGTTTATCAATCGGATCAGTCTATCAGCCTCGCCCTGAGCATAGCTTAGCCTGTTCTTGCCTTTCTCTGTGAGCTCGCCCATCATACCCGTGCTAAAAAGCTCAAGCGCAGATGAAATCGAAAGCAGCGGAGTTCTAAGCTCGTGACTGACTATTGAAACAAGTTCGCGCTTAAACGTCTCGAGTTCCATCAGGCGATTTCCGGATTCAACAAGGACTTTGTCCAGCAGGGCTATTTCATCATAACCCGGCAGGGCGGGTGCCAGAGGCTCACGCCTTGCAAGCCGTTCGGTGTTTTGCATAATGTGTTGGAGACGGCTGCTAATGCTGCGCATGAGGAATAGCGAAATCAGAGTCGACAGAGCAATTGTAATTGCGACCGCGCAGATGAGCGCCAGCTTCAGATCATTCATCATTTTAGAGCGCTGCTTAGCAGCCTTCTTGCTAATCGAATTCTCCCTGTCCATTCCGCTGTCCAGGAACTTCTTCACGTCCAAAAAGTGATATATATTCTGGTGCACGTAATCATGAGTTAAGCCCCTCATACCTTCCAACATGATCAATGGATTTAAGGCTTCATCACTTTCGTCAGCCGCAATCTCTTCAGCATTAGACGGCTTCAACTTGAGTCCGTTTAAGTTGTAAACCATTTTGCGATAATTGAAACTTAGGCTATCAAATACTTTTCGGCTTTCATGCGTTTTGAACTCCCGCTGAAACATCGCTCTCAATCCCTCAATGTATTGCTTTGCTTTTGTGAGGTCTTTAAGTTGCAATGAATTGTCCTTGCTGAGTTCCACAGCTTGATTGAGAAAAACAAGGGCACGTTCCGCGCCCTCTTCCCACATTTTTTCGGCATTCGGTGAAGGCAAATATACAGCAAGCGTGGCAGGTTGAATTGCACCTACGACAGCATCTGTACCTCTGTTTAAAGAGTTGAGAATTTTCATTGACCTCTCTTCTCGTTCGGTCTGCTTGCAGAGTCCGTCCAGCATGTTGTTAAAGGCAAAAGCAAAACTGATTTGGAAAATAAGAGGCAATGCAATTATCACCAGTCCCTGATACAAAACGCGGAATTTGCCAGATTGAAGTTGTCCCGGGCTTTTGGCCAGCGTCAAAGCACCCAATCCTACTTCAGCAACTGCATGATTGCTTTTGGATTTTTGTTCCGCATTGAATTTCTGAGGGATCTTAAACCAGAACGTGCTACCCTTTCCTTCCGCCGAATCTACGCCGATTTGTCCGCCGTGTTGCTCAACGATGGAGCGCGAAATTGTAAGTCCGAGACCAGTCCCTTTTTTGCTTGTGCTGTCCGTTGCATCCACTTGCTTGAAAGGCTCAAATATTTGTTTGCGGAACGACTCAGGAATGCCTTTACCCTCGTCTGTAACTCTGCACTCAAATAAGCCATCTTTGGATTGAGCTTCGATAATTACCACGCCATTTTCGGGAGAGAATTTCATTGCGTTAGAAAGCAGATTTACAATTACCTGTAAGAGGCGATTGCGATCAGCGTATACTTCCCCGCCCTGGCTGATAATTTTGATATCAATGCCAGATTTCTCGGATAGCTCCTTCACCGTGTCAACCGAAGCAGCGACGAGCTCGTCCACTTTGAGGGTCTCAGGGTTCATGTCGAGTTCGAGACGATCGAGATAGAGAAGCTCCGATACTAGACCCATAAGTCTCTTGACGCCAGCGTATGTTCGGTTCGCCTTATCCTGAGACTTGGCGGGAAGTTCGCCATATACTCCAGCACTGAGTGAAGACAGGAAACTGCCCACAGAGCTCAGAGGACTCTTCAGCTCATGACTGACAACGCCTACCATTTCCTTCTTGAAGCGCTCTAATTCTCGTATTTCACTTGCCGACTTGAAGAGCAGTTGATCTAGCTCCCCAATCTCGTCATCTCCCTTGAAAGGCGGATTTAGCGCTGTCCCCTGAGACAAACTCAAGGCATTATTTACAATGATCAGCAACCTGTTTGTTATGTTCAAACAAAAGAAAATCGCAAGCAAAATAGAAACAACTATTCCAGCGGTCACACCTGAGTAAAGAATGAGTCTTAGCGAATCAATAGATTTAGCAACAGCTTTTGACTCTGCCTCACTCATGCCTTCGAGCTTAATCAGAAACGGAGTCATGGCTACATGTACCTGACTGCGGCTAATACCATCGTAAACCTGTTCCATCGGTGGAGCCTGGAGTGAGGGCTCATTTTTCAACAGCTTCCGCAAATGAAAATCCGCAGCAATTGCGCGTTTTTGCTGCGCGGCAGAGTATTTCTTCCAAGAGGGATCCCCTGAAACCATATACATCTGTTTACCCACCCAATAGCAAAGACTGCCCGTTAGGGTACTCAGATGGCTCACAAAGGCATCCTTGAGCATAAACTCCCGGTCGATGAGTCGACTAGTCTCCTGAATCCCGGAGTAGAGCAATGAAATGAAGCCGATCCCGAATATGAGCGGGACGGCTACGAGAATCAGACCTTTGTGTACTATCCTTAGCTTCACCTTAAGTACACGGATTGCCCATCAATATAGGACTTTCCACGAATGCCCCGTTGCTTAACAAAGGGCCACGGGGATCCTGAATTCCAGCCAGGGCCGCCCTGAAGGCAACCCTACCAGTGGCTGGCTCCGGTCAATTCTAAAATAACAGGCTCGATCTACACAATTGCCCTTTAGCAAGCAAGCTAAAGGACCGGCATGGCTTCAAGACGCCGTTCAACCGTGGACCGCAAATTCTAGAATCCGTTTCCGACGGTGTTGCCGGACGTATGGGATAAGCCGTTACCAATAGTGGTTCCAGATGTGTCCGAATTGCCATTACCAATGGTGCCTCCAGAGGTTTGAGAGTTGCCATTACCTATGGTGTTACCAGAGGTGTTGGAATTGCCATTCCCAATAGTGTTCCCGCCAGCGTTGGAATTGCCATTGCCAATAGTATTGCCCAGAGAAAGTTGATTAACGGAACTGTTGCCATTGCCGATTATTTTGCCGCTCGGCAGTACACCGTTGTCGTCATTTACCGTATTGTCATTTCCTATGATTTCCAGTCCAGAGCCGGAGCTTCCGCTGTTCTGAGCCAGGGCAACACTACTGTCTGAAATTGCTATAGAAGAAGGTAAGAATGTAGTCCCGAAGGTGGGCAGCTCGAACAATCCAGAGAGGTCACAAGCAACTGCTGGGTTGTTGTTTAAGGAAGTCTTTCTAACTTTCACCTGCAACCCTTGAACATGTATTCCATTTTGTGCACAGAGATTTTTTGCGAATTGTGCAGTTGTTTCCTGTGCAGGATTCGCCGAAGAATTCGCAGAGGCAAAGCGAGCTGATTGAATTGAAACGAAACCAAGTTTTTGCTTATACGCGCCAGCCTTGCCGCAGTCAATTAGAAACACCATGAAGGCTATCGTTACTAATGTTCCTACTACGAGCTCAGCAGCAAGGGCTTCCATAGTTCCATTCTGATTGCGGTAAATCGTTTTAGAAGGTTTTTGCATTGCTCTAATCCAGACTATTGAACAACTA
>JBIKOL010000203.1:0-14050 GCA_044358055.1 Obscuribacteraceae bacterium (SeqCode)
ATGATTACTCAGCAATTCAGTGCTGGGTTCATTTACGTTCGGAAAATTACTCCGTCGCTTACCATTGACAGCTCGAAACCCGCATTTCCATTAAACGAAAGTTCCTTAGGAGCCGGCGCTCCCGGGGCTTCCGCTTTTAATGGGAAAAAGAATCGGGGCGACACCAGCCGCCCCGAAAACGTTAAAACGCACGATTACTCGCAAACTAGAGACAAAGAGCATCTCTAAGCCAAATAGCGATCTCCTGGAGACAGGCAGGCGCAAGCAGTGCTGCAAAGCCTACAGCAAAGCCCAGAATGAACGTATGAGCACGAGACAGACGCAACGGAACTTGCATTCCTCTATTCAAAACCGCCTCACTCATCAAGAACGCCCAGAGTGCAAATCCACAGACCTGCATCATTAGTCCAAGAAGCTTGAAGAGGTTCTCGATGTTTGCAAAATTATTGACGCGCACTGTTCCGGCGGTGTTGACTCCCATGATTACCGTCGCGTCAGAACCTTGCGGACCAATCGTTCCATTAGTCGCACCTTGCAGCATCGGAGCACCTGAATCAAACGCATTCGCATCTCCGCCAGCTCCAATAGCTCCATTAACCGCACCTAGCAGCATTGGAGCTGCTGGTCCGACAGTAGCGTTAGGGCCTGCCCACAATGTGGGAGCCGCAGCAGAAGCCTGAGTCGCCTGATATTCCGACTTACCAGTCTTGGCCGAGTAGGCGATGAATCCATGAACACCCATGAAATCATTGCCTGTAGAAGACTTGCCTTTAATCACTCTGTACATGTCACGATTTAAACCATTCACATCATAATCGGATTGCTGTTCAAGTACGGTCGCACCAGATACGGTGCTCACGACACGAAAGACATTAGCAAGATCACAAGCATCATTCACTTTACCCGCGGCAGCCAATCGCTCGATCTCCTGGTGGGCCCACAAATTCGAAACGCGAAATGCTGTGTCGTCATCATTGATGAACTTGCAGTTTGGTTTCTCGCTAAGGCGTTCAAGATTCAACTCGCCGTCACTCAAGCTTACTTTTACATACTCTGTTGGACTCGTATGGGTTAGCCTTGTAGCAAACGAAGCATTGTTTGCATGTGGCACCCGGATCTGCGCTTTCTCCATTTCTGATTGGGGAATATTCGCCTTCAGAACGTAAATGCCGGAGCGTTCTGTATCACCAATGCCAGCCAGGCGCGACTCAGAGGTCAAATGAATGTCTTGTTTGGAATCAAATTGCAGGTTGGATTCCTTGATGTGCGGCAAACTGACATATCTCTGCCCCTCAGAGTTAGACTCAAGCGGAGTAGTAATACCGAGGCGGAACTGCATTTCGCCACCATTAGCGGTGACAGGCGCCGCAAGAACCTTGATCGTGTTAGGACCAACTTGAGTGACCAGAAGTGGGTCTCTATGCCTGACAGCGATATAGTCATAGGCATTCTTAACCTGCGCATTCGACGAGAATGAAGCTTCTTGCGCCTTTCCATTTATCCACAAAGTTGCTCGCGACAATGCAGCATTTTTCGGAAGCTCTATGATCATTGAAGCTTCTTTGTCAGTACTGTTGTTGTTCTTGAGCGAGAAAGTCCAATACATGGAAGCCGACATGGAGGCGCTGTCAACGATTCCAGTAATAGTAGACTTCGAAACATTAACAGTTCCAGATTGCATCTCTTTGTGAATCGCAGCAACACCTTCTGTTGTGTGAGGATCGTTTCCAGACTGATATCCTGTAAATCCGAACGGATTGCCATAGTAAGTAACACTAGGGTTGAATTGAATCTGGGACCAACCAGTCCATAACACCAGCGAACCGGCAAGAAGACCGCAAAGAGTGCTGGCACCTTTGGGCTTGCGGTATACATAAACGCGTTGTTCCGGCTCCGGAACAGGAGGTTTATCAGCCAGCTTCTGAAATGTGCGCTCAAGCTCGGCAATCTTATCTTCTAAGTCACTACTATGTATAGCCATTCTTGAATCTCCCCAAATAGATATCGACAGAATTAGTAAGTGAAAACAAGCACAGCAAGAATGCGCAGTGCTTTTGAGCGTTGGATAGTAAGCCCTCAAGACTCCATCTTATTTGCCGGACCCCTGTTTGTAATCCAGCCACGGTCATCAATTCCCCGTGCCAAAAGTCATTTTTCTGTACAGGGCAGTGAGATCACGGCGCACGCAAGCACCGATCTGAATAGCAAGATTAAATAACTCTACTCAGTTCGTCGCATAATTGTCACGCTGCTTCCATCAGGATTTTGCCTTGATGAATAAGCATTCTGTGCTGGTGCAAAAAAGATAACAGCACCGCCACCCGGTTTCGGTAAAACTACCGGCGTTGCATTACTACTTGCATTCACCCCATTAGCAGTACTGCTTGATTGGAACATTGGAGAATTTGCTCCGAACATCGGTGAATTCATTGTGGAGCTTCCTGAACCTTGAATGTTCAATCCTCTGATTGGCGAAATACCGAAGCCGAACCCACTGTTTACAGAAGTCTGGTTCATGCCAAAATTCGCAAACAAGCCCGGGCTGTTTTTTGTCGGCTCAGGACGCGCGCTTCCGGCCGCTTCCTGCGGTGGCGCATCATCTCTGGAGAATTTCAGTGGTGGCGGCGGCGTTTGTGATTTGTTGTTGATTAGCACGGTGTCAAAGTCTCGCCGATCTACACGCTTCAATTTCGCTGGAGGATCTAATTCGTCGGCTTTCTTGTTGCACTCAGACGAATCTTTGCCTTGCGCTTCGTAAAGAACCCCGATATTGCGATAAATCGCGGCTTTTTGGGCCGGGTCAGATTCTTGCGAAAGGGCTTGATTGTACAACTGTTCCGCTTTTTGATAGTCACCTGCGCGGTATGCTTTGATACCATCTGCGATAAGATCGTCGCACCATGCAGGCGTGGACGAAATTATCAGGCAAATGGACAAACACTTGATGATTTTGCGTGGCATTTTGCTACTCCTCTGCTCCTTATTCTATACCCTGACTATGGGTATCACCTCCGCCCCCATCATGCAGTTTCATGATCATCCTTAGCGGCTGGCGGATGTCTGTTTAAACGCTTCTGTCACGGGTTTTCCATCGAAGTTTTTCGGTAAGGGGACATCCAAAAGCCAGAGCGCTGTAGCCGCCGTATCGCATGTGCTTACCGAATTCTTCAGGTCGGGATTAGGCTTTACTCCCTTGCCTGAAACTATCCAGGGGATATTCATATCTTCGGCGCTGTTGCTCCCATGGGTTCGATCGTGACCACCATGATCGGCGGACAAAATTATCACTGAGCTATCCTGTATCCCAGCCTTGTCGATGGCATCCAGCACCGTATTTAGTGCCTGATCTTCAGAAGCAAATGCTTGTTTTTGCTGCGCCGATCCCCAGCCGTACATATGCCCGGCGCCATCGGAATCAGCAAAATGAATGAAGCAGAGATTAGGCTTGTTCTTCAATATATAATCGGCAGCAGTCTGCGCCACTTGTTTGCATTCGTATGCAGGCATCGAATAGGTGTTCAGCGAATTGGGCAAATTCAAGTGAGCGAGTTTTTCCTTTCCCACGAACATGGCAGTGCTCAGTTTCTTTTGCTTAGCCAGGGAAAAAATTGTCGGCACAGGAATTTGTCCCTGCCCGGGGTCCCAATCGTTCCATAAAACATGATGCTTATCAGGTTGAACTCCAGTCAGCATGGAAGTGTGAGAAGGCAATGTCAAACTCGGGAATATTGTTTGCGCATGCCAGGTATAAGCGGATTTCTTGAGCAATGATTGCAGCACAGGCATCTGGCTTTCTTTCATCACAGCCGGTTTGCCACCATCAAAACTAATGATGAAAACGTGCTCTGCTCGCCCCGCCGCCCAGGACGGCGAAAGATTCATCAGTACAAGAAGAAGACTTAAAATGAGTTTCCGCGTTAGCACCATATTTATCCTCAGTCCACAACCAATTGTTCTTGCTCATCTAATGGTAAAACATTCTTATGAGCATTGCGATGCACAATGCTGAATACAAGCGGCACCCAGACTAAAGTAAAGAAAGTCGCGACGACCAGCCCGCCGATGACTGCGCGCCCCAGGGGTCCATTCTGCGACCCTCCAGCGCCACTGCCAATCGCCATAGGCACCATACCGATCAACATGGCAGCGGCGGTCATCAAGACAGGACGGAAACGAGTAGTGCCTGCAGCAAGCGCAGCCTGTGTCGCGTTCATCCCCTCCGCAAGCCGTTCTCTGGCGAAACTAACAACAAGAATGCTATTTGCCGATGCCACGCCTATGCTCATGATTGCGCCCATTAAAGCAGGCACAGTGAACGTTGTCTGCGTCAGAAACAGCGACCAGATAATTCCACATAGCGCACCCGGAATAGCCATCAAAATAATTAGTGGATCAGTCCAGGACTGGAAGTTCACCACCAGAAGCAAATAAACAAGAACAAGAGCCAGCAGAATTCCGGAGAATAATCCTGTGTAAGCGGTGCGCATGCTAATCATTTGTCCGCGCAAATCAAGGAACATTCCATGCGGCAATTTTGCTTTAGATGACTCCACCAGGGCTTCGACCCTTTGCGCTACTGAGTTGAGGTCAGCGCCTTCGACGTTTGCAAGAATATCAAAGACGGGCTGCACGTTGTAATGGCTGATTATTGTGGGCGCAGTATCACGTCTGATGCTGGCGAAGTTGCCGAGCAACTGCTTCTTGGTGCCATCGCTGGAAGTAATGACGGTGTTCGTGAGATCATTCATGGTGGCAACCAGTCGCTGTGGCGTTTGGACAGCAACGCTGTAGCTGACACCATTCTTGGGATTCACCCAGAAATTCGGAGCTGTCTGGAAGCTAGAGCTCAGCGAAACAAGGAGCGAACTGGCGATTTCACGTTGAGTAAAACCAAGCTGAGCCGCCTTCTCTCTGTCCACATCAATTCTGATTACAGGACCATTAATTGCCTGTTTGATATGAACATCGATGGCGCCTGGAATAGCCTTAACCTGCTCTTGCAAGCTCTCCGCCCATGCGTAATTCTTAGCGGTATTCAAGCCGCGCACCTGAATATCAATTGGTGCGGCTAGCCCGGCATTGAGAATTTGAGTGATGATATCCGCGGGCTGAAAGAAGAACACGCATTCAGGGTGCAAAAGTGGAAGTTTCTCACGCAAGAGCTTTTTATAGTAAGAACTTGTGTGGGTGCGTTTTTCATGCATGCTGACGAGAATTTCGCCGTCTGCTTCTGTGTAGTTTACACTGTCGCTGGAGGCAAGATTCAGCAATGAATTAGGCACGCCCATTATGTCGGCAACGTTGGCAATTTCCTCCGCAGGAAGAATAGACTTGATGCTCTTTTCCACGCTTTTGATAATGCGTTCAGTTTCCTCGACGCGAGTTCCACGCGGCGCACCCACATGCAATCTCAAGGTTGGAGCATCAACGGTTGGGAAGAAATCTTCGCCCAGAAACGGAACCAGTGAAAGGCTGATGCCAGCGAAGATCAAAACAAAAACAAAAACAGGAAATTTGTGCGTTAGCAAATAAGTCAATATGCCTCTATAAAGACTGCGAAGCTTCGCAAATTGTTCGTCGACCATTGATGAGAGCCAGCCGATCAGTCCCTCGATGCCATGTCTTCCGTGCCGTCCATGGCGCGGATCTGCATAGGAAGCAAGCATATATTTTGCCATTACCGGAACCACGGTTCTGGACAAAAAATACGACGCCATCATCGAGCCAACAACCGAAATACCCAGGGGGATAAACATTGATTTTGCGGGTTCCGACAAAAGTACAACTGGCATGAAGACGATACAAATCGCGAGCGTTGAGACAAGCGCGGGTACTGCAATTTCTTGAGCCGCATCCAAAATTCCCTGGCGAACCCATTTTGCAGTTTCAAGCATTGCCTTGAGTCCAACACCGGTTTCACCGGCCGCAATGCGCTGGGCGCGAATAATATCGAGATGGCGGTGGATGTTCTCCACCTCTACGGTAGCGTCGTCGACTAACATGCCAACAGCCAGAGCAAATCCGCCGAGAGTCATTGTGTTCAAGGTTTGACCGGTTGCTTTCAGAATGATCAATCCGGCAAGCACAGACAGGGGAATCGAAATCGCTACAATTACGGTGCTCTGCCAATCGCCGAGCAAAAGCAGCATGAGAAAGGCCGTGAGTCCCGCGGCCATAAGCCCCTCACGAATTACATCGTTGACAGCTTCAGATACAAATATCGACTGGTCATTGATTATTTTCACGTCTACGCCGGGAGGCAAAATATTGTTGATCGCCGGGATTTGCCCTTTGACGCGATTAACAACATCTATGGTGGATGCGCCTCCCAACTTGATCACATTTTGCAGAACAGCGCGTGAACCGCCCTGGTTCACGACGTTAGTTTGCACAGCCAGACCATCATGCACATGCGCTACGTCTTTCAAAAGAATTGTGGCGTTGCCAACCTGTTTGACTGGCAGATCATTCATGTCATCCAGCGAAGTTGGGCTGCTGTTAAGCAGGACGAAATATTCTGTTGTTCCAAGTTTGGCTGTTCCGGCCGGAATAATAATGTTCTGAGAGCTTATTGCCGCAGAAACATCGGATGGCGAAACGCCCTTGGCCGCCAGCTTCTGTGGGTCCAGATCAACCATGACCTGGCGTGCCGCACCGCCATATGCCCAGGGCAAAGCCGCACCCTGAACGGTTGCAAGTTGGGTTCGAATGAAGTTATTTGTGAAATCAAAAAGCTTTGTTTCCGGAAGAGTCTTTGAGCTGATGCAAATCTGCATTACAGGAATGTCGGTTGCGCTGAATAAGGTAACAAGCGGAGGTGTCGCGCCTGGTGGCATCTGCTTCAAAATAGTCTGGCAAATTGCAATCAGCTCACCAAGCGACTGTTGAGAATTCGCGTCATGATGCAGATAGAACTTGATGATGGCATTTCCCGTGAGCGTAGTCGACTCTATATGTTCGATGCCCGTCACGAGTGTGGTCGCAGCACGTTCCGAGACACTCGTCATGCGGCGCTCCATCTCCTGGGGCGTAAGGCCGGCATACTGCCAGACGCAAGTGAGCACCGGAATATTTATGCGCGGAAAAATATCCACGGCCATTTGAGTCACTGAGAGTACGCCAAACAAAGCAATCATGATAGCCACCACCGCAAAGGTGTAGGGTCTATCCAGTGCCAGCCGTACAATCCACATTCAAGTTTCTCCTGAAGGAACTTATTGGAAGCCGCCAGAATGGCCGCTAGCTGCTGCTGAATGTGGACCCTTGGAAGCGATAGCGGGAGCGAGTGGGTGTGGAGGCAGCGACGCCTGCTCCATGTGGCTTCGCACGGATTTCTTTCTCTTTGGCAAAAGCGTTCCGTCTTTCATCAGTTGCTCCAGGCTTCCCGTAGCTGTTCTTTCTTTCATAAGTTACGCATCGCTTATAATAGAACATGGCTCGAGTGTTTGTTGACACTAATTCGCTGCCGCAAAAAGGAACTTTCATCAATCGATGGATCGCCCCACCACAAATCCAAGAGACGAGCAGGCGAACGAACCTGAGATGCTTCCACCAGTTGCAAGTAGCATCTCGGCGAAACGTAAATCTTCTCCCGCAATTGGCTATGGCGCTGGGCTTCTGGCATTTGCCGTATTGGGCTGCCTGATTTATTTCGGATTGGTGCCTCGCCTGGAGCAGCAAAGTAGCTTGATTCGGCACACGAAAGAAGCGCTGGCACAGGCGCCAAGTGTTTCCGTCGTCGTGGCAGAAGAGGGTCCGGAGATTCAAGAAATTAATTTGCCCGGTGCAACCGAAGCTATTCAAGATGCACCTATCTACGCGCGAGTTAATGGCTATCTGAACAAGCGATATGTCAACATCGGCGATCTCGTGCACAAAGGGCAGGTGCTGGCTGATATCGACACTCCTGAGTTGGATCAGCAGGTGCTCGCTGCAGTGAGTGCGGAAGAACAAGCACACGCCAACCTGGATAATACGAAGGAAGCATTGCAGAAAGCACAGGCGGACCTGCGATCTGCGGCAGCGAATTCAAAGAAGGCCGGAACTGATCTTCAATACTATTCACGCCAGCTTGAGCGATATAAATCCTTGATGCAACAAGGTGCTGTAAGTGCCGAAGATCTTGACACTCGCACTCAGAATTACAATGCGGGTGTGGCGAATCTCGAATCGATCAAAGCTGCTGAGCGTTCAGCTGAAGCTACCGTGAATTCAGCAAAAGCTGCGATACACGTTGCAGAAGCGGCCTGGAATGCAGCATCAGCTTCGCGAAAACAATTTCAGGCAACACAATCATTCAAAAGAGTCACAGCGCTTTTTGATGGCATTGTAGTTAGAAGAAACGTTGATGCTGGGGTACTTATCTCTGCCGGTGGTGCACAATCTTCCTCGTTACTTTTTGAAATTGCCAAAACCGATGTCTTGCGGGTGTTTGTCTATGTGCCGGAACCATATGTGCCCTACATTCACAAAGATCAGGAAGCGACGCTAAAGTTTCAGGAATTTCCTAATCGCAGATTTGTCGGGACAGTGAGCAATGTTGCAGGTGGTATTGATCCGGCGTCTAGAACGCTGCAAGTAGAATTGCATGTTCCCAACCAAAAGAATGAACTGCTTCCTGGAATGTATGCTCAAGTTACATTCAAATGTCCGGCAAAGGTACGTTCGACACTTGTGCCTGCCACGACTCTGCAAACGCGTGCAGACGGAGCCTTCATGTATGTGATTGACTCAAAAAATTACGTTCACATGCACAAAATCGAAATCGGAAGAGATCTCGGCGGTCAATTTGAAATTACATCTGGTATCAAACCCGGTGACCGGGTTATTGTTGCTCCTTCAGACATGCTTCGTACAGGCATGCGAGTAAGCCCAGTTTTACAAGAGAAGGCTCCGGCTGAAGAGAACAAATAAGCGCCATCCAATGACTAAAAGGACGAATTCCGGCTAAAGTATAGTCATATTGGTGATCAATTTTAGCCGTGCAATCAAAGAAGCTGCTCAATCTCTTTTTATTTGGATATACAAGCGGATTTGCGCTCTGGTTTGTGGCTTGCGTTTGCGCAGTCGGAATGATGGTTGCAAGCGGACAGGCATTTTTTCAAGACGGGCAGTTGCGCTGCGATTTTGTCGGTTTCTATGAAACTGGAAAGATTGCTCTTTGTGATGATCGCTTTCACCCTTACGACAACGCAGTTCAACATGCATGGTTGAACAAACTGGCTTATCCGCGAGTATTCGATCGACCGCCGTTCATTCAGTACATGCCTTATGTGTTTAGCATAATGGCTCCGTTTGCTACGTTGCCAATTCAAGCCTCCTTTATTGTATGGGATATCTTTTGTATCAGCCTGGCGATAATTGGAATGCTGAAATTGATGCGCACTGTTCATCCAGACATATCTAATAAAGTCATTTTGTGCATTATTTTTGCTGTGCTTGGCTCAGAGCCTGCATTCATGACCTACAGAACAGGACAATCAGGATTCCTGCTCTTGTCGATGTTCTCGCTTTTTTACAGTGGCTTGATCGCAGACAAACCGATAAGCGGATTAGCTGCGGCTGTTACAACAATCAAACCGCAATATGTTTTCTGCTGGGGAATTCCCAGTTTGTTCAAAGGACGCGGAATGTATATTGTAAGCGCAGCACTCGGCGTTTTCATATTGCTGTGCATCGCAGCCTGCACCATGGGAATTGAGAACATCATCAATTATCCGAGCTACCTGCTGGGCCTGGAGCACAGTGGATTATCGAGCAGCGTTTTAGGTCCTGTCATGATTTCCTTGAGAGGGCCATTCACTGGAATATTCGGTGATCAAATTGGATTCAAAATGATCCTCGCCTCGTGCGCAATAAGTTCACTCGCAATAATGTATCTCTGGTGGAAAATCGGCAAAAGCAGACGCGCAATTCGCTGGGCAATTGCAACGACAATGGTGTGGCAATTACTGTTCAGCGTGCATATTCACGATTACGATCTCATACTGCTTGCAATTCCAGCGATTTGTACTTTGCCTGAAATTCTGGATGAACAATGCCGACAAGAAACTGCCGTGAAATTTTGGCTTGCACTTCTTGTTTCATTTCCATTATTAGGATGGATTCCCTTCTTCCTCATGTTCGGACTGCACTTCCCCGCCCCGACAATCTGGTCGTTCACCGCCTGGCTCGCGGTCATGCTGGTCACAGCAGCTCTCATCACAGTCAAATACATGAATCAAGCCGAGCCAAACTTGGCGCCCGATTAGTTACGGTCTTTATGGGTAATGCACGATCTCGTATTTGATTCCTTCCAGATCTTTGAAGTACAGAGCATAATAACCTTTTGGCGTGTACTCGGGTAGTTCGCGTGGTGGGCTTACTATAGTTGCACCGATCTCGACAAGCTCGCGATGCAACTGATCCACTTCGTCGCGAGAAGATGCTTTGAATGCAAGATGATGCAGAGCCCCTGGTTTTCGCCGATGGATTGTGTCTTGCGCGAAAGCCGATCTCGGCGACGTTATGGCAAAGCACAGTTTTGGGTGTTTCCACTCAACGACGTGAAACTCGTGTTCGTCTATATTGGCGCTTCCTTTTTGGGTAGAATCGAAGCCTAATAAAGGAAGCATCTTTTCGTAAAAAGGAATGGCAATGCTCATATCCTTGACTGTTATTTGTATGTGATCAATCTGCGGTTCCATAAAGTATCGCGCCATTCTCATGGGTGCCAGGAAGTCTCAGCTTGGCGTCTAATTGAACCAGGGATGCGGCTCCCAGACCGACCTCTGAAAGGGCTGATTGAACCCCTGACCCAAGATCAGCCTATTCTAACGCAAGCTTCCTTAAACGGCTCCGGGGACCAAGTTCCCAAAGTCGTTACACGGCTCTGGTTTGCTCAAGAGGTATTGCAAAGAAGACACTGATATAAGGCAAGAACCCCCAGGGGCTTGGCTTTTGCCTCATCCATAAGTAAAACCTATCGATCCGGTAAGCACTTCGTATTGGACCGGTCGGTCTAGAGAAGATAAAGTAAGTATATAAGCAGTTCGATGTCTTCCAAAATCAACCTTGAACTGAGTCGCCCCGAAATCCATAAATAGTTCAAGCCTCGTAAGAGCCAGAGAGTGGTTTCGCTCTCATGGATCTGCGCGGCTATGGAGAAATCATCATGAACACCGCAAATTCAGAAAACATCAGATTCGACTTCGTGGAACGGCTGAAAATGCGTGAAAACGAGCGTTGCTCAAATACAGTGGAGTTGAAATGCACACCATCCAGCACTCCTGTGGCGGTCGAAGAAAAGACGGAGAAGGCGAAGTCGCCCAAGCCTGGAAAGAAGCTATTTAAAGCAATTGGTTCGCTTCTTCTTATAGCCGGATTGATTGCAAGCGCTAGCTATTATGGAATGGGAGTTTACCGCCAGGTCTCCAGCAGCGAAGATACGGATGACGCCTACATCACTGGACACCTGCATCAGGTAAGCAGCCGTGTAAATGCAACCGTAGATAAAGTTTTAGTAGATGATAACGAGCATGTCAAAGCAGGACAGGTTCTCGTGATGCTTGACCCACGCGACTATCAAGTAAAAGTGGATCAGGCGCTGGCGAATCTGGATCAAGCTCAAAAGCACGCAAAAGTTGCTCAAACTTCGGTTAGCTTCCAGGACACCACGGCAAAAGGACAAGACCTGAATGCCCACGGCAGCATTGATAACGCGCTTGCTGCGATTGCAAAAACGGAAGCAGAAGTTCGCGAAGCAAAAGCAAATATAGAAGCATCGCGTGCAAACCTTGACTCCAAAAATGCGGAACTCGAACGAGCGGCTGCCGACTATAAGCGCTACGAAGTTCTTGAACAAGAAGGCGCAATCAGCAAGAGTCAGCGCGATGCCGCGAAGCGAGATTATTTCGTAGCACTGGGCGCAAGGAACGCCGCAAACGACAGCATCACTCAAGCCATGGAGCGCATGGCACAGGCTGAGCATGCGGTAAGCGCAAGCAAAGCAGAATTGACAAAAGCGCAAGCCGAAATTCAACTAGCTAAGGCAAGCGCAGTACAAACGAAAGTTACGGAAGATCAGTACCAGACAGATCTCGCCGCAATTTCAAATGCTAAAGCTCTGTTGAACGAAGCTCAGTTGAACCTATCGTACACAAAGATAACTGCACCGACATCTGGACACGTTGGCAAGAAAGTAGTTGAAGAAGGTCAAAGAGTTGAACCAGGTCAAGCCTTGCTAACGATTGTTTCCGATGATCCATGGGTGGTGGCAAACTATAAAGAAACACAACTCAAAAAGATGCACCCCGGTCAAAAGGTTGAAATCAAAATCGACTCCTTCCCGGACCACAAATTCGAAGGAACAGTTCAGAGCTTTTCACCAGCTTCAGGTGCCAGCTTCGCAATCCTCCCTTCCGACAATGCGACAGGCAACTTCACAAAGATTGTGCAACGCCTTCCAGTGAAAATATTGTTCACGCCAGAATCGATCAAAGGCTACCAGGATCGTCTTGCACCTGGACTCTCGGTGATAACGAGTGTGAACGTTGCTGAGCAAGAGCGCGAAATCTCAGGAAGCAAACTCGCGGAGCTAAAGCAATGAGTACGCAAGTCAAAGAGCCGAAGAATGGCGAGATGCACAATGAAGGCAGCATTCCACTGAAAAACTGGATAGCTGTTTTCGGCTCTTCAATCGGCGCTTTTATGGCGGTGCTGGATATTCAAATCACAGCATCGTCTTTGCGTGATATTCAAGGCGGCTTGGGAGCCAGCGTCGATGAAGGCAGTTGGATTTCGACCTCTTACCTGATTGCGGAGATCATAACTATTCCACTTACAGGTTGGCTTTCTCGCGTTTTCTCACCGCGAATCTATATTGTTGCAAACGCAATACTGTTTATTATTTTTTCAATGCTTTGCGGTATGGCACACGATTTGCCAACGATGATTCTTTTTCGCGCTTTGCAGGGCTTCACTGGCGGCGTGTTGATTCCAATGAGCTTTTCCACAATTCTTGAAATGCTGCCTCCATCCAAACAACCAATTGGACTGGCAATATTTAGCATCTCAGCTGTTTTCGCACCGTCGATTGGTCCCGCAATTGGTGGATACATTACAGATACATTTAGCTGGCCGTACATTTTCTTTTTAAACATTATCCCCGGCATCATTCTTATTTCGATGCTGATGTATTCAATGCCTCACTCCAAAATGGATTTCTCTTTGCTTAAGCGAAACGACATTCCTGGAATTCTAAGCATGGGAGTCGGGCTAAGCTGCCTGATTTACGTTCTCGAGGAAGGTCAACGCAAAGATTGGTTCGGTTCCGAATTGATTCAGAATTCTGCAATAATCGCTGCAATCTCACTGACTTTCTTTGTGATTCGCGAATTAATGGCGAAATATCCACTAATAAATCTGCGTTTGCTGCTGCGCAGAAACTTCGGTCTGGGCACCGCAGCAAATGCGGCATTAGGCATGGCTTTGTACGGAAGTGTTTACATGCTTCCACTTTACCTGGCGATTGTGCAAGGTTATAGCGCGTGGCAAATTGGCCAGGTATTAATTTGGTCCGGACTGCCGCAATTGTTCATCACACCATTTGTGCCTTTGCTGATGAAGAAAGTTGATCCCCGCATTCTCACTTCCGTAGGTCTCTTTCTATTTGGAGCTAGCTGTGCAATTAACGGATTTATGAGCCACGACTATGCAGGCGAACAGCTTATCTTTTCCATGCTGTTGAGAGCATTCGGTATGCCCTTTGTTTTGACTCCACTCTCAGCACTGTCGACAGCAGGCATTGAAAGAGAGCAGGCTGGTTCTGCATCTGCACTTTTCAATATGATCAGGAACCTTGGTGGTTCAATCGGGACAGCCGTTTGTTCAACACTTATTACTCAACGTGAACAATTCCACTCCGCAAGATTGTTGGAACGTGTGAGCGCTTCTGATCCTTCAGTTCTTCAATGGTTGCGCGATGCTTCTGCAAACCTACACCATAGTGGCGCATCAACATGGTCTTCACATCAGGGCGCAGTTGAACTACTCTCAAAGCAAATCAGAAGTG
>JBIKOL010000061.1:0-45580 GCA_044358055.1 Obscuribacteraceae bacterium (SeqCode)
GGCCGCCGCGAACGAAACCCCATCTTTGATACATTCCGGGCTCGGAAGCGCGGACGTAGAATCACGCTCCCATTTCATTTTTAAGGGAAATTGTGTAGTTGACAAAAAACCACAGTATCTACACATAGCTTGGTGAACAATGGTGTTCCACCCCACACACAACTACTTAGTTTTTCGATTTGCCGGATTCGAAACTGACTCCGCGAGGCTGTTTGACCTCTGTGAAGTTGGTGTTTTGCACGATCGTGCGCGCTATGTCAAAAACAGCATGCGTCTGGTCGAGCGAATACGCCTCGGGCAGAGGACGCGTGAGTCTCTGGGGGTCACGCTTCAAATCATGAACCAGTTGCGCTAGCTGCTCCGGCCTTTCCAGCTTGCGAGCCAGTCCTGTTTCAACAAGAATGTCTACAGTACCTGCTTCCTGCGGCATCGGCGGGGTAATTACGTCAACAATCATCGGCAACCGGCGCGCGATGCATTCAAACGTGGTGAGTCCGCCGGCTTTGGTAACCATCGTGTCCACTGCAGCCATGAGATCGGGCATGCAATCATGGAACGGCAATACAGCGGTCGGAATATTTGAATTGGCTGCTTCTTCTTTGGCTTGCTCATAGAGCTCTTGATTGTGCCCGCAAAGAAACAAAATTTGGAAACCGGCATTTTGAATTGAGCTAAGTGAGCGATATGCCGCAAGCATGTTGCCGCCGCCTGCCCATCCAGCGTTAATACAGAGTGTCGGCAAACTTGGAGACAGACCCAGATGGCTCAAAAATTCATCTCTGCCAACACGCGGCTGATTCAAAAACTCAGGATTTACCGGCATGCCCAGAATTTTTATGCGCGATTCGTCCACTCCCCATTCCATCAACTTTTCTTTGACAAGATTATTCGGCGCAATAATCAAATCTGCATCTGGACAAGCCCAGCCTCTCCACAGATTTTTGTTTGGATCGGTAACGATAATAACCATCTTCACTTTGTCGCCAATGCCCACTTCTCCCATCGCCTTCTTAATGAAGTGGTTGGTCATCGGGTGCATTGACACCACCACAGATGGTGAATGCTTTATCAGGCTTTGCATGAGATATTCTCTCGAAAGCCTGTACGCCGACTCTCTTTCGTTGGGCTTCAGAACATGTAGCAGTGAGTAGTAATACTTCATCAAGTTCTGATGCTTGCGAAGCAGGTAGTTGTAAAGCTCTACAAAGGCGCGATTGATCGGGTGTGACTGTTCTGCAACGGGCTCCGCAATTAGATTGAGTTCAAGTCCGGAAAATTCTTTTTCCGCCACCAGCTGTAATGCGCTCTCGATCGCCTCAGTAGCACTGCGATGTCCACGACCAGTGTCGGAGAAGTAAAGAAGAATGTTTTCAGCCATGTATGGTTCCCTGGAAAATGTTCTAGCTTTCTTTGTACCCAGAGTCTGCTACTCTTAGTGGTTTGGGTATAAATAACCTAGATTGAATGCGCCCGCAACACACGAATAATGTACCACTGGAATAGCAAAAAGCTCGTATTAACTATCTTGGCAGTCCTTACTGGCAACCTCGCTGCTTTTTGCATAATGCCGGAAGCGCTTGCACAAGAAGGATCTTCGGCTCTGGCGCAGAAAAAAGAGAATACTGAATTGGCGCTGACCAGTTCGGTTGGTCTTACTGCTTCTAACTACACTTTGCCTCCTGCCCAGAAAGAGTTGAAGCACCCCCCTATTACTGTCGAGATTTATCAATATGATGAAACTCCAATAGGAAATAGACAACCGTTGTTAATGGTGCATGGACTGCGTGGAGAGTTCCGGGAAAGTTTCCGCTGGGAAATGGTTGTTGAAAATTTGCAGAAAGATCCGGAGTTCAGGCAAAAATACAAAATTTATTTTGCGCGCTTCAACACTTATACTCTGCTTTCAACAGTGAAGCCGCATTTTAAGCAAGCGATTAAAGAACTTTCTCAAAATACCGGCAACAAACAAATCACCATTCTTGCTTTATCAATGGGCGGAAATCTGGTGCAGGAATCAATGGAAGACATTGATGTGCAGTCCAGCGTTGATAAGGTCATGACTCTTGGCACGCCTTTCCATGGCGCACCATTGTTCTGCTATGACTGGTTGCGTTACAGCATTATTCGCAATCACGATGTGCCCTGGGTGCGTGCTGATCTCTGTCTTTCATATAAGCTTTATTTCCAGCGCCATCCAAATTTGCTGGAAGACCTTCGCTGGGATAACAGCGACAATGGCATTCCGCAAATCGGCAAGTTCAGCACCTGGTTTCCTTTTCACATAACTGGTGACGTCAACGTTGCACGCATGAGCAATACTCGCATATTGCGAATTAACGATCACATCAAGGTCGACAAGAAAAAGTTCATCTGTTACGGTGGTTACTTGTTGACACCATATGTAACACCACACCAGGCTACACGTTTCTGGAAAGCAGTGCGCTGGCCTTATTGGTTCATCACCTGTACAGTGCCCTATCACATGGGACGCGAGCATCCTGTCTTGCGCGCATTGAATTACGAGATGGGACGAATGGTTGTTGCTGCTCCAGATAACCAGGCGGTTCGAGGCAGCTCAAGATATGGATTGAACGATGGTATAACGCCGCTTGTGAGCGCTTTATTTTTGCCGTCCAAAGCTCTTGCCGATCATCAAATCAGTCGCGAACCCACAATCTCTACGATTAGACGGAATATTGATGTGTCCAAAGCACGGGTGTTCAGGCAAATCGATCACATTACCTTTGTGGATGGCTATCGTCCACATGGTTATTCCGATGAATTGCGTGACGAACTTGCACCCGAGCTGGGTTCGAGAACAATTTTCGATTGGATGCTGGTTGACCTGATGGATAAGGAAAGCAAGCTGGCTCGCTCCACTGACAAGCCATTTCAGGCAGATACTGATTGAGTTATCTGCTTTCTTAGAAGGTATTAATTCCCTTATACTCACTTTCAGGCTTGTCACTCCTGACATAATCTGTATACTTATTTTTCAGTATCGCAATGTTTCCTTTATATTTCGCATCGAGCTGGGCTGGAGCTCCATTTCCGTGCGAGCAGGTATCCTTCCGCGTCCGCACTACCCCCGGAGGTTCCGTCTCTATGCGTGTTGAACTAATCTATACACCTGGCTGCACTACTTATCGTAAAGCTCTCGATAAATTGGAAACTATAATCGCGGAAGAAAGACTTCCAATTCCTGTGGAGCTTAAAGAAGCGTCAGGTTCGCAAGGCCCACGCATACACCTTGATGGAGAAGCAATAGCCGAGTCGGCACACCATTGCATCGAAGAATTGCGCTTGCAAATTTCAAAGCGCTGGCATGAAATCACTTCTAAAATGCTGAGACAGGAAGCCTAAACTTCGGACCTGGCATTTAGAACTCAGGAAGAGACGGCAATGCTGCCCTGCCGTCTCTTTCTCTTTTGAAAAAATCATCGATGTGTCAAAATTATTGTAGCTGCTTGTGTGCAAGCAGTCTGTTGTAGTCGAGGTTTTTCTTTAGCGATGCCCAAATCATTGAAGCATTGGCTTCCGGCAATACTGCTCATCATCTTCTTGTCATTGTTACTTGCCGCTATACGTGTATATGTTGGCGGACCCGATGGGTTTGAATTTGTCTGGAAAGGCGGGCTAAGTCTTGAAGACACTGTTGTGAACGTAAATGATTTTGTCAACGTTCCGCGTCAAGAAATGCTGAAAAAGCCAGCCTTGCTTGCGCAAATGGAAGAGATGGGGCTTTATCTCTCGCCCGAATCGCCGGTTGACTTGCGCAAGCGTCGTGCAAAGAAGTTGCGCATAAAGAAAAACGACGAGACCAAGAGTGATACCACTCCGGCTACCAGTGAATCGGGATCTGCCACTGACACTGGGTCTGCCACTGACACTGGGTCTGCCACTGACGCTGGGTCTGGCACTGACACTGGGTCTGCCACTAACACTGGGTCTGCTACTCACACTGGATCTGCCACGAACACTGGAGCCAGCAAGAACACAGGATCAAGCACGAACACAGGTTCCCACTGACACAGGTTCCGGCACGTCAGCTCCTGGGAGCACAGGGTCCCGCCCGCTTCTTCTCCGACTGAATCCTCTGGCAGCAAGAAAAATTAGAGCCGGATGACAAGAGTGCGCCGTATTTTATTACTTGATAACGTTAAAAACAGCTCAAGCTCAGCCGTGCTCATCTGTCTGGCCATGCGGCTCTGCAGAGCTTTCTAGACTTAATCATTAAATAGCTCAAAAGCGGCTTCAGTTTATGGTCGCTATCATTTGAGGGTCATACTGAAAACTGGAATCTTCCAGCTGTTCAGCACTGCAGCAGCTCGAATCAGAAGCTAAGAATAAATGCTATTCAATTCAATTAAGTATGCGCTGTTCCTCCCGGTGGTGGCATTTCTGTTCTGGATATGTCCACAACGCTTGCGCGTGCCGCTTCTGCTCATAGCCAGTTATGTCTTCTATATGAGCTGGCGTCCAATCTACATTCTTTTGATTCTCGGACTTACCGTCGGCAACTACTTGGCTGGTTTGTTGATTGCTTCGCAGCCTGCGCGCAAAAAATTCTGGATGATTCTCTCAGTCACAGCAAACTTGCTGGTGCTTGCTTTCTTCAAATACGCCTATTTCTTTGACGAAACACTCTCAGCAATGTTGAAACCTGTTGGTGTAAATATTGGAGCGATTCCTTTTGAAATTGTGCTTCCGCTTGGTATTTCCTTCTTTGTATTCGAATTTATTCACTACGTAGTGGATGTATACAAAGGCAGCGAGCCGGTGCGTTCTTTCCTAGGGTTTTCGCTGTTTGCAAGTTTCTTCCCCACGCAGATCGCTGGTCCTATTAAACGCTATCAAGATTTCGTTCCACAATTTTTGTCCGAAGCCAAATTTTCCACCGATTGTTTTGACGAAGGCATCAGTTTGATTTTGCTCGGATTGTTCAAGAAAGTAATGATTGCGGACAATCTGTCGTTCTTTGTGCAGGGCGGTTATTCGAATCCGAATCTCTTCACCGGGCTGGACCTCTGGATTTTTACATACGCATTTGCATTCCAGATTTACTTCGACTTTTCCGGCTACACCGACATCGCTCGCGGATCTGCAAAATTGTTTGGCTACAAAGTGCCTATCAATTTCAACCTGCCATACATCGCATCAAACGTTGCTGAGTTCTGGCATCGCTGGCACATTTCGCTGTCTACGTGGCTGCGTGATTATCTGTATATTCCGCTTGGTGGTTCCAAGTGCTCTAAGTGGATGAACTACCGCAATCTGTTTTTGACCATGGCACTCGGCGGGCTCTGGCATGGGGCTGCAATGCATTACTTGTTCTGGGGCGCCTATCAGGGCATCGCACTGATTGTCCACAAAGAGTTTCAGTCGGTTAAATCCAAAATTTCTGTACTCGATTTCTTTTTGCGCTCATCTTTTGGTAAAGCATTCTCCGTCCTACTGACCTTCCATGCTGTTTGTATCGGTTGGGTTCTTTTCAGAGCAGAAACAACAGAGTCTTGTTTTGACATTTTGCGCAAAATGCTTTTCATTGATGCTATCGGCGGAAGCTCATCGGCTTTGGCTATGAACTTGCCTGCAATCAATCATCCGCTGATTTACCCATCTATTTATCTGCTGCTGCCTCTGCTCATGGCTGGGCATTTCTTTATGAATTACGTCAAGGAAAAGAATTTGCTTTTGTCTATTCCCAAGCCTCTTAAAGCTGCATACTGTTTCGCCATGATTTTCGTCGTGCTGGCATTCTCGCCGGATAAATCGCCGAGATTCATTTATTTCCAGTTCTAGAGGGCAACGAATGAAACCGGAAGAAAACAAGAAAAAAGTTGCCATTGCTGAGCGAAATGTTGTCGGCTCAGACAGCTGGGTAAAGCTCGACCAGGAGTACAAAAATAGCAAGGACGATTCTGAAGGCTGGCTGAGCATGTTTGCGCGCAGCTATGTCGTCTGGGCTCTAGTGGCCTTGCTTGCTGTTGATATCTTTTGTAAATTGAACTGGAACAATTTGCGGCTCGACCATTATGCATCTCCAAACCGCAGCATGGTCTGGTGGACCGTTGACGATTTTAGAAAACAAAAGGAGAATCCAGACCTGGTTGTTATCGGCTCTTCTCTTATGATGCATGCCTTGCATGGTGGAGACGCCGAATACTTGAAATTGCCGCAAAACGAAGTTATGCATCATCGCTGCGCGATGCTGGAAGATCTCATCCAAAAGAAAACTGGTGTCAAGGTCAAGTCGTTTGCATTTGCACTTGCCGGGCAGATGGCGTCGGACGCTTATGCCCTGACCACAACTCTGCTTTCAGAACGCAAGCCAAAGATGATCGTTTATGGAATTGCTCCACGCGATTTAATGGACAACACCCTGGACAGCCCAGCCAGCACCGAGATTTTCAAATTCATGGGCAAATTGGGTGGCACGAAAGATTGCGCCTGGCAAGCTCGGCATGGACTCTGGGAAAAGATCGAGTACATGCTTGAGCAGGCAAGTGCGCTTTATGATCACCGCAATTATTTTGTTTATTTGCAGCAGCATTATGTTCATAATTTACTGCGTTTGTTCGGGCACAAATATACAGACGAAGTGCATACACCGTTTGCCTTGCGCCGGCTGACTTTGCTTGATTTGCCCGAAGACATCGGCAGCAACGAGCGTATTGCATTACCTAATCTCGAAGTGAAGTTCGTCGACAATAGCGATGAGTACCGCCGGCGGTATCAACCCTTCAAGCAGAATAAATTCCAGGAGCAGGTAGATTACCTGGCGAAATTGATGGCATATTGCCAGAATGAAGGCATCAAGCTGGTGCTGGTGAACATGCCATTGACCGATGACAACATTGCATTGATGCCTGCCGGTACTTACGATCTGTATAAGCGCACAGTCTCTACTCTTGCTTCCAGGTACAACGATCGTTTCATAGACTTGCAAGACAGCAAACTCTTTCCGAAGAAACTCTATTGCGATACCGCACACATGAGCGGATATGGCGGTGTAGTATTCTTCAACTCACTTGCAGACAAACTTACTGATGGATCCCAGATTGCAGCAGGCACTAACGGAAGCTGGCAATGAAAATGGCTTCGTCTGATGCAATAGATTCTTTGCCTCCTGAGAGCGATCAAGTAAATAATGGACGTAACTCCGGCGGCAAAATTGCTTTTATTGTCGAACTCTTGCTCGTTTTTGCATTAGCTTTGCATGCCTTTGGGCTGCAGGCGTTCGTAACAGGTCCGAAGCTTTCGCTGCTCTTCGACAGTCAGGGATATATGTTCACCGCACAAGCGTGCTTGAAAGCACTGTCGGGTCAAAATTTGCACGACATACTCAGCTATTTTGCGGGGGGATGTCGCGATGACATATTGAGGACTGCTATTGTCTCTCACATGCCCGGCGTTCTGGAACTTGTGAAAGCAGGACCCTTGCTGCCGGGCATATTGTTGCTCTCTTCAGTAGCGTCACATGGAGTTATTGATTCTGCTCACTGGAATTATGCAGCGGCTGCAATGCAGATAATTATGGCGATTGGTGTGCTGGGCACCTTCCTATGGGCGCGCGCACTTGGCGGTGCTGCAACGGGACGAATTGCTGCTTTGCTTGCAATTACTTATAGCGGATTCTCAGTAAACGCCGGTCGAATTCTCACGGAGATACCCGCGACCGCGCTTGTTCCGTTTGCACTATATACGGTGTATGAGCTTGCAAAGAAAACAGAAACCGGGGCGAGCAAAATAAATAAGAATGAAATTGCTCAGTCTGCTCTTGCAGGACTTGCGGCGGGGCTTTTGATGCTCTCTCGACCAACGTTTTTACCCTGGCCTTTTATGGCGGCTTTTTGCTTGTTTATCTACAGTATGGTAAGCAGACGAACGAAAATTTTCCATCCAGCTATTTTGCTTTCCTTCACACTGGCGGCGGCGATTTGTCTTGCCCCCTGGGCATTGACAAAGCAGGTCCTGACCGGTAGTCCGTCAATCGTTATCGAAAGGAATGGACCTCTCAATCTCAGCAAAGGTCTTGATTTGCGCACCGACGGTTTCGATGCGTTGCCATCACCCCTAGTGACACATCCGGAAGAATTTAAGCAAAGTACAGGTGAAGTGGTTCGTCAGGTTTTGAGAGAATTTCGTGAGCAGCCTGCTGCATTTCTCCATTTGCTCTTGCGCAAACCCGCCCGGCTGCTGGATTCGCCATGGAACGATTTCCAAACCAGGAATCTGGGTTTCATTCCATTGCTCGTACAGCGATTCCAGCATCAGTTGATTTTGCTTTGTGCTTTGCTGGGTGTAGTTTTACTGCTGGAACAGGGTCGCAAACGGCCTGACTATCTGCTCCTGCTTTCTGGTTTGCTTATGGGTGTGTTTCTGTCCTTCCACCTGCTGCCCTGTGTGTTCATAAGCATGAGCCGTTATTTCATCACGGCAATGCCCGTGGCAATTGTTGCGGCGGCGTATTTCATTGTGCATGTGTGCAGACAGGGTAAGCGTGCGCTACCGACATGCGGAGCGCTTCTTCTTGCACCACTTGTGTCGATGCTTTTGTATTACGAACTTGTTCCGGGATATGGACGTCTATCCGAACTAAGTGTCGACTTCGGATTATTCCAGTTATCAGTGCTTGCTGCAGTTGTTATGACTGCAGCATTTGCGCTTAGCGTATTGCAACCGGCGTTTACTATTTTTCGCGGATTTAGATCCAAACTCCTGCTGAGCAGTTTCACATTGCTCTCTGGATTCTCGCTCTTTGTAACGGTGGCCTATCAATTTATGTGCTGCGAGGCCGTTGTAAGATTGGGTTCTGTCGATCATGAAAACATGATGGCAGCAGTGAATATCCCTCCTGGAACCAACTGCAAGCGCTGGTATCTCGTGCTCGACGCCAACGACGCCAGCAACCATGGCAATACCATTAGCTACGCAGGCATCTTGCAAGATATGAAAGTCCAGTTGAACGGCCGGGATTTCAAGCCCGACTGGTTGCCGCTTTTGTCGATGGACACAAGCATGCGAGAGGAGTCCATGTTCCTGGCTGCATTTGCATATTCTTGCGGCAAGCGTTCTAGCGACTTTCGCCAGTGGGTTTGTGCGGCTCTGCCTGCAGAAACAGTGAGCAACCCTGGAGAGAACGAGCTTGTATTCAGTGTGGACAGCAAACAGAAGACATATCCCAAAATATTCGCGGACTTCACTGACGCACTTTCAAAGCCGGTTCACTCAGTTTCCTTGCGCGAGTTCTCCTGGACAAAAGGGTTCTTCGTAGACTGTCCTGGTGAAATGCGCCTTGATGCCTGGCCGCATAGTGCGCAAAAACAATTTGACGTATTTGATTTGAGCACTCTTGCGAACCGGCGGAAACCGCGTGCATTTTTGCTGGGTGTGTTTGATGAGACGCCGGCTGAATCATGGGTGCGCATAGTTGACGTTCCCGAGCAGGTGATTGACGACTCAAAGCGTGTGGCAACTTACGAAATTACGAATTTGCCGGAACCTGTTGCTGCCCCCAGTGGTGTAGCACAGGCCTTGCGCATAAAGATAAGCGGAGAACTGCGATCTGATGACAAAGATACAAGTGCCTCAGTGTGTTTGCTAGATGAGTTCAAGCAGGGCGGCAGTTCTATATTGGAATACGCACCGCTGAGCCCTGAGGCCTTACCTGCAAGCAGCAATTGGACCCCATTCTCGTTCGAGGATATGATCGAGCCAGTTAGATACTCGGGCAGTTATGGCAAGCCTTACACAGAGCCGCAAAAATTGAGCCGTTTGCGTTTGCAATTTGCTCAACGACCCTGGTGGGAAGTGCTCGATTACGGGCTATATAAAGGAAGGGGAAGAGTGGAGTTCCGCAAGTTAAAAATAGAGCTTTACGGAATACCAGGACTGAACCTCTCCCGCGAACGCTACCAGCTTTTCGATCTGCAATCGCAATTTAAGGTTACGCAGTAAAGTACCCATTTCACAAGGCGGAACAATAGCCGCTGGCGGACACACAAGAATAGATGGAACGATTGCAGCTGGATGGAACCTTTGCTTCTTGGAACAGACAAGGGGCGCCTCACGGGCGCCCATTAAAACCGGCCTGGCAAGTGCAAGCGAATTCCCCGGCGCCCTTGAGGCGTCCCTACCATGGGATAGGCAATGGAAAGCCTCCGTTTCGATCGAGACCGGGGCCTCAGTTCGAGGTATAAGAAAACTATCGTCGCCCGGTATGTCTGAGTTTATGAATCCCGATGGAGCCGCCGCAGATTTAGACCTTGCCAGAATCTTGCCCCCTGAATACAGGGTTGAGCAAAAGCTGGGGCAGGGCGGTTCGGGTCAGGTGTATAAAGCGTTCAACAAAAATCTGCAGAGTTTTGTCGCTGTGAAGTTATTGAATAGCGACAACGGTTTAGACAAGCGAGTTGAATCACAGCGCCTCCTGCAGGAAGCCAGAGCGCTTTCCAATCTGCAGCATCCCAACATTGTCAAAATCATGTCGGTGGGAATGTGCAGCGGCGATATTCCATTCCTTGTTTACGAGTATCTGGAGGGGGAAACACTGCAAGATTACATCTGCTCTGCAAAAGAGCTGCCGTCAAAGGTTCTTTCCTTGCTCTTTGAACAACTTTGCAGTGCGCTCGATTGTATCCACAAGAATAATCTTGTCCACCGTGATATTAAGCCTGCTAATATTATGATTCTTCCGTCAGAGAGTCATTCCATATCTCAGGTCAAATTACTTGACTTTGGTATTGCAAAAGAAGTCGATGATAGCGGCGTCAGGGATGGAAAAACCGTTGCCGGAGCCACCGCAACTTCGCTATACCGCGGAAGCCCAACATACATGAGTCCCGAGCAGTGCCAGGGGAAAGCTGTCGATTTTCGATCGGATATTTACTCTCTTGCTTGTGTGTTGTTTGAGTGTCTCACTGGAAAACCACCTTTTTCTGGAGAATCTGTTTATGACGTGCTGTACCAGCACATCCATGGGCAGCCAGAAATAAACGACCCAAAACTTTGCCAAGGAATGCGAGCAGTATTGAACAGGGCTCTGGCGAAGAATCCAAGCGATCGATTTGAAAACGTCAATCAATTTAATGAGCAGCTGCAAGAAGCTTTGAAAGAAGCAGATTGCAAGTCACGATTGCCAGTGTTTAACCCCGTTAGTGTACTTGCTTTAGTAGCCCTGTTGGCTATTCCTGGCTATTTCGCGCTTAAGCAATTTAATGAAAAAAACAGCAGCAAAGCGTCAGTGGACCATGTCCTCCAGACATCCAGGAAACGCTCTCAGCGTCTTATGAAACCACATATGGTGTTGAAGAATATTTTCAAGAAATCTATCGCGGAAGCCAAGAACCCGATGAGACTTTGCACCCAGATTATCTCGGAAATCGACGATTTGCTTCCCGATTTGCAAACTGCTGAAGAGCGTTATATCGCAAATGATTTAAAAGCTTTCAAGCAGTGGCAATTAACACAGTTTCCTGCGGCGTTTAACTCGTACCAAAATTCATATATGGCTGCTGCAAGTAAAAGAGCGAGAGATGGCAGGTTTCCCATCGAGGCTGCAAAAGAACTAAGCATGATGGCACTAATGAAGAAATTAAATTACGAGCCGAAGGAATGCCGAAAATACGCTCAAGAAGCGGTCCAAATAATCGAACGAAATGGCAGTGAAGACAAGCTCAAGCTTCCGTTTGATTATTATGGAACTAACGCTTCTGAAACTCTTTCGTTAGGCTATGAGTTATGGGCTGAAATAGATCTTGACGAGGGCCATAGAAAAGAAGCCCTTGTACATGCAAGAAAGGCTTTTGAGGCACTTGAGCATCCATACGATAAAAACATTGCTGCTGAATTTCCCTTTTTGCTGCTGCTTAAGCTCTTGTTTGATGATGGCAAGAAACAGGAAGCGCGAAGGATTGTTGATGGAGTTCTGGATGAAATGCAATCGCAGGTTGAAGCCAAACCTAAGTTCTTGAGTTATGCTGGAGAGACTGAAGAAGTGTTTGCCGCATGTACTTCAACAATCCGGTACTTATATTCGCATGGAGAGTACGAACGAATATTGCGTGCTGCAGATATACTTAATGATGTTGTGACACGCTTTGACAATGTTCAGGACTTCTACCAAAAGAATCCTGATTTGAAAAAGGCAATAGAAAAGTCAAAACAAATGGTAAAAACTGCTAGATGATGGATGAGACCCAGACTGACCCGAATCTTACCGCCATTTTGCCTGCTGAGTACAAGGTCGTGCAGAAATTGGGTGAGGGTGGCTCTGGACAAGTATACAAAGCCCTTTACGGATCGCTCGATAGATATGTCGCTGTGAAAGTCTTGCATGTCGAATCGCAAGCTGACGGTGGCAAAGAAGGCAGCCGCTTATTGAAGGAAGCGAAAGCTCTTTCGAGCCTCGATCATCCGAACATTGTAAAAGTAATGACAATGGGAACTGCGGCTAACGGTTCTCCTTTCCTCGTGTATGAGTATCTCGAAGGGGAAACGCTGCAGTCACACCTCTCGTCGGGAAAGAGGTTACCGCCAAAGTTTTTGTCGATGCTTTCTGAGCAATTGTGCCAGGCGCTTGATTATTTGCACGGCAATAAATTCGTACACCGGGATATCAAACCCGGAAATATCATGATACTTCCGGCGGAAAGCCGATCTGTGATTCATGTAAAATTACTTGATTTTGGTCTGGCAAAAGACACTGCAGGTGGTGGCGGCGTGAAAGCCAATGGAGCTGAGGATTCGAACGAATCTGCTGATTCACTCAGTGCTGCTCGTGCTGCAGCTACGGCAACTGCAACCGCGCATTATCGTGGAAGCCCCGCCTACATGAGTCCAGAACAATGTCAGGGGACGCCGGTAGATCTCCACTCGGACATTTATTCGCTGGGTTGCGTAGTTTATGAGTGCTTACTGGGAAGATTGCCGTTTACCGGCGATTCTGTTTACGACGTACTATATCAACATATTCATTCCGAACCTCAACTCAGCGATAAAACGCTTTCAGCAGATATGAGAAATGTGTTGAAGCGTGCGCTGGCTAAGGACCGCGCTGCGCGTTACGCAAGTGCGGGTGAGTTCAATAATGAATTGCAGAAAGCCATAAAGCAAATGCGAAATAGCGAACCAGCTAAATTCCCTCTGCACATACTGCTGGCAGCCATCCTGATTTCGTCTATCGCTGCTGGATTTATTGCAACTCAAAGCGCTAAGATTGGACCGCCACAAAAGGGTACAGAATCGCCCAGCACTGCGAATCTCTCAAGAACAAAGCACCAGGGTCTCTTAAAGCCTTACATGCTGCTTGAAGAGGTTTGGAGCCGAGATGGTCAGGCGACGACTGCTGTAGCAAAGCGGCAAATGATTCATGATGTAGAGTTATTGATGCCGAGTCTGAAAACCCCGGAAGAGTTGTTTGTGGCCTACGACATAATGGGCGACAAATACCATGCGCTCGAGGATCCTGTTAATGCCACAAGAATGTATCAGTTTGAATATCAACAAGCCGGTAAAAGAAAAGATAAGAATGGCTTGCTTCCTGTTGATGCTGCTAAACCTTTGATCATGTTAGCAAGACTGAAATTGGACCATAAGGATATGGCAGAAGCCGAGTATATAATCAAAGAAGCTCTGGATATCTTCCTTAAGCAAGACAAGGACTATTGTTATCGTCTAAAGCCACCATTTGATTATGATTGCATGAATCTTAATGCCATGTTCTCTGCTTCGTACTCTACGCTTGCGGACGTAGAGGCCGCTCAAAAGAAATACAAACTTGCGGAAGAACACGAGAAACTGGCTATGAATGAGCTGGCGGAACCTTATTATGGCTCAATTGCTGGCTATCCGTATTTGAGACTGGCTAATTTCTTTTATGCGGACGGGAAAAAGCACTCTGCATATCAAACTTTCGATGAAGTTCTTCAAGAATTGAAGCGATCATCTGAGACTAAGGCTCAAGTCTTTAACGATCAGAGCGAAATAAATTCCATGTTCGACACCTGTTCTGAAATAGCGTGGTGGTATTACGCACATCATGAATATAAGCGGGCATATGCAATGAAGGCTGAACTTGAATTTCTTGCTTCCCGATTTTCGATGGTTAAATCAAAATATGAAGAGGATAAAGACTTAAAGGCTCTATTTGCCGAGTGCAAGAAATTGACTGCAGAAAATCAGAAAAGGTAGATTAAATCAGCGTTTAATCTTTCGCTTCATCTTAAAACAGGTGCCTGACCAGGAGGCTTTTGTTTCCCGCGCTTGCTGGCCGTACAGGCGTCCGGGCGCTTTTTTGCTTCTGGGAGGAAGTATGAAGAAAAGAACTTGAATTGAAATTGGGCGCCTGCGGCCGGGAATATATGGGTATGCCTCGATGAACGGCAAGAGGAGAGTTTATGGCTGCGTCTGCAACAGTTCAAGTTCAATACCTTTATGCTTTTCCTTCAGCACTCGATACCAGCGAAGGTAAACCACGCCTGCGGCTTGCCACCAGTGGCGGTATCGCACAAAACCCCTATTTTTTTCAAGGACGAATGGTTTACCCGCGCAGGACTGCGGATATGTTGCTGGCGTGTTCTTTAATTAGCCGGACGCGATTCTTTCACCCCGGTGAATTGCGTGAACGCATACTTGCGGCGGCGGATCCAGTGGTCACATCTGGCGGAGAGCGGCTGCGTTTTGAGGCCTTCTCCGTTTGCTGTGGTGCCTATTGCAGGGTCGACTTGAATCCGGAGGCAATTGATGGAGATTGGGTAGGTCGCGGTACTACAAATGTCGATTTCAACCCTCCAATGCGTGCTGCTTTAGCCGGCGTACTAAATTCAGAAACTGTTGGATTGAACGTCGGCGCTGATGGGGTGGAACTTGAGCGCAGTGCAGGTACCGTTGTAGAAAAGAAGGTCAAACTTCCGGTGCGCTGGTTGAAGGGGTTTGTTGAGGTGCAGCTCTATCAATCGCGTCTCAAGCAAGCATTTGAAGTTCCTGCGGCGGAGTTGAGGAGACTCCTGAGTTCAGTGCCGCAGCATCAAACCTGGCAGAAAGGTGCGGTGTCATATGTGGTTCCATCCGGGAAGGGTGTGCGCTTGTCTCAGCGTGAGCATGCGCAAGGAGTTGCCGTCGGAGCGCCTGGGCGGCTGAAGATCCTCGAGGATATACTGCGGCATGCTCAGTCCGTGCGAGTCTACAACGGACCCGACGGTGTTTCTGCGTGGGAGCTTGTGATGCCAGAATGTTCCTTTCACTTCGTGCTGAGTCCGGAGGCTGCACGAGGATTCTCTGGTGAAGGACAGGCTCTATCGCATATTGCTGCTACTGACGCAGGCGAGGAACTCGCTAAATTGCGCGCGCAGTTGCAGTGGCAAGCGAAAATCGATCCACTTGTTCTGGCTAGCACGCTGGGGACGAATAAAGATGAAGTGTTGTCATCGCTTTCTTTACTTGGTGCACGCGGGCTGGTTGGTTATGATTTGAACGAAGGAAAGTATTTTCATCGAGAGTTGCCGTTCAACCTGGAACTTGTTGGTGAACTGCAACCACGATTGTTGAAGGCGCGCCAGTTGGTGCAAGAAAAAGCCGTTCGCATAGTGTCGCGCTCGGAAGCGAAAACAGAGGGATATGTACAGGGCGATGGAGCTGAGCACCGGGTAATAATTGCCGATGGCGAAGCGAAATGTACATGCCCCTGGTACTCGAAGCACCCGGGCGAACGAGGACCATGCAGCCATATTCTTGCCGTTGACTTGGTTGCCGGAGAAAGTGAATGAACACAGAAGAGCTTGATAAACTCCTCAGCAGAATGAATCTTGATGAATGTGTTGAGGCATTTAAAGAAATTCCGGAGAGAGAGCGAAAGGCACTTTCTGAACGAGCTTTGCAGTGGATGCAAATATCGAATGCTTTTATTCTCAGCGGTTCATGGTGGAACTTTCGTGAGCAGTTTGGCATGGATAATATTCCAAAAACAACCAGAGCGCAGCTGGAACTTGTGGAGCAAGTTAAGTCGGGTCAAATTAAGATCCCGTCGCAGGTGCAGGGGCGCGAGTGCCAGGAGATCGTCAATCTTGCAATAACCGCTAGCGCAGGGCTGAGTGATATTCGCAAGCTTCCATTGCCTTCTGCTTCGCATGCGTTTGCTGTGATGCGCAGCCGTAAGCCTAAATGGCTTGACCGCTGGCTGAACCTTGCCTGTGAGCGTTCACCACATAGCGTTTTTGAAATGGTTCGCGAGTTTGAAAAAAATGGCATAGAAGCAGAACGTGGAGAAGGCTACTGGCTTGCTATGGCGCTGAGCCTGGGACAGAAAACAACTGATAATTTGATTAGAGCGCTGCGTGATGAAGCGACACTTCGTGATGAGATGTTATGGAAGATGTTGGAGAGCGAGAGCGCCGTTGATTCGCTTTGCGATCCCACAAATTTAATGGAACAGATGAGGAGACCGCGACGAAATGTCACGGTAACAGACTGGCGTCAGTGGGGGCAGCGGCTCGAGGAGTCCCGCCGTGCTTCTTATCAGTGGCGGCTTGTCCTTGCTGAATTGACTCGCAGTGGAGAGCTTTCTCGCGAGCGCATGCTTGATTTTATTTTTGCGTGGTTGCCTCGTCTTTCATCAGATGCAGAATCAAAAGCAAGTGCAGGAAATTTTGCTGGTGAACTTTCCCCCGCAGCATGGTTTCAGGGATTATGCGACGAATTGCAGCTCGCAGCTGAGGAGAAAGTGCAAATCGCAGATCGGTTCATTGGTTTGCTCGTGGTCAAGGATTCATCAACACTTGCCTGGGCTGTGCAGAAGTTAATTGAATGTCCGCCCGAGAAATTGCCAGTGGAAGACTTGCTTGCCAATCTGCCTCGCGTGTTTTATCACAAGCGTAAGGATGCTACTTTACTTGCAATAAAGTTAGTTGAGCAATTGAGCAAGCATGGCTGCATAAGCAATGAGCGTGCGGCAGAAGTATTATTAGAGACCTTCGAACATTCGAGCAGTGAAGTCCATAAAAAAACTCTTTCGGTTTTGAAAAAATCTAAAGCATTTGAGAACCCTGCCATTGCCAGTGGTGCTCGTGACAGAGTTGAACGTCTGTCCGCTCTCTTGAAGAAAGAGATTCTAGAATTAGTGGGAGCTTCGACTGGGGCTTCCTCTTTGGACGGAGAGGGCGGGCAGGCTGACTCTGCTGCTTCTTACTCTGAAGAAGAACTTGAAGAGCTTTTGATATCTGCGAAATCGTTGGATAAGGTGCTTGCAGAAAAAGCTGGTGTTATTAAAACTGTGCAGGAAATTGAATCTTCAGCGCCACCATCCATATATTTTGCAATAGATACGTTGAAAATTCCGCGGCTGGATCCATCTAAGAAAATCCAGCCTATCGAAAATATCGATGATCTAATTTTCCTTTACTTGCATGTCCTGGAAGCTGGAGCAAGCTCTGACGACGTTGAGCGTGCCCTTGATGGTTTGGCTCGTCTTTGTCATGAGTATCCTGCTGATTTCGAAAGCCGAGTCTCTTTTTTGCGCAAGAAAACACAACCGATCAGAGATGCACTTAATAGAGTTCCACCAGCATTTTTTCCATTCAATGGTCAGGCAGCCATTATCGATCTGCAAGCCATTGCCGTTGCCTGGCTCGATTCATCAGCGAATGTCGATAAGAAGCACGATGAAGGGTTCTTGAAGCAGGTAATGGCTTCTTTTGGATTTAAGCAAGAACCGGCTGCTGTGCTACCGCAATTTCTGGAAGACGCCATCAAGCGATTAACAAATGCCTCAACACCGCTAAGTTTCTTTTCGGAACGAGCGCGCGGAGTTTTGCAGATTCTTTCCAAGCGGACACCGCTTCCCCTGCTTGCTGCGCCAACTCATCAGGGCGGGTGGATTGATCCCCTGGTGGTTCCGCAGCGGATTATGCAATGGAAGAAAGCGAGCATTGCGCGCAACAGAGCCGATATGATTCAGTGCATGCTCAGGCTAGCACCAGAGCACCGCGCAGAGGCACTTGCGCTCATGCCGTCTGACCCTGATGAAGATTTGCGAGCTCTGCGTTATGCATTGGGCGATGAAATGAAGGGCAGTATTACAGCGCCGGAATTGTGGGTGGCTGCATTCAGAGCCAGAGAGCCACATGGCACAAACAAGACGCTGCAAGACAAGTTTCCGGACCTGGGACCAGATTCTGCCACGCCAGCCGTGTTTGTTGAAAAAATGGAAGAGTTTCGCAAGCGACCTGAGGGCGTATTTGGTGCAGGGTTCAGCAGAACGCAATCCGAAATGCTGCCACTGGAGAGCCAGCCACAGTTCAAAGCAAGGCAAAATGTGCGAATGTTTCCGCTGGAACTTTTGCACGAACCTAATTTGTACTGGGAGGGCGGCAACACCGTCGAAAGTTACTATCCCCTCGATAGAGAATCATACTTTGCTTATTTGACTAAGCGTCTTGCAATCTTCCTGGATAGTCAGGGCAGTTACTGGCAAACTTCATGGAGCTGCGTTTTCGACCCTGACCTTCCCATTGACGGCATGCCGTCATGGTATTTGGCTCTGGCGCTTTCTGCCAAGCAAACTGAGTTCGCTCGTCTGGCGATGGATGCCACCATTGCCGGAATTGAGGAATGCAGAGTCGACCCGCTGTCATTTGGATTCAAACTCGGCCGCGCCTTCTTGTCGGACAAAATTACTCTGAGTCGCTGGGTTACTGCGCTGAAAGAGGTCATGCGCGTTTCGCCGCTTCATACTTATTTTATTGCCAGAGCACTTGATGAATTCTTCGCCTGCTTCCCTCTGCCCTGGAACGGCAAGGTGCCGATTCCGATGGTTGAATTGCTTTATGACGCCTGTCTTTCAAGCAGTTATTCTGTTCAGAACAAATCGTCTCGAGACTTCCTTGCCGCCGTTACCGGCGGTGGCAAAGCAAGTAAACTTGCTAAGTTGATTCTGGAAATTCCGCCCGGCAAACATCAGCATTATGAAAAGCAAGTATTCGCTCAAATTCTGCGTAACCGAATTGACCGCGCTCAACGCTGGGCGTCATGGATCCAACAAGATGAGTCCAGCCGCACAAGGGAATCAGTTGCTTTGTAAATACAGAAAAGCCGCCATGATGGCTGCACTTCTGGCGGAGGCAATCCTGCCCGTTCCTAAAATGGATCTCAAACTCATCATAGATCCGTGGTAGCAATCTAACTCTTGCATATTTAGTCTGAGCGTGACTCAGCTTGCGGATTGAGTTTCTGCGAAGTTGGATGCGCGTCCGATTCACGGAATACAAAGAAAACGGCGCCTATCATCAAGCAGAATGCGATGAGATAATTCCAGTGGAATTGTTGTCGTAAATAGAGAACGGAGAATACTCCGAACACTAGAAGCGTGATTACTTCTTGAATTATTTTCAATTGGGCTGCCGTGAAAACGTAACTGCCGATTCTATTGGCCGGAACTTGGAAGCAGTATTCCAGAAATGCAATTCCCCAGCTGACAAGAATTACTGTGAGTAGCGGTGCCCCTCTAAACTTAAGATGACCATACCAGGCGAAGGTCATGAATATGTTTGAGATTAAAAGGAATAGGATAGTTAGGGTAGCTTGTTGCATGTCAATTACCAGCCTTTCACAGATCCAAATATAATCGCTGCTAGTGCCAAATTGCAGTTTTTTTCAAGAAATAAAATTATGCTCTGTCGAATGGTAGGGGCGCCTCACGGGCGCCCTTTGAGCATCGTAAATTCTGGGCGCCCTTGAGCATGGTAGGTACCGGCCGGCCGTGTAGACCCGCGTTCTCCCACTTTACAGCGCTGTCGCTTAATCAGGGCCATAAATTCTTATTGCAATCTGATCGTCAGCTCATGCACTTTTTGTTCTGCTTGACTACTATATTCTTTGCAGGAAGCAACCGTGATTCAATACGCACAAGTTCTGAAACATCCACATCTGAGCGGACTCTGGCTCAGTCAGGTTCTTTCGGCTATTGGAGATCAGCTTTATTCAATTGCCATGATCTGGATGGCGGTGGAGTTGGGCGGTCCCGCCGCTGGACTTGTTGTGGCATCAGGTGCCATATCCGGATTTGTTTTCGGGCTGTTTGGTGGAGTTTACGCTGATCGGTGGAACCGTCGCGCAACCATGATTCTGGTTGATGTTTTGCGTGCGATTGTAGTTCTATGTCTGGCCGCAGCAGCGCATTGCACACCGCTGAATTTGTGGCACCTTGGGATAGCCTCGGTGCTTGTTTCCGGATTGGGCGCTCTGTTTGATCCTGCAATCACTGCGAGTCTTCCCGAACTCGTAAAAGACGAATCAAAATTACAAACCATGAATGCGCTCATGACCATGAATCATCGCGTAGCCAGAGCCGTAGGTCCAGCGCTTGCCGGCTGGCTTGTAGCAGTCACGGAATTACATCACTTCTTCACGCTCGATGCGATTACATTCATAGTTTCAGCTATAGCAATTTTTTCGATCGGCAGCAAATATCGCTGGCAGCCGGAACAAACACATACACATCATGGCCTGGCCGGAATCTGGGCTGACATCTCCAGAGGAGCAAAAATTGTTCTGGAGAGAGAACAAATTCTCTGGGCATTTTTGATTTATGTTGGTGCCAACATTGCCTGGGCCGCCGGCTATCTGGTTGGTTTGCCATTGCTGGTCAAGCAACTGCCACATGCAGATGTTGGAACATATGGCACAATCATTGCAGCCTACGGCGTCGGCAGCATTTCCTCTAACATCGTCATGGGTACGGTATCAAGCAGCAAGAAAATGGCGTTTGTGTCCATCTCACAGCTGATATTTGCAATTGGATTTCTGATGCTTGCTTTCTCAAACAATGTTTGGCTCGCCTGTTTCGCTAGCCTGTTCGCTGCAAGCGGTGGCCCGGTTGGTGACGTCATGCTTATGGTTATGTTGCAAACCGGAATTCCGCGAAATGACCTCGGAAAGGTTTTCGCCTTGCGCCAGTGTGTTATGTATCTTGGCGGAGCCGTTGGACTATTTTTTGCCACTGAACTATTCAAAGCCTGCAGCCCCATGATGGGAATTGCAATAAGCGCCGGTCTATTTCTGTTGCTTGGAATCGCCGGCCTCATGAAATTTGGATTCGTCGAATTCCCGCACCATCTTTACGACAGTCGAGAAACAGCGCCGACGGAAATCGCGCCGACAGAGAAAGCACCGACGGAGACCGCACCGACGGAAACCGATTCAATTCAATCGGCTGCTAAAAAGTAATGCAGGAACTAAGAAAAAGGTGACAAAAACGGCGAAGGGAAGTCACTTCCCTGTAATCTCCTCCATTTTTGTTGGAATGGAAACGCCATCTTGCTCAGTTTCGAGATGGGGGATTTCTTCCACATTCAGCTGAAGGAGGGACTGAATGTTTTCGGCAGCCTGGCGGATTTTGTCGGATCGGTGATGAAGAAGTTCTTGAAACAGCCTTGAGTTTCTAGGATGTTTGAAGTCTTCTGCGCGGAAAAGAAGGCATTCATCACCACCTTTGTATTTGGCCCATAAGAGGGGGTCTTCAATCAAACATAGTAGACTTGTGTCAATTATCCATGCGGAGAAGTTGTCCAGATATGGTCCGAAATGTTGTTCATTCCTGCCCGGGTGCTGGTAGTTCCGATGCCCAATTTCAGAGCTATGCTCACCTTTCAGCTCTGGCACATACATGCCGTCATAATCGACAAGGAAAACCGCGCCATCTTTTACCAGGATATTTCCGTGCTGCAAGTCACCGTGGGCGATACCATTATTCTGGAACTGATTCAACATAATTCTGAAATTGGTTCTCAAAGCTTTCAGCGTATCACGTTCATTCAAATGATTTCGGATGTATATATCGAGCGGATCTCCGTCAACCCAATCCATTTTGAGAATAGGGTACCAGTGTGAGTTTAATTTGATTCCTTCTGCCAGGTATTGAAAATTTACTGTATAAGTAAGATCGTCCGACTGAACAAAACGGCTGATTGCTTTGTAATGCTTATGAGCGTCTGTAGGTCTTTTATTGAAGCATCTCACGGCCCAACGTTCAGCTCCACTGCGAAATTCGTAAACTGTAGCAAAAGAACCGCTGACTACTTTGGGTAGTCCCATTGAGTTAGTTTCGGCCGCGCCGCCTTTTAATTTTGCATCATTGAAACACAAGTGTGGATTTTGCACAGCCTCGAGAAAATCCTGGGGAGCCGGCCAGGCTTCGTACTTTGGAGGAGAACTCTCCTCATCTTCCTTAAACGAGCGCCACCATTCTTCACTTTTTGGTGGCGCGCTGGTTTGGGTGTTTTTATGGGCGGACTTATGTTTGGCTTGAGTCTGGCTCGAGGGTGGTACTTTACCCGATTTGATGTGCGCCATATTTGGTGGCACATATACTCCGCCGCGGTCATAGATGTATTCCTCAACAGCCGAAAACAGGTAGGTCAAGAGTTTGTAATCAGAGCTGTCGTATTCCGAAAGAGCATTTATTGGACCTGTCCATTTATAGACAATGCGCAGCCTGCCATTAGCCAGGTTTTCCATTTCGCAAAGAAGTTCAGGCTGCCTCATAAGGCTGGAAAAACCATACTTGAGGTTGCTAATGCAAATGGTGTATGTGTTGTAACCTTTTTGACCTGTGACTACTGACCTGAAGGGAACTGGCGAATTGTCCTCAATTTTGATAATGTTCTTTGCCCAATAGTTGACAATTTCTTCTCCCAGCTTTGTGTCTGCCTGGTCGAACATAATGGATCTAGCTCGTCCGAGAATGACCCATTTTGGAACGAGCCTTGACTTGACGAAATTCCAGGTTTGGACTACGCCAATAGCCATTATAATTAGGAAGAAAACAAAAGTGTCCATATTGCTCTTTGCAGCGAGCGAAATAGTTACCTGAAAAGAATATGCCCCGAGCGGTGTCCATCTACCTATTGTAATGGCTAGATGTGCTTATACCAAGCAGGAAAAAATTCCTGGAGCGACGTCGGGTTATAATCTTTAGCTGGTATTGTGCACTTCAGTTCCTGGAAGCAGTTATGCATCCTTACTACTTGAAAGTCAGCGTTCGTGCCCTAATACTTATGGGACTTTTTGTTCTGGTTTCTTCGATGGGTCTATGCCGCGAACAGCCAGCTTTTGAACCGCCAATGATCCATGATGCCATTTTGCCCTCAGGTCAAAGAATTCATCCCGCTGGCGAAACGGTTGCATTTTCCGAGCGCCCTCTCGATATTCTTTTGTCGGACGATCGCAAGTTTGTTTTTGTGAAAGGCACTCACCATTTTCTGGTGCTGGATGCCTCAAGCTTGAAAGAAGCCGAGCGTCTTAAATATCCGGACGGCGAATCTGGTTCGATGCATGGCATTGCAAGTAAGGGCGGGTTAGTCTATATCACGGGCTCACAAAAGACTCTGCTTCAGGCTTTTCGGAATACGCAGGGCAAGTGGCAATGGGGAAAACAAATTGCGCTGAGCAGCAGTAACAGCAATCCATGTGGCCTTGCATTATCTGCACGAACAAGCACTGCTTACGTTTGTTTGTCGATGCGCAACAGTTTGGCGCTAGTTGATCTTGTTAAAGGTTCATTGTCCAAAGAGATTCCGACTGGTGTATGTCCAATGGCAGTGACGCTGGACAGGGATGAGCATTTTGCCTATGTTAGCAATTTTGGCGGACGTCTGACGCACTCGGGCGATCATGTGGAAAATTCGGCGGGCACTCCAGTGTTAGTAGACGAGAGATCCATATCGACATCAGGTACTCTAAGTCGTATCGATTTGAGCTCAGCGAAAAATGATGGCGAACTGGCAGTTGGCTTGCATCCTGCCGACCTGCGAATGTCTAACGATGGAAAGTGCTTATATGTGGCCAACGCAAATTCAGATTCGGTGTCTGTTGTAAACACCAGTTCTTTCACCGTTAGCCAAACTATTCCAATTCGATTTAATTTGAAGTTACCTTTCGGCAGCGTGCCCAATGCAATATGCCTGAGTCAGAATGGGCAGCTGCTGTTCACCGCCAACGGTGGCAATAATGCTTTAGCAATTCTGCAACTGGCGTCTAAAACAGATCACGGCAATGCCGTAAAAGGCTTCATCCCAGCGGGGTGGTTCCCCGGCGCGATTTGCTGCGATGAACAGTATATCTACGTCGCAAACACCAAAGGTGAATGTTCACGTTTCAACACTCCCAATGCGAAAAAGTTCAACAGCAAAACGAACCGTGGGAGTGTTTCCAAAATACGAATCCCTTCTAACGATGAGTTGCCCTCATTCAGCAAACAAGTTGAAAATGACATTGGAGTTCAAGACATACTCAGCTCTTCTCAGGAAAAGCCTCGGGGCGATCGCAAGCCAATTCCGATTCCGGAGCGCCTTGGCGAACCATCCAGCATCGAATATGTCGTGTATGTGATTAAAGAAAACCGGACGTATGATCAAGTTTTCGGTGATATGGCTCGCGGCAATAACGACAGCAGCCTTTGTACATATGGCAGAGAAGTGACCCCCAATCACCATGCGCTTGCTGATGAGTTCATTCTCCTGGACAATTATTATTGCAATGGTGTTGTTTCTGCGGATGGGCATCAGTGGGCGACGCAAGGAGTAATCACTGACTATCAAGAGAAGATGTTTGGCGGCCATCCGCGAGGCTATGATTTTGGAACTGATCCGCTTGCTAATGCGGGCTGTAACTTTCTCTGGGATAGCGCGCTTCAACATGGACTTTCGTTTCGCAATTATGGTGAATTTGATTTCCCTGAACTTGTCTCGAAAACCGACAATTGGTTTGATGTCTACGCTGAATTCAAGAAATCTCAGCAGGTGAAGTTTCAACAGTCCATTTTGATGGATACACTGCGGAAATATAGCTGCCCGGATTACCCTGGCTGGAACCTTGCAATTCCCGATGTGATGCGAGTCCAGTGTTTTTTGAAAGAACTGAAGCAGTACGAAAAAACTGGTGACTTACCAAGGCTATTGATAGTTTACTTGCCGCAAGATCACACCGCTGGCGTGAGCAAAGATCATCCAAGTCCACGTGCTCTCATAGCTGATAACGACCTCGCTCTGGGGCAATTGATTGATGGTATTTCGCACAGCCGCTTCTGGCCGAAGACGGTGATTTTTGTCAACGAAGATGATCCACAAGATGGCTGGGATCATGTTGACGGTCATCGATCGCTTTGTCTTGTTGTAAGTCCGTATGCTAAAAGAAATGCTGTAATCAGCAAGTTTTACAATCAAGACTCCGTGCTGCGTACGATGGAACGAATTCTCGGTTTGCCCAGCAGTAATCAGTTGACTGCCGTAGCTCCCCTCATGGACGATTGCTTCACTGCCAAGCCAGACTTGACGCCCTACACGGCGAAAGCAAATCAGATTGCTCTTGATGAGCGCAGCTTAAAAGTAGATTCCAGTATGAGCAAAGACGAACGCAATTTGATTGCGGCCACTAAGCGTTTAGATCTGTCTCGTCCGGACAGAATAAACGACGATACCTTTAATCGAATTCTATGGCATGCCAGCAAGGGAAACGCACAGTATCCTTCCAAAGTCGCCGGAGCCCACGGCAAAGGCTTGAAGAATTTGCACCTTAAGCTGGTACCAGCAAAAAACGACGATTAAAGCTAGCGAATATTGTTCGCCGCAAACAATCCCAACTGAACTGGCGCTGCGATATTAATCGACTCAAGCCTGCCATAATGCGCAAAGTAAACCCACGGTTTCGCTTTGACTCCAAGCAACATTTCGAGATCTTCAACATAAGTAATCAACTGTTGCTGATGCTGAGTTAGATGTTTATTCAAATGTTTCTGCTCAAATTGGTCCGTCTTGTAATCAACAATGTGCCACTGTCCAGAAGCATCTTCCACGATCAAATCTGGTCGGAACTCCTCTTCATGATCTCCGCGCACAATCATGTACGAGTATTCATTGAATTTACGCTTGCATGATTTCAACATTGAATACAACGGACTATTCTTGAATGTAATCAACAATTGCTCGGATTGTTTTAGCAAAAAGTCCTGCTGCGCCGCGTCATGTATTGCGACCTCATGATGATATAGCAGCGCTTTTCGCTCGTCCTCTGAGGGGAGTTCCATGTTCGCCCCCAACTTATCCATCAGCAAGTGGAAATAGTTGCCTTGTATTGTCGCATGCACCGTTGGTGTTTCATCCGTTGGACAAACGCGAAGCAACTGCGGCCAGGGCACCGGGGTAAAAGTAGGTGAGAGCGAATTCGGATCTGTATATTCTAGAAGCGAAAGATCGATAATCGCGAGCGAATCGCCAGTTGCCGTTCCCGGGAGCGCCGGCGGCTCGCCGGCTCCTGCAATCGGATCCTTCATAAGATAACCCGAGAGCGCCGACGGCTCGCTGGCTTCTACTGCCGGCTGTGAAATCCGCCAAGAACAGCTCTCGTCCCCGCTACCCACACTTATGATCGCTTCGTCAATAACCCCATCCGCTTCCGGCAGAGTCAAAGACTCCATCAACCATTTCCCAAAATTCGTACTCCGCTTAGATCGCGGTGTGATGAACATCGCCAGGAAATCACGCGCACGCGTGGTCGCTACGTAAAGCAATCGCTTCTTCTCTTCTTCATCCATTTTGCGGCTCAAATCATTCGCCGCAGTAAAAAATGCCGCCTTCTCTTCTTCAGTATCTCTGCTGCAATCGAACGAAATTCCAAAGTCCTTCGCAAAAAGCAATTTGTCTGGCAATGAGTGCACACTGCGCCCGAGTCGTGGAAGCGCCACTGCAGCAAACTCAAGTCCCTTCGACTTGTGTATAGTCATTATCTTTACTGCATTTTCTGCAGACAGCGGCGCATCCATCAAATTCTTCACTCCGAGCTCGCGCATTGACTTCAACGATACGAGAAACTCTGAAATACTCATGTGTTTATGCTGGCTGCACAGCGATAAAAACTTCCAGACATTGCGCGATTTCTGTTTCCCTGATGCAGTGCAAAGCAACGCAACGTCGTATGCCGTAGCAAATATTATTTTGCGAACGATTTCAGGAAGCGCAAGGGTTCCAGACACGCGTTGGAGATCTTGCAAGCAACGCCGAGCACTGCGCAGTTCTTCCTGCCCATCCTCCTGGCTCTTCTGAGACAAACATTGCCAGAGTGAGGAATTCTTTCCAGCCTTAAGATCATGCAGTATGTCATCCGAGAATCCGAAGAGAGGTGATCTCAGCACTGCAAATAATGCATGACTATCCTGCGGACACGACAACCATTTCAACATGTTTTCGAGATCGTAAACTTCTTGTCGGGCGAGAAATCCGGAGCCTGCAATACTCACATAAGGAATCTCTGCTTCGGCAAGCGCATTCTCAATTCCTGCGAAATCACCATTGGCTTGTAGTAGAACCGCAAAATCTGCGTAGTTGATCTTCCTGCTTTTTCCAGCGGACTTATCGAAGATTTCTGTACCCTGAGATACCATGTTCCTGATCCACGATGCTGTTTGTCTCGCTTCCATTAGTTCGATTTCTGCTCGTGGGTTTATCGATTCTTCTTCCAGCGGTGGTGAGTATATGATTTCAACTCGCACGCCGTCGCCGTCCATGCGCTCGCGCGCCGGGCGCAAGGCCTGGAAGCGAGATTTATAATCGTCCTGACCATCTGTCGAATTGAACAAACGGCGGAAGAGGTGGTTGACGAAATTCACGATTTCCGGATGGCTGCGGAATGATTGGCTCAGAGTCATGAGCTGTCCGCTGCCACTGAGCTTGCGCAAGCCATAGTGTTCCGCTGTGTAAGCATGAGTTTCGTTGCTTAATGATGAGATGTAGGACTTGCAGGCATTGAACGTTCCCACATCGGCGCCCTGGAATTTATAGATTGATTGTTTATCGTCGCCAATCAAGAATAGTTTTGCTTTGCCTGCAGCAAGCGCGGTTAGCAATTTGGCTTGTGTCCAGTTGGTATCCTGAAACTCGTCAACCAGAACCGCACGAAGATTTCGCGTCAGCTGGCGCAGTGCATGGCTGTTCGGGGTGAGGACGAGGCGCTGGCAGCGTTCGATGAGATCATCGAAATCGAGTTTTTGGTGCTGTTGTTTGATGAATTCATATTTTGCCAGTGCCTCATCACTGAGCAAAATCAACGCGCGAATTATTTTCAATGCGAGTTCGTCAGATTCGTTCAGCTCATGCTTGTGTGCTTTTGCAAGCGATTGTATTTCTTTTCGAATATTCCGGATCGATTCGCGCAGCTCTTTCGCTGATGCACCACCTAGATTGCCCGCCGAAGGAAGCGCCGCAAGTGCCATTAATGCTTGCCATCGCTCGTTGATATTCGGGCACGCAAGGCATGTCCCTGTCATGACATCCTCATGTTGGGACATGCCGAGTGCAGTATCGTCAGCTCCGCCTTGTTCTGATAGGGGCAAGCCTTGCGTGCCCGACTGCGAAGCGAACAATACGTTCAGGTAATGCAGCATCTCTCGGCGCAGGAGACCGAGTTTGCTCTCGGGATCTACATCAGAATCGCGGAGATAATTGAACTCGAATGTAATTTGTTTGTTTGCCGAAAGTTCGCGTAGCGTCCGACGGATGTCTTCTTCTATAAATTGTTTTGCAAATGACTTAATTGCATCGGGGCTCTTGTCACCGAATCGCTTGCGCGCTTCTTTGTATTTCAGCGGGCTATAGAGGAAGCGTGCAATCCAGTTGCGGATACTTTCGATAGGAAACTCCAGCAAGTCAATGAAGCAATCGAGCGGTTTCTCAATAAGCGTGTGAAGTACTTCATCAATACTTTGCGCAAGCAATTCAGCTCTGTCGAGATCATCGAGAATTTCAAACGCTGGATCTATCCCTGCCTCGGAGGGATAACTCTTGAGTATTGATTCACACAACGAGTGAATTGTGCCGATGCGAGCATACTCAACATCCGCCAGACATTCCAGCCAGCGTTGTCTCTTCTCTTTATCTTGGCTCTCTTCATGCAGTTGCTTCAATCGCAATTTCAAACGGCTACGCATTTCTTCTGCAGCTTTCTTCGTGTAAGTGACTGCGATGATGTCATTGACTACAGCCGCGGGGTCTGACTCAAGCACCTTGATGTAACGTTCCACCAGCACAAAAGTCTTTCCGGAACCAGCGCCGGCCGAAACGAGCACATGTTCGTCAATCGAAAGAATCGCTTTCTGCTGTTCTTCAGTTAAAGGAGGCATCGCGTTCCTCTTCTTTCATTTGTCCCTTCAATTCGGCCACTCTGCATACGCTGGAGTGAATGCAGTCTTTGCAGACGTCATTTCCGTTTGGCTTTACGAGAAATACGCCGTGCTGCGCATCATTTACATAATTGCTGATCAATTCGCTTGTGTGATTTTTCAAATGGGAGTTTTTGTCTGATTCGAAATCGAGATGTCCTACAGGTCTGGCTGCATTTATGCTGAGGTAATGTGCTTCAGTAACGGTTGCATCCGGCATAATTGAATTCTCGAGTGCGAGTGCATAAATCGGCAGTTGCAAGTTGCGTCCGCGTTCGGCCTCTTTGCTGGAAATGCTGCGTGAGCTCGATTTGTAATCCAGAACTCTGGCTTTTCTTTTGCCCTGATTGACGCCCACTTCGAGATCCACCCGGTCGATTGTGCCACTAATGAGGATAGGTTTACCGTCCAGCCCGGTTATCTTTAGCGGAGGATATGAATTTTCCGCCTTCGTACCAAAATTTGCCTCGAACATGGCAGGAGCATATTGGATTCCAAATTCATCGTTGATTCGCTCTAGTTCGCGTTCAATAAATCTGCTAAGGCGGAACCTCAAGTCTTTCTTTTCCTGCTCCCAATACGGTCCGGCGTGGAAATCAGAACGAGCTTCCAGCCATTGAATTCCTCTTGCGAAGGAACGTTCAAATAGTTCTTGTATTAATTCATTTGATTCTTCACGGGCGACGCATGGCATCGCCCCTACAATTTCTTCGGCAATCGCCTTCCCATGAATTTCTTCGGAGATCACCTTCCCATGAATTTCTTCGGAGATCACCTTCCCATGAATTTCTTCGGCGATCGCCTTCTCATGAATTAGTTTGGCTCTTTCAGAGAAGAACAGTTCTAATACTTTGTGATAGAACATGCCGATGAATTTGAAATTCAAACCGACTTCGGCTTCTTCTCTTGGTTCGATGTCCAAGACATGGGATGCCCAGTAGCGGAAGGGGCATTTGCCGTAATCGTTTAGTTTGCTTGCCGTCCAGCTGCTGTTTGGCACCATGCTTAAGGCGCCGATTTCAAAGAAATCACTGAGGTAGCCATTGAATAAATTACGGTAGTCTCCGTTGGCTCGGCTCAATGAAGCTGAGAATGAAAGCTTCAGTGAGTGCAATTGTTTTTCGATAGTTTGGGAACGCTCGGCCAATGTTTCAGCAGTGGAAATTCCCTTGCGCCATAGTGCCATGCTAAGGGCATCGCGGGCGGATATAGGCTTGGTGTCGGAGCGTTGAAAAGGACTCAGCCCGGCGCAGTTTATTCCCATTTTTTCTTCAATTTCGCTCAAGTAAAATGATGGAATAGTTTCTTCGCCTTTGTTGCCGAATTGCGTCAGGCAAAGTGTCAATCTGTTCTTTGCACGTTCTGTCAATGAATAGAACAGAGCCTTTTCGAATCCCGGCTCATGACGAGGGTTTCTGATGTCGATGCCAAAACTGAGCCAGAGTTGTGTTTCGTCATTGCTGAGAAATCCTGATGAGCGTTGGTGCCTCGGAAAGTCGCCCTCGTTTACCCCGCAGATGAAAACTTCTTTGAACGGTTTGTTAGGAACAAGCTCCGCAGAACAAATCGTCACCGCGGCTTGTTGTGGTCGGGGACGTGCGAAGTTTGCCTTTTCTATTAGCGATTCTACTTTGTTGAAAAACTGTTTGAATGTTTCAGCTTTGTGCTGAAGCAATCGTTCTTCCATCATCAGAACTTTGAGTGCGCGTCTCAATGCTTTGATAGCTTCGCGCTCTTGTCCCGCTGCGGCGGAACGAATATCTGCCTCGCTTGCAGGAAGCAGCATGTATTGTTCGATAATATCTTCGATTCGACGCGCATGAGTTGCTGCACTTGATTGCTCCACATCGCAATGGTGTATTGAATTTAGAAATTCAATAAGTGCTTTCGCGAAAGTCTCAAACTGTTTTTTCTGCAGGAATGCGGACCAGGTTTTGAGCCCGCCAATCAAGCCTATTTCGTAAGAGTCTCGATCTAGAATGCTCACGTCACGAGCTGTCATGCTGAGCGCTTCCAGGTTCATATAAGGGCTGCGCAAGAGGTCAAGAAGATCCTTTCTGCGCAGATCGTTCTCTTTCAGCAGAAGGAGATTACGAATAAACCGCCATGGTTCAAGTTCTACAATCTTGCGGCTACCGTCTATGAAGTAATTAATGCCTGCGTCTTCGAACGCTGTCTCGATAGCACCATTGTAAGAGTCGGGCGCGCGTGTAACGACGATGATATCCGAGTGATTTGTTTTGCGCTGGGCGATGCTCAGCTTTACTTGTCGTGCAACTTCTACCATCTCTAAGAATGGGTCGAGCAGGCTGATTATCTCGAGGTGGGGAGATGCAGCTTCGCTAGTTTCTGCAGTGACGCTTTCTGCTCGTCCTCCATTTTTTACCCGAATTATATTGGGATTTAAATTCGAACAGAGTTCATCAAAGCTATTTTTCTTCCACAAGTAGTCATCGGCTGATTGTTTCAGTGCATTCTCTGCTTTTGCTAAATCTCCTATCGTTTCTTCAGACTGTGCGCAATAATCGAAACTGATTTTTGTCATCTCTGCGTGCTGCGCAAGACCGGCAAAAATTTGCGCTTGCAAATGGCTGACCCGGTCGAATCCTTCGATCAAAAGCAAATCATGGTCTTTTCCCTGATTGCTGAATAACTGTTCTCTTGCCGCGAGTGCCAGGCTCTTCTGGTCATAATATCCCAGCAATTTCAGCGCGTTCCAATATTCTTGATAGACCATTGCAAGTTCAATCAGATGCGATTCCTGGCATGATGATTGTTCCAGTCGTGACAGCACGTCGTCTGGCGAAAGCCCGGCGCGCTGCAGCTCGTCGATTAAGTCGAGCATTGCCGAACTTGTGCCGTGGAAATTTGCAACCTTGCTCAGCGCTTTTATTCTTCCAGCGACTTTCAATTCAGCCAGGATTTTACTGAGCAAACCGGGACGAACTTCCTCTGGTATCACCAGTGGTTCCGTGGCGGTTTTGCTGAGCACTTGCAAGCAGCACTGATAAAATGGCAAAATCTCGAGCCCGAAAATTCCAGCAGGTTTTCCTGCTCTTCTTGCTTGATTTCGAGAATCGCTTGCGCCGATCATGCCGAAACCAGACTCCTTGCATAAGGCTGCGGCAATGCGCTCTTTCAAAAGTTTTCCATAACGAGCGGAGGGCACCAGAATAAGTGCTGACGCAAGCGGCTGCTCACGTTTAAACGCGATAAGTTCATCGAGCAGCAGCAATGTTTTGCCACTGCGATACGGTCCAACAAAAAGCTCGACAGAATGATTGCTCACTCGACGCCACTCCTGCACCGCACGCGGTTGAAGTCTTCCTGTAAACAATACTACCCGCACATTACAGCCGATTCCACTGAAGATTCGATAAGAATGGAGAACAGCTATTTATCTGCGGTCTGCTGTATATATTGTGTATGTGCAGATGATCTTAAAATCTGGAATAGACCAACTGCATCTTCCTGTTGATGCTCTTTGTGGTCATATTGTCTTTGCTTTAAATACAGCGCCATTGACCACCTGTATCAATGAAGCAGGTGTATTAGGTCTCGTCCGAGGGGTCATACTCCTCTTCAGTCATTGAGAATGTCCATGCCACTCCTTGTTTCGCTCTGCGTATCTCTGGAGGTACTCTGATGAAATAGGTCTTGTAGCTGCCGTCAGGTTCGGGTGTGGAGTTTGTCACCTTTAAGGCTACGAACGGCTCGCTTTCTCCGATGTCTTTCTGGTACAGCGATCCGTATTTGTCTTCGTGTATTTTTTTTGATCCGAAAAGGAAATTTTCGATTCCGTAGCGTTCTATCATTACACGCTTTATCTCGATGTTCCGCTCCTCGTCGATTGTTCGCATTTTGATCGACTTCGGATTAACAATGACTTCCTCAGGTACTTCTGTGCCGTGCCAGTAGAACAGTCTTGTTTCATCTTGAAAGATGACTGCTGGTCCTTCGGAATGGTGCAATCTTCCTGGTTGATCAAAAGACGCGTAGGATGGCTTGAGATAGACAAAGCAGCAGTTCCGGCAAAACAAGTATGATGTTGCTGTAGACATAAGAGACTTCCACATTTCAAATACTCGGCAGAAATCTTCATCAACTGAAATTTCGAACCGTTGAATCAGGTAATCGCTGATGGCTAGCCAGTGCAGATCCCATAGCCCGAGCCACGCGTTCAACTGTGGACCGTTTCTATCGAATGCTAATTCACCTGTTCTGACGTTGACGGCGAGCGCATCTTGCATTTCGCGTGGAAGGCGCATCGAAAATGCTCGCCATAGATTTCTTCTGTCATTTGCTGAATAATTCAGCCCGTTTCTGAAGCTCTCGATGGGGCGCAAAATGTTTTCACGGGCAAAGCGTCTGAGCTCTGTTAAAATAGCTGCCTTTTGTCTTACCTTCGCTCGCGAAATCAAATTCGGGTTCGAGAATATTTCCGCGCCGAGCAAAATGTCCTCATTCAGCAGCGGACCGATACTCTCAAGTTGCAGATCGCGCCGCCATTGAATAAGCTCACATGCTTCATCGAATAGTTCAGTCCATTCTGTTCTTATCAAATCCGACTCTAGAATAGTGCGGTTGAAGTTGCATTTTGAAATATTTTCTTTCCCGTACTTCAGTAAGAACCATACCAGAGCTGGATAAAACAATTGCTTCAGCGGACCTCGGCACGGAATAATTTCTGGTTCCTCGAGATCCAGTTCATTGTAGAGCTGCTTGATATTGTTGGCAGTCTGTTCCCAACGCTCTGCAGAGTATGGCAGGCCGTATGTCGCCCACTGATTCGAAATCGAATGAAGTAATTGCAGGTCAGCGCTCGCTAGCATTTGCTATGAGGTTATGCTTGATGGTGAGTATAATTCGAGAAGGTTCGGTTTATGTGAGCGCCAAAGTTGATAGAGTGTTCTAAGCTCGATGGCGTTGAGGATGTGCTTTAAGTTGATTCGGTAATTCAGCGGAAGATCTAGATTGTCGCTGGGTTCCACAATAGGTGCGAATTCCTCTTCGGTCAAAATGAACTCACCATCCTCATTGCGGAAAAGCCATTTGACGCCGAGCCCCAGACGGTACATGGGTGGAACGTTGGCTTCTTCAAGAATTCGGAAAGATTTTGAATAACCTTTTTTGGAAAAATAGGCTCTGTACGTCTCCAAGATGAAAGGAGCATAAAAGCGGAACCACCAGGGCGGATTCTTGAGCCCGGTTCTGTCAATCTCCGGACCATCACCAAAATAGTGTGCCCCTATCGCTGTTCGACCCCCCGAGCCGGGACCCTGCCCCGCGAACTCGAGTTGAAGGTCTGGTGTGTATTCTTCGTCTTTGTCGCCTTCCATAAGCAAAGCTCCAGAAGTTTAGCTTTTAACCAACATAACACAGTTGACCGGGATCTGAATTAAATCCCGATTTGCCCACAGCTGACTGGTGTTTAGCCGACCTATGGCTCAATGGTAGTATAGTAATGCCGAAACGCTTAGCAATACGGAAGCGCTACCGTGCTTTGGTCCGTCGGACAGAAGGGACAGCGCCGCTCCGAAAGGAGCGCCCTTACCATTATTTGAGCGGGCGCTTGCGAGCTCTCGTATAGTTTCCGGAATCGTCAGGTTGGTCTAATTTCTTCAGTGTCCATCATCAGAGTTTTCTTTTGCTTCTTAGTCATTGCTTCTAGTGGTGCAATTCTGCGAAAAATACAAACAGGATTACAACAAAATGACAAAGCCAGAGAAGGACGAAATCATGGAGCTATATACTTCACTTTGCTTGTGTAAATCGGCTGGCCGCCATCTGGCTCACCAGCTCAGCTCATAAAGATCGTTTTCGGAAAGCACGTAGTCAGCCAATTCTTCCTTGACCGTGAGCTGCGTTCCATCAGACAAATTACAATTACGGTAAATTCGGTCCATCGATAAATTCAATTCGCCCGGTAGCGATTTTAGCATGACATTATCGTTGTCTTGAAAAATATATTCATCCCATTCGTCTCCCAGAGTTCTTCGAAACAATTCGACTTTTCTTCTCTGCTGATGCACTAGTACGTATTCTTGAAGAGATTCTAGTTCTGTATAATTATTGAATTTCTCCCGCCGATCAATTGATGAACTTGAGCGAGACAAAATTTCCATGATCAGGACAGGCGAGTCTTCGTAAAACTCATTCTTCCCATCCTGGCAAACAACCATAATGTCGGGATAGTAATAACAATTAGCCGCTTTTATCTTGGCCTTCCGGTTTTCCATATAAACTCGGCAGGCTCCCCCATCCAGCAGGACATGCAAATCAGCAAATATATTTCCCTGAATATCGGAGTGCCGGCGCGACGCTCCAGTCATCGCATAAACACGTCCATCTATGTATTCATGCCTGATGACTGAAGATTCTTCAAATTTCAAGTATTCGGCTTCTGTAAGATATTCACGCTTATTAGTGCGCATAGCGTGCTCCAGACTTCATATTTCAATTATAGCCAGGCACAATTGAAAAGCAACAAATGGTTTTCTGACAATTTGTCGAATTGTTGAATTCGGGCATTTCGCTTCAAGCAGCTGTTCACAAGGCAATTAGCGAAACTATCACAAGTCCGAAATTTAACTCCAGGTGCTTGAACCCTTTTCAACATTTCTCCGTTAGATGAATTAGCAGAACATTTTTTCCGAAAACGATTCGGATGAATTTCTGACACAGCTGAAGGAGGAATGAAGATGGGCATACACGATCAGCTGTTCAAGCAGCTACTCAGTAGATTCTGTTGGGATTTCATATTTCTGTTTATCCCAACTCTTGCAAAATATCTGACAAACCTTTTCTTGGAAGATGGCGACAAGGAAATCTTTGATATATTCGGTCACAAAGAATCTAATCACGTTGATGTCATAAAAAATGCAAAAGACCGGGACGGACATTTGCAATTTGTGATCCATATAGAAGCCCAGGCTCAGCCCCAAGAGCGCTTCGCAGATCGAATGTTTAGATACTACGCAAGATTACAGGAACAGTATTCGGTGCCCGTATTCCCAATTGCGTTGTTCTCTTTCAAATATCCCAAGTCTAAGCAGGCTGCTGGTCTGAAAGTGGGTTTTGCAGATCTGCCCGTTCTCGATTTTAGATTTAACATTGTTCAACTCAATAGATTAGATTGGCGCGATTACAAAGACAATCCGAATCCTGTAGCCATAGCATTCTTGCCTAAAATGAAGATTGGCCGGAATGAGCGGCATCTAGTAAAATTAAATTGTGAAAAAATGTTGGCAAAACTCAACATAGATGAAGAAGGAACGAGGCTCGTCGGCAAATTCCTTGAGGTTTATCTTCCATTATCGGCTACGGAACTTGAGCAATACAAACAGGAGTTCGACAAAATGACACAGCCAGAGAAGGAGGAAATTATGGAACTTTATACCAGTTGGGAGTTAAAAGGTCTCAAACAAGGACGCATTGAAGGTTTTGAACAAGGATGCCTCGAAGGTAAGCGTCAGATTCTGCTCGAATTATTAGCGGATCACATCCAGAACTTAAACGAGCATGTCGTAGGGCTAGTCCACAAATTGTCGGAACAGCAGCTCAAGGAATTTGGACAATCGATTCCGGCATTAAATTCACTGGCTGAAGCCGAGGAATGGCTTGCACGCAAGGTTATTGAAAGTTGACAGCGGCATAAATTGCTGCTTAACAGGCGAGTCACATTATTTTTGCCTCGCCTGAAGTGTGGCTTTTACTAATAACAGCGTCGATAAAGTCTTGCTTGCATGACCGGTATCACACATAATCCAAAATAATTCTTAGTTTTCGCTAAGCCGCCCTTCTCGAGCCAGAGATAGGGAATCGTTGCCATGCCTTTGCCGTATCTGCAGTTTCTTTGAGGTTCCGAAAATGAAATATCATGCTACTCCGTTGGTGTTCGTGTCGTTTGCAATTGCATTTGCTAACCAGTCCGCGTTTGCACAAGATGCTCGATTTATATTCGCGCCTCAACTCTTCGAGCAAGAACGAATCCGACTGCCTAAGCGGCATCATAGTTCTACTACTTACGTGTCTCCGGATATTTTGGGCTTGAAAATGTTGGAGTCGACTTCGCAGCAATTCGAGGCTCCTTTATCTCCAATGCAAACAACAGAACAGCTTCCTGGACCTTCATTCAATTCCAGTTTTGGACAGCCTTCAGAACGAATCCCTCAGCTCATAAGCGCGACTCCTGAAATTTCGATCAAAGCACAATCCGCTTCCACAAAATCTATGCCACAGCAGAGACAAAGCACACATAAGCAATTGGCAGTGCGCGGAAAAGTTCTAAACAAAAGCCTGGAGCCAACAGAACTTGCTAAACCGCCTGCCGTTTACGGCGACGCCATCGGTTATGTACCTGGACAACCATTAGCTTCGACAGAACACTCTGGCAGCAAAAAAGTCTCAGGGCGCTTGCTGAGCCAAATTAAGTAATGCTCTGCTTCTAGCGATTCTCTTTTGAGGTTTGGAATTATGAAAGAATCAAACACGACAACAACGCACGCAATTCTTGCCGATCCGTTTGCCAGCGAAGAACAATGGCTTCCGCTCTGTACAACTGCAATCGAACAGAGGCCCCAGCTAATTTGTTATGTCTTGGTGGTTTCAAGATAGGCCGTCTTTACCTACGCCTGTTTTTCCATAGGATGCCAATCACGATTGCCCCAAAGAGAGAGCTCGAAATTAATACGAGCCACGAACTTAAACTTCTTTTGTCGAACGGAAGCAATGCTCCGATTGGGATGTCGTTTTTGTCAAAAACCTGCGGCTCAGATTTATAGAGCTTGTCAAACTCATCGTCTGCATTTAGACCTTGCCGGATCCAACCGATTTCTTTGCCTTTCAGATCTGAATACCAGCGCTCAGCGTCTACACGCTCAGATTGGAAATCGCGCTCTAAGTCGGGCAGACTGAGCTGGTCTTCCGAAAATGAATTTACAGCCTGCATGCTAAGCGCGCGATCTGCAAGTTGTCTATATTTTTCCTCCTCCGGTTTCCCTTTGAATTTGTAGGATGCTGCGAGGTATGCCCTTGCCGCCAGTCGCTTCGCATCGTTTTCCTCTTCTGTATTGCACAGCAGATCAGCTAAAGCTTCCAATAACAGAGGATTGTCGTAGTTGGCAAAGCGCATCATGCCGAGAACTGCATTCACGGCCTTCTGAGATTCACTCAGCGGCAATTGCTCGTTCAATTGTAATTTCCTGGCAAGAAAGTCTGCGAATGTATGAGCTCCTGACTTCGAAGAATCACGCATTGGAAATTGCAGCTGACCTTCTTTCTTACAACTAAGCGCATACTCCACTAGCCATTTTTGATAACGCTCTCTATCAAAATGAGCATGCGGATTGATCTCCAGCGCCTTATTAACGTGCTTCAGTCCCTCGTCTAAACTGCCTGACAAAATGTAGAATGTTCCTAAATTTGCAGCAGTTTCATACAACCCTGGAGAAAGTTTTTCTTTCGTGAGCATCGCTTCTATTGCTTTGCCATCCTGCCCCGTCTTCTGATAGGCAACACCTAAATCGTCGTAAAACGCAAGATTACTCGGCTCTTTTACAAGCTTTTGCAGTCGATCTTTGATTCTCCATTCATAGAACTCTTTCGAATGCCGCAAAAACTTGCCAGTAATGAGCTCGATAGCGCTGGGAAAACGAGACCGCTCTTGCTGTAGCGTGTCATGGTCCCACAAGCAGGCCAGGACTGGCTGTGATAGAAAACCTGAGGACAAACCGCAGAGCACGATTGACTTAACTGCAGTAATGCGAATGCTCATGACGCCGGTCCTCAGTGCAAATCAGGGAGTGAATCTACCAACCTCCAGACAATGAGCTCATCGTAGGATCTCCACCTTCGGAGCCGAAGGTTCTTCCTCTCACACTAGCTGGATACATTGACCAGAGCAAATGCCCCGAATCTAGACTCGCATGCCTTAACAGGCGGGAAATGAAAACTTTGCTGTGCGCTCCGGAAAACGGCTTCAGTCCGGCGGGCTGCGTAGACCGAGAGACAATCCGTGCGTTAAACGCAAATGGTGGCAACCCGGAATCTGCCAGCTCTGGAAATGGATGTGGTTGTGCCATCTGTAGTGAGTATGCTAGCGATACATGAGGCACCAGTGCGCACAGCACCAGCAACGATCCAAGTACGAGCAACTTTGGGTAAACCTTAAATTTGAAATGCGAGCTCAACCTTATCCTCATTTCTTCCTCCTTATTGCGGTCGCCAAACGATGCGATCTGCAAAGTAATGAATATAAAACACAAGCATAGATAAGCCGACGTTGAGTGTGCTGCCGATTCCCGTGGAGAATTCCCCAAGTTCTTCGTCAAGTCCGCCAAAAACAGCAAATATCATTGGCAAAAACAAAATTGCCAGGGTGAAGGCTTGCACCGGTAAGAACAGGCGGCAAATATCGAATAAACGGGCGAAAGTGTCATTTGAAGGCTCTCTCCCCTGTTTTGTCAACTCTGCTTGTTGTGTAGCCCAGGCGAGGGTCCAATGCTGAGATGCGTGAAAAAACACTGGAACAAACAACCAAACATATACCATCGGCTCTGGTGGAAGAAGCACAAACAAGGCCATATTTGCCCACAAAACAGCTGCCCCGCGAGGAAGCCATTCGCCCTTGTGCAATCCCCTTCTAAAGAATGAAAAAGCAAGAAAAAGGCTAGCGGCTGTGGCGATAAAATGCCACATAGGAACAAGCAGCGCCGGGACTGGCCCGATGTTCACCTTCAGAAGTGTAGAGAGCCCCGTTCCATCGGAAGCAAATGGAATGGCGATAGAAAAGGCACCTGAAAGTACCAGGCACCAGGCAACTACTGACAGATTCAATTTTTCGGTCTTGCTCAGCTGATAGCCGTTTTTGCCGCAATACATTAATCCCATCGCTTTGGCTTGTGCGCAGAAGTGCTGCATTAGAAAGACTGGGAAAAATGCCATGCCGATCTCGCTTACGGTAATGACCCCCGGGCCAATAAGCTGTATGAAATCATTAAGAGGAGCGATTTGAGAGGACAGTCCAATTGAACTCAAGGTAAGAGTCAAGATTGCCAACCCGACCACAAAATAAAAGCACCAGAATGGCAATCGCTGAAGTTTGTATCCTTTCGTCCTGGATCCAAAGGCCGTGAAGTACCGAATGATTGAAGTAAATTGGTGTGCCTCGCCTATAAGTAGGGAAGCTACTATAAAAGTGATTGCGAGCGCCTGCTGTTGTACGCTTGGTATTGGTGCATTCAGCTGGCGGCCGACTACAAAAAATGTGATAAGACCCAGGAGCCATGGTGCGATTCCACAGACGAAAAGCATGTCGAAAGCGGAACCTACTAGCCATTTCTGGGCCGATGACTTTGCGATTTCCGGAGGGCTGTCTGTGCGTTCTTCATCAGTGGAGCGTAAGTTCTCCAAAGCGTGTAGCTTCGTGGCTTTTGCTTTCGACCCAGCTGTGGCTGTCGGTTTCGCCATTTGCCGGTTTGAAATTGCGGCTGAGATTAAACGAAACCGCTCATTTGCGAATGAAAAAGTCCTGGCTATAGACATTGGAAGAATCTGAACCTCAAGCTAATGAGAAACGTGCGGTATCGTATTCGATACCGTTAAACTGAGTGAATTTGCACTGAGCAAACGCAGTTTATCCGCTTTAATACTCGGCGCAAGCGGCTCATGGGGAAGAGTACGAAGTCTTCTAATCTTGAGTCGGTTTTAGATGCCTTTGCTCCGAAAAAAGCGAGGCTGTTTTTGCCCAGGCGTAAACCCAATAGAAATGATTCTGCTCACGCGTACTAACAACTATATTAAACAACCTGCCAAGATTTACTCCGAGTGCGCGAGGTCATGATCTGAGTATGACTTTGGTCAGTCAACTATCAAAGGAATTCTCAGCCTCTTTACTCCCGACACATGTTCAGCCCTGGTATCAGAATCTAGAGATTCAATGGTTAAACCGATCATGATTTTATGATTTGGTTTTGGATACAAGAATTGCTTGGGCAAGACGATAAGGCTTAGTTCCATTTCGTATTTCCACTAGCTGAGTTGCGAGTTTGACAAACGTTTGCCAAATCATCCCGCGTATTGTCAATTTGCTTGGCAGGAGGGTATAAGAAAGTGAACGAGATCGACAAAGAAATAGGACATGATGAACGTCCTTTCCCAAAAAAATGGGATGAAATTTACGGCGACGAAGAAAGGCTTTTATCAAAAGTATTAGATTGTCTCGATAACAAAGAATCGGTGCATTCGTGCACGGGGAAATTTACAGAAGAGTGGAACAAGCATTTGGACGATGTCTCTGCAAAGTCCCACAGCGATCTATATCTTGCTCCGGAGGAAGAGCAGCTTCTTTCCAACTCTGAAAACAAGTTTGCTCAGTATCTAAAAAAGGAAATCGAGTTCACTGGCTTGTTCACCGATAATACTCGGAATCTTTTTCCCCAGACTATTTATACCGTATTAAGAGACAGGGCGACGGAGCTTGCGAGTACCGTTCATTCCGAGGAAATTCGGATTTACGAGCCAATGACAGTCAATTGCCTGAGTCACTCAGGAAATTCTTCCGATGATAATGCTTGTTTGAACGATGGGCTTTCGCTCGAACTAAAAGAGTTGAACGGAGCAGTGAACGAGCTAAGCGAAATTCTTATGGACCCTAAGGAAAAGCAGCTATTGAAAGACGATCAACTAGCATGGTCCGAGTATTTTGCAGCGGAGCAATTGTTCATAGACAAATTGCACCCATCCGCGGATGGTAACGTAAACAAAAAAGCCAGTGCTGAAAAAATGCGAATCGTAGAAGATAGAATGGCCGAACTCTACTTCTTGTCATACAGAGTTCGCTCAGAGAAAAAATAGAAATGAACCTGCTTCAATATTCGAGTTCGGGATTTCATATGTGTACCTCCGCCGTGGCTGCTGGGCATCAGAGTTTTTCCATTTGGATCAAGTTCGTATTTGCCCCAATGGGACTTAGCAATTTCACGATACCTTAAGCCCGGATGTACTCTACTTTATGGGCGCAGAGCCCTGCAGGTTAAAGTTTCAACCACGTCTGGAGTCTATCAAATGTCCGAAATTGATCATAAAGAAAGCCGACCAAAAATTGCAGCAACCGTTGATATTCTTCCGCAGTGTAAAAATCTATAACGAAGTCCGCTTAGATGGCAGAAGAGCAAATCTATGCAGGGAAGAAGAGCAATGGTGAATCACTCTCACGTATTCCTGAGATGGTCTATGGAGAATTTATTCCGGTCCGTGCAGGGCTAGACGTACCCTCTCCAATCCGACGCGGGGAAAACTCAGCGCAAATCAATTTGCTTTCGTTGAGCGAATCCAGGTTGCTCAATTCAGAACCTCTGTCCAATGATCGGGCGTTAGTAAACGGATTGAAAGAAGGTATCTATCGAACGCCGGCAAGAGCCCTTGCTCAGATTTTCGCTCAGCCGAATTCGTCCTGGCTGCCCGAAGCACTTCCCGGTGCCGAAAAATCTAGCTATCAACTCGGTCAAACTCTTGGCTCGCTCGTTCCATTTCTTGCCTTAGTAACAACAAGCAAAGGATTGAGCAACCGGTTTCTCGGTGAAGAGCTTGTACCATCTTTCAAGAGAAATCTTACCCAACAAAGCACAAGCGGATTCTTGCTTGGCGCGCTACTGTCTCCGACTGATACAAATGATGGCAATGGCTCAAGCTTTTTGAGAAGGCGTCTGGAGCAAGGCACTGTATTGGGACTGACATTTGCCTCTATGTCTGGAGGAGTAGCAGCGTTGGATAGATTCTTGCCGGAACCCGGTTCTTTCATGTCAAACACCTTAAGCAGGAAGCTAGCCATTGCTGCATTGTCTGGTGCTGCCGGCGGTGTCACAAATGCAGAATTGAAGAGCGGATTCTCGGCGTCGTCTGCTGAATTAGTAAACTCAGCAACCGGCTTCGCTGCTTTTGGGCTGCTAATGGAGGGGGGAAGCATAGCCCTGTCTCGCGCTTCTCTTCGCCCGAATATGAATCCGGCGGATTTAAACAGGGAGTCGGGTAAGACAACTTCGTCGGAACACCCTGAGCATTTAGGATTTAAACCAACTGTTCCATATGTGACTCTGAGTGCTGAGGAGCTTCCAGCAGTGCGAGAGTCTCTGCTTAATGACATGAAGAAATTGAAACGAGAAAGTTATGACGGCAAAGAAACGAATGAATACAGAATATTTATGAGATCAGAACAACTCACGGATGCGCAGCGGATTCGGATTCTTGATGTTCTTGCTCACCTCAGAGACTATTATGCAAAGGCTACAAAAGAGCTTGATCTGGACTATTTCGAGAAGCGTTCAAAAGTCTCGGCCACAGAAAGAAAAGAAGATCCAATGTCTCTTGATACCAGACAGCTCTGGCTTGCCTTGCATGATGGTCTTGTAAGCAAATTAAAATATGCAAGAAATGAGCAGTATCCGCAGCTTGCAGCTAATCTGGAAAGGGACATCATACACAGCTTTTTTGACGCATTTGAAATTCCCCGTCCCATGTTTGATCCGCTTCAAAGTAATATGGAGGTCTTCTTCAAAGAACGTGCCGAAGCGGCACAGGCAATTTTACCTGCAGCGGGATATCCTAAGGAATTTGTCGATAAGATGGTAGAAGCACTCCTTGAGCCAAAATGGACTGGCTTACCGGGACTTATGCTCGACACAGAATTGGCAGAGCGGCTGCAGCTAAAGGCAAGCACTGTGAATGAGCCGCCAGCAGCTAGAATTGAGATCAGCGCTGCCGATTACGAGGTGGAAAAAGGCAAGCTTGATCTATTGGTAGCTAGTTCTTTTGCCGATGCCAAAAGGCTAGAGCGAATGAACAAATTGCTCCTTCAATTTGAACAGAACGGCAGCTTAAGAGGACTTTCGACAAATGAAAAAGCGCTCTTCTATTTGCACCTCAACAGGTTACTATCCCCTCCCAACGATACACTTCTGAATGCTGGACAGAGACGAGATTTGGCTGAACAGGTCGTCAATCATGCGGCCTTCCCTACCTCTGTCGATCAAGGCTGTAATAAAACCTGTAGCGTCGCAACGATTGAGAATCGCATCTATACGCGCACTCCAAAAGAATTTGCGCGTATGCTGGCGGATATTGCTGATACAGGTTCGTACATCACTTTTAGTGGTCAAAAGATCGATCTCGCCAATAGCAAGAGTGGTCTGACACCAGATGCTGAATCTCGAGCTGCACTCAAAATGCAAAACGATGGTGAGGGAGGTATTCACCGTGATGGTCAGCGGGATTGGGCTAGCCAGCTGGTTGAACTGGTGCTTGCAAAAATAAAGCATTTGTACACAAGTGAAATTTTGGGGCCGGACAATTGCGTTGTACCTGCGCAACAGCTAGTTTTTTCAGCTGATGGATATTTACGCGGAACGATTAGCGGGGCGAACCTCCTCATGCCTGTCTTCGATGCTTCCTCCAGGCAAGTTTATGCAGCGGAACCTGGAGTCGAACTTTTTGGCAAAGATATAGCTGGTAATTTGGCAAAGCTCTCGGATGATGAGCTGGTCTTTGATCGCGCTGGCAACTTGAGAGGAAGCGTTTATCCCGGTAAGGTTGAAGAGCTCTTCGATGAATTCGGCAATTCGCTAAAGCACGAAAAAACAGGGCCGGGTACCCATTATTTTGATGCCCAAGGGAATTTGCGTTTTTATGAGTCATTACCTGGTGAAATTACTTATGACAAACTTCCACCAGCTAAACCTGAAAGTCCTGACGTACCCGCAAACGGTCGAGAACGCATGAACATAAGGCATCTGGGGCTTAGAAGTTTTCTCAAGAATGAGATGATTCCGATCTCCTCGCCTCTACTCAAACATGATTTTCATAGAACAATTGCTAATGAGGTGACGGGCAGCGAGCTTGCGCCATTTACGATAGCAGCAAGCACTAAATATGCTCCTCACTTTTCTCACATCGACATAAGCACTGTTCAAGAACTTGAAAATGAATTGATCAAAATGCAGAATTCAAGAAATCTGCCAGCAGTCCTTGTAGTTCACACAGGTAAAGAACCATGGCGAGTCAACAGATTCGATAGGGGGGGATGGCATGCGGTAAATCTGCAGAAATACAATGCAGATTCCAAGACAGTTGAGATAACGAATCAGTGGGGCAGCCGCTTCGACTTCACTGATAAAGGTGTTCCTTTGTCGCTTCTCTATCGGTCTATGTATAGCAGCTAAACAACAAAGAAACCACCTGAACTAAATCACGGTGGTTTCTCTGCTACTTGCTTGGCTGCCTCTTGCTGGAGGCTCAGTATCTCTTTATGCTTCAGCCAATCCTTCACATAAAGCGGGCTCTCTGCTGATGTTTCCGGAATGCGCATTCCTGCCGTTTCCGCATCGC
>JBIKOL010000064.1:0-44643 GCA_044358055.1 Obscuribacteraceae bacterium (SeqCode)
CTGGTTTAGAAGCCGGCGAGCCGCCGGCGCTCCCGGGATTGTTGCTTTGCTGCCCGCGTAATTCTCTGAGATCAGTTTGAACCGGCCGCGTCGATTCTGCTATTTGTGCTCTGTGCGCCGGATACCAGAGCCTTATCATTGGCATCGAATAATGAAGCTGCGGGAATTGATACCACCGCTTCAGTCAATGGCTCCTCCGCAGAAAATAAAACGACCCCAGTACTGCTGTCTCCTGGCCAGAGAATGCGCTGGCCGAAACGCTCCTGATCTTCCTGGCGCCGTTCTTCATCTCGTCCGTATGCTCTAAGCACAGGTTTGCTATTTTTCATGGCGTCAAACACCGTTTGCGCGCCGCCAACCGTGACCGCTGCCAGTGCCGTCTGGCTGAGATTGCGTCGCAGCCTGTTTGAGAATGCCGGACTCTCTGCAAAAAGTTCGTCGAACTGATCTACGTTCATAGATCTATATTCGTTTTGTCTTTGCTTTGCTCTTGCCTCTTCGCCATTGAAGATCACCGCACGGTCGGTATTGTTTTTTACCTGTATTTTCAGACCATGCTTGCCTCTTACGACAATATCTTGAGGCAAGACAGTTATCTCAATTTTTTCTTTGACCGTGCTCAAAGGCTCTGAGCTTTTGCTGTTTGAATTTGTCGGCGAGGACACAGGTGTTTGGGCTTTGCTTGAGGCGCACAGCCAGAATTGCAAACTGACGCTTGCAATTAAAGTGCTGAGAATCACAGTTCTTGTGGACAAGTGCAGACCCACTCATAAACAAAGCACGCTGCAATTATAAGGCATTGCTCGCTGCTATTTCACGTCCACCATAAGTTTACGAATGGTTGGGAGCAGTAAGAAAGCACTCAACGCCGAGAGGGCTGCCATTCCTGCCATACCTCCGTACAAGTAAATCAGCGCATTGATATCTTTGTCGTTGAAAAAGCCGGCCAGATACCCGGCAGCCCTATTTCCTATAGAATATGAAAGGAACCAGCATCCCATAATCATTGCCGCTATTTTTGGCGGAGCCAGTTTTGTGACCGTGCTCAGCCCGACAGGGCTCAGGCAAAGCTCCGCCCAGGTATTCAATAAATAGCAGAGAGTGAGCCAGAAGATACTCACTTTCCCATGTCCTGCCAGCATTGATGCCGGTACCATTACGGCGATCGCTGCTGCCAGCAGCCCCAGTCCCCAGGCAAACTTTGCCGGGCTTGATGGTTCATTCTTGCCCAGCTTTATCCATAAGAAGGAAAATAACGGCGCGAAAATTATAATGAATACGGCGTTGACTGACTGAAACCAGCTGGATGGAAACTCGACACCAAATATCCTGCAGTCTGTAAGTTTATCTGCAAACAAATTCAAGCTGGAACCGCCCTGTTCGTAGATGGCCCAGAAAAGTATATTGAAACAAAACAAAATAGCCAGCGCACCCAGTTTCAGCCACTCAGTTTTTGTCAACGGACCATCTGTTGCAGTCGGCTCTTCAACAGGGTCTGCTACGCCAGGTTGATCAGCAAGGAATGTTTTATGCTTCTTAGACGGACGCATGCCAATATTGCCCAGAACCTTCGCCTGCAATACGTAATGAATGAGACCGATTGTCATGCCAACTCCAGCTGCTGCAAAGCCCCAGTGCCAGCTATCATTGGGGTTCAGACCCACGCTCTTAAGCCATTTTTTGAAGGGCTCTGCTTGCGCAAGAAATCCACAAATTAGGGGAGAAAGACCTGCGCCAATGTTGATTCCCATGTAGTAAATTGAGAAGCCGGCATCACGTCTGCTGTCGTTTTTGGAATAGAGCTTGCCTACCATTGTGCTCATGTTCGGCTTAAGGAATCCTGTTCCAAGAACAATCAGTCCTAAGCCGGCATAGAAAAATGGCAGTTCTCGAAAGGCGAGCGTAAAGTGTCCAAGTGCTATGATTATTCCGCCAATCAAAATGGCTAGCCTGCTGCCCAGATACCTATCGGAAACGTAGCCGCCTGGAATGGCGCCAATGTAAACGGCCATAGTGTAGTTGCCGTAAAGATTTCCACCGTCGTGATAGCTGAAACCAAGACCACCATCTTCCGGTTTTGCCACCATATATAGCATCAAAATGGCGCGCATGCCGTAGTAACTGAAACGTTCCCACATTTCAGTAAAGAAAAGCGGCGTCAGACCGGCAGGGTGCCCGCCAATACCTCTGGTATCAGACTGAGAATCGACCGGTTCTAAGTCGTTCTCAGCCAGCCCTGCAGCTTCTGAATCGCTCATTGAACAGACTCTATGAAACTATTTTGATTGAGCTACTCCGGAACCAGGAAGGTTCACGCCGGCTTCAGCCAGTTTCTTTTTGATCTGTGGTAGCGCAGCAAGAGCGGCCTCATGACCAGCCTTCACGCCATTAACTGCATCTTCTTTTTTTGTTGAGATCAAGCTGATGCCGTCGGTGTTCGGATGAATTACGATATCTGCCTTTTTCAATTGCGGCTCGTCAACATCATGCAATTGCAGTTTAATCAGGCGACGGGAAACTGAGCCAATCTTTCTGAAACTGTCTCTCTGCTCAGGCAGCAATTGTTCGTCGATGCAAACCGCGATGACAATGTCGGCGCCCATTGCCTTGCATTGTGTAACTGGAACGTTTTCAGAAACACCACCATCACAAAATAGATCATCGCCAATCGGAACTGGTTTTCGCAAACCAGGCACAGCGCAGCTGGCCTGCATGGCATATCCAAGGCTTCCTTTGTCTATACGATGAGGTTTGCCATCGATGAGGCTGACTGCAACTGCTGCATATGGAATCTTCAACGATTCAATGTTTCGCTCCGCAATTGGAACGTTTTTGACAAGATAATTCCGGAATTTATTCCCTTTGTACAAGCCATCATACGGATGTTGTCCGAACAGACGCGGCATCACAAGTACCGGCGCTGCTGCGATTCGCACCCAGAGCGGCACTGTCATGAACGAGTGCATCAAGCCTGTTTCTGTGAAATCTTTTTCCAGCTGATCGAGCGGAACGCCGGCAGCATACATGCCGCCGACGACTGAGCCGATGCTTGTTCCGGCGATATAATCAATTGGAATGCCCTCTTTTTCCAGCACTTTCAAGACACCAACGTGAGCTGCGCCTCGAGCTCCACCGCCACCAAGAGCCAGCCCGATTTTTGGACGACCAGTCGATGAGGAAGAAGTCTGAGTGTTGGATTCATCCGCAAATGCAGATGACGTAGCTGCCAGGTTGATCAGACACGAAAAGGCTAGTAATCCGGAGAGAATTGAGCGACGCATATTACCTCACTAAATTAAGAGGACAGCCAGTTACTGCTGCTTGATAGCCATTTTAACGTAGAGCCACGCCTGAAATATGACCCCGCGATTATCTTGGCTCTAAGTGCCTGATAAACTGTATATCATTTATTTAGAAACGCTGCCCTGGTTTCAATGCACGGCAATGGTGGCATTGACGTATTATTGTGGAACAACTACTACGATAAACATGTAACCGACGGGGCTTATGACAGATACTATTTCGGTTTTGATTTTAGAAGACCACCAGGTAACGCTGGATGGCTTGCGTTACGGGCTATCTCAGGAAGCAGACATCAAAGTAGTGGCCGCGGCAGCCAATTCTGATGACGGCCTGAAGCTGGCGCAGGAGTTCAAACCACAGATTATTTTGCTCGACTTGCATTTACCAGGCAGCCTTGGACCCAAGAGTATGGTCAAAGAATTTTGCGAAATGCCTGGTTCAAAAGTACTCGTGTTTTCGGGTGAAAGCCGCCTGGCCTTTGTGCAGGCTGTCCTGGCACTGGGTGCAAGTGGCTATCTGCTCAAGTCCGAAAGTGTGTCTCGCGTGGCTACCGCTATTAGAGAAGTGCAAGCTGGCAAGCACCCTATCGTTTCCGAATCATTGGCTACTGGTGACACCAAGCTTACTAAATCAGAACAGGAAGTATTGCGCATGCTTGCTGCAGGTATGAAATATCAAGACATGGCTGAAGAACGTATGACTTCGCCAGCCACAGTGCGCAAACAATGCGAACTGTTGTTACTCAAACTTGGTCTTAAAACGCGTGAAGAACTTATTGCCTGGGCTGTGCAAAACGGATATGGCAATCTGGATTCAACTACATGAAAGGCTTTATAAAAGCCGTCGAGGACGTTAAGCTCTGGTTCCAGGGTGGTAAGACTCGACGAACCTTGCGTTCTGCCAAGCAATCCAGCAGCACACAGCCGAGTTCTCCACCGCCTGGATCTCATACATTTACTACCACTTCAGGCACCTGGACGGTTGCCTCGGATATCTGGGCATTGCCTGACGTGGAAAAGTATGAGCAGCTAGCAGATCTCCTTGATACAAGAGTTCGCGACGATCGAGGCTGGTTGAAATGCTTGCAAGGTTCAGACACCTGGCAGTTGATGTCTAAACTTAATGAAACTGATCTGGCACAAGCAGAGCGCCTTTGCAGAGATCTTTCCAAAAGACTTTTTGAACTGATATCTCATTTCGCAGGGGAGTATAACGATACCGTTCGCACCGTAATCAGCATGACTGCGCCTTCTGAAGTCACCGAGAAGCGAAAGGTTAACAAACCAGGCGGCGTAGAAACCACCGAATCCGTCGTTTACATCAGGTGGCGAGCATCAACAGTTTCTTGGGCTCTATCGTGCCGTTCTCGCGAAGGCGTGATTGAGATATTTCTCGTGCCATCTTCCGACCTAATGGCGCTCTCACAAGCCGAAGTGCAGATGCGCTTGAAGCTTAAAATGGAACTCTTTAAGGTAATGGATCACCTCGTCTGGACCAGCAACGGACTGCCTGTATCAGCTGAGGAATTGCGAGTAACAATGCGCGGGCTTTTTCGGGATCTTGTTTCAATAACTCAAGATCAGGAACAGCCGGTTCAATCAAAGTCAGCGTTTGGAGCCGTTGATGATGCAAAGCTTGCTCGTTCAATTGAGAATCTCTTGTTTGAACGCGAAAACCTGGCACAGAAAGTAGTCATTCAGCAGGAAGAAATACAGAAACGCATCGCTAGAGATTTGCATGACGCAGTGATATCAGATGTGATGGCATTGAAACGCAATCTTTCTTCCAGCCAGACTGTACAAAATGCGGATGTTATGGCTTCGCTGGAAGGCATTGTGCGTAAACTGCGTGAAATCTGTTACGACCTCTCTCCGCGCGATCTCAGCGACTGGGGGCTGGCTACAGTGGTTGAGGATATGCTATCGCAAATGGAGCAACGCACTGGCATCGACTGCCAGCTTTACTGCGATATTGATGTGCCTGTGGTACCGGCAGCGGTGCTTTTGCATATTTATCGCATTGTTCAGGAATCTCTCAATAATGCTGAAAAATACGCGCAACCCAGCCGTGTGACGGTAACTATGGAAATGGAAGCGGACAAGTTTATTGCTACTGTTGCCGATAACGGTAAGGGTTTCGACATGGAAGCGACAGGAGATAAGGCGGGGCGTGCTGGTGGTTACGGCATGGGCAGCTTAAAAGAACGGGCAGATCTGATCCGTTGTTTCTTTCCGACTAAGTTGTTTATCAATTCAACGCCTGGCAAAGGCACCAAGGTGCGCCTGGAAATAGATCTCGCCCGTTTTAGCTAGCAGATGTCTACCACTCTTCATGATCGTGTCGGCGGAAGAACGTCACAACCCCAACAAGAAGACATACTGAGCCCGCTAAGAGCATAAAAGAACTTGCCAGATTGGTTATCACCACATCTGCATCCGCAGTCCCGTTGCGCAAGACAACCGAGAAAACAATCATCACGATACCAAATCCGCCGAAGAGATACGGCGCTACCTGCTTCATACCTGTGGCTTCCTCTTGATTACCGCTTTCCCGATTATATTCATCCCGCCGCTAGATGTAAATCAGTCGCATGGGGAAAACGCGTAGGCACGGTGCTTTCCGCCCGTGGGACAGCCTGCCCAGGCAAATTTCTTTTGCAATTTGGAAATTCGTTCAGAACTTTTACAGATTTCGTCCGTAAAGTATTGCTTGTCAAGGCAATGCGGAGCTAATAGGAAATATTTTGTACGCACTTTTGAGGATTTACAGGATTTAATCTAGCGGTTATGATTGTTGACATCTGCCTCAAAAAGACAGGTATTTACTAGAAAGTTCGGTTGATTTTGAAAACGTCTTGATCGGTTTGCAGACCTGTTCAGGGCTATAGCTTGGTCGTTTCATACTAGAATGCGGGGCTGGTATCATGCTTAGAGCGTTGATTACTAATATTCAGGCGATTGCCAAAAGTTCAAAGAAAAAACACCTCAACAGAGAGCCTTATTTCGATAAACAATGGGGTTCTGATGCTGCTTTCAGTAAAACTGTAGAAAGAGAAGACTACAATGTTGTCGGTGCGCAAGATACTGCTGCGGAAATCTACGAGCAGATTCTGGTTATGTACAAAACAACTAAGGTAGAACCTTCTCGCAATTCCTTCTTGACCAAGCTTGCTTGTGATTCGCAAGAATTCCTGGAAGAGCAACGCACCCGTCTGGAAAGGGCCCAGCAAGAAGAAGAACTCTGCCATGCATCCATGGCCGCAATGGTCGAGCAAATTTTTGAAGTTCTCAAATCCTATGCTTACGAATTAAACAACAGCCTCGGTTATGGACCCTTGCATGTGGCCGCAACAAATCCACAACAGGTTACTGAGATTGTGAAATTCAATTCTTTGCGCCAGGCGGAAGAAACAATCACATATTACCGTGCTCGTTTGTCTACTCCTTATTTCAGCCTCGTTATGCGCGGCGACAAGAAAGGAATTCAGTTCTTCGTTATGCCGGTATCACGTGCAATTGGACTGAGCAAGCAAGAATGCCATTTCTTACCGATCGCGAAAATGACGACAAGTATTGATAACGGGGAAGTTTCCTGGTGCTTTGACGATTGCATGATGACCGCGAGCCATGTGGAGTACATTTGTATGAACGTGTTCCAGCGATTAATTGAGGAAACAAAAGAACAAGTTCGTCATGAGAATAGCTTTGAACAAAATGATGAAGAGGAAGTTGCCTCTTAGTTATTGAGCAAGTTTTATTCATAGGGGGCGAGCCACGGTGTAAAAGCTGTGGCTCGTCAGGGTTTAAAGGTTTCATCTGGTTCTCAGACGGCCTCGGACCGCCTATCTGTCAGATACGTGTTTACGGTATAGGCGCCTCACGGGCGCCATTGAAGATCCGCTGCTTACAAGGCGCCCCTTTCGCATTGTATTTTTATCTAAACCAGAGCTATAAATGCACTGGAAATGAGCTCCAGTACATATGTGGCAACTGTGACCTGAATTGATTGTGGAAATCACCATGCTGCGTCCCGTCTTGCTCGTGGAAATCCCAGGGATAATCCGCAAATCGATCTTGCTTCGTCATCAGACTCGCTCCATAATCATTTCTGTTGAGCTAAAATGAGTTCAGGATGGAGATGCTATGTTAGTGGCCACGTTTGATTCCAAAATGAGCACGAATGAGCTGATGAGGGTCGCAGCAGATCATCATCACAAGCGCATCGAACTTTCCGAGCAAGAACGGAAAGATCTGATTAATTTGTTGAAACACCGTGGTCAGGAAGAACTCGAATATGGCGAAGAGCTGGAAGTAGATTCCGTTCGTTTGCTCCGCCGAGTTACCGGCGCTGTAGGTGTTTACTTCAGCTAATCCATCAAGACGCAGGCAATATATACGTATATGGAAATCGCTGCGTGCTCTTAAATTGATAAGTGCCATTTTCAACAAAAACACGTATCAAGAATGGTGGCATGACCTCAGCGGTAGTTTCAACACTCACTTCACCGATTACTGGTCCACCGGCAGGTGCCACCGGAGTTGGTGCCTTGATGTCTTCTTTTACAAGCAGCGTATCATTTATCCTGATCATTCCGGCCGCGGAATAGACACCTTTGATTACGCGCTGTGCGCGTTTGTATGGCAATTGCCCCGCCGCCACCGTGTGAGCTCCTGACGACAGCAAGCCGGGCGGTCCCGCTGCCGCTGCGCGAGCCGCATCACGGCACGCTGCTTCGTTGGTGGAAACGCCAACCATTATCACGCCGCAATCAATTAATAGTAAGATGATCGGTACAAAGACAAGCAGACCTGCTGCAAGTTCTGCGAGTGATTGCCCTTTCTTGTTTCTGTTATTGGTATACATAGTCAAATTCTCTCCCCTGTCTTCATTACCTTCGCCAGGTGAAAATTAGGGACGCTAATTAATGAATCTGAAAATACAAACGGTCCCGCTCAAAAAGCGGGACCGCTGCCGTCACTAGGGGAAAAGACTAGTTAAGCTTCTCGCGAATCTCTCGTGCGCGCTCTTCGAGGCGCTTAGCCTCAGCCGAGCGACAGGTATTGCCGAGCAGGCGCGAATACGCATCCAGCAAATATGCCGTCTGCAGATGATCTGGACCAAAAGTTTTTTCGTAAAGCGCTCGTGCTTTTTTCAAGAACTCCTCTGCTCTGTAGTCTCCCGACACCATATAGCAAGTAGACAGAGCAAAAGTGCAATAAGCAGCGCTGCGCTCGAGTCCTTTGGTCTTAGTAAAGTAACCGAGTGATTTGACGTACAGAGGTTCTGCTTTGAGAAACTCTCGCAACCCCTGATAGCAGCGCGCAAGATTGTATTGGCAATTCGCCAGCTGCTCGCGATCAGGCTCTGCCTGTGCTTCATAAATCTCCAGCGCTCTGTGGAAAAGCGGCGCAGCCTGTCTGTCTTCGTTCAATTCATCGTGGCATCTGCCCAGATTGAAGAGCGTATCACCAACCTTTTCATCAAATGGTCCACGTGTTTTCGAAAATAGCTTTGCTGCGCGGTCGAGAATGTCTATAGCTTTATCGTATTCGCGCTGCGCCATATAGCACTGCCCGAGATTGTCGAGGATATTTGCAGTGTCTTCGTGATCTGCGCCTTTCAGACGCTCATAAATAGTAAGGGCTCTGCGGTAAAGTGTGGCGGCGGAATCATAATGGCCGCACTGCAGCCTGCACTTTGCTTGTCCTGCAAGAGAAAATGCTACGTCTTCATGAACTGGTCCGTGTACCTTCTCATAAATTTCCAGGGCGCGCTGATACATGGGTTCGGCTCCGCTCCAGTCGCCTTTTTGAGAAAGGCAACGCCCGAGCACGAGAAAACTGTAGGCCAATCGCAGGTCTTCCTGTTCAAAACCGCAATGGTCGATGGCTTTGCGAAACAATCGCTCAGCCTGGTCGAAGTTTCCCTGTGTCAGCGCCTCGTAACCGGTGCGGCTGAGATCGGTCCAGTTTAAGTTGGTTACCATACTAGAGAGTTTGGTCCTCTTCGAACGTCCCCTGGTTCTATGCCAGCAATTGCCGGGTCCGGCTTTGATGTCAAGAACCTCCCCGTTTCTATTTTACCCTTAGCAACTGCATTCCATCGGTTGCTAAGCTAAAACTTTGGCTGAATTTTCGCCTTTAATCTTGCTGTTTCGGAGCCAAATATTGCCCATTGCTAAGCAGAACGCCAAAACGGCTACACTCATACTAGAATTATCTTTGAGCAAGCTGGATTAGCTTAGCTTGCGTATCACCTTCCCGGTCATCTGGAGCGCGAAATTGGCAGTCAAATACAAAGACTATTACCAGACCCTTGGAGTGCAGCGTAGTGCCACGGACAAGGACATAAAAGCTGCTTATCGTAAACTTGCACGCGAATTCCATCCGGATGCGAATCCCGGCAATAAGCAAGCTGAAGAGAAGTTCAAGGAAATTACCGAAGCTTATGAGGTTTTGAAAGACCCGGAGAAGCGAAAGCGCTATGACATGCTGGGTCAAAATTGGAAAGCTGGAGCAGATTTCAATCCAGAGCCCGGTTTCGGCGGGTTCCAGTTCGACTTTGGAAATCTTGGCGGTTTCGCCAGGGGTGCCGGTGGCGGTGCGTCATCACCATTCTCTGACTTTTTCGATGTACTTTTCGGGCAGACATTCGGGCAAGGCGGACAGGCCCCAGGTGCTGCAAGCAACCCAGGAGCGGCTCAAGCTCGTCGCAGCCCTGATCACGAAGCGGAAATTGAACTAACAATCGAAGAACTCGCTCGCGGGACAGCTCGCAATATACAGGTAAGCAGAGCTGGTCAGCCTCCCAAAACATTGCAGGTGAAAATTCCTGCGGGTATCCGGCCGGGCAGCAAAGTTCGTGTTCCAGGCGAAGCGCCACCGTCGCCCATGGGTGGCCCTCCGGGAGATTTGTTCCTAAAAGTGCGCGTCAAGCCACATCCGTTCTTAACCATTGAAGGCGACAATCTGGTCAGCGAACTAACGATAAGCGCACCATTGGCGGTTCTTGGTGGTGAGGCTGCAGTCAATACTCTTGACGGCACTGTGCACATCAACATTCCACCCTCAAGCCAAAACGGGCGCTTACTGCGCCTGCGCGAACGAGGCCTGCCAAAGCTCAAACAATCAGTCCGGGGCGATCACCTTGTCCGCCTGAAAGTTCAAATGCCAACAAGCGTCAGTCCCGAAGAAAAGAAAGCCTGGGAAGAACTTTTGCGACTGGAAAAAGAGAAGAAAGCTTCCAGCTAGTGTCTGCTTAGTGGGCACCTTTGCCGCTGGAGTTGCGTTGCTGTTCGAGTGCAATTGATTGCATGAAACAAATTAACGCCTGCCTGTTGTCTCCAAGACGTTTATAAGTTACACAGAGCGAGCGCAATACATCTGGATTATCAGGTGCAAGCTTTCGTGCATCCATCAAGTGAGCTTTTGCTTCAGCGGGATGATCGGCATAAAGTTCAATTTCTGCCAGTCTCAATCGAGGCAAAGGATCGTCTGGACGCTCACGCGCGTCATGCTCGAGATTAAACTTCGCCTTCTGCAGATCACCGAAAATTTCAAGAATAATTTTTACACCTTCTGATTCGCCGGCGTTGATCACGCCGCTCAAATACTCATCCATGCCTTCCTGTTCTTTGCCGCCTCTTGCAAGAGCGATGCCGCACATCTTTCGTGCGACATTATCCTTTGGTGAAAGCTTGATCACTTCTTGCAATTCTTTTGCTGCATCCAATGGGTGATTGCTGTTGATGTAAATTTGAGCCAGCTCACGATGCGCGGCAACAGACTTCGGTTCCATCTGAATAACTTTGTTCAGTTGAAAAATACCCTCATCAATTTTCCCGCCTTCTACAAGCATATGTGCATATGCCATGCGCAAGGGACGATTGCCAGGTGCTTGTGCCAGAACGCGCTTCATAAGCTGATAAGCGTCGTCTTTGCGGCCTGATTTATTTAGAATGACTGCAGTGCAGTAAAGAACTTTAGGGTCGTTCGGATATTGTTCGTGCAATGTTTGCGCTGCTGCCATTGATTCAACTAGCTTGCCTTTTTTCATCAGCTTGAATGGTTTTAGCGCTTCGGCATCTTTAATAATATTGGCTGTGTTGAGCGACGCGTTTTCTGTATCCGTTCCACCCATAATTGCGGTTTTGTCAGCAACTCTTACTGTTGAATAAAATCCAACCATTGCTAAGAGCGAGAGCAGCACCGGTAGCGAAAACAATGCTTTAAGTGGAGTCTCTGGTGTTGGGTATTTAGTTCTTTGCAAGAGAAAACTCCCTGAGATGCTTCGCTCTTAATTCTGTCAGAGAATAGGCAAAAGTTTCCAGTACATTGTTCGCCCTGACATAGTGATTAAGTTGAGACTTGGACTGCTCACAAAGCTCCGCCAGCCTGCTCAAATAATGACTTACCCCGCTATTCTTACTGGAAACCTCCCTAAGAACTTCAAGTTCTGCTGAAAGCAAAATATCAATCAAGACGTCCGCCTCCAGTCCCTCTTCTGAACAAAGATTTTGCAGGCGATCGCTGAGGTCCTGACTCTCGCTTACTGCTTTTAGATAAGAACCGTGCATGCTTGATGACCCTGAAAGTCTTTTGCGAGCGGCGTGGATAAACTCGCTCTTCAAGCTGATAAGCTTCTCGTTTTGCTTGAGAGCCTCATCACTGGAGCTTTCCCCTCCAATCCACAAGCCTGGTTTGAAGGTGTTGTGTACAGGAATAACCTGACTGCGGCTGACAATTGTGGGCAGCACCTGCTCACTGCTTGCTGCGAAGAGCAGGAAAAGCGAATTGTCCTGTGGTTCCTCAATACTTTTTAATAACGCATTAGCTGGAGCCTCGTGGAGTGTGCTTTGCTCTGCTTGAGGAATGACTACAACGCGCATGTATCGCGAAGTTTTGTTCATCTCTTCTGTAAGCAGGCGGGCCTTTTCCACAGGAATCTTGCCGCTTTCGCCCTGCCCTTCCAGAATCATCCAGGCTTGCGGGTGTTCGCCATCAGCAATCCAGCGGCAATTCTGGCAATAGCTGTCATGTTGCGATTGTGAACCTTTTGTTTCGGCTCTGGAAATGCAGGAAAAATAATCATCTTCTTTTTTAGAAATGCAGTTAAGAAAAGCCGCCAATCTCTGCGCCAGGAGCCACTTGTCAGCAATCGATCGGCCGGTAAACAGATATGCATTGCTTAGTGCTTTTCTTTTTAACGCAGCTGCCAACAGCTTGCTGGCGATTGGTTGGCGTTCTTGCAAAGCAGGTTCAAATATCATTGGAAGCTCGGCTGCGCAGTTATAGCGGTGGATTTGGGACGTCGTGCTGATCCAGTTCGGCTGAAGCACAAACTATTGCTTAGAATACACGAATTAGCCCTGCTTGTTTGACACTACTGAGAACTAAGCGCTACACTATCACGGTCAAACACTGGGGTTAAAAGCCTTTATCCTGGTGGGTCCAAACATCAGGCCTCTCGGTGCTTGACTCATTTTGTTGCGTACTCAAATGTATGAGAGGCGATATCCTTGGCTAACGTAATTGTTGTTGGCGCTCAGTTTGGTGACGAAGGCAAAGCCAAAGTCACAGATCTGCTGTCGAAAAATGCTGATGTCGTGGTGCGGTATCAGGGCGGTGCCAACGCCGGCCACACTGTTGTGGTTGATGGCGATACATACAAATTCCATTTGATTCCATCTGGAATTTTGTATCAAAAAATGTGTATTTTGGGACCTGGTATGGTCATTGATCCCAAAGCTTTTCTTGATGAACTCGGTGCCCTGTTGAAGCGCGGGCTTGATGACAGCATGTTGCGCATCAGCTCAACAGCACACGTAACCATGCCCTATCACCTGATTATCGACGCAGCTGAAGAAGATGCTCGCGGTGATAAGAAAATTGGTACCACCAAACGTGGTATCGGTCCAACATACGCAGACAAGTGCGCACGTATTGGAATTCGTGTCGAAGATTTGCTCGATGCTGATGTGCTGAAGTCCAAGCTCGATTATCTCGTTCCGCGTAAAAACGTTATTCTTGAGCGCTTGCACAATTTGCCACCGCTCAATCCGAAAGAAATTTTCGATGAATATTATGAGTACGGAAAGAAAATGTCGAAGTATGTGTGCGATACATCGGCGATAATTTTCCAGCTGATAAACCAGCGCAAGAATATTCTATTTGAAGGCGCACAAGGAACCTTGCTCGATCTCGATCATGGCAGCTATCCTTACGTCACTAGCTCCAGCCCGTCGGCTGGTGGTGCCTGTGTCGGAGCCGGCGTCGGACCGACATTTATTGACCGTGTCATTGGTGTATCAAAAGCCTACATGACTCGTGTTGGTGAAGGTCCATTTCCGACAGAGCAATTTGAAGAAATCGGCGACAAGTTGCGTCAGGTAGGCAAGCCCTGGGCTGAAGTGGGTGTCACTACGGGACGCTCACGCCGTTGTGGCTGGTTCGACTGCGTGCTTGGCAGGTACTCCGTGCGTGTTAACGGACTGGATTGTCTTGCTATAACCAAACTTGATGTGCTCGACGAATTTGATGAACTCAAGGTTTGTACTGCCTATAGAGACACAAAAACCGGCGAAGTCACAAACGAATTGCCGAGCATCTCTGCTTCCTTCCATAGAATGGAACCTGTGTATGCGACATTTGCAGGCTGGAACCGTTCAACCAGCGAATGCCGCAGCTACGAAGATCTGCCGGTTGCTGCTCAGCGCTACTTGAATTATATTCAAGAGCAGCTTGGTGTGCCGGTTGCAATCGTCAGCGTGGGTCAGAAGCGCGATCAAACAATCGTCATTGAAGATCCAATTCACGGTCCGAAGCGTGTGCTCACAAGACCAGCAAAATATTTCGTTTCGGCTTAGATTCGAATCGAAAATCAAAACATGGGGGCGCCTGACGGGCGCCCTTTTTGCGTTCCCATAAGTTCTGGTAGGGGCGCCTCACGGGCGCCCATTGAAGATCGAACACCTTCTCAGGCTAGTGCGTAAACCTTTTGCGTAAGTCCGCAAACCTGCGATTTTGCTATGTACAAGATTTTTTTCTTGAGTATTATCGAGTAATCGCGGGAATTGGAGAAAGCAAGCCATTTTCAGGGCTCGGCTTTGCCATGGCTTTTATGGTTCTGGAGGTTTCATTTATGCAAGTTGAGAAAGAAGAATCAAAGGATCGCTCGAGCAGTCGTGTCGAACATAACGACATCACCGAGCAATTACTAGACCAGGCTATAAAGCTTCTCGATGAAAGCAGTAAGAATCCGAATCAGCCAGAACATTCACACAAGCTTCCTCCTTCACTAGATCAGAATTGCATCAATAATATAGAAAAACACGGCAGAAGCAGCTCCTCTGGAAAGGACGAGCGAGACGGAGTGTTTACTTGCTCCTCCAGAGATACCGGACGTGGAAGCACGCCTGGAGAAACCTTCACCTGCTCAGACAGAGAGCCCGGCAAGGGCAATGGTCCTGCGGAAATCGTAACTTGCTCATCCAAAGAGACGTTCAAACCAGGTGACTGGCATAAGCCCGGAGAAATCAACGCATGCTCGGCGAAGATCGAACCAGGTGAATGGAACAAGCCAGGAGGAATCAATGCATGCTCGGCGAAGATCGAACCAGGTGAATGGAACAAGCCAGGAGGAATCAACGCATGCTCGGCGAAGATACCTGGTGAATGGATCAAGCCTGGCGAGCACCAGAAACCTGGTGACGTCTTTGCCTGCTCATCGGAGTTCAAGCCCGGAGAGCACCACAAACCAGGTGAAGTCTTCGCCTGCTCATCGGAGTTCAAGCCCGGACAGCACCAGAAACCAGGTGAAGTCTTCGCCTGCTCATCCGAGTTTAAGCCACGTGAACATCAAAAGCCGGGAAATAGATATGAAGACATTTTTGCCTGCGCTTCGATAATAAAGCCGATTGACAAAAAGCTTCAGTGATCAGGACTGGCTGGAGCGGAATTGCTTTCACAAAACTTCGCCCAGGCTTCGCGCAAGGACATTTTTAATTGCAGTGCGATGTTTCGTCCCTTGATCTGGCAGCGTTCTTTGCCTGCAATTGCAGCAGCTGAAAGCGGATCGATCTTCAATACTTCATTGAATTGCTCCAGTGCGGCTCGATAGTCATGAAACTGCGATTCAAGCAACCTTGCAAGCCTGAGTCTTGCACTGAGCTGGTCCGGATCCTTCGCAATAATCTGCTCCAGGTCTTTTCTTGCTGAGTCGTAGTCACCTATAGTTTGCATCAAATCACTTTTTTCGTAGAGCAGCTTGTCGTCTTGCTTTTCCGCTGAGTTGCTCATTGCTCTGCCTAAGTGATCGTTTGCTGCACCAAAGTCTCCCTTCTTCATAGCTAAGCGATACCATAGCATTTGAACTTCGTATGAGTCTTTTGCCGTAGCAGGAAAATAGCGAAGCTGTCGTTCCGCTTCACCTGTTTGTTCGCATTGCAAAAGAACATTCACAAGTGTAATTCGCGCCGGCAAACAAGATGGATCGCGCGCAACGGCTTGCTGCGCGTAACTCCAGCTGGCATCAAGTTCCAGTTGTTTCAACGACAATTCGGCCATATCAATCATAGGAAACGGATTTGAAGGCGCAAGTTCTGCCGCCTTTGCAAATTCATCGGATGCCAGGTTGAAACGTCCCGATTCTCGCAGAACTTCACCGTGCAACATCCGCAAATCGACATCCTCAGGATGTTCTTTGATCAAAGATGACAAGATCGCGTCTGCTTGTTTATAGCGATGCTCTTTAAAGAGTTTGCGCGCTTCACTGACGTAAGGCGCTTCCTTTTCCGCTGCCGTCAGTGCCGGCGCATCGCAAAAAAGTGCTATTGAAAAAAGCAAAATGGACCGCTTCAATTTTGCGCTCTGTGCCGGGGTCTGCTGCATCTGATGTCTTTCTGAAATAGACCAGGGGATCAGTCCAATAAGTCCTATGGTATCAGAAAGAGCAAAATTCTTGAATCGAAGCTAGGATTTAGAGAAAAGCAAATTCGAATCCAAATCCGTACAAGCTATAATCAGACAGTTGGCAGATTGTCGGGGTAACTATGTCGGAGTTTCTTCGTCTGAAAAGTCAAATGCCCGTGCTTGGCATAGGCATCGGCCTGCGCGGTGACATTTGCGAGGGGATACTCGAGCACAAGAATGAAATTGATTTCCTCGAAATAACTCCCGAGAATTACAGAGATAACAACGCTTCCCTCCGTTGGCTCGCCGGATTTGCCGAAACCTTTCCTCTTGTGTCACATAGTGTCAGCCTTTCTGTCGGAAGTCTCGATCCGCTCGATGAGTCACTTTTGCGATCAATCAGACAATTTCTGCGCCGATTTGGATTGTCATGGTGGAGCGATCACCTTTGTTTCACAGGTGTTGACGGAGATTCCGGGAACGATCTTTTTCCGCTTCCCTGGACTGAGCAGTGTGTAAAACAAGTAGTGAGGAAAGCCAAAGAGGCTCAGAGTCGTGTGGGGAAACCACTGATTCTGGAAAATATTCCTTATTACACACGCATGCCTGCTGCTGATTTCAATGAACCTGAATTTATAAGGCGAGTCCTTGAGGAAGCTGATTGTGGCTTGCTGCTCGATTTGAATAATTTGTTTGTGAATTCAGTCAATCATGGGTTTGATCCAAAATTGTTTTTAGATCAACTACCACTGGAAAGAGTGGTGCAGATACATCTAGCTGGTCCGGGACGTTTTGCAAAGAGAGTTATTGATACTCATGGATCTGCAGTGCCAGAGCCTGTGTTTGACTTGCTTGATTATGTGCTGGCTAAGAACATTTCTGTTAAGGCTGTAATGATTGAGCGCGATCAATACTTTCCTGCTTTTGATGAACTTCTTGCTGAACTGAGAACACTGCGCCAGATATGGGACAGGCACTGCAAACCCCTTTCTTCAGCTCAAGAAGGCGTATATCAATCGGACAAGCAAAGCAGCACGCCGGCGGAAGAACTTTCGTTGCATGTGCCTTTAACAGCGGTATCCGAGCTTGCCGAATTACCTCGTGAAATTGAAGAAGTTTCTTCATGGAGAGCTCTATCTCAAGATCAAGCACGAGTGTTTCCTGCTGCACTGGAAACTACAGCCAGTCCGGCCAGTGCTGCTTACACCGGAAATGCAGTAGACGAACAAATCTGTCTTAAAGATCTCGCTCAGTACGAGCGCCGATGGATGGAGCTGTGGAGCGTAATTAAGGGCGAAAGCCCGTACACGCTTGATACACAAGAAAAATTTGCGCCGCACTTTTCACGAGCACCGGCGGCTGGAACTGATAATTTCGACCTTAAAGCTTTGTCTATTTACGCCTGGCTGAGAGACAATAATCGCGACTCGTTAATGCGCCGAGTCTTTCCTTCAGCCTTCAGGCTCCTGGAAAAGCACTGGCAGAGCTTACTCGACGAATATTTCTACCAGTTTCGCCCTCACTATAGTGATAATCGACACATTGGCGATCGATTTCCTGAATTTGTAAGAACGCACTGCCAGCGGTATCAGAATATCTATCCATATTTATTTGAGTTGCTTGAGTTTGAACAAATGAAATATGCTGCAGCACGTAAGCATGAAATTACAGACTTCAGTGGTGAAGTCTATCTTGGAAGCGCTTCACAGCTGAAAGATAGTCGCCCTCTGGTAAACCCGGAGCTTTCGCTGCGCAGTTTTATTTATCCTGTGGATCAAATTGCCGAAGCGAGTAATTCAGGCGAAAATTTTTCCTCGCAAGCTCTCGACCATCCGTTACAGCTTGCTTTCCTTCCCTCAAGCTGGAGCTCTAGAGTACTGCGCCTGAGTGGCTTGAGCCTTCGTTTGATTGATATGTCTAGAGCCGGGCAATTGTCTTATTCGAAAATGATTGCAGCTCAAATGTCAGAGGAAGAAAGACAGTCTCCGCAAAGGATAGCTGAGTTCATCCAGCTGTTTCAAGAATTGCACGATGACAAAATCTTCATTGGTTGCATCCCGGTTGATTATCAAGATCAGAATTGGGCAAGCTACAGCAAGGCTGTGGAGAACCAGTCTCCTCACAACACAGTCTTATTTGCTTTGAAAGCGTTTGCAAGCAATGGCAAAACAACGGGACAAGCGATTGATCTGGGTTGCGGATCTGGCCGGGACTCAAAAGAGATTTTGCGCAATGGCTGGAAGCTTTATGCTGTGGATCAATGCGAGGAAGCGCTTGAAGTTTTGAAATCCAGCCGAAATGGATGGAGCGCTGCGCAGTTGGAAACCTTTCTTGGCAGAATGGAAGACTCGCCCCTGCCGGAATCTGATTTAATAAACGCTGGTGTCTCCCTGCCGTTTTGTCCGCCTGATAAATTTAAACAACTCTGGCAAAATGTGAAAGCTGCTCTTCGCTCTGGAGGCCGTTTCTCCGGACACTTCTTTGGAAAGGATGACGACTGGGCAATAAGCAAAAGCATGAGCTTCTTCAGTGCCGATGAGCTAAAAGAACTCTTTGCTGATTTCGAGCTGGAACTCTACAATGAAACCCTGGGACCTGTTCCTATCGTGCCGTCGGGTTTCAGGTACGGGCATATTTTCGAAATAGTCGCACGGAAAATATAAGCGGCCTATTAACGCAGACGTTCGAGTATATATTGGGTAAATAAGAACAAGTGGTCTAGGGGGGACCAGAGAATCAGTATGTACGATTGGATTGCACCTGCTGCTGTTGGCGTTATCGGAGTTGTGGCTGCGCTTGCGCTTGTTTTTGTGAAGACCCGCAAATCTAAAGCAGCTGATCTTGCTGCACCCAGCAGCTCTGGAGCTAAACAGACAGCAAACCATCAACTGCCTCCTCGTCTGCCTGATATTGTTCCTGGTTCGATGAAACAATCGAGTAAGCCTGTAGCAGGTCGATTCAAGAAAATCTGTCTTGTATGCAATCGCGAATTTCCAGAGGACTACAACGGCAAGTGCCCTGAAGATGGTGTCGCCTTGAACAAAATTGCTGATAATCTCGCTCCTGGCAGCAAATTCTCCGAGTACTATGAAATACTGTCGCCTCTTGGAACAGGCGGCCTGAGCCGTGTTTTTCTGGCAAGGCACATTTCGAGTAACCGCGAGGTTGCACTCAAACTGTTGCATTCACATTTGGCGGCAGATACGTCCTCCATTCAGCGCTTCCAGCGAGAGGCAAAAACGCTAAGCAAACTTTCGCATCCGAATCTGGTAACAGTGGAAGATTTCATGATTTCGCCCGATGGTATTCCGTTTATAGTGATGGAGTATCTCGAAGGAGAAAGTTTGCAAAATGTTTTGAAACGCGAGGGTAAAATTGCCTGGCGCGATTCCGTTGAACTCTTCCTGCAAATTTGCAAAGGCTTGAGCCACGCTCATAACAAAGGCATCATTCATCGAGACTTGAAACCTGGCAATATAATGCTTGTACCAAACAAGGGCAGCGTTCTAGTGAAAGTTGTAGATTTTGGACTGGTCAAATCGAATGATGTGGATTCAATGGGACGAATAACTGCCACAGGTGAGGTATTTGGAAGTCCAATGTATATGTCGCCTGAACAATGCCAGGGAAGACCGGTTGACAGACGATCTGATGTTTACGCCCTGGGTTGCCTGCTTTATGAGTGCCTTGCCGGGCACGCACCTTTTGTTGGCGCAAACGTGATTGAAACATTGAGCATGCAGCTTAAAAGCCCAGTGCCCGAGCTTCCGGCAGAGTTGCAGCTGCCCGCATGGCTATCAGATGCGGTGAAAAAATCTTTGAATAAAGATCCCGATGCACGCTTCCAGTCGATTGATGACTTCGGTGGCGCGCTTCAAGACGGGCTTTCAATGGCTAAGCGTTGATCCTGCATTACAAATTTTTTGCTACAACAAGCGAAAAGAATTCGTGCAGCGGTTCAGTTTCTGCATTCAAATTCAAAGTGCTGAATTCGAACCCTGCTTTGCTTGCGATCTCTTTCATTTCCATAACCGAAATCGGATAATCGCGAGCAAGAACATGTTCCATTACCTGATCAATGTCTTCCTGAGCCGCACCTCGAATTTTCATCGCGATGACATATCGTGTAATCAAATCCTTTCTCCATTCCGGTCCGCTGTCAAACACCGGAAGATTGCCTGCTGACGATGCAATTCTCCGTATTTTACTTTCGTCGATCATGGAAAAGGACTCTTTTGGATCTTTTGGATTGCACTGCGGTCGGCGCATATAAGGATACGACGAGGGGCGGTAAAAATCGTGGTTTATAAAAACGCCTGAGGGAGAGAGCTTTTGTTTGCACTGCAAAAGCAAGCAATAAACTTCTTCTGGCGTACCATGATGAAGATTCATTCCTGTGAAAATTATATCGTAGCAAGAGTCCAGCTCCACGTCGGAAAAGTCCCAGGCGTTCCCTTCGAAGACTCGCTTCTGCACGACATTCTTCGGAAAATCAAACGCTGCTGCCGCACTTATTTGATCCGGATTGATATCGATGCCCGTGTATTTAAATTTTCGATTTGCAAATGGCTCGATCATATTTGAAATCGATTTAGGCTCGCCACCACATGCGAGGTCGAGCAAATTGATAGTCTGATCTTTTGGAATGGCTTCCAGCCAGGTTCTCAGAAAGGCGCATCCGGTGGCTGAGACCTGTCTGTGAAGCAGTAAATTTGACTCTAGTATAAAAGAGTAAGCCCCATTTTTGCTGAATGCTTTTTCCTGTTTCATCAGTAAATACCTTAGAATTTTCAACTTATTCTATCCTGACTTGCTCAACAGTACCGCAGACTACATCGCCTTTTTTCAGCGGTGGGAACAAAAATCTATCATTCGCTTCTCATCAGTCGGCAGCGATCAGCTAGCTTCTTTTATGAATTGAGGAGCGCCTATGACTTATAGAGCACAGCGAGAAGGATTTCGGCGAGATGACGATCCTGTTTATGTGGAACGGGACGGCAGCAATGCATTTGTTGCGGGACTGATGTTTCTGCTTATCATCTTTCTACTTGCGGTAATTGTTGCATTCGCAACCAACATGTTCAATTTGCAGAGCTATGTTCAAAACAATCTGAACAATCAACCCTCGCAAGTGACACAGCCAATTGTTATACCAGGACCTCAGGGACCCGCTGGACCCGCAGGACCGCCAGGTCCTTCTGGAGCATCTAGTTCAAGCGGATCCTCCAACACAACCACCCCGACCGGACCTAGCACCCCATTCATCACTCCGGGTGGCTCGTCCAGTTCTTCATCATCGCCAAGCAGTACTGGCACAAATAACGGTACATCACCAGACAGCAATCAATAATCAATTTGTTGTCAATTTGATGTCAAATGCGGTATCAAGAAGATGGGAGGAATCGTGTTTCTCCCATTTCTTGGCGCCAATTTATCTAATGCTCGAAACAAGTCCTTTTCGTTTTACTAATTGCGTGTTACCGTACGAACTGGGGAACACTTAAGCGGCGGAACCGCAAAATGAAAGAGTTATTTGGCGCAGTCTTCGATGAATCTGGTACTTATAGATATCGCCTCTGGCGCCGCTGGGACCAGGGACTGCCTGCTATTTGCTTTGTCATGCTCAATCCCAGTACTGCCGATTGCACTGACAACGATCCCACCATCTCACGTTGTGTGAACATGGCGGCCAACTGGGGTTATGGCGCTATCGAAGTCGTCAATCTCTATGCCTTCAAAACAAGCAAACCTCGTGACCTTTGGCTTGCTGCAGATCCGGTCGGGTCTCACAATGACGTGCACATAAAGCGGGCTGCTTCTCACTGTTCGGCCTGCGTAATTGCCTGGGGAAATTTACCAATAGGTCGTCTCGAACGCGCCAAGTCAGTTCTTAAACTGCTTCACGGAAAGACCTTATTCTGTCTGGGCTTAACCAAACTACAGCAGCCACGCCATCCGCTTTATCTCAGCAGCGAAGTCAACTTAGAGTCCTTCACTGTTGCTGCCGCTCCGGTTGTTACACCAGTAATCAATTAGTGTTTTGTGCAGTTATCGACGTTGGTTTTGCTGAAGCTGTCCATTTTGCTGAACATGTCGTTCACATTGCCAAAATCGAGCGCATCTGTGTTATTGGCTACCGGTGCTGCTGCCTCGGAAAAAGAAAACGCTGTTCTGGAATCAAATTCGTTGAAGAACTCATTTTGAAGTGCGCTTGTAGCGTCGCATGAATCTGCGGCGCCGGCAACGTAATCATTTTGTATTGCGTAGTCCATTTCCCGTACCCCATTTCCAAACCCTGAAAGAAGAATATCGTCCGGGGCGTAAATGAGTCCGTACTAATTTGTGTATTTTGTGTGTATGTTCCGTGAGGACTGCACTTTCAGTTTTTCTTTGTTCTTCCTCCTGCTTTCTAGCTAATTACCCATTGCCTCCTGTCCCGATCAGGCGGCTATGCTGACCTTTTTGTAGTTCTTCATGAAAACATCCATCGGCATACTGATGAAACCGGCGCCTCCTACATTGACTCCGTTCTCTTGAGTGCCGGGCGATAGCGGATTGTCGCCCCAGGGGTTACGCAGGGTTATGGTGTTAGTGTTTGCGTCGTAAGCTGTTACGGTATAGACATGATGACCTCTTATTGGATCCGCTGGCTGCTCCGTCGTGCCAGCTGTAACAGGCTTGCCCTGTGCAAGAGCTGATTCAATTGATGAACTGATCTGCGCTTGGTTAGCAATGGCGAGCGGCAGGTCTTGTGCCTGTTTGCCTGTCAAAAGATGCAATCCGTATTCCATCGTCCCGCCGTTGTATCCCTTAGGATCTTCTTTGAGCATGGCGGCCTGCAAAACTTTGTCCCATTCCGCGGAACCGCTTATCTTCGTGTTGCCGTCCACTTCATTTTGACTAACGTTCAGAGGATGGCTGGGATAGGTAACAGTGTAACCACCAGCAGGATTGGACGCGATCATATTTGAGATTTTCTCTGCACCACCAGGTGTGCCTGCGACGGCTGCCAATGAGGCTTGAAACCAGCAGTCGCCTTCGGCAAATTGTTGAACCCCACCCATTGCACCCGATTTTCTGAAGGTATCGATATCTTGATTCAATTGTGCTTGAGTTTTGTCGTGCGAATAAATTTGATCGATCTTGGCGTTTTGCCCTTTATCGTGCGGCTCGTTTTTGAGCATATCGGCTGCTACATTCCCGGAGTTGTTAATGTCTGCTGCTGAGAAAGGACGAACTGGATAAGCAGCCCCAGCTGCTTCAACTGCTGCTGGTTTACTTAGATTTTGGCTTCCATATAGATTATCGAAACTGCCAAAATCGAGCTTCCCATCTTTCGATACAGGATTCGCTTGAACATCATTGCGATTTGAAATTGAATTGCCACTGCCTTCGCGCATTATGTCATCGAACTTGAAACTGCTGTTTCTGGAATTGTCGCTCGTCTCTACTGGCGCATCGGCAAATTCGCGATTTGAAGATCCCATTCTAAATCTCCCTCATTCGATATCTTTTGACTGACTAGTAACTTAATTGCGCTGGCTGAAGCTGTCTGCGTTGCTGAACATCGAGCCGACGTCACCGAAATCTAAGCAGCCCGAGGGATCGTTGTCTTGGATTGGTGATTGAGCATCCATGAAGGACGGTCTGGATTCGAACTCGTCGAAATACTCATTTCTGAAAGCACTACTGGCGTCGGCTCCGAGAGCGACGCTGGCAACATTATCACTTTGGTATGTCTGATCCATTTCCCGCACCCCATTCCTTCACCCTGAAAGAAGAATATCTTTCGTGACGTAAATGAGTCCGTACTAATTTGTGTATTTTGTGTGTATGTTCCGTGAGGATTGCCTTTTCGGGTTTAATCTTGCTTCGAAGCGGGCTCTGGACCCGCGTGCGGGCTTTTAAGCTTGCCGCAGCTGCCCTTATACGACATAGATGAACTGTGCTGTGCAGACCCTGACCCCTCCATTTTGCTAAGATCAGCAGCTGGTAGGGGCACGCCTTGCGTGCCCGCCTGTCGATCCGGAGCTGAGTCGGCACGCTTGATGTGTCCGTTCCTCTCCAGTCTGTCCTCAGTTGGCATGCACGTCATGTCTCAGGCGCGAGACGGCTCGTCGATAGGTTTCCAGAGAAAGGCAGAGCTAGCGTTTTGTATGCGCGGCTCCAAGTTGAAGGAAAAGGACATGTCACACGAAGATCTTAATTCGTTGTCGCGCGAAGAACGACTGGCAAGAATGCGTCACTCCGCTGCTCACATACTGGCAGAGGCTATGGTTGATTTGATGCCCGAAGCAGAGCTAGGGATTGGACCGCCCATCGACACAGGATTCTATTATGATTTCCGCCTGCCCCGTCCGCTGACACAAGAAGATCTTAGCTGGCTGGAAGACCGCATGCGACAGTCTATTGCTAAGCGCCATGAGTTCAAGATGGAATCTATTACTCGTGCTGACGCGGAAAAACGCTGGGAAAAGCAGCCGTTCAAGCTCGACCTTCTAAAGGACATAGCCGACGGCAACATAACTCAGTGTACGCATGCCAACTTCACTGACCTCTGCAAGGGCGGTCACATAAATAATACCGGCGAAATTCCAGTCTTCAAACTGACCAACATCGCCGGAGCGTACTGGCGTGGTAGTGAGAAGAACCCCATGCTGCAGCGCATTTATGGCGCACTGTTTGAAACGCAAGAAGAGCTCGATCAATATGAAAAGCAAATCGAGGAAGCGAAGCGAAGAGACCATCGTAAGATTGGACGCGAGCTCAAGCTATTTGATCTCTTTGACGAAGTGGGCCCGGGACACGTAGTCTGGCTGCCTGCTGGTGCAACAATAAGACGCGAATTGCATCGCTGGATTGAAGATCTTGAACTAGCTCGCGGCTATCAGCATGTCATAACTCCTGTTGTAGCAAAACGCGAACTTTACGAGCGCTCCGGACACTGGGCGCACTATCAGGATGCGATGTATCCGGTCATGGAGAGAGAAGGCGAAGTTTACTGCCTTCGACCAATGAACTGTCCGCACCACATCATGATCTATCAAGCTGGACTTCATTCTTATCGCGATTTGCCCATCAGAATTGCTGAACTGGCAAACATGCACCGCTGGGAAAAATCAGGTCAGGTCACCGGCATGAGCCGGGTGCGCATTATGACTTTGAATGATGCGCATATTTTCTGTGCCGACTCGAATATGGTGGAAACTGAAGTTGAAGGTGTGCTGCGCTTGATGGAAGAAGTGTACGCGACACTTGGTTTGAAGGACTACTCATACAGACTGTCACTGGGAGATCCTGATGACAAAGAAAAGTATGTGGATAATCCGCAGATGTGGCAAGAGGGTGAAGCTCTGCTCAGGCGAGTGTTGCAGCGCGTTGAATTGCCGTTCTACGAAGCCAAAGGCGAAGCCGCTTTCTACGGACCGAAGATTGATGTGCAGTTTAAGACTGCAGCAGGTAAGGATGAAACTCTTGTTACGGTGCAGGTAGATTTCCATTTGCCCGCACAATTCCAACTGGAGTATGTAACCGAAACCGGTGAGAGATCGCGCCCGATAATGGTGCACCGTGGAGTTCTGTCAACGATGGAACGTATGGTGGCACTTCTCATTGAAGAATACGAAGGCAATTTCCCGCTCTGGTTGTCGCCCACGCAAGCAATGGTAATTCCAATCGCTGACAGGCATATTCCTTATGCTGACGAAGTCGTTGCTGAGCTGAGAAAGCGCAACGTGCGTGTCGAAATCGATAAACGGCCGGAACGCATGCAAGCGAAGATTCGCGATGCTCAAATGCGCAAGATTCCTTATATGTTTGTCTTAGGCGATCGCGAAGCGGAGAACCGCGCTGTAGCAGTGCGCGTTCGCGGCGGCGGAGATCTCGGAGCCAAGCCATTGACTGAGGTTCTCGAGCATCTGACACAAGAACGTGATACCAAATCACTGACATTGTGGCAAAGCGAAAAAGTAGCCGAGCCTCAAGGCGCAAAACGCAAATAAACAACGGATCCAAAAAAAGAGGATCCGTAACAGAAAGCGGCTGCCCCGGGAGCGCCGGCAGCCTGCCGGCTTCTAAAAGATCGGCTCGATCCTGCCGGAGTAGAAGGCTGGCAGCCGGCGCTCCCGGGCATCGGCTACTTTGGAGTTGTGCGAATCAAGAAAATATGAATAGAGCCAAGTGCGAGCAGATAGCAGCACAATCCAAACAGCAACGCTGCTTGCAGCCCAAAAACAAGTGAAACAGCAGATGATAAGACTGTAGCAAAAACGCTGCAGGCGCCGTTCAACGCCCAAAAACAGGCGGACTCCTCGGCGTATCCTGATTCTTGAAACAAGTCCATCCCAAGGGGAAATATGGTGCCCATGAATATAGCCGGGACAATGGAAATGCAAACCGCCAGCAGTATTCGCAGCCAGACCTCGCCTGATTCAAATTGAAGACAAATCTGCGGAAGTACACCGGCCAGCAGCAAAATGATTAGCGACAAAGTGAGCAGGAAAATGCGAATGTAGCGTGACTTATTCTCTTTCTTGATGAAACTGCTGAGAAGGCTACCGCATCCACCACCTATTAAGAATGAGAACAGCACTGCGGATAGGCTCAGGATAGGCTGCCCCAGCAGAATACTGAGACGCTGCATAACTGAAAGTTCCACCATGATAAATCCAAGTCCGATTGACGAGAAAAATAAGAGAGCAGGAATCAAATTCGAAATTTTGCTTGATGAGTTATTTCTTGCAAGTAATTTAAAAAATGGCAGAACTAAGACCATAAGAGCAAGGGCGGTTGTGGTCAAACAGGCTAATTGAAGGATTTGAACTCCATCAATTGGATTATCCCGTTTGCTAAATATGTCGCTGTTGATTTGAAATTTGCGAAAGTTGAAAAAGAAGGGGCAGTTATCCGAAGGTGGCGTTAAATCCGATGGATACTCTTTGAAAAACGTTTCGGGATACTTTGCCTGTGATATTTGAAGAAGGACAGGATCTGTGCAGACCCTTGGCGAAAGAACGATTTTGAAATTCAACGCGTCTGCGAAGCGCTCGGCGTTATCTAGTTCTTCTGCGGAAAAAGCTGCTTTCGAAATCAACAAAGTCCCTACATTCGCAACAGGCACATCGGACGTAGATTCATTGACGATTGCAAGCATGTGCAAACGCGGGTTAGAGACAGATTCTCTTCGTAATGCTTCGGCGCCCAGTGAACAAAGGCGGTAAAATTCCACAGGTGAGTCTTTGGAGTCATACCAGCGAGAAAAGCTGAGAACTCCGCCCGGTTTCAAATGCTGCAGGAATCTGCTCCATCCTTCCACCGTATAGAGCGAATTCTCGGAAAGCGCAAAAGCACCCGCAGACGAGGCTGCCCACGTATCAATCAGAGAGGCTTCGATAATATCCCATTTATTATTCGAGCGCGATATATAACTGCGAGCTTCATCATTCACAAGTTGAACCAAGTTCATTCCTGCAAGATTGCCCGAGAAAGCGCAAAGAGGACCGCGCATTAATTCCAAAATTGAATTATTTATTTCCACACCTAATACTGATTTCTGTTTGAACACCAGAGCAGAAAGCAAATCACGTCCGCCTCCTACTCCGATTACAAGAATGTCGCTATTCGGTTTTAGGAATTGGACGAAATTCACGACATCGAACTTCAGGTATTGAATATTATTGAACTCGCCGTTGAATTTTGTAATTATGGTTCCGGCGCCAGAGTCTATCTGCAGCGAAAGCTGTTCTATGCCAGGGTGAGGCGGGGTGCGACTGCTCAGACCCCATCCTGTCGGTTGGCTGAAAAATTTGTCTACTCGTATCCAGGAATACGGATTCCATATTTCGTATATTGGTTTATCTCTAATCTTACCTTTGGCATAGACAAATCTAACGATTGACTCACCTTTCTTGTAGCTCTGCTCCTGTAGCACGGCAGCCGTCGCAAATGTTATCCCGATTAACGTGCAATAAAATAAAGCGCGGGATCGGGGGATAGAGTGTGAAAAAAGTGCCGCAGCCAGCGCAGCAAGTAGACCAAGAATCAAAACGCAGCCGATTGGATCAAAATTGTACAGGAGAAGAATGACGAGAATACAGCCCGCTGCCGCGCCCAGTAGATCGCAGGCGTACAATTTTCCAGTTAGAGGATGGAACCTCGTGAGAAGAAGTGTTGTTGCTACTCCTACAAATACAAACGGCCATGAGAAAAGCAAATACAATTCAGCCATCGAAAGCAATCCTGTATGGTCGAATTGCATGGGAAACTTGCATTGGGAGTAGACTATCAACGCCATGACTGAAGAGATGGAAAAGGATAAAGTGCTCTGATAAATGCGGTTTTGCACCGACTCTGGCTTGAACAGAATTGGAAACAGATAAACCAGCAATGCTCCCGCGCTCATTCCAAACATTGCTACAGCCACTGCTATAAAAGCAAAGTGATAATACAAAGTCGCCGAAAAAACTCTCGTCAAAAGAATCTCAAAAATCAGAGCGCAAGCAGAAAGGAGTCCAAATCCAAGATAAGTACCAACATTTACACAGCCAGCCAATTGATTTGACTCATTTGTGTCCATTGCTTTTTGTTCTTACATCCACTGATGGGTGTTTTTGTAATAAGTCGCTTGCTTCTTAGGAAAGCGTTCGCGAAACTTTTTATAAGTTGCCAGCAATTGTTCATATCGGCGATTTGAGGTTTTGATCGGAATGTGCGGATACGCCAGAAGGAAATTCTCTAACTTCCATAAGTTGCGTGGAGAGAAGCGCCAATCACATTTGTCTAGCTCCTCTTCAAGATTTATCACGGCATATCCTTTTATTCGACCCGTAAAATCGACATAAGGATCCACATAACTCAAGGCAAGATCACGCGGCGTGCGGAAGAGCGGTTTGCGCCCATGCAGCCCGGCATCACGAGAGCGCGCCACGGATCCCCAACGATCCCCTTCCTTGAATATGTAGATTACGTGGTCCAGTTCATCAATGGATTCGAAACTCAGAAGCAACGGAGGATAGCCGTGCTGCTCTAGAATCACCGCAGCAGTAAGCGCTGCTTCGAGGCAATGTGCCGAACCGCGCTTTATCGCTTCACGAAATGAACGTTGTGAATCTCCATCCTCCTCATGGTTGTAATGGAGAGTGCGCAAAAAAGACTGCACTTGTTTTGGCGTGCGGTACTTCTGTATTATTCGCCACTCGGCAGGCGTGAACGCAGTTCTTTCAGGCTTCATAAGAGAAGACAAGATAGCACTCTGCTATCATCTTCTTCAAGGGAGCAAGGCCTAGCGTGACAACTTCATCGCCTGAGCAAGAAAACATAATTCTGGCACAACCCGATCCTGTCGCCAGATTGAGCCGCCGCCGTGCCGAGTTCTGGCAAATATGCTGGCTCATTTCCTTGTCAAGTTTGCTAATCAGCTTGTATTCCATTTTCTTGTCACAAAGATTGGCGCCTGCCGCTAGCCAGAACGATCTTGATCAGGCGGCCTTGCTCATTGCGCAAAAACTATCTTCTCTTTCTGTCACCCATCCGCGCTTTGGAAATATCGGTCTAATTGATATTCGCGAGGGGCGCAAGACACAAATCAGCTTCAATCGCTTGCAGGCAACTTTGCGCTTAGACGGCATCCTTGCCCGGCAACTGGGTTTGGATTACATGTACGAGCTGGTGGGCAGGGATGCCAGGCAAGTAGGCATGCTCTCACGCGAATTGATAAAGCTTGAGCACGAACTCAGCATTCCCGCGACTGAAAGTGCCTACACAGACATCGAGCCATTTACAGAAACCGTTCGCAAACTTCTGGCGCGCACCGGTGCTGGTGGCAGGCTGAAATCCGTGAAAGTTGTTCTCGGTGGCGTCAGAAAAACAGCTCATATTGGTTCAAGAGCGCCACTGCCGCATTCTAGCGGTGAAAGAGATTCGTTCTTTGCGGATGGCGATTCATATGCAACTCATATTCCAGTGCCAATCTGGCAAAATTTGACTTATCAATTTTACGAGTGTTCGGACGCGCCACGTTTGCTTTCACCAAAAGAATTCGAGGCGCTAAAGTCTGATGATGAGCTGGCCTCTGCGGTACTTGTTGAAGCAAATTTTGAAGTGGCGGAACGCGGCAAGGTGCATAAGAATAGAACCATTCAGTCTTGTGCTCTCGTGGGAAGCTCAGTTGCACAAACCCCCTCACTGCTTTTTATGCTTAGTTTTCCGCAGGGGTATTTTTCAAGATTTGCCAGCATAAAGGACATTTTTTCGGCTCAAAATTATAATACCGCCGACGGTGACTGGCTTCAGGCTTTTGGCGGAGATATTCCCGAAGATGGACATTTTGTCAGTACTAAAGCACTTGACGCAGTTAAGCCGCATATGGCCGCTATGAGCGCTTTTTATCATTATCTCCTCTGCGCTGGTCCGGAATTATTGCCGGATAAACTAAAGGAAGCTTTAAGTCAACCGATTTCGTCTTTAACAGCAAAATCGTCTGCTGAAAATTCCGAGACGGCTTCGTATCAGTTCAATAGCGGCTTGTTCAAAGACACTGGTGCTGCACGCTTCGCTTTATCCAAGCAATCGTTCCGGGATGGCGCCGGGCAGCGAGCACTCGAATCTGCGTTCTCAGCAAAATCGTTCCAGGACTTGATGCCGCCTTACACTTTTCCACTCAGTGTGGATGAACAAGGGGAAGTGCATTTGCCGCAAACAAAAGGCTTTGACAGGCAGCTCGTAAAAGATTTTTTCGATGCACTATACCAGACTAATATCGCAGGTATTGAATCGATGCAGATCGCAGATACCATTGTGAAAAGAATGCAGGCCTCTATTCTGCAGTCTGAGCGGGTGATCGCTTCATATAAGGAAGAACTGCGCAGCTTGAAGAATAGTATCGAAAATATGGCCAGAAGCGCGGGAAAGGATGAACAGAAATTGCAGCAACTTCAAGCGCAAGCTGATTCACTTACAGTCTCAATTCAGGTCGAGGACTATCGCAAGAAAGGTTTCGAGGGCCTCAAAAAGAAAGCTCAACTAGTAGCTCAAAACGGACGAAAAGCCGCGCGAAGCACCTACGAAATTGGCTCGCATATGTTTTCTTTCAGCTCTCGCGGAATAAAAAGAATAACTGCTCCATTCAAGGGTTTCTTGCTGGGAGAGCGTTCTGTTGCGTTTATTCCCTGGAATAATCCGGTAGATGAAGACGATATTTATGCGCCGAATGATACTGAACTGGCTGAATTCGATGCATCGAACAGCAAAATGTGGATGTCGAAAAATTTCAAAGTGACGGAAATTCCTGACCCGAACATGTACGTAGAAGGCAAACCAATTGTGGACTATTGGCAAAATCCCGGCAAAGGAACTTGCAACCGACCTCTATATGTAATGTTGAGCAGTAGTCAGCTGACCGATCCAAAAGCCTCAAATGCTGTGTTTGCTTCGCATGAAACTGCCTTCGATTTCGTGCGTGGAGTAATCGGCAAATCCCAATTGTGCTATTACGCTCCAGCAGCTGTCGATGCCGGTTCGGCACATAAGTTGAGCTGGTCAGTAATGCTGAGAGATCTTGTATTTTGCATGGTTGACGGCGCCGGGAAACCGCTCGAATCGTCTCACCCCCGATGGTGCATGGAATCAGGGTTGAACGATGAGCCCTGCCCCCAGCTCGCTGTTGAATATCAAATACGGACACCAATACCTAGCCCTGAGGGGGTTAGCTCCGGCTTGTACCTGCAGGACCCGGACGGAGGACCCCAGGTGCCCCTCTACCCGCCCCTGCCTGCTGAACTGATGTAAGTATCATCTGTTTCATCTTTTGCAAAGATGCGTTCCATTTTTCGAGGGCTGTGTTAGTATCGTTTTACTAAATTGACTTTTGCTCGGAGCAAAGCTTTGATTAACCGGTCTGTAAAACAGTTGAGCTGGTGGTCCTGGTGGAATAATCAGGACAAGCCTCTGTCGTGCTGGTAATTAGTTAGAAACCAGTTTCAAGAATTCGAGACCGCGGGCTTGTCTAAATCAGCCGGCGGTCTCTGTTTTATCCCTCAATTTGGAAACGTTCATGACACTGAAATCTACTAGTGAAGCCGCACGCGACTTACCGCAGTTGGCAAAGCCTGCTGTTATATCTGTTCTTGCTGATAAAATCACGCCAGTTTTAGCCTTTGAAAGACTGCGCAATTATTCGCAGTACGCATTTTTATTTGAAAGTTCTGAAACAGACAGCCGCCTCGCCCGTTTTTCCATTCTTGGCTCCGGACCTGCGGAGACCGTGCAAATAGTCTCCGGCGGCATCAACTTGATCTCGAAAAAGTCGCCTGATGCTGGCAGTGACGAGGCATCGACTCGCTTCATCGCAACGGATGATCCGCTTGCTTTTCTGGCTGAGCGCACCCAGCTTCTGGGAAAATCGGCTGCAAATCTTGAATTATCTGCGGAGATTCCTTTTGCCGCCGGCTACGTTGGCTATCTCTCCTACGGCGCCACAAAATATTTCGACGGTATTGAACAGCAAAAGTCGGATCCGCTAGCAGTTCCTGATGGAATGTTTTCCTTTTATGATTCGATAATTGTGTTTGACCACAAAGAGAGGCAAATGCGGATAGTTTCCTTCCGGGGGGAAGCGCATTGCCGAGAGCTGCTGCAGCAGCTTGAAACAAAAGGTGCTAATGGGGGTCTTGCTGCATTTGCCAGACCTGCGCTAGATGCATTTGAAAAAGTTCAAGCTTCAATGCCCAGGGAAAAATTTATAGAACTGGTAAAGCAGTGCCAGGAATTTATTGCGGAAGGACAGGTCTTCCAGATCGTGCTTGCCCAGCGCTTCGCACGACCATATGAAGGAGATCCGTTCAGGATTTATCGCGCATTACAATCAATCAATCCATCTCCTTATGGCTATTTCTTGCAATTTCCTGAGTTTGCATATCTTGGCGCTTCTCCTGAGCGATTGCTTGCCTGCCGTCAAGGAAAGCTATCGCTAACGGCTCTTGCAGGAACACGCCCCCGCGGGCAGAACGAAGAGGAAGAGAATGCACTCGAGCAAGATTTGCGCTCTTCTGAAAAAGAATTAGCCGAACACTATATGCTTGTAGATCTTGGCAGAAATGATCTGGGACGAATCGGGCAAATCGGTTCTGTGAGCTGCGGTGAAATTGCCAGGGTGATTCGCTATGGGCAGGTGATGCATTTGTCCACCGACATAAGTGCCCAGCTTGCAGCGGGAAAAACATGCTTTGATGCTGTGCGCAGCTGCTTTCCTGCTGGCACCGTATCTGGTGCACCGAAGATTCGCGCGATGGAATTGCTCGCCAAGCTCGAGCCTGAGAAGCGGGGTATTTACTCTGGACTTGTGGGTTACTTTGACATTCACGGCAATACTGATTCCGCAATCGCCATACGATCTGCTCTTGTGAAAAACAAAGTTGCGCATGTCAGTGCAGGTGCAGGCATAGTGCAAGACAGCCAGCCCGAAGCCGAATACGAGGAAACGCGAAATAAGGCTTTGAGCGTCCTGAAAGCAATTTCGATTGCTGAGCAAATGGGGGCTTGATCATGAAAGTGTTGATAATAGACAACTATGATTCCTTTACTTTCAACCTTTACCAGTTGATATCCGTAGTTACCAATACTGAGGTTCTTGTTTGCCGCAATAACGAGATCACTTTGAGTGAAATCAAGGAAATGCAGCCTTCTCATATCATCCTTTCTCCTGGTCCTGGGCATCCAGCGACAGACAGAGATTTTGGCGTTTGCAAAGATGTCATTCAATCAGCGTCGGATTTGAAGGCCCGCATTCTTGGCGTCTGTCTGGGACATCAGGGCATTGCCCAACATAGTGGCGGGCAAGTTGTACGTGCCGCCCAACCGGTTCACGGAAAAATGAGCAGAATAAAGCTTGTTGCTGACAGCCCCTTGTTTGCCGGACTCTCATCGGGGACGCCTGTGATGCGTTATCATTCTTTGATTGCAGACCGGAGTTCACTTCCAGCCAGTTTGGAGGTAGTCGCAGAAGTTGACGGAGCTCCAGAACTGGTAATGGCCTTGCAAGACAAATCGAAGAAATTGTACGGACTGCAGTTTCACCCGGAATCCGTAGGCACCCCGCTAGGACAAAAGATAATCGAGAATTTCATTGAACTATGCTAGAACTTGCCGAACTTGACAAAATACTTGCCCCAGACAGCAGCGACGATGAGATTCTTGCTGCCTTGCAAAATCTGGAGATTCAAAACTTAAACAGGGACGTGCTTGCTCATTCACTGCGCAGGCTGCGCGGAGCTGCAGCACTCAGTGAAGACCTTGCTCGGGAATTGCACGAACTTGGTCCAATCTCAATCGATTGCTCCGGCACGGGTGGAAGCGGCTTGTCTCATTTCAACACATCAACCTGTGTTGCATTCGTGCTGGCTGCGGCAGGCTATAAAGTAGCCAAATTTGGAGGAAGAGCTGCCAGCGGAAACTCGGGCAGCTTCGACTTTTTAGAGGGATTAGGCATCAGTTCTGCTCTGCCTCCTCAAGATATTGCAGATGCATTATCTGTTTGCGGCTTAGCTTTTATTTTTGCACCAGAGATTTATCCAGTATTGAAAAGGTTGATGCCTCTCCGAAAGCGGCATGGAAAACCAACCTTGTTCAATTATATTGGACCTCTTTTGAATCCTGTACGTCCGGCAAATCGTTTGATGGGTATTTCATCGGACCATGCGCGTAAATTGATCGGGGAAGAACTTGTTTCCGACGAAAAAACAAATTCAGCTTTGCTGGTTACTGCTGGTGGCATTCTGGACGAGCTGGACGTAAATGGTCCCAGTAGCCTTACATACGTTGATGGGCAGCTTGTTCATGAATTCGAGCTTGATCCCGAAGCACTTTCTTTGCTAGAGAAAAATTCGCAGTCCGGCAGAATAGCAGCATTTGACACAGCAACGAATGTGGAAATATTCAAGGATATTATCGAAGGGCATGACAGCAAATCAGATTGCTATAAGATGATTCTGCTCAATTCAGCGGCTGCTCTTTTCGTTTTGAAGGCGTGTCGCAGCATTTCAGAAGGTCTGGCAATCGCTGCAGATCTTATTTCAAATGGTGAGCTGGCTGAAAGGGTAGAAACCTGCAGGAGGTTTTATGGCAAGCTTTCTTGACGAAGTAATTGGAAACAAGGAACGAGAACTAGTAGAGCGAAAAAATAAACTTCCGCTTGCCAAAATTTCCGAATATGTTCTTCCTGCCGGCCGGAAGTTTGACAAATTTCTTGAGCCTGATGGCTTGAAAATTATTGCGGAGCTGAAGCCTCGTTCCCCTTCACTAGGTGAGCTCGAGGGCAAAATAAATCGCGGCGAGCGTATGGAAATTTACGAGCGCTACGCAAGTGCTGTTTCCGTTTTGTGTGACCAGAGATATTTTGGTGGCAGCGTCCAACTACTTGAGGAAGTTTCCTCAAGCATTAGTTTACCAACCCTGCTGAAGGATTTCGTAATTGATCCTTATCAGGTTTTCGAAGGACGAAAAGCGGGTGCAGAAGCCGTATTGCTCATAGTCAAGATTTTAAGCGACCGAAAATTGGAATCATTGATCGAACTCGTTGAGCAATTGCATATGGAACCTGTTGTTGAGGTTCAGACAGAGGATGAACTTAAACGAGCTGAGTACTTTGGTGCTGAGTATATTTTGATCAACAATCGCAATCTCGACACGTTGAAAATTGATATGTACACGGTTGAGAGACTCGCCAACAAAGCGAAGACCAGAGCCAAACTTATAGCTGCAAGCGGCATAGAAAGTGCAGAGCAAATTCTGGAGCTGCGTCCCTTCGCCTCACGCTTCTTGATTGGTTCCGCATTAATGTCCAGCGGAAATCTAGAGGAGAAATTTAAGGAATTCCTCTCGGTCGAAACTCGCTATCTGGAGAGGACTGGTCGATGACTCTGGTAAAAATTTGCGGAATTTGCAATCTGGCAAATGCAGAAAAAGCGCTTGAACTTGGCGCATCTTTTCTTGGATTTATTTTCGCAGAGAGTCCTAGAAAAATAGAACTGGCGGACATTCGCCCCATTAGAAAGCGGCTTGAGGGCAAGGTAAAGTTTGTTGGTGTTTTCAAAGATCAGGATTCTCGCTACGTGAATGATATGGCTGAACTCTGCAAGCTTGATTTTGTTCAGCTGCATGGAGCGGAAACTGCCGACTACTGCCAGGAAATTGCGCATCCCATAATTAAAGCCATCGAATTATATCCCGATCAAAATTTCCCTGAGCTCTCCAGCTTCTTGGTGCACGCATTTCTGTTTGATCGCCCCAAGCAATTATCGAAACAAGATGATTGGTTGGACTTAGTTCTTCAGAAGCATCGCGAACAGATATCCGAGAGGCAGCCATACTTTATAGCGGGTGGTTTGAACGCCTCGAATGTAGAAAAGGTCTTGCGCTTGAATCCGTATGGCATTGACGTTGCTTCAGGAGTAGAGTCTGACCCGAGAAACAAAGATCACGAAAAGCTTGAACAATTTTTTCAAGCTGTGCAAGGAGCAAAGACATGTTAAAAACAGGACATTTCGGCAAATTTGGAGGGATTTATGCTCCCGAGACGCTGATGCCGGCGCTGGAAGAACTGGAAGCTGCATTTTACCGATTGCAGATGGATAACTCATTCAATGATCTTTTCCGCAAAACAATGCAGCAATATGCCGGCCGACCAACCCCTGTTTATTACGCTGCCAACCTCTCGAAGAACTGGGGTGCGAACATCTACCTCAAGAGAGAAGACCTCTTGCATGGTGGTGCGCATAAAACCAATAATGCAATCGGCCAGGGCTTGCTTGCTCGCGAGCTTGGCAAAACTCGCATCATCGCAGAAACTGGTGCCGGCCAACATGGCGTTGCCACCGCGATGGCGGGAGCCTTGCTCGGCATGGAAACTGAAGTCTACATGGGCGAAGTTGATATGGAGAGGCAGCACGCCAATGTTTTGCGCATGAAACTTCTCGGCGCGACGGTTCATCCGGTGAAGACTGGTGGGCGCACACTCAAAGATGCTATTAACGCAGCAATGCGTGACTGGATTGCCACCGTGCGGAATACCCATTACGTGCTGGGCACCGCTGCAGGACCACACCCCTTCCCGAGCATCGTCAAATTCTTTCAAGCAATTGTCGGTGAAGAAGCACGTGCGCAAATTCTTGCAGATTACGAGTGCCTGCCTGATTTTGTTCTCGCATGTGTTGGTGGTGGTTCCAATGCAATTGGCATTTTTAGCGGCTTTGTCGATGACAAAGAAGTGGAATTAATTGGGGTTGAACCGGCAGGACATGGTTTGGAATCGAAAATGCATGGTGCCGTTCTTTCCAAAGGAACTGACGGTTGTCTGCATGGCATGATTAGCAAAGTATTGCAGGACGAAGATGGGCAGATTCACGAGACCTACAGTGTTGCTGCCGGGCTCGATTATCCTTCAGTAGGACCAGAGCATGCTTATTTGAAAGAGTCGGGACGGGCCAATTACGTTGCAATAACAGATGATGAAGCAATTGCTGCTTACCATGAGTTGTCCAGAACTGAGGGAATAATTCCTGCTCTCGAGAGCTCTCACGCTGTGGCATATGCTAAAAAACTGGCGGCGGGCAGAGGTGCTCGCAAAGACATTCTTGTGAATCTGTCCGGACGTGGTGATAAAGATCTCGAGCAGGTGATGAATTATGGCAAATAGATACGAAACACTCTTCGCCTCTTTGAAAAAAGAAGGAGATCGTGCCTTCATTCCATATACGATGCTTGGCTATCCAAACTCGGAAGTTTCATTACAGGCGATCAGACTGATGATCAGGAATGGTGCCTCAGCGCTTGAACTTGGGCTGGCATTTTCGGACCCGCTTGCAGACGGACCTGTTATTCAACAGGCCGCCGCGGAAACCATTGAGACTGGTTTTAAGACTGCTGATGCATTTAAATTGATTGAAAGCATTCGCCAGGAAAACAAAAACATTCCAATTACTCTCATGTGCTATTACAATTGCGCGCTTGCTGGCGGCCTCGATCACTTTTGCAAAACAGCAGCAGCCGCCGGTGTAGATGGTGTGCTCGTGGTTGATCTTCCTCCGGAGCAGTCAAAGGAATTTCAATATCATTGTGCACGGCACGGGCTTGCACAGATATTCATCATTTCACCTCTTACAACGGAAGAGCGCATGAATGCAATCGCAGAGCAAGCTGGAGGCTTTCTCTATGCTGTATCCCGTCTTGGTACAACCGGCGTAGAGGAGCGTTACGATGAGAACTTGGCTGAACTCATAAAGCGAGCACAGCAACAAACTAAATTGCCAGTAGCAGTTGGCTTTGGAGTTTCAACACCAGAACAAGCAGAGCGAATGTTCGCATTAGGCGCTGATGCAGTCATAACTGGATCCAGAATCATCGAATTGATTGACGCATGTTTGAAGCTAAACCGACCAGATGAATTTACTTTTGAATCGTACATCGCTTCCATGTCTGCAGCTGGAAACAAAAGCATCGCCACCCGTTCCTGACTTTTCGAAAATTCGTCCTCGACGATCCTAAAATTAGAACAGACGGGATCGTCGAACAGCAAAGCTGGAGGAGCCACCGGGTAGCCAAATTATGTGTGGGCGACGCCATGCGTCGCCCGCACCCTTAGTTTAGTGCGCGCGTTTATGCTTAGTTTAGAGCACGCGTTTATGCTTAGTTCAGTGCGCGCCTGCACCACCCTCGGTGGCAGGTAAGCCGATTTCCTGTGCCTTGCTCATTCCTTTTGGAATTACAATAAGCGGCACACTTTGTATTGGTTTGTCTTCAAGCTCATCAAATTTGACCTTTTCACCTTTAATGGCCTCATACACTTTGTCCATATTTGTATGCTCGGCATCATAAATAACTATTGCCCAATACGGTTTAAATATGGAAACATCAGCTTTCAAAACCCCTTTCTGCTCGCGCATGGTTTTGCCAATGCGTCTCAAGCAAGCCACGCAGCTTGCGCCGGTAACGCGGAAGTCAGCTCGGTGTAATTTTTGACTGGCTGACGGTTTGGCACTATTATCTGCCGCTGGTTTCGACGCTTGGGTCGGAGCTGCTTGAGTACAAGTTGGGAGCAGGGAGAAAATAAGAGCGCTTGCAAGACTCATGATTGCGAACTTTCTCAAAGCCGGAACTCCTTCTTGTTTAGTTAAAGCGAATAACCCTGAAGTGAGATTTTAAACCATAATCCCGTTCTTTGTCTCTCAAGGTGCCAGCGCCGTTAGTCTGTTAATCAAGAGCCGGGCGAGGGTATAATCCATGGGGAGCGCCAAACAGTAACGGGGTCAGTTATGAAGGCTTATCGACGGAAGTGTCGTGGTAGTGCAATTACGGAAGCAGGACCTGCTCTTTTCCTCTTGCTGGTAATTATATTTTTCCCCATGCTCGATTTCATTGAAATGGGCGCGGCATATATCTTTTCAAGCATTTTTCACGATTACGTGATCAGAGAACTGGCTGTTAGTGCGCCACCTGGCGTCACAGATACTGCAATTCAGAGTAAAGATCAAGCCATAGCCAAAATTAAGAAGAACTTTCAGGATTCGAGCTTTTATAACTTTCTGAAAATGTCGCCGAACGATCTCTCTGTTGACGAAGTTAAGTATTACGACGCTTCTGGAACTGAGGTTACGGATACCAGCAAGCTGCCTGTGACCGTTCAGTGCAAAACTACTTGTACAATTCAACCCTTCATCAGCATTCCATGGTGGGGGCAATGCCCGGGCCTGAACGCGCCGTTCCCCTTCATCCAGAGCTCTCAGCGTCCCCAGGAAGAGAAGGGTCGAAACTAATTTTGGCTGCTATCAGTACCGTCGTGCTTAGTTCCAGACGGATCCTCGGCAAACTTGAATGATTCCTCGGTAATCGGACTCGCCATGGCGCTTTAGGCTCAGGCGCCATGGGTATATAATGGGTTAAGGGCTTCACTTTGTCAGGCAGACATTTACTAAGAACGAGGGGCAAGAGATGGACGTTCGGAAAAGACGTAAAAAGGGGAGTGCGATTGCAGAATTCGGACCGGCACTGTTTTTGTTCATCGTCATCATATTTTTTCCAATGTTGGACATGCTTGGGCTGCTAGCTTCTTATTGTATGGGCTATTACTGCAATTTCATGGCCTGCCGTGAATTGTCTGTCCGTAAGAAACACGAAGCCGGCGACGTGTTGACTGATGTTAATGGAGCTCTCTTCACGAGCGGCATTGTTCAGTTCCTGGGGATGAAAACGCATAATGATTCACCGGGAGGTTCCGCCGGTGCGCAGGACCTCGCGCATAACGTTACCTATATCGGCGCCGTAAACGGGATGCAGCCAATGGTTCAGTGCACCACCTTCGTCCGCGCAACTCCATTCATCAGCATTCCCTGGTGGGGATCTTGCCCGGGACTGAACGCTCCGATGGACTTCCAGATTGTCAGCCAGAGACCCCGTGAAGTCATCCAAGATTAAGCAATTTCGACCCGACAAATAACGCAAAAACGCAGATATACAGCTATTCGCAGCCTGATTAATCTGCTATAATATGGGCATTCTGGGATTCGATAATATTTGACCAGTAACGGGTGGCTGATTTACCAGTTCACAAGAACGCATAGCGTTCTAATCAGGAGGGACCATATGTCTTCAGCAATCTCAACGCGGAGGCGTGGGCAAAGCATTATCGAAACTGTGGTCGGGATAATGTTCTTAGTTCCAATTGTTCTTTTCCTTGCTGATATAGCGATATTGGTTCTCTGTAACACCGCCAACGACAATTTGGCAAAAAGTGCCTGCCGTGCGGCTGCCAGTGCCGTAAACAGTTCTGGGACAGGTGATGCCACCTCCGGCTTCAATGCCGCTACGCAAATCTGTAAAAACTTCAACTGCAATCAAGCAATTATTACTGCACCAGGCGGTTCAAATGATGGCGCTAACTTGCTTACCGGTTTCGGATACAACGCCAGTGGAACTGTAGATAATGGCGGTGGTCCGTCTCTACCGGGTTCGGTTCCTGGTCCGGTCCAGGGTCAATGCACTGTTATCACAACAATGCACGTGTTGGTGCCGATTCCATTTCCGTTTCTTCCCAGCACCTACGACTTCTCCGCAAAAGATGTTGAGCCAATCGTGTCGATTGCCCCATAATCTATTGTATTTTCTGGCTTGAAGAATACATTTTTCTTTTGATGCGCAGCGCAATATCGTGTGAGCGCGTACTTTCCATGCTCATTCTTTTCAGACGAAGTTCCACCAGCGGGTCGCCGCCGGAGTAGTGCATGTACTTCAAGTAGTTAAGCATTGCCGTTGGTTGGTTATGAAAGTACTTCTCGTAAATCTCAGCTATGTGCAGATAAGCTCTTGCGTGTCTGGGTTCGAGTTGAAGCCCATTTCTAAATTCCGCAAGTGCTTCGTGAGTATAGCCAGCCTGCTGCAATGCATCTCCTAGCGCAAAGTGCAAGCGTGGGCCAAACATAGTTTTATTCAGGACTTCTGAAACCTCGGCCAGTCCATCGGCTCGTTGTTTCGGTGACAGATGATTCCAAACGAAAATGATTCTCCTCTTTGCGCTATCCAATTCGCTCTGGCGTCGTGACACCGCCAGCGATACCAGTGCTGGCTGGTATGCTTGCACGTAAATTCCCAGTTGTGAAAAACCATTTGCAACAAGGGAAGCGAGTTCGTAATTAGACCAGGATCCCTGCCGATACAGCGGCAATGCCAGCTCAAGAGATAAACCGTACCTGCCCAAAAGCGAGAGAGCAAGAGCTTTTCCGAGAATTGCCGGCTGATACTGAGGATTTTGAGCAAGGTCCTTGTCAAAAAGGTCTAGAGCATCTTCGTACTGCTTCTTTTCGAGCTTGATGGCAGCAAGTGCGCTCATTACTCCTAATTCTTGTTTGCCTTGTACGGTAATTTCTGAAAGCAGCTTTTCTTCTTCTTCGATTTTTCCTTGTTTGTGCAATTGAATTGCATGCGTTATCGCAACAGCTGCATCCATCGGGTAGAACTTAGCCGCAAAAGGATAATAAGACATAGCTTCAGCAAATTCTGATGCAAGAACTTTGCTCTTCAATGAGTTCAGTACAAATTGTTTGAATTGCTCTCCAGATTCTTCCGCTTTCTTATATTCATCGCTGGCAAGTTCTTCCATGCCCAGCTTCTCGTAAGCTTTGCCGAGGATAAAATGGCTGCGATAATCGTCTGGCTTAGCCGCAATGTTTTTGGCAGCCTGATTCATGATTCCTGTAAGAATCTCGTTCTGTTGTTCGGGTTGTTTGCCGACAGTATCGATGCTTGCAACAGCGTGTTCGTCAAGCTCGGACAATTTGTCTGCATAAGCACCTGTTTGCAATAAAAAAATTGCTGCAATTGATGACAACAAGGCTGGATGCTTCTTCATCTTGATATTCTGAAATTGGTGGCGAGATTCGACATCTAATCAGGTTAACCGATCCGCACGTAGACTGCCATAGATTAATATTGCTTTGCTCTTGATTTGTCAGCCCGCGCCCGCCTGAAAGTTTATCTATTTACTGTAAATGCTGAGTGATTTTATAAAGTTGTCAATCACAAATCATTAGTATTATTTGCACTTGCCTGAGGTCGTTGACACAGGTTGGCTTTGGGAATGCTCCTTTGCTCTTTCTGGAGGTTGGCTTTGCAAGGTATCTTGTCTTTGTGTTTTCGCAAACTTGCCAGTTTGCTCTGCCTTGTTTCTATTTTATTGGCACTAGTACCATGCTTGCCTGCTCAAGCGGAACTGTCGCTTTCAGCGCAGCCAAAACTTGTGATGGTGATGGTTGTCGATCAAATGACATTTGACTATTTGAGCCGCTTTAACGAGCGCTTTGGTGCCGGTGGTTTCAAGTTTCTCATGGAAAATGGCGCCAATTTTCTCAATTGCCATTACAAGCAGTCTACGACATTGACTGCTGTGGGACATTCGGTAATTGGCACAGGCGCATATCCGTGGGCTACCGGAGTAGTCTCAAATGACTGGTACAGCAAGCGCAAAGAAAAAGAAGTCATGGCTGTTGAAGATGACACCGTGCAAATGGTAGGCGGAAACGGACCCGGGGCAAGCTGCCGCACCATGGCTGGTACCACTTTTGGTGATGAAATGCGATTGGCCACTAATGGCAGAAGCAAAGTCATTTGCGCCTCATTGAAAGATCGCGGTGCTTTGTTTTTAGCGGGAAGAATGGCTAACAATGCATTTTGGTATGACCCGCGCACAGGACACTTCGTAAGTTCGTCGCAATTTGGAAGCACATTGCCTGGATGGGTAAACGCTTTCAATGACAAACGCTATCCTGATTCTTATTTCGGCAAACCCTGGAACAGGCTGCTGCCGGAGAATCTCTACAACGCCTCTACCAAAGACGACTACACGTACGAACGTTCATTGCCTGGCGACGGAAGACTCTTCCCGCACGTCATCAATGGTGGAGCTTCTTCTCCGAACGAGCAATTCTATACAACTTTTGAAATGACGCCTTTTGCAAATCAGATGCTTGCTGATTTCGCGCGCGAAGCAATAGACAAAGAGGGCTTGGGCAATCACGAGTCTCCAGATTTTCTTGGTTTGTCATTCTCTGCTACTGATTTTGTAGGTCATTATTTCGGTCCAAACAGCCAGGAAATCGAGGATATATATTTGCGCCTCGACCAAACTCTGGCGAGCTTGTTTCAATACATTGATCAAAAAGTTGGTCTTGATAAAACCATGATCGTGCTTACTGCCGATCACGGAGTTGCACCAATACCTGAATTCTTGCGCGACAAAGGGCTTGACTCAGGCAGAGTCGATCCTAAAGCTTTGCGTTCGTTGATCGAATCTGCTCTTGATCAGAAGCTGGGTCCGGACGATTGGGTGTCTTCATTCCAGCCGCCAAATCTCTATTTCAATCGCAACACTATTGCTAAGCAAAAAGTGCGCAAGCAAGATGTCGAAGATATCGCAGCACAAACAGCGGAGTCGATACCTGGTGTGGGCGAGGTATATACGGCGTTCCAGTTCTATATGAACCAGATGCCGCCGTCGCCTTTCATTGATGCTGTGAAGCGCAGCTATTTCACAAGCCGCAGCGGCGACGTGATGATACTTCCGAAAGCGGGCTACATATTCAGCAGTGAGCAGAATGGAACCTCCCACGGATCACCGTTCCGCTACGATGCTCAGGTGCCGTTAATTTTGATGGGACCAGGCATCAAAGCCGGACGTTACTCCAACGATTGCAGCCCGGCTGATGTGGCTCCGACTATCACATCTTTGCTGAATATCTCCGCGCCCTCGCTCTGCGAAGGACGGGCCCTGCACGAAGCTCTCGGACAGATATATGGTCCGGCTCGTCCGCTGAGCCTTGTCGGAGCGCCTGCAGCTCAGTAAGAGATCCGGCGGGTAACCTGCAGCTATTCCCGGGAGCGCCGGCGCCCGGCCGGC
>JBIKOL010000284.1:0-13689 GCA_044358055.1 Obscuribacteraceae bacterium (SeqCode)
CTTCATTCAGCAAGGTGAGAGATGGACTAAAGATGCTTGATTACTCAATTCCAAAGAAATGCAGACTTGTCATACTATATTGATGAATAGACCGGGTTCCAAAAAGGAACCGGATGAAAGCTTTGGCAATCACCCGGTTCCCCGTCAGTTCAGATCACGAACTTGCGCTCGCGACCTGTTCCAACTACTACTTCTTCTCGCCGTCACCCGTGGGCGCAGTCGGCACCGGAGCGGGCTGAGCCTGAGCCGCAGCCGCTTCGCGCTTGATGACCTCGTCGAGCATCTTGCGCGCGCAGGCTTCCACCTGAGCCAGAGCCTTGCGGGGGCGCATGCCGGCCTTGCAGAGCATCCAGTACGCCGTGATGGCCGCCGCCGCGATGTAGGTCGCGAAGACGTCACCGATATCGGCGGGAAGCTCAGACTTGCCCTGCACGAGCAGATCGGCCAGAAGCACGACCTTGCCCTGCTTGTGCTGGTCGAAGAAAACCAGCTCGCCCATGGAGCGATCGCCCAGGCACTCGAGCTTCGTCTTAATGATGGCTTCCGCCACCGCCGGCGCCACCTGAATCAGGTCGTCGAAGGCGACCTTGATGGCGAACTTGAACTTCTTGTCGCCGCGGTCCCCGTTCGTCCAGGTGACGAACTTCGGCTTCTTGTCGCCAGCAGCCTGGTCGGCAAGAATACGGCCCTCCTGCGCCTCGGAGTTGAAGCCGAGCACGTCGAGCGCAGCAGCCACCACGTAAGCGCGCGGGTAATCCGGCATGTGCGGCGCGAACACCAGCTCCGGCTGCCCGCTGTCCATGTCGATGCCGTAGCGGCTGTTCGAGCGGAGCAGCACATCCTCGTTCAGGATGCTCTTGCCCATCGAGTTCAGCGCGCTGAACACCGAAATCATGGAATAGAGGAAGGACGGACCGGTGAGCAGCACACCGCCGGCGATATCAGCGTCCGTCTCGCTCAGCGTCTGAACGTAGATCTGCTTGATGAGCTCGATGGTCGGAACCGCCTGCCCACCCAGCATCACCGTGTCGGAGCTGAACTTGTAGTTCGCCGCGTTGCGATCGATGCCTTCGATCACCGCCTGCGCCATCTGAACCGGGAGGTTCGGAATGTCGGCGTAGACGTCGTGACGGAACTCGTGCGTGAAGACCGGCATGTCCGTGATGAGCTGGCGGCGCATGTTGAACGGCACCTCGATCAGGTGCGCGTGCAACGGACCACGTGCCCCCGGAATCGTCGCCGGACCGCTGCCCGAGTAGCGCGGCATGTAGACGTCGCCCACATGCATCACCATCGTCTCAATGTTCGCGTTGGCGGTCATGAGCTTGAAGCACTGCTCGAGCGTGTACGTGACGTACATGAGCTCGCTGTACTTGCCGTCCCGCTGCTGCGCGAAGCTGGAGTCCCACATGCCGAGAACGCCCATGATCTGGCCAAGCGCCTTGCAGATCACGGTGACGGCCGCGCTGATCACTTCGTCTTCGCCGGACTGCGGGAAGTTGGCCGCCACAGCGTGCATCACCGAGGGCAGAGCGCCCGCGACGTGCGACTTTGACAGCTCATCCTCGCCGACGAAGAGCTTGTAGATCTCCTGCCAGTGCAGGCGCAGGCTCTGCACCGTCTCCTGGAACTTGGCCGGCATGTGGCGAGCCGCCCAGTCCTCGATGCCCTGCGGCGGGTCGAAGATAGGAGCCAGGTGCTCTTCGAAACGGCCGTCGTACATGGACTCGGCCAGTCCGCCGGCAGCCAGGAAGAGCGTGCCGCCATGCGGGTTCACCACCGGCAGTGGCGCCGCCTGGATGATGTTGTGGATCTCGGGAAGCGACGCGCCCTCGAGAATTTCCTTGATGCCTTCGGCAGCGCCGGCATCATCAGTGGGCTTAGCGCGCGAACGCTGCTGCGCCGCACGAGCACGCTGCTCGGCCGCCACCTTGTTGATGTACTGCACGCAGGCTTCGATGAGCCCGGCCAGGCTCGGAAGCGGGAAGGTCTTGCGACCGGTGCCGGGCAGAACGATGAGAGGCTTGCGACAGACATGCCCGTCGAGATGGCTGCGCAGCAGGCGGTTGACCTCGGTCAGCTCGCCGCTGTGATTGACCAGCCGCTGAGGACGGGCGGCTTCGATCAGTCGGCTGCCCTTGAGCAGGCGAATCTGCGTCTTGTTCTTCATACTAAGGCTCTCCTTCTTTAGTTTGGTGCAAAGCATGAGCAGCCCGAGAAAAGCGCACCAAGTCTCGCTTTCGCTCAGGCCAGGAATAAACTTCGGCGTAAAAAATACGCCAAACAGAAAAGGGACAGGTACCCGAGCACGTCTTTAGCGTGTTCGAGCCCTGCCCCTTCTCGTTATTTTTCAGGCACCATCGGTGATACCGATGATGCCTCGCGCGTAAACCCCGGACCGGGGTTCAGTTGCAGTTCGCTCAGACGCTGTGCGTCTCGATGTCGTCGCCGTCCGGCCCGCCATCGTTGTCGTTGGACACGAGCTTGCTCGGGGTCACCTCGACGGCGGCCCAGGCGTCCTGCAGCTTCTTCACGTCGGCCGCGGTGCCCAGCGTCTTGCAGGCCTCGATGGTGTGGTAGGCGTGGTTGGCGAAGGTCGGGTTGGAGCCGGCAGCAGCGCGAGCCGCGAACCAGATCTTGGCCGCCTTCTTCCACTCCATGCCGCCCAGCGAGATGGCGAACAGGGTGAAGGCGCGGTTCGGGATACCGCTGTTGTAGTGAACGCCACCGTTGTCGCCGGAGGTGTTCTTGTACTTGGACATCGTGTCCGGCTGCGGGTCCTTGCCGAGCTTCGGGTCGTCATACGCAGTGCCGGGGTGGAGCATGTTGCGGATGCCCTCGCCCTTGATGCCGGGCATGAAGATGCCGCGACCGAGCACCCAGTCGATCTGCTCGACGGTCTGGCCCTTCGCGTAGGCCTCGATCATCTTGCCGAAGATGTCGGAGTGGCTCTCGTTGAGCGCGCCCGACTGCTTCCAGTAGCGCAGGCCGGCCTCGAACTCGGTGACGCCGTGGGTGATCTCGTGACCGCAGACGTCGAGGATGACGAAGGACGCGAAGATCTCCTGGTCGCCCTTACCGTAGGTCATCTGATGACCGTCCCAGTAGGCGTTGTTGTAGCCCGTGCCGTAGTTGACCGACGAGATCATCTTCATGCCGTGGGCGTCGATGCCGTTGCGGCCGTGGATGTCCGAGTAGTACTTGCGCACGGCGACGGTGAAGTCGTAGGCGCGATCGACGTCGGTGTTGCCCGTGGCCGGCTCGCCCTCGAAGCGCGCCTTGGTGCCGGGACGGCTCTCGGTGGCGTTGCAGTCGTAGACCTCGATGGTCGACGCGCCGGAGTCCTTGAAGCGGGAGTGCGGGTGCAGACGCGCTTCGGAGCCCGTGAACAGGCGCTGCGTGGCCGCCAGGGTCTCGATGTACTGGGTCTTGTCCGGATTGCGCTGAGCCAGCTCGAGGAGCAGGTAGGGGGGCAGCACGCCGGCGAGGTTGCGAGCGAGAACGATCTTGTTGGACATAGGATCTCTCCTTCTGAGTTTTGTGCAGGACAGAAATCTGCCTGCGGTGATTGGATGCAAAAAACTGCCGCTGAAGGTGCAAGCTCAAAATTGAGACTGCAAGTGCACCGCTGGCGACAAAACCTCTCTGCACTACAAATGCGCAGAGTTCTACTACTCATCCTGATGATGGTGTTCTGCTGAGCGAAAGGTGATGCTGGATTGTTTCAGGAAGCTTGGGGGCAGGACACCAAATAAGACTAAGATCAGGAAGAGTACAGGTATAGAAACTAGCTATTTTCTAGATCTGGAATCAAGATTTAAAACAAATACTTGTCTTCCTGTTCGCAAAAATTAGCGCAATTTGCAGCGGGTGCTTCACACAATTACGCTAACTAGCTCATGACAAAGTTCGCGCAAAGACTGAAAATGCCTGCTTTTTCGATGATTGACACTTATGTCCACATTAAGTCGCGGTTATGCTGCGCTTTTTAGTAATTGATCTCATAGAGATCTCATGTGAGATGCACATCAGATCTTTCTTTTGATATTGCTTTGAATCTCTAGAGATCTTAGTTTCATATGGCATTCTCTCTCTATCTTCAGCGGCACTCCCCCCAGACGACAAACACTCGCAGCTAAGAAATTACCAGGGCATGAGCCGCGGGTTGATCTTTCTGTCTGGATGGAGAAAAGCTGAGGAATGCTTAAACCTTCCGCAAATGGCATCTAGAGCCAGTTTGGTTTGATTGCAATAGTTTTTGTCGGGAACAGCTCTCTGCTTCTCGTCGAAAAACTTTGCTTCTGCTCGAACAGGTTCTGCTTCCGTTTACGGCAAACAAAAACAGGAAGGATTTGATTATGTGCAGATTCCACAATGGTGGCATGGTGGCACCGGTGTCGAAGCATCGACTCCCGCGAACCGTCATCCCCACGCACTATGAGCTCAAGCTCATTCCAGATCTCGCCACTGCAACGTACGAAGGCGAAGTTTCTATCGACATCGAAGTCCGGCAGACGCAGTCCGAGATCGTTCTCAACGCATCGGGCACCGCCGGCACCGACAAGAACCCCAAGCCGGACATGGTCATTCACAGCGCTGTTCTCAGCTCTGCTGATGGCACCAGCATGGACGGCTGCATCGCGCTCGACCCGGCCAACGAGCGAGTCGCGGTGAAGCTCCACGGCACCGCCGGTAAGGGCAACTGGAAGCTGACGCTGAAGTTCTCCGGAACTCTCAACGACAAGCTCAAGGGCTTCTACCGCAGCCGTTACAACGACGTCAACGGCGTCGAGCGCGTGCTTGCCTGCACGCAGTTCGAGTCGACCGATGCGCGTCGCGCTTTCCCCTGCTTCGACGAGCCGGCTCTGAAGTCCACCTTCAGCGTCTCGCTTGTGGTCGATGAGAAGTTGCAGGCTGTTTCCAACTGCCAGGTCACGAAGGTCACTCCCGTGGACGGCGGCAAGAAGCAGGTCGATTTCGCTCGCACGATGAAGATGCCGACCTACGTCCTGGCCTTCGTTGTCGGCGATCTCGAAGTCAGCAAGCCCATCTCGGTCGACGGCGTCGACGTCCGCATCTGGACGATCCCCGGCAAGCAGCATCTCACCGGCTTCTCGAAAGAGATCGCCGCGTATTCGCTGCGTTACTTCAAGAAGTACTTCGGTCGTCCGTATCCTGGCGACAAGCTCGACCTCCTCGGCATCCCGGACTTCGCTGCCGGCGCCATGGAGAACCTCGGCTGCGTCACTTTCCGCGAGACCGCGCTGCTGGTCGACCCGGCAACGGCATCGCAGGCGGCGATGGATCGCGTCGCGGAAGTCGTCGCTCACGAGATCGCCCACATGTGGTTCGGCGACCTCGTCACCATGGAGTGGTGGGACGGCCTGTGGCTGAACGAGGCCTTCGCCACCTTCATGGCCGCCAAGTGCGTCGACTCCTGGAAGAAGGCCTGGGGCGTCTGGGAGAAGTTCGCTCTCTCGCGTGGCGCAGCCATGCGCACCGACGCTCTCAAGGCAACTCGCCCGATCCAGTTCACCGTCAATCATCCGGACGAAGCTGCCGCGATGTTCGACGTGCTGACCTACGAGAAGGGCTGTTCGGTCATGCGCATGCTCGAGCAGTACCTGGGCGAAGAGACGTTCCGCAAGGGCATCGCGCTCTACATGGACCGCCACGCTTACGGCAACACCACGGGCGAAGATCTCTGGGCGGCTCTCTCGGAGTCCAGCGGTCAGGACGTCGCCAAGATCATGGAAGGCTGGGTCTACAAGCCTGGTTTCCCCGTCGTCACCGTTTCGAAGGACGACACCGCCGGCAGTGTCACGCTCAGCCAGCGGCCGTTCAAGTTCCTCGCTGAAGCGGTGGATGCCAGCCAGGTCTGGACCATCCCTGTCTTCATCCGGGCAAAAACCGGCGAAGGCGTCATCGAGGAGAAGTTCTTGCTCAGCGACGCGGAGAAGACTTTCCACCTGGGCGAAGGCCTGGAGTGGGTGGTCGTCAACGCGGGCGGGCATGGCTTCATGCGCGTCATGTACGATGCGGAGCTCGCGTCAGCACTGACGAGCAAGGCGCTGGATACGCTCTCCGTCGCGGAGCGCTACAACCTGCTGGCCGACAGCTGGGCTTGTGTGCGCGCCGGCATGTCGAGTTCGGATAATTTCCTGGCGATTGCGAAGCTTTTCGCTGGGGAAACGGACCCGAACGTCTGGTCTGCCATCGTGGGACCGCTCGCCGGTATGCGCGATGTCCTGCCTGCGGCTAACCGTCCGGCTTACGAGGCCACCGTGCGCAGCTTGCTGCGTCCGAGCTTCGAACGGCTGGGCTGGACGCCTGCGGCTGGTGAATCGGTGCACACGCGCGAGCTGCGTGCCACTATCATCAGTGCGCTTGCCGAGACCGGCAACGACGTCGAGCTGCAGAAGGAAGCGGCTGCACGCTATGCGGCGTGGAAGGCCGACCGCAGCACGCTCGACCCGAACCTTGTCAGCACGCTCATCGGCATCTGCGCCGGCAACGGCGATGCCGAGCTGCACAAGGAATTCTTCGAGGCTTTCCGCAAGGCGAGCACTCCGCAGGAAGAACAGCATTTCCTTGGTGGTCTGGCGTCGTTCAGTGACGCTGAGCTGCTGAAGGAGACGCTGGCGCATGCGCTCGACCCGCAGAAGATTCGCACGCAGGATGCACCGTTCACGGTGGCGTCGGTGATGCGGAACGACGCAGGCACGGAGCACGCGTGGGACTTCATCAAGGCGAACTGGGATCGCATGGTGGCTCTCTATCCGGAGAGTGGCTTGGTGCGCATGTGCCAGGCTGTCTCGGCTCTCGACGAGCCGCATTTGGAGCAGGATGCCATCGCATTCTTCCAGTCGCACGAAGTTCCGTCCGGTAAGAAGTCCATCGATCAGGCCCTCGAACAGCTGCGCATCAACGTGCTCTTCAAGACGCGTGAGAGCGCTCCGCTCTGCACCGCCTTCGCGGCTCCGGCGCCGGCTCCGGCTGCAACGGATTCCGAGAAGGCGGACAAGTAGTCGTTTGCATGTAACCGAATAAGCCTGATTCCTCCTTGCTTCGCAAAGGGAATCGGGTCGTTTTCGGTAACAACGCAGGAGTAGCAGGGTCGGCAGGACAGCGCGGATGAGCACCAGCTCGTCAAGCGGGTCCTGCCGATTCCTTGCGATTCCAAGCGCTTATAATTCATCCACTGCAAGAAAACAGCGTTCCGACCTTAAGGAGAACGCACTGGAGAACGTTTATGTGCGCAATTCACAAAGCACCGCAAAAAGAGGCAAGAAGCCCTTCACGCCTCTCAGGCGAAGTGGTGCCGACTCATTACAAGCTCAAAGTCACACCGGATATCGGCGGCGCTAAGTTCAGCGGCGAGGAAACGATTGCTCTGAATGTTCTGGAGAACGTCAGCACAATCACGCTCAACGCTATTGAACTGGATATCACGAAGGCTGTTCTGTCGAACGCGGCAGGCACTTCCTTGGAGGCAAGCGTTACGCTCGACGAAGCTAAGCAGCTGGCGATACTTTCCTTGCCAGGTACTGCCGGCGCCGGTCAGTGGACTCTCGACTTGCAGTTCAACGGCATCCTCAACAACAAGCTGCGCGGATTTTACCGCAGCACCTTCAAGGACGCGGCCGGCAACGAAAAGCACATCGCGACGACGAAATTCGAACCAAGCGATGCGCGCCGTGCCTTCCCCTGTTTCGACGAGCCCGAGTTCAAGGCCGTCTTCGAGATTTCGCTGCTGATCGACAAAGATCTCACAGCCATATCGAACAGCCCGATCAAGTCGGAAACGACAGTCGGCGATAAGAAGCTTGTCAGCTTCGAGCCCAGCATCAAGATGTCGAGCTACCTGGTCGCGTATGTGATTGGCGAGTTCGAAGCGTCCGACGTTGTGATCAGCAAGAGCGGTGCTCCGATTCGCGTCTGGTGCGTGCCAGGCAAGAAGCACCTCTCGGGCTTCGCACTGAAATGGGCCAAGTTCTCGCTCGATTATTATGCCGACTACTTCGGCATCAACTACCCCGGCGCCAAGCTCGACCTCGTCGCGATTCCGGATTTCGCTTCCGGCGCGATGGAAAACTTCGGCTGCATCACCTTCCGCGAAACGGCGCTGCTCCTCGACGAAAGCCGAGCCACCCATGCCGAATTGCTGCGGGTTGCCGAAGTCGTGTGCCATGAAAATGCGCATATGTGGTTCGGAGATCTCGTCACCATGGACTGGTGGAACGGGCTCTGGTTGAACGAAGCCTTCGCCACATTCATGGCAGCAAAAGCTGTGCATGCGTTCATGCCGTCCTGGAAATTCTGGGACAGCTTCAACATCGAGAAAGCCGGTGCCATGCGCATCGACGGTCTCCATGCCAGCCGCAGCATCGAGTTCCCGGTGTCCTCGCCTGAAGATGCACGTGCGATGTTCGACGTGCTCACCTACGAGAAGGGCTGCGCGATTCTGCGCATGCTCGAGCTCTACATCGGCGAAGAGGTTTTCCGCAAGGGCTGCGCCATTTACATGGCAAAGCACGCCTATGCAAATACGGATACGGAAGATCTCTGGAAGGCGCTCGACAAGGCTGTCAGCGAAGCCGGGCTCACGATTCCTGTCAGCAAGATGATGGACACCTGGGTGTTCCAGCAGGGATATCCGCTGGTCTCAGTTCGCAAAGCAGACAGCGCAGGCAGCATCGTGCTCAGCCAGTCGCCATTCCGCTACCTGAAAAATGGTGGCGAGGCGAATCAGCTCTGGTACGTACCTGTGTGCGTTAGCTGCATCACCGCCGATGGTGCGCGCGAGGAATTCTTCGCGCTTACCGAAGCGGAGCAGAGCTTCTACCTCGGCGAAGAGCTGAGCAACGTAGTCGTAAACGCTGGAGGCAAGGGCTTCTATCGCGTCAGCTATTCGCAAGAACTGCTCGACTCGATGCTGAAGCGACTCGACAAGCTGAGCGGCGCGGAACGGTTCAATCTGATTAGCGATCTCTGGGCCGCGACTCAGGCAGGCGATCTTTCGCTTGCCAATTACATGGCGAGCCTGAAGACAATTCTCGCGGTGGAGACGGATTCGAATGTGTTCTCGGTGGCGATCTCTTCGATCGCTTATCTGCGACGAATTACGAAAGCCGCCTCGCCGGAGAAGTTCAGCAAGTTTGTCGCGCTGGTTGCCGACTTGCTTCAGCCGGCTCTGAGCCGGTTGGGCTGGGAATCACGCTCTGGCGAAACGCCGCAAGATGCGGAGCTGCGTTCTTCGCTCATCAGCACGCTGGGCAGCCTCGGCGACAAATCGGTTTGCGAGAAGGTAGCAGGTCTCTGGTCTGCTTACCTGAAGGATCGCAAGTCGGTAGACAGCAACATGCTTCCGGCACTCGTCGAGACCACCGCATCGCAAGGTGACGACGCCTGCTACCAGCAGTTCATCCAGCTGAAGGAGTCGGCAAGCACCCCGCAAGAGGAAAGCCGTTTCCTCTTTGCACTTGCTTCATTCCGCAGCCAGACGCTGATCGAACAAACCCTCGGCGGCACCCTGAACGGAACCGTCCGCATTCAGGATGCACCGCAGATGGTGCGCGCTCTCTTCATGAATCCGGAAGGCGGAAACGCTGCCTGGGAATTCCTGAAGAAGAACTGGCAGCAGATGGTGACTGCGTTCCCCTTGCAGGGAATCATTCGCCTCTGCGAAGGTGTCACCGCGCTAGTGAACCCCGAACTCGAGCCCGAGATCCGCGAGTTTTTCCAGACCAACAATGTGCGCGGCAACGAAAAGGCGCTGGCACAAAATCTGGAGACACTCAGCATTGCCAACCGCTTCCTCGGCAGGGAGCGCGAAGCAATAAAGTCTCTGCTCTAAGGCTTCTATCTTACCGTAGCACCACACTCGGTGCCAAACCCGCGACGGGATCGATTTAGTTCGGTCCCGTTTGCCACTTTCTTACTCGAAAAACCCGAAGCAAGTCCACACTGCTTCGGGGCGCTCTTGCGCGAAAGGAGTTTTTCCAATGACTATGTTTCGCACAATCCACATCGCCGGGGTCGCCCTGGCAGTTGTTCTATGGATGCTGAACCCCTGGCTCTTGCTGGTGCTCGCCAGCGCAGCTCTGGTGATCGGCATCTGCGACAGGATCCAGAACGTGCATGCGCTGCGGCGCAACTATCCGTTCATCGGCTGGGGTCGCTACATCTTCGAAAGCATCGGAGATGAGCTTCGCCAGTACTGGTTCCTGCCTGACGACAAAGTGCGTCCGTTCGACCGCGAGAAATACAAGGATCTCGTTCGCACCGGCAAGGGTCTGCCGACCGACATCGGTTATGGCACCGAGCGCGACTACAACGCGCCCGGCGAACTGCATCTTTTGCCGAGCATGTTTCCGATTTCCGAAAAGGAAGGCATCAACAAGTTGCCTGCCATCGTGATCGGAAAGAAGCGTCGCAAGCCCTACGTCTGCGCATCACCGATCAACATCTCCGGCATGAGCTTCGGTGCTCTGTCTGAGGAAGCGGTGCGCGCTCTTTCCAGCGGCGCGCTGATGTCCGACATCCACATGCTCACCGGTGAAGGTGGACTTACGCCTTACCACCTGGAAGGTGCGCGGGCGAAGATTCCTGTGAAGAGCAGGATTGCCTGGCAGATCGCGCGCGTGCTCTCGCATGTTTCTCCTCGCTACTGGCAGCGTCCGCCGAAGCTTCAAGGCAACAAGATCGGCGGCGGTCGCATCATTGTGCAGATTGGACCTGCCAAGTTCGGGTTCCGCACCGAAGATGGTGCTCTCGACTGGAACAAGCTGGCCCAGGTCGCGAAGAACGATCAGATCGTCGCCATCGAGATCAAGCTGGCGCAAGGTGCCAAGCCCGGTCTCGGTGGTCTCCTGCCTGCAGCGAAGATCACGCCGGAAATCGCTTCTATCCGCGGCATTCCCATGGGCAAAGACTGCCTCTCGCCCAGTGCCTGGGATGAGTTCCATGATGTGCCTTCGCTGCTCCAGTTCATCGCGAAGGTGCAGGAACTGACGGGAAAACCCGTTGGTTTCAAGATGGTGGGCGGCAAGGATAGCTTCATTCGTGAGATCGCCGCTTACATGGCCGAGCACAAAATCGGTCCTGACTTCATCACCCTGGATGGTGGCGAAGGTGGAACTGGTGCCGCTCCCATGGCTCATGCAGATGCGGTCGGCTTGCCGATCATGCATGCGCTTCCGATGGTTGATAATGCCCTGCGTGCAGCCGGCGTCCGCGACGACGTCGTGCTCATCGCTTCAGGCAAAATCGCCAGCTCTGCCGACATGGCAGTGCACATCGCACTTGGTGCCGACCTGATCAACATGGCTCGCGGATTCCTGATCGGCGGGCTTGGTTGCATTCAGGCTGGCCACTGCCATCTCAACACCTGCCCCACGGGCATCGCTACTCAAGACAAGAAGCTGCGCCGCGGGCTTGATCCCACGATCAAGTTCGTCCGTGTAGCCAACCTTGCCAACGGTCGCAAGAAGGAGCTGCTGAAGCTCATCAAGTCTTGCGGCAAGCGTACGCCCTGGGAACTGACTCGCCACGACGTCAGCATCGTTGTCGAACCCGGCAAGGAAATCTCCCTGGCGGAGCGTTTCCCCTATCCGGCAGGCGACAGCGGAGAACGGCACCCCACCGTTAAGTGGTAACGACCTATTGCCAGCCAGGAATCCTTGCTTTCCCGAGATTGCCAGAATCAAAAGTTCTGCTCAGTCAAAGGAAAGCAGGGTTCCGGCTGGCTTAGCCGTGGACTGTCGACCGTCATTCCACGAGAACAATTTCCCACACGGTCAGAACAAGAGCAAACGAAGAAACTGAGTTCTTCTGCCGCTCTGTTTTTTGTTCATTACGCCTCTTAGAAGGCAACTCAAGGAAGAGTAGCTATGTCAAACGAAAATACCAACACCAAGCCTCCCGTCAACGAACGCGAGGCTGCACTCAAGCTCGAACAGCTCTCGGTCGCCGTCGAATCCGCCAAGCTCGACCTGAAGAAGAAGCGTCGCGACGATAAAGCGGCGATCGAACAGGGCAAGCTCGACTTGCGCACCAAGCGCGCTGCTGCTGAGAAGGCCGAGCTCGACCTACAGACCGCACGCCGCGTCGCCGACCGCGAGAAATCGCTGGACAGCGAGAACGCGGAATACATGTTCTGCGAAGGCGTGAGCTGGGACACTGTCAAGTCGGCGATCGCTGACCTGAACAAGCTCTCCCGTCGCTTCCCTGGCCAGCCTCTGAGCGTCACTCTCAATTCACCGGGAGGATCGGTTATTGCCGGTCTGGCGCTCTACGACCATATTCGCGAACTCTCCGCTCGCGGTCACCACATGACCGTGAAGGTGCGCGGTATGGCGGCTTCCATGGGCGGCATCCTGCTGCAGGCCGGCGACACGCGCGTCATCGGCGCCGAAGCCATGATTCTGATCCATGAGGTCAGCTCGGGCACCGTCGGCAAGGTCACCGAGATGGAAGACAGCGTCGCCTTCTCGCGCGCGCTCTGGGACAAGTTGGCCAAGATTCTGGCTCGCCAGTCGACCATGACTGCCGAGGAAATCCAGAAGAAGGCCTACAAGTTCGACTGGTGGATCGGCGCAGAAGAGGCTCTCAAACTCGGCTTCGCCGACAAGATCGCCTGATCCTGAACTGGGAGAACAGCAGCGGTGCTAAATTGCCGCTGTTCTCCTTTTTGGACCAAGTGTACTACATCGTGTAATAGCTATCAAAACACGCAAACACGCTTTTGCGAGAGACTTTGCTGACTTTAGCCCTGGGATCAAAAACACTGGTAACGCGCAGATAACAAATTAAATTTGAGCCCAAAGTTACCGGATTCTCTCCAGCCTGCATAAAGCATTACAGCGTTGCTTTTATAGGAAATAAATGGAAGTCTCAAAAACTTATATTGAGAAATTGCCCAGTTCCATCCTTCGGGTTCGCAGAAATTTTCTGCAGGGCTTTTCCCCACTCTTGTGAATCCCCTATCCGCAATACCAATCACATAGAAGGTGAAGTTGTGCAACGGGTTTCGTAAGTACCATTTACTCACACGCTGCGGATCTCCGGGCAAGTAATCTGCAGGAGGTAGAAGGTCATCAGAATTACCAAGCCAAAATGCCGGCGAAAGTTTTTCTTGCAAACTAAAATGCCTGGCTGGTTTGTATTCCACTCTTTTACTAGTATTTGAAAGCAGCAATATTTCTACAAGTGCCCAAAAAGCAAAAAAGCAAAGGCAGGGCAGCGCAAAAGCTATGAGAGCAAGGCGCTTTAAATTGCGTTTCTTTGATCGATCATTCAACATCCGATATCTACAACAAAATTACTTCTTCCTTTGTTTTGACCTTTTCGCTTTGAGATATTCTTTCTCAGGTAATAAGGTTACCCCTGCATACTTTACAGCTTTAACCGAGCCATCAGCAGCGAAACTGTAATGTACCAATTCGCCTTCAGACGAATAGCCGTGCGCTCTTACTATTTTCAGGGTGTTGTCATCCACATACTCAAGTACTTCATAGTCTTCCCAGAACGGATTCCAGCTGTTTGAAAAAACTGATATCAACCTGTTTCCAGATACCAATACATCAGAGACTCTAAAGAAGCCCATAAGTCTTGCCTGGAATCGCTCCAGCTTCTTCGAATCGCGATTCTCGGCATTAGCTCGACAATGACTGAGGAAACCAAATATCC
>JBIKOL010000204.1:0-13687 GCA_044358055.1 Obscuribacteraceae bacterium (SeqCode)
GATTCTACGAAATCAGGTTCCAATGAAACCCGCATTCATTTAGAAAAATGTGCCCAAAAGCCAATCGTAGAGATCGTTTTGGCTTAACTTAACGGTATTGGGCTGCCAGCCGGCTTATACTCCGGCGAATTCAATTGGTTATTCATAAGCCGGCGAGCCGCCGGCGCTCCCGGGATAGCTGCAGTCAATTAATCTAGCTCGTCGGTAATAATAACGCCGAGGGTTTGTTCGAGTCTGCTGCCGGTGTAGTTTCCGTCGCGCAGAAGTTTGATGATGGCCGGCACGCAGTTTAAAATGTCGCCCGCTATCATTCCATCTTCGCCTAGATCCAGTGCGGCTAGATCGCCTGCGGCGCCGTGGATGTAGGTTCCGGCGACTGCTGCCCACTTGTTGCTCATGCCCTGGGCAAGCAAACCGGCGATTATTCCCGAAAGTACATCGCCACTGCCCGCGGTGGCCATGCCGGAATTTCCTGTTGGAACAACAAACACATCATCGTCGGGTGTTGCCACGATCGAATGTGCTCCTTTCAGCACAACAGTAGCGCCAAAGCGCTTAGCGGCTTCCTGTGCTGAGCGGATACGATCCGCCTGAATATCCTGCACACTCTTGCCCATCAATCGTGAAAGTTCTTTCGGGTGAGGAGTGAAAACAAAACTTCCCTCTGTTTCAGTTAATACCTTCGGATTTTGAGAAATTGCATTCAATCCATCCGCATCAATAACGCATGGAACACGAACCTTTTTCACTAGTTCCTGCACAAATTGAATTGTGTCAACATTGGACGATAGTCCTGGTCCGATAACCATTACCGCTGCGCGTTCCATCTCGGGCTCAAGCTCGCGCAGAGCCTCTGTGGAAATGCTGCCAGATTCAGTTTCACTCAATCCCTTATATATGATTTCTTCGCCGGGCAAATTCCGTAGAAGAGATTTTGGAGTAGCAAGAATTGCAAGTCCTGCTCCGCTGCGGAGACATGACTTTGAAGACATCAGGGAAGCCCCTGTCATACCCAGGCTACCCGCCACCAGTACCACAGTTCCAAACGAACCTTTGTGTGAATCAGTAGGACGCGGTGGTAAGTTAGCCTGAACATCAAGCATGGTAGCAAGCCACCATTTCGGAATTTCCAATTGCGGCAAAGAATCGCGCACTTCTTCAGGCAATGCTTCAGGCATGGGCAAGCCGATATCGACAACACGGATTTCCCCAGCCAGAGACGCTCCCGGGTAACAGAGCAAACCAGGTTTGACACTGCCGAAGGTGGCAGTTGCTGCCGCACGAACAGCTGTTCCCATAATTTGACCGGTATCCGAATGAACGCCCGACGGAATGTCTGCTGATAAGATGGGACGACCGCTTTCATTGATGAGATCGATTACCTGTGCATAAACCCCTTCAACAGGTCGATCCAGACCTGTTCCAAGAAGAGCGTCGACAATTGCACTCGATTGCCAGATTGAACTTTTGACAGGTTCAAGATCATTATCGGTTATGTAATTTACTTCGACGCCCAGATCTTCAAGTATCTTGCGGTTCGTCTGATTATCCGCCGAACTGTTCACCGACGGCGAGCCCAACATAAATACATTGAGGTCAACACCTGCCCGATAAAGATGTCGGGCAATTACAAAACCATCGCCGCCATTGTTTCCGCGTCCGCATAAAACGGTCACTGCAGCGGGCATTCCTTCCATAAGATCAAGCAACATTTTGCTTGCACCCAGTCCGGCGAGCTCCATGAGTACCAGCCCCCAGCCTTCATGGCAATTTTTGATCCACGCTTCTTCCAGAGCGCGCACCTGGGCGGTGGTGAGTATTCTCATGATGTTCATACCTGGGCCTCCGTGACTACGCACCGGGCATATTGTCCGGGCAGTTTTTGCTCGAGTGCGGGCACTCCTTGCAGACAGCGATCTATTGCCAATGGACAGCGTGGCGCGAAGCGGCAGGCATCCGGCAGATCGATCAAACTTGGCGGCTGCCCATCAATTGGAATCAAACGAGCAGAATCTTGTCTTGGAATAGATTCCATCAATCCCATTGTGTATGGGTGTTTTGGATGTTTGAACAGGTCCTCTACACTTGCAGTTTCAACTGCAGAACCTGCATACATAACAACGACGTTATCGCACATTTCTGCCACCACGCCGAGGTCGTGCGTGATCATCATAATTGCTGTGCCAAGCGTCTTCTGAATTTCACGCATGAGATCGAGAATTTGCGCTTGCACAGTTACATCGAGCGCTGTCGTGGGTTCATCTGCTATCAAAAGCTGCGGCTCGCAAGAGAGCGCCATGGCGATCATCACGCGTTGTCTCATGCCACCGGAGAACTCGTGCGGGAAATTATCCACTCGAGTTTTTGCTGAGGGGATGTGCACTTTTTCCAGCACTTCGATCGCTCGCCTCTTCGCTTCTTGCTTATCGACTTTCTGGTGCAGCATGATTGCTTCCATGATCTGCCTGCCGACTGTATAAACAGGATTGAGCGAGGTCATGGGGTCTTGCGGTACAAGCGCAATTTTATTTCCACGAATGGCGCGCATTTGATTTTCGCTGAGCTGCAGTAAATCTTGCCCATCGAAAAATATTTTTCCGTCGATGACTTTTCCCGGGCTGCTGATCAAACGCAGTACAGATAAAGAGGTTACCGATTTGCCGCAACCAGATTCGCCTACAATTCCAAGAACCTTTCCTCTTTCAAGCGAAAGGCTGAGATTGTCAACCGCTTTTGCTGTGCCATGTTCTGTTTCGAAAATTACCGATAAATTCTGGATATCCAGGAGTTTCACTAACAGGTCGACCTCAATTCTGGCGGGACTACTCGCCCGCTGCCCTGTGGATTGTAACAAGCTGGCACACTATTATGGACTTGACTATATACTAATGGGAAAAATGGAACGAATTCCGGCTCAATGTGATCGGAAGTCAATGGTTCTGCTGCGGAGGGCATTTTTATCATGAGTACAGACAGTGTCAGCCGCGATCAGAAGGATGCTACTAATCTGCAGCTACTTGCCAGACTAATTCTCGAATCTGAACGGCTGATTAAGCTTGCCGATGACCTGGAAAACCATGGAAGCAGTCCGCAAGCCGAGTCAGCGAAAACCATTATCAGCAACGAAATAAGTAAGGTTCTGCACAGCTTTCGCGAAACGATAGAGCCTCTCTATATGTTGTATGAAGTTGATCACGGACTGAAGGCGCTCAAAACAAGCGAGTTGAAAGGACCGCCATCTCAGCCGGCAGATTACGACGACGAGGAACTCTGGGGCGACGTCAAGAAGCAGGATTCTTGAATCCGGGAGTGTCATTCCTTTCAAGGAACGAATTCTAGATGGTAGGGGCGCCTCACGGGCGCCCTTTGAGACATAATTCTGATGGGCGTCCTGAGGGATAATTCTGATGGGCGCCCCTACCAAATGCTCCTTAAGAGGCTGATTGGATGTATCGCCAACAGTACTGCTTATACTCATTCTGGAATCGGCGCAGATCCTGATTGAATGTGTCAATTCGCGATTAGATATTTGACATGCAAGCTTCTTGTTTGTAGAGTTTGCATTCACACGTCCGTTTCTCTGCTTTTCGGCAGAACAATCTTGTTTCAATCCAGGAAAAAGCCATGACCAAAACCCTCACCAAAAAGACTCACAAAAACGGTCTGCATCAGACGCGCCAGGATCTGCCTGCCAAAGTGCGCGCGCAGGTTGTAGACATTCTCAACGAAAGCGTTGCTGAAACTTTCGACCTTTACTCTCAAGTAAAACAAGCACACTGGAACGTCAAGGGACAAAACTTCTATCAAAATCATCTTCTTTTCGACGAAATTGCCGGCGAGCTTCTCGAATATGTTGATGAACTTGCCGAGCGCGTCACGGCGCTAGCAGGAACCGCCATGGGCACGGTTCGTATGGCAGCCAACAACAGCAAGCTTGACGAGTACCCAAGCGACATTCAGGAAGGTCTCGATCATATTGCTGCAGTAGCCGACAGGCTCGCTGCTTACGCGCGCACAACTCGTGAAAACATCGAAAGAACTGATGAGCTTGGGGATGCTGACACCGCCGATCTCTATACTGGTATTTCCAGAACCGTAGACAAGCGCCTCTGGTTCCTCGAAGCCCATCTGCAGGGCGACGAAGGCTAATCACTTGAACGCAATTATTGACTCATTAGAAGGGCGCCCACGAGGCGCCCTTCCCATTCGCATCCTTTCCTATTTATTTTCTTGACGCCGGTTACATCGAATCGGCTGCGTTTTCCAGCAGTATGTGTAGGGGCGACGCCATGCGTCGCCCGGGCAATGATCCCGCATAGCAAGAACAAGCACGGATGCAGCGTGGGCGTCCGCCCGCTTCTTTGCAAACTACTGAGTTGACACGAGCTGAGACATTTCTTGCCTTTCCATGGCAATTAGAACTCATCCTTAGTAATATAATGCACTGCGGTCTTTACTTGCGAGGTGCGGATGTCTGCCCAGTCAATTCTCCTGTCTCTTGATGGTTCGGCTCAGTCTCGATATGCCGCTGAGCTTTGCTGGTCTATCGCGAAAGCCAACAATATTTCAGTCGATGCGCAACATGTAATCGACTCACTGGCAGCATGGGACTTCTTGAATTTTGATATTGCTGGATTTATCGGCAGTGAGCCATTTTTTGAAGCGCACGAATCGATGTTGCAGTGTTTGACATCAATTGGTGAGTCGCTGACCGAGGCTTACGAAGGGCAAGCCGCCGGTCATGAGATTCCGGGCAAGACGTATCTCGATGAAGGAACAACTATCCGCGAAATTTGCTGGCGCGGCAAAGATCACCTCTTCGTTGCAATTGGACAGCGCAGCACCGGAATGGGTTCACCAGATGAAGACAAGCGCCGTTTGCCACGCCGTTCTGTGGCGGAGAGTCTGACTTATTACTGCCCGCGCCCGCTTCTCGTAGTTCAAGATCGCTGCGAAGTCTGGACTAAAATGAAAATTGTTCTTTCCTCGCTTCGCGTGCCGTCGAGTCTGCTTGAAACCTGCTTGCAATTTGCGAAAACAATCAATGTGGAAGCAGAAATCAAATTGGTTTTACTCACTGAAAATGGCAGCGACGCTGTGGAGAAAGACAGCGTTGATGGTTGTGCCGAAGCGAAACAGATTATCAACGACCTCAGCAAATTGTTGCCCGAAGTGTCTGGTTTGAAAGTTGATGTGAGACGCACCGGCAATTTGAATAGATTCTGGCAAGCAGATGCTGAAGAAGATCCAGAGACACTGCTGGTGGTGCCTGTGAGTGAGATCGCCGGTTCTCGCAAAACTTCGTTTGGCACATCGCCAGATACGGTGGTGCGCTATCTGAATCATCCTGCTGTGTTGTTCTGGATGGAAGAGCAAGAAGTCAATCTTCCGGCAGAGGAAGCTGCATCGACAGCTAAAGCCAAAGCAAAATAAGTCGAAATTGCATTTGTAAATGTTGATCTCGAGTGACTGGGTAGCCGAATACAAAGGCAAATTAACTACAGCTGCTGAAGCTGTGAAGTGTATTGCTTCTGGTGATGGTGTGTTCATACACTCCAATGCTGCTGCCCCGCATCGGCTTATTTCTGCTATGACGGAACGCAGGGAAGAACTGCGAGATGTGAAAATCTACAAGATAATCACGCTTGGTCCTGCACCATATGCTGAACCTGAATGCGAAGGCAGCTTCTATGTGCATGCGATGTTTATCGGCCCTAATGTTCGCAAAGCGGTGAACGAAGGAAGAGCTGATTATACGCCAATATTTTTTAGCGAATTGCCAGGATTGTTTGCCTCTGGTTCAGTCAAGGTGGACGTTTGCTTGTTGACTGTTTCGCCTCCTGATGAAGATGGACACATGACTCTGGGGGTATCCTTAGACAGCACCTGGGCAGCATTGAAGAACTGCAAGAAAGTGATTGCAGAAGTGAACCAGCGCATGCCCAAAACACACGGAAATACAAAAATTCATCTCAGTCAAATTGATTATCTTGTTGAAACTGATGAACCGCTTCCAATGCTGCACAATGAAGCACCAGATTCGGTGACACTTGCAATTGGTAAAAACGTAGCTTCTCTTGTTGAGGATGGCGCGACCTTGCAAATGGGAATCGGCAGTATTCCGAATGCAGTATTGCAATGTTTGACGGATAAGAAGGACCTCGGCGTGCATAGTGAAATGTTCTCGGATGCTGTGGTCGATATGGTAAATGCTGGAGTTATCACTAACGCAAAGAAAACCGTTGCTCCGGGAAAACTTGCTGTAAGTTTTGCCATGGGCTCGGATAAGCTTTACAAATTTTTGCATGATAACAAGGATGTCGAATTTCAGGGCTCAGAGTGGATAAATGATCCGCAAATTATTGCGCAAAACAATAAAATGACTGCTATTAATTCTGCATTGCAAATTGATCTTACCGGGCAAATTTGCGCTGATTCGCTTGGAACTGAAATGTACAGCGGTTGCGGTGGACAGGTAGATTTCGTTCGTGGAGCAAGTAAGTCGGCGGGGGGCAAGGCTATCATCGCTCTTGAATCGACAGCAAAACGTGGACAGGTTTCGCGCATTGCTCCTGTTTTGACGAGTGGTGCTGGTGTTGTAACTTCACGTGCCGATATTCATTATGTTGTCACCGAATATGGTATCGCTAATCTTCATGGCAAGAATATGAAGGATCGCGTTCGCGCATTGATTGGCATAGCCCATCCGAATTTTCGCGAGGAACTTGAACGTGCCGCGCACAGCTTCAAATGGTTTCGCTAAACAGAACTGCTCGTAACGCATATAGCCTAGAGGGTTTCGCTAGATATAGCGGATCCTCTACCTGGGTCGACTGGAATTGTGCTGAGACTTCGCCTGTACATGCAAGTTCCACGAAATATACACAGCTTGGATCTGATTCTTTTACCTTTTCGGATTTATCATTTCAACAACCGAGATAATGTCTAAGCAAGCAGGAATTCGTCGTTCTTGCTGGAGGTTTACATGTCAGACAAAGCAGCATCGACAAACGATAGGGTTGTAGACACCCAGGGGCAGAAAGGACTCAATGTCGTTTCTGCTGGAATCGATCCGCGCAGAGAAGAATTCAATGTTTCACACAGAGAAATGCTGAAGTCCCATTTGGGAAGCATGACTGGACAGCAGTTCAATGAAGATATGGTATCTAGAGTTGAAGACAGATTGAGCAAGAACGGTGTCAAAATGGAAGACATCTCACAAGATCCAGAAAATTCTAAAGCCGCGATCGCCCACGCGCTTGAACAGGCGAAGGCCGGCTTAAAGGAAGAAGAAGGCGTGTAAACCCAGCGGCATGCGGCGTGTAAACTCAGCGGCATGCGGTGTGTACCCCAGCGGCATGTGGTGTGTAACCCAGCGGCATGCGGTGTGTAACCCAGCGGCATGCGGTGTGTACCCCAGCGGCATGCGGTGTGTACCCCAGCGGCGTGCAATGTGTACCCCAGCCGCATGCAGTGCGCCTCCCACGCCCCTGCGCATCCGTGAAATTTGTTTGCGATCTCACTTGCCAAAAACAATTTGCTTAGTTATTATCGAAATATCCCCCTAACTCAAGGGGAACTTTCCGTATCTATTAAAGTCGCAAAATAAAGTACGACTTAAAACAGAGGTTTCGTCATGTTCGCAGTATTCCATCATGAACAGCAAGAGCAGCAGGTTGATAGCCTGTTTGTTTTCGCACGTTCATTCGATGGAGTTTCACACGGACATGTTCAAGATCAATACCAGCATTTCGAGAGTTAGAAAGCCAGAGCGACTGTTTTGCTCCCGCGTTTCGGGGTTATCGTCTAAGCGGTCAGGACTTCAAGCTTTCAACTTGAGAATACGGGTTCGAGTCCCGTTGGCCCTATATTTTTGTGTTTTTGCAATTCATTTGTTCTGGTCTGCCTTCACCAGAACTTCATGGTGCTGTGGTCTAGTGGTTCAGGACAGCGCGTTGTCAGCGCGATGGTCGAGGGTTCGAATCCCTTCAGCACCGCCATGGGAAAGATCGTCTAATGGTAAGACGGTGGTTTGTGAGACCATCTACACGGGTTCAATTCCCGTTCTTTCCCCCAATTTTTCAGTGCGGCTGTGCGTTTTGCGATTTCCAAGTTCGCGGGCGCCCTCCCCGCTGATTGCTTAGTGGAGTAGCAGCAAAGCTCATTGCGCCGTCCCCGTTGATTGCTTAGTGGAGTAGAGCAGAGCTCAGTGCGTCTGCTCCAGAGCTAAATTAATCCGAGATCGTCTAATGGTAGGACACAACCCTTTGAATGTTGCGATGGTGGTTCGAATCCCCCTCTCGGAGTTTTTTTCATCAAAAGAGGTCTAGGGCTTTTACTGTTGCCCATCCAGATTAACTCCATTAATCTGGAGTTATTACCGCAATTCTCGCTCAACTCCTGCGGGAGCCCAGAGTATGAATTCGATTCCGGAATCAAACCCCAGTCTTTGTCTCCTCTCTATATAAGGATGGGTTTACACCCAAAGGTCCCATGATTTCGTTTTCGGCGATGGACTTCTCCAAATACAATCGCAGGGCTCTGAAAATAGCACTGCTTTCCACAATACCTGGGCTCGGGCAACTCTTCAACCGACGCCGAGATAAGGCACTGGCTTTCTTTGCAGTTAACCTGGCAAACGCCGTATTCTTTGCAGTACTAATGGGGTGTCGCCTGCCCTTCCTTGATTACAGCTCGCGCTACCTTCCTTATTTTTGCAACGCCTGGGAGCCTGGCTCAGTTCCGTTTACTGTATTACAGGGATTGCTCTTCACTTATATTGTTTATGCTCAATATGACGCTTACAAGGACGCCTGCGCCAGGTCCGCAGCTGAAACTGCAAGCTCGCCGGCTTCGACTTTCCCATTCTCCGCTAGTAGATCTGAACTCGGTTTGTCCGAGACGGCTTGCGGTTCGTACATCGTTCACCTTTCTGCTTTCTTACTGGTCGGACTCTTAATTGTTTTGCGAGTTTGTCCGGACATTCGTCCGCCAGAAGAAAATCAAATTTGCTTGAGCTTCGAACTAAATTCACCTGAGCCGGAGCAAAAGGCTCAGGGCGATCAAGGAAAGAAGGGTGAAGAATCAAATGTTGATGAAAGTGCGCACCTGAAAGATCGCATCAGTGACTCTATTAAAGCGTCAACCGCCAGCGCGGAAATGAATGCAGCAGAACAAGAATCTGGCGACAATAAGCCATCTGCTGAGGAAACCGAAACTGTCGCCAGCAAGGAAATAATTTCGCCGTTCGCTAAGCAGAGTCCTACGGAATCAGCCAGCAATGGTGCTGTGCATAACGCTAAGCAGACAACAAAAACTCCCGTAGACGAGGCTAGAACTAGTTCATCCTCTCCTGCTAACCTTGCCTCGATCAATGCCGAGCCGTCGAATCGGTCCGCAAGTCCTAATCAACAAGACAATCCATCCGAGCAAGTAAAGCCGAACAACAGTCGCCTTCTGGAGGCGTCGAAGAAAATTGCACAGTTGCCGCCAGCCGCCGCCGCCTCCGGTGGCTTGAGCAGCAGAATTGATGAATCAAACGCTCAAGCACAGAAGAGTGTATCTGCAGCAGGCAACGGCTCAACTGCTTCCTCAGCCGGCTCATCGGCGGGTTCTCCATCTGCGAGTACTCAATCGGGAGCTGTTTCGTGGACGGGCCCAGTTCAACAGATGCTGCCAATCAATGCTGGATTCCTGCATACTGAGACGAATCCAAATACTGTGGAGCTGATAAAAACACGTACGCCGTATGTAGCGCTTGCTCAACCCCAGGTCGGAGAGACTTTTGGTTCAGCTACGACTATTTCCGGTATTAACATTGCTTCTGGCGTATCAAGCAGAAACGCTTCGGCTGCACCTGGCACCGCAGGTGATGGCACTGGTTCTGCTCCTTCAATGTTGGGATTTATGGATTCCAAACTTTCCTCAGACCCTGATATGCGCTTGCTCTGGTCGCAGATGTCCAGCAACCTTAGCAAGACCATAAAAGCCCAACCGTTGAAAGGCGAAGGCACCGCGGTAGTCAACTTCACAGTTGACCAGAGAGGACGAATTTCCAGCTTGAACACTGACGCCGTTGCGGCTGAGCTTGATGAATCGCTTGTGAAGTCTCTGCAAAGCATGCCCTCTGTAGTGCCGCCTGCAAAGCAATTCTCGAAGCTCTACTTCCAGGTAAAAGCCAGCAACCTTAAGACAGGAACCGTGGTTGCACTGGAAATCAACAGCGAACCAAGTGCAATCAGCTCAGAAACCTTGAGCGATTTCAAATATCAGGTGAATCTGCAAACCTACCTGAAAGGCGTGAAAAAAGCTATCTACACAGCATGGAAGCCGCCTGTTCAGGAAGGCGTTAAGCCAGTGATGGTCGGCTTTAAGGTGAGTACTGATGGGGCTGTGAGCGATCAGCACATTGTTGAATCATCCGGTGATCCGAAGATGGATCGTGCTGCATTGAACGCTGCTTTGAGCGTGACGCAATGGTCGCAGCCACCTGCAGGAACATCGGAAGATCTGGATGTTTGCATGGTCTTGCAGAAGTGCAAAAATTGCGATGAAGAGTTGAAAGCGAATCAGAGCAATAACAATTCTGGGCGAGTTACAAGTATACAAAGAGCCGGTGTTTCAGGTGTGAACCGCTCATTTCCGGAACTTGATTACACGCACTAGATTCTTTAGCTGGCGGGCGAGGCATGGCCTCGCCCCTACACATATTTTCCTTTAAAGCATGGACTCGCCCGTGCATACATTTTCGAGGGTTCATGGGTGTGGATTCGAAGAAACAGATTGTGAGCCAGTTTATGTAGGGGCGACGCCATACGTCGCCCGTGTTTCGAGAATCCGATTAGCGAGCGTATTGAACGCTTTTCAAGGGAAAGGTTCATCTGGGAAAAACCCTGAGTAAATCAGGCTCTTAACGCCCTGTAATCGATTGAGTGATTGCAATAAAGTTATTACTGGAGTTGGTCCGGTCTTTTATTTATTGTTTTCCATCACACTTCAGGGCTACAAATATGGCACAGACACAATATTATCCGCAGGAAACGCGTGATCCCGCGACTGCTGCGATGCTATCGATGATTCCCGGACTGGGTCAGTTCTACAATGGTCAATCGCGAAAGGGAATTCTATTCCTTGATGTTGCTATTCTCAACTACATTTTGCTGAGCATGATGCTGCTTGCGCCTGGTATTACAAAAGCCCTTGAAGTCTTCGGCAAGCAGTACGGAATGAAGGTAAATGACGCTGTAATTGAAGCGTTCAGGCAAATACATTTTGGGAGCCCGGTATCACTATTGGTGACTGGCATGGTGCTGGCGTTCGTGGGATATGCTGCGCGCGATGCTTATGACCATGCAATCGCGAAGCGCCGTCGCGCGATTTACAAAGATATGGTTATTGAACTGCCGGAGGCGACTTCGGGATCCTATATCCTTCATGCGGCTCTTATTGTTTCGCTTGCTATTCTTGCGATGTTTTTCTTCATTCCGCAGCCGCCTGCCAAACAAATAACGATGATTGAATTCATTGACAATATAAAGCCCACAATAGTCAAACCTCCGGTTAATACGAATATCAGGGCCCAAGAAAGTGCAAAACTGGAGTCCAAGAAATTCGACAAAACTAAACCAATTCAAAAACTTCCGACTCATGCTGAGCTGAATAAGGACCATGACGAGGACAAGAAAAACGCTGCATCCAGCAACAGCCGGCAGCTTGAACAGCAAAAATCAACGAGCTCATCTTCATCCTCATCCTCTGCATCTCAGCCTCAGCATAGAGTTCAGCAAACGGTCGCTAAAGAAACTCCAGAGGTGACAAAAATAGCTTCTGCGGCGATGCCACCAGCTCCGCTTGCTTCATTACTCAAGAATTTCAGTATGAACAAAGCAACACCCACGGCACCGACATTGCAGAATACTTCATCCGTGCAAGCTACAGTGAATCCTTTGCCTAAGGCTATGTCATCCGCTGCTGCATCAGCATCTGTCCCGGTTCCGATTGCAATGAATCCCGGGCAGTCACCTCTGCCGGCTTTGCCCACCCCTTCAATGTTCAGCTCAGGCAGTATGCGCAATTCTGGAGCCAATCCAACACCAATGCCTGCCGGCGCCGCATCGGGTAGCAATCACGGTTTGCAACTTCCTAGCGTCGCTGCTCCGCAGCTTGGTGGCAAGATCGCCGGTCCACCTGCAGGTGGAACTCCTGGAACACCTGGCAGCAGATCAAACGGATTTAGCAGCGGAATCGGACCAGAAGCTATTTCTCATGCTGATACCACAGGCGGTGGTCCATCCGTTACGCCGGTAGACATGCGTGGAAGAGGACACAAGCCCGGCACAGATGGGGACGGGGACAATAAGGTGCCTGCACCTTTTCGTGCCGGAGGTCATGGTCCTTCTTCTTTCACCAGCGGACCAATCACACTTACTCCAAGTTTTGGAGGACCGACATCTGGACCAGGTCCGGAAGATAACATTCCGGGACCTCCTGGAACTCGAACTTCTCCGCCCGTGAAGGCAGACCCTGATTTCAGCAAGTACATGCTCGAGTTGCAGCGCCGCATCAAGCGTGCTTGGTTCCCACCGTCGCACACAGAGAAGAACCGGGTGAAAGTGCTGTTCAAAATCCATGCCAATGGTGAGATGAGCAATTTGCGAATTACGGAAAGCTCGGGACTCGCCATCGCCGACCAGGCTGCACTGGCTGCAGTAAGAAACGCTGCACCGTTTGCTCACCTGCCGGAGAACTCTCCAGAAAACGTCGATATCGAATTCACTTTCGACTACAACGTGTTCAAGTCAATGTAGTTATCCGGATCACCTGGTAGGGAGCTGCCTGCCAGTCCGGAGCAAAGAAATCAGTTAGAAATCAGGCAGGCAGGATTCGGGGGATTCATGCCTGCCATTCCTTAGAAAGAATAGGACAGGACAGAGTTCGGCGCGGATTCATGCCTGCCTGTTACTCTTTATCCTTAAGTGGCGATTTAATCTTCGAGCCCTCATAACTCACAAAAAACAAAAATCCTGGATTTAATATAAGCTCATCGGTCGAACTTAAGGGCTCACAAACAAAGCGAAGTTCTTCCAAAAGACGTACCAGGGCTGGTATTAAGGCTCCACGGGCTAACGCCACGTGGAGCCAGGGCTTTTAAACAGATTTTCCTGAGCACGGGTCGCCCTTGTAGATAAGCACGGGAGCGCTATGGCTGGGGCTGCTAATTTACTGGCACGTATAGGCGCACTTGGCCATAGACGGGTATGAACTCAAGCCATTGATTCTTTTTTGCAAACCAGCATTGCCATAATTTTTGAAATTGATTGTTCATATATGAACAAAACTTGGCTGGTTTGAACGATTTTGTTCATATATGGCCAGAACAGACCCATGATTGTGTTCACATAATGGTCATTGTTTCTTGACTTGTACATTATGTGAACACAAGACTCGCTCCTGCACGTTGCGTTCAATATTTGAGGTGAATTCAAATTTGTAGGCTCGCCGGCTTTTTATGAATCCGATCGATTATTTCATAAGCCGGCGAGCCGCCGGCGCTCCCGGGGAACGGGTTTTAACGGATCGATCGGGCGATTCATAAGCCGGCGAGCCGCCGGCGCTCTTGGGGACCGGGTTTTAACGGATCGATCGGGCGATTCATAAGCCGGCGAGCCGCCGGCGCTCTTGGGGACCG
>JBIKOL010000067.1:0-43057 GCA_044358055.1 Obscuribacteraceae bacterium (SeqCode)
ATGCAGAACTTAGGGAATCAAACTGCGAATTTGTACATTCTGAGGAATTTAGATTAGTAATATGCAAAAGGAGCAGAGAGACACCTGCTCGAGAACACCCCAGAAAGGAAATCGAATCAGCTCAGCTGGCAGCTGACGAAATAAAAACTAACGAACAATCAGCGTCAGAATTAGAACAGGAACGAGCAGGGGCGGAAACAGAATTTCCCATTTCCGACTCAGAAGGGAGCTCTATCTCCAAACACCTCCTAGCTCACCTGAGTGATACACCTGTAAGCTTTGACTACCTAGCAAGGAATTTTGAGGATATAGGAGCTCTTTCTGCAGCTCTTCAGCTACTCGAACTGCAGGGAAAAGTCAAAATAATCCACAACAATTATTTTGTTCTTGCAAAAGAACAGCCATCATTTCACTCCGAGCTTGCTAGTGCTACTCAGGCAGCCATAGAACAATCTATTAGGTTTCTTGTCTCAAGCTTCCATGGAATTAGTCGAAGATATTTACAGCTCTACATCTCTATCTATTATTTTGCATCTGAGCAAAAGACAAGATTAGATTCCAACTTTTTAAAAAATGCGTTGCGAAAGAGACTGGGGATCAATCTCCGTGAGTATGTTTCACCTTTAGTTGTCGCGCTTCCTCAACTAAACATATCCAACTAATCAATGCCCTGCCCCTCCAGAAGACAGACACCCTTTGCCTTCTGGATCATCAACTCGGCAAACTAATAGTGCAGCTAGTATCATTGATGCGCCACCAGTCATAACAACGAAGAGCGGATTATTGTGGAAAACGTTTACAACAAGGGGCTGGAGACCCAAAGAAGCAATAATCTCAGGAATCACGATAAAGAAATTAAAGACACCCATATATATACCGGTTCTCTGTGGAGGCACGGCGCCTGATAGTATCGCATATGGTACCGCTAAGATTGACGCCCACGCTATGCCAACGCCAACCATCGTAGCAAGTAAAAGAAACTGATCATGAATAAAGTAGACCGATAACAGACTCAAGCCACCAGCAGTGAGAGCAAAAGCATGTATGGTTTTACGCCCCACAACTTGCGCGATTTTAGGCAGAGCAAACGCCACAAGAAAACAGACAATTGAATAAACAGCAAAACATAAGCCCGCCCATTCAACTCCACGGTCGAACAATTCTGATTTTGCATCAGGGGCATGAAACACATGATACGCAGTGGTTAATCCAAAAAACATCCACATGCAAAACAAACCCAGCCAGGTAAAGACCTGCACTATAGCCAGCTGTTTCATTGTTTTGGGCATGTTTCTTACTGCATCAGGAATTTCTTCAACAACCTCTTTTAGCAAACCAGGTAATCCTGGATTTTTTTCTCTTTTCTTTTGAAACTCTTCCATGTTGTCTGGCGGGTACTCGTTGGAACTTATGACGGTCCACAGAACGCATATCAAAAACACAATCGCGCCAATTTTGAAGGAGTACTGCACCGTAACTGGCACTCCATTTGCGGCTTTTCCTACAATGCCGAACCATCTAAATATCATTGGCAGCGCATTTGCCAAAGTCGCTCCCACTCCTATAAAGAAGCTCTGCATGATGAAACCTTTAGTACACTGCACTGCCGGCAGTTTGTCAGCAACGAAAGCGCGAAAAGGTTCCATGCTGATATTGATGCTGGCATCCAGAATCCAGAGCAAGCTGGCCGCATACAACAACCCCGGTGAATCAGGCATCAAAAACAGAGCAATGCAAGCAAGAATTGCACCAGTCAAAAAATACGGTCGACGTCTTCCGAGCTTGGTCCAGGTTCGATCACTCATGGCACCAATGACAGGTTGAACCAGCAAACCGGTAACTGGCCCGGCCAACCACAAGATAGGTATGTCGTCTGGGTGTGCGCCCAACTTAGTGTAAATCGCACTCATATTGGCAAGCTGCAATCCCCAGCCAAACTGAATTCCAAGAAAACCAAAATTCATGTTCCAAATTTGCCAGAAACTTAAGGGGCGTTTCATCTGTCTGTTTGCTTGCTCCGTTAATGGCTGCTTCTCTCCAAAATTTATTCCGATATCGGAATAAGTTTGAAATGAGCTGAGCAGGTGCATCGTTGTCAAAGTGTCATATTTTGAGCTTGTTGCAGGTCAAGACTTTGTAGTTTATCAGCTAGAGAGAATTCTTACGAACGTATTTAAGCATGAGCTCCTTTATTAGTTTGAATACGTCCATGCAAAATAAATTGCTCTTTGAGCTATGTAAGAGCAAAGTCAACCCTGCTCACTCAAATAGCCCCTTTATCAAGCCACCTACAACTTTTCCAGCATCCAGCTCATTATCACTTGAAGTCCCCGTGGCTCCATGTCGAAAAATTTCTTCTGCTAAATTAGCAATCGGCATGCTCTGCAGAATAACTTTACCTGGGCCGGTCAATACTGCTACAAAAAGACCGTTTCCACCAAACAGTATATTCTTAAAACCTGGAATAAGTTGAATGTCAAAGCCAACCGATGCTTCCTGCACGCCCACGTGCCCTGCGTGCACAAGAAGTTTTTCCTTCGCAGCAAGTGTTTTCTCCACAATCTCACCAGACAAATCAAGAAAAACTTGACCCGGCCCTTTCACTTTTTGAAGTATGAATCCTTCTCCGCCAAAAATGCCTGAACCAATTTGTTTTCTGATGAATACATCTAAAGAGATGCTAGCTGTAGCACATAAAAAACTTTCTTTGCGACAAATCAATGTTTCACCAGAGGCTAGTTCACGCGAAATGATCGTTCCCGGAAAGCGGGGGCAGAAGCAGACAGATCCGCCGTGTTGTTCTGCCGTAAAATGTGTGACAAAAATCGAGCCCCCCGATAATCCACGCATCAATCCTTTCATAATACCGCCGCCGGTATTAGTCTCCATTTTTATATTAGAGGACATCCACGCCATTTGATGTGTTTGGCTGTAAATCATCTCTCCAGCTTGAAGCTGAATCTCTAGACTCTGCATTGTGCTGCCATTTATCTGGTATCGCATCTGTGCTGCTCCTTAAAGCCGTGTCCATCGCGCTGATACACTTGTCTACTGTCAGGCTATTCTAGCAAATCCCGGCTCAGCAGGAACCGAAAAGGAACGCTCGCGTCTAGTGCGAAGAATTTAGTAAATCGGATCTGTTTGTCGCTGATCTTCGCATGAGCATATTTGCCAGTCAAAGACTGTGGCGCTCTGGCGATCGTCAAGGAGGAACTATGGGTAAAAATATAAGAGCTTTTTCCTTCATTCTTATCAGTGGAATGATCGGTATAGCTTCAATTCAGAGCCAAGCTCTGGCAGGTTCAACGCAAGTACGAGCAAGCATCAATGCACAGGGAGAAGTCCGTGATGAAGCCGGAAACCTGCTTGGTCAAGTAATGATGAAGAATGCAAGCTCCGCATTCGATATTCAAAAAATGAACATTCAGTCTGATGGAGCAGTAGTTGATGCAAGTGGTGCAACTGTAGGAAAACTCGTCTTACAGAAACACTGGTCTTCAAAAGCAAAAGCCAGCTCGACAAAACAACAGCAATACAGTGCGCAAAATCAAGACCCAGCAGTACAGCAAGCAGCAGCAGGACAGCAAGCAGCAGCCGGTCAACAAGCAGCAGCAGCGGGTCAAGCTCAACAAGAAGCCTACCAACAACAGCAAGCAAATCAAAAAAATGTGCAAACTGAAAAAGCTGTGCTGACTCCAGGTTCTAAGCTTGAGTCCAATTCGGTTGATAGCAGCCTGACTGCAAATAGTGCCAGCAGTCAAAATGCTGCTTCGAGCGAATTCGAGCAGCGTCGTCTTAAGCTGGATAGCTCTATACAAGCGGGTTTATCTGAAGGATTGATCTCCGAGGACCAAGCCAATCACTTCAGGCGTTACCTGGTTCAGCCTGACACGCAAATTAGTGAACACAAACTCAATAAGCTCTACAAAAAATGGGATCGCATAGCCTACAAACTGGATGAACTCCGAACTCAGTCTGGAAAGAAAGCAGAAGCGCATTAATTGGCGGCAAGCAGCATGCAAGACGCGTCCAGGCTAAAGAAGAGCCCACTGAGTAGCTAACTGAGCCCACTGAGTAGCTTACCGAGCCACTGAGTACCTTACCGAGCCCACTGAGTAGCTTACTGAGCCCACTGAGTAGCTTACTGAGCCCACTGAGTAGCTTACCGAGCCCACTGAGTAGCTAACTGAGCCCACTGAGTAGCTTACCGAGCCCACTGAGTAGCTTACTGAGCCCACTGAGTAGCTTACCGAGCCCACTGAGTAGCTTACTGAGCGCACTGAGCTCGCTGTGCTTGCAATCATCGCCTCAGTTCAAGTCATGCTCAGCTGGCATTTTTCTGTTCTGCCGGCTGGGCATTACCATGGGTCGCCTTAATTAGCTTCTCTACGTTCCATCTTGCTACGTTAGAACTAAACAGGTCAGAGAGCCGTAATAGAGTAAGTCCTTTGTAATATCCAGCTTGCTGAGGAAGTTTGAGATGGGAAGCCATAATGTTCCACGCATCAGGATTTTGCAAGGTGCCTGCTAATGCATTCTCACCCTTTAACGGTATGCCTTGATATTGAGCCTCTTTGCCTACCCACTCTGCAAGTGAGTAAGGCATTGCTTTTGCGTTCATATTACTGTCTTGCCCGTCCGGCATCTCGAGAGCAGTGAAATGAAGCATCAATCTATCACCACCAGGTAATCCCATGAGCTGCTTTATTCCAGAAAGCAGAGGTCTGTAACCGCGTCCAAGTTCGTCACTATTCCAGTCATTTGTACTGGTTCGGATCATCCCGGCATTGACCTCAGCAAGCCTGTCGGAAAGATTGACATGATCACCAGCGTTTGTGCCGATTCTCCAGTGAATGCCCGGAATCTTCATACCGATATTTGCATTCTTATATGCCGAATCAGGACCATAAACCTGGAAAGCGGTTCCCATAACACCCTGTATGTGATTTATCAGAGTATTTGAATACCAATCAATCACATCGCGACCATATTGAGTGTTCGTGTGAACATTGTCTTTGTAGAATGCATCAACATCAACCGGTGGCTCAATATTTTCAACATGACCGCCCCAGGCTTTATTCACCCCATCCCAGGATCCATATTTCTTGATTGCCCAGTCCTTAAAGTCGGCTTTTGCAAGATCTGAATATGCTTGCATCGCACCCCGAGATGGATATGAAACATTATCATCGTGGTGATTATAGGACGGATATCTGGCTTCTCCTGCTGGTCCAAGACTGATGTTGATTTCAGAAATTGATTGGGCCTTGCCAGCAAAATGCTGGCCAAAGGCCGTCATGAAATCTTTGTATAGAGGAATCGAATATTTGTCTGCCCAGAACTGCACATACTCATTGCTTACATTCCCCTGCTCGCTCTTAAATTTGCCGACATCGGGCGAACTACCGGGAATCTGACTTGAAATTTTGTTCCAAACCCAAAATGGAACAGGTATGTTCACAGTATCACCCACGTTTCCTCCAGCCTCGTGGAAGGACTCGATCGGGACCCATTTCAGTCCTGCCCCAATAATCTTGCTACTCAATTTGTCGTAATAGTTCCACTGGAACTGTCCCTGTTTTGGCTCTGCAATTCCCCACCATACATCGGTAGAAATTCCATCAATTCCTAGTTTTTTAGCGGACTGCAGTTGACTTGTAAAATCTTCCCAGGCTTGCCTCGAGGATTGTCCATCCGGATTAGCCGGGTCTCCTATTAATAGCGGGGCCATGGCATTGATTTTGGTCTCCGGAGTGCCCAGCATAACGCGGTTGCCGCCGAGTCCATTTTTCCATTGCGGGACCTGATCGCCTACGAGAAAACGTATGTGATTATTGCTTCCTTCCTCGAGATATACCGGACCTTTTGCATTGGGAAAAAGATGGGATGCCCGTTCAGGCTCTCCCAATTTTTCCGGATTACAACTGGCAATCAAATCGGCAAGCTTAGGAATGGGAATGTTTCCAGCTCTCTCATCGGAGTGTTGCAAGAGAAGCTGTTTTTCCGGTCCCAGTTTTTCCCAGCCAAGAATATTGCGAACTTCTCTGACAGTGGTAATTGCAGTTTTAGTCTGCTCACTGGTGAATTTGTTGAGATCGGACAAGCCGCCGGTAACCACGAATTCACGTGAGTTGCTCCTGAATGGATTTAAACCCACCCTATCTAATGCACCAAGTGCGGTATCTTTTACCTTTTGCTGGAAGACAGGATCAGACACCTTAATTCCTGCGCCCGCTCCAGCAGCACTTACTCCGCCTTCAAGCAAGCCCTTCCAAACTACAGATCCCGGGCTTATTCGCCCTTTTTCCTGCATCTCACGTGAGGCTTCCGCCACAGTTCCGTTGACAAAACCAAAGGATCCGCCCATAACCATGCCGGAGAGGGTTCGGTTTTGTGCCAGCGCATCTTTATACGCATAGTTTATTCCGGAATAAAGCCCTTCACCAAGCGTAAATACGGCTGCATTCATCAAGACTGCCTGCGGATTGAAGGCATTTTTCCTCAGTCGATCATTGAGAGAGGAAGGATCAGTAAATGTTTCTCGCTTGAAGACTTCATCAATCGCACCAGAACTCAAGCCCATCAGGGCGCCTTTAATCGGCGCGAAAGTCCCTCTGCTGCCAAGAAAGGCAAAGGAACCCTTTAATGCCTCACCCTTTGTAGCACCAAGAGCAAAATCAGCAACTTGTTCTTTCCAGCCTTCATCCGGCTTCGCCTGATCAAGTCCATAGGCTACAGCGGTTGCCGCAATCCCCAGCTTGCCACCACTGAATAAGCTAGCTGTTTTTACAAATTCTGCAGTGTAATGGTTGACAGAACTCCTCGTTTCCTGGTCAGAGATAAAATGCGAAGTTACTGAATTGATACCCGTCTGCAGGTAGCTGCCGTTGGAATCGCTGATCAACAGCTTTCCCGCGGACGGATCCTTACTCAAGTGTTTTGCAGCAACAGACTGGAGAAGTTCTTTTGAAGCCTCTTGCCTTAGTAATTGAAGCGCCCGTTCTGAGACGTTTTTTTCTGATAATTCTAACGAAGCATGCGGAGTCTGAACTTTCTCTAATGCTGAATCCGGCATGAGGAGGGGCTTTCCAGGGGAGAGGTGGGGGGACTGATGATCTAAATATATTCAGAATAGATTTGAGATCGACAGCCCACAATCGTGTTTATCCCACTGCTGTGGCGCCTGGTGCGCACACGCTGCTGCGGCAGTAGTTCAATTGTTTCTCATCAACTTTGCCTTAGGCCTATCTAATGAAATCAGGATCTGAAGCAGATCGTCGCTCGCTCAAAGCCGCTCGCTGCCACAGATACATGCGCCCGATGACAAGATCGAAATAGCCATAACTGGCAGGTGTGACAAGTAAATGTGCAAGCGGAATAAATCCTGCCACCATATTCACCAGGTAAAGCAAAACCAGAGCGCCCAGAACTTGCCAGGAATACCCCTGAACAAGCTCATTACTCTTGAACAAAGCTTCGATTGGTCCCAGGTCTTCATCCACGACCAAGAAGGGCGCGAATGCCGTACGTATAGCAATGAACACGCCTGGCACAATGAAACAAATGCCACCAATAACAGTGGCAACACCAATAATAAAAGTAGTCAAAAAGAAATTGATGAATTTGGGAGATGATTTCAGCAACTCAGCAAAATCTGCTGGTTCAGCACGCAGGAGCTTCAAGGCAATTGCAGTCCAGGAGACTCGAATCCAGTTTACAGCCAGTGCGTAAAGCAGAACTCCCACAACTCCAATCGGAAACATGGCAAGCCAGTAAAGCCCTTTGTTGATCAGGAGAACGATGAACCCGACGACCAGCGCAAAAATAAAAACAGGTACGCCTACGACGAGCAATGGCCCGTAGAAATAAAGTGCTGGTCCCCCCACCGTGAGTTTCCATTGCGAACTGAAAAGCGAGTAACTATCCCGCACCAGGTCCATAAACGGTTCTGGTCGATCTAAATTTCGAGCGGGTGTGTAGCTGTTTTTGTCGTTACGGTTATTCATTGCTTAGTAGAACTCAAAAGTGAATAGCAATTGCTCAGCTGCTCCAAGACTATTTACTCAGCTGCCATGCCAATAGATTAGCAAGTACAGCGCATCTTGAAATCCCTTACTCGGCGTTCTGCCGGCAAAATTTTTTCCGATATCGGATAAAATTCAAAAGCATGTTTCCAAGCTGGCAGCCCGGTTCGCCTCTTGAAAAGACGCAGGTTTTGCTAAGCCTTCTGCCGATCGCTTGCAATATAAGTGCACGCTTTCTGCTTTTATCGATACACTGGAGGAAAAATGGAGAGCTATGATCTCAAAGGCAAGAAGCTTGCCGTACTTGGAGTCGGGAAGCTAGGAGAAGCGCTTATCTCCGGGCTGCTGAAAAAAGGTGGACTTGAAGCAGATGACATCAGCGGCAGTGTCGGTCACGACTCTTCCATACCCAGAGTATTCGAGCGGCTCGGTATTAAAGCCTCGACCGACAACAAGAAGGTCGTCAAAGGCAAAGACATCATTCTCCTGGCTGTCAAACCTCAAAACATGGACAGCGTGGTTCGCGAAATATCGGATGTTCTTACGGAGAAACAGTTGCTGATTTCAGTTGCAGCTTCTGTAACTACAACCTTCGTTCAAGAGAGATTGAAAAAGCAGATACCCGTAGTTAGAGCAATGCCAAATACACCTAGCCTGATGAATGCAGGAATGACAGGACTATCGCTTGGAACTTTTGCCAGCGACTCAGACAAGCAAATGGCCGAGGCAATTTTTAATTGTGTTGGCAAAACTGTTTTTGTGGATGAATCTCTGATGGATGGGGTCACAGCCTTGTCCGCCAGCGGGCCTGCATACTTGTATGTGGTTATCGAATCTCTGGCAGAGGCTGGCGTCAAGCTAGGTATCCCGCGGGAAACATCAACCCTTCTGGCTGCTCAGACGATGTATGGTGCAGCACGAATGGTGCTCGAGTCCAAAGCTCACCCTGCTCTGCTGAAGGACACTGTTACCACGCCAGCCGGATGCACAATCGACGGCTTGATGGAACTTGAAGAAGGCAAACTTCGTGTAACCCTCATCAAAGCTGTCGTAAAAGCAGCAGAACGAGCGCGAGAACTTGTAAATACGCAAAACGCCAAAACAAAGCCAATTGCTGAAAAGGCCAGCGTTTGATTGCAAATGAATTAACAGCTAAATGGGATTCAGCTAAATGGGATTCAGCTAAATGGAATTCAGCAATATGAAACTCGCCAATATGAAATCCGGCAATATGAAATCCGGCAATATGAAACTCGGCAATATGAAACTCGGCAATATGAAATCCGGCAATAATACCTGTCTCTGGACAATAAGACCGTCGGTGGACATTAAGACCGTCTATGGACACTAAGACCATGAGCAAAGACATGATCACGTGGAAAATCAAATCTATTTTTCTTTGCCTCATTCTCCTCTGGCAAGGAGCATTGCCTGCTCAAACATTTGCCGAGCTAGCATCAAACTCTGATACAAGCAAAATATTGAAAACGGAAGCACAACTCTCAACAGCAAGTCCACGAGCGGTCCTCAAAAATGGAAACAGCATGCTTGTTCTCGATCCATCAGGCATGATTATTTCCGGACAGGGGTCTCCCTACGGACTCTACGAAAACGACACACGCTTTCTGAACCTCTGGCAAATGCTCATAAATGGCAAACCCGCTTCGCTGCTCAAGTCATTTACCCAAGATGCTTATGCCGCTAGCTTTCTATACAGCGTCGGAGATGATCTGCTCATTCAGCGTGAATTGATTGTTCTTGATGGTTTCTCCGAAAAAATCACTGTCAGAAATTTTGCAAGTAAAGAACTCAGTTTAGACTTAAGATTCAAGTATTCAGCCGACTTCCGAGATATGTTCGAAGTGCGTGGTGCAGCCAGTCGCCCAAGCAGAGGAAGCAGTTCTGAAGACCTGAAACAGGATTGGCAAAAGGACAGAGAAATTTCTGTGTTTCACTACAAAGGACTCGATCAGGTTGACAGAGACCTGTACATAACAGCCCGGAACAGACCGGATAACTGTGAAAAAGACGAACTTGAATACAAGCTCAAGATTCCTGCATTCGGCAATGAAACCCTGGAATTTCGCATAGATACTTCAAACACAAGAGCCGAGCTGAAATCAAGGCTGGACTACAAGAAAGCAAAAGAAGAAGCCGACCGGGCTTATCTAAGCTGGAAGAAAAAAATACCGACTCTGCAATCGGATTGGACTCTGCTCAACGACATGTTCGAACAATCATGGCGCGATCTTTATCTCTTGCAGCAAAGTACACCTAAAGGTCCCTGTCTTGCCGCAGGTCTTCCCTGGTACGCCTGTGCTTTCGGCAGGGATCAATGCATCAGCGCTCTGCAAACACTAAGCCTTTATCCCGAACTGGCAAGAGAAGTAATAACCGTTCTGGCTGCCTATCAGGGTAAGAAGCATGATCCCTTTACCGAAGAAGAACCTGGCAGGATCATGCACGAATTGCGTCTTGGTGAGATGGCCAGATGCAGAGAAATTGCTTTTATTCCCTACTATGGAACAGTCGATGCCACCCCACTTTGGCTTATGCTGATCGCAAAATATACTGAGGCAACAAACGATCTCTTGCTTGCTAAAACACATTGGTCTGAAATTGAAGCAGCGCTTTCCTATTTACAAACTTGTACAGCAACAACTAACGGCTTCCTTTATTATGGAGGCAAAGCAGGCGCAGCCCTGAGCAACCAGGGCTGGAAAGATTCCGGCGATTCAATCATGCACAAAGATGGAACCCTGGCCACGGCTCCAATAGCCTGTTGCGAGGTTCAGGGCTATTTGTATGATGCCTATATCGGAATCGCCGTCCTGGCAAAAAAGCTGGGACATAAAGAAGCGGCGCTTAGCTTAGAAACAAAGGCCCAAGCACTTAAAGCCGAGTTCAAGAAGAAATTTTGGCTAGCTAAGGAAAAACTTGTAGCACTGGCTATTGATGGAACAAACTCCGCCTGCGGCGTCATGTCCTCAAACCCGGGACAATTGCTTAACTCCGGCATACTTGATGCGGAAATGAGCAGTGCAGTAGCAGACAGATTGTTCAAAGCTGACATGTACAGCGGCTGGGGAATAAGAACCCTATCGACAAAGGAACGGAGATACAATCCGATTAGTTATCATGACGGCTCTATCTGGCCTCACGACAATGCCCTCATTGTTGAAGGTCTCTGCAGAAACGGCAAGAAAGAAAAAGCAGCATTACTTGCAGAAAGCTTGATTGAGTCAGGTCGAAACTCTTCTGATGCCAGGCTGCCCGAGTTATTCTGCGGTTTCGATCGCAAAGATTTTCCCAGCCCAGTGCCTTACAATGTTTCCTGCGTTCCCCAGGCCTGGGCAGCTGGTAGCGTAATCGAGATGATAGACAGCATACTCGGCATCAAGCTAAAAGATGGCAAATTGCTGATAGAGAATCCACATCTTCCGGCAAGCGTGAAATTCTTGAAATTGACCGGACTGCGATCGGCTGGAAAAACGTACTCCCTAACGGTAAAACGCGATCCAGCTTCAGGCAAAATAACTAGCTTTTATTCAGCAGAGACTCCAGTTCTGAACAAAGCATCTCAAGCTGCTCACAATAATAAGCGTTAGTTATTTCGGCAAGTGGTAGATAAATCTCTCGTGTTTCCTTGAGATAGCGATTCTGAAATCGAGGGATATCGACCAGCAAGGTCTCTCGCATATTATCGAGTCTGTCGGCCAGCTTTACCATGCGCACATGTAAGGGTGCGCTGAAGAAAGACTCATGGTACTGATGCAGTTCCTTAGAATCGACTCCTGCTGCGCCTTCTGGCTTACTCAAGTAATCAACAGTCGAGGCAATCTCCTCGCCAAACTTGGACTCCAAATTCTCAACTGTAGGACGGCTTACACCGTCTTCGATAACATCATGAAGCACAGCCGAAGCAAGGGAAGTTCGATCTCGCAGTCTTAATTCATGCATCAAAATCAAAGACACGCGCAAAGGATGAATTAGATATGGATCGCGTTCCGTTCTGTTCCGGTGCAATTTCCGCAATTGCCCGCTGTGTTCTTTTTCGGCAAGCTCATAGGCGAAACGCAAGGTATCCCTTGTCTCCTCGGGCAAGGCACTGATTGCTGCAAAATAATTTGTCTGTATTTGAGAAAGAGTCATGTCTATCTAACCTGTTGTAATTTACCTGCCTTGCAAATGAAACGTACTTTCAAGCTGCGCCGTCATCTATGGCTTTTAGTTGTTCCCTGTATATGCTGGCCTCAGAACCCTGCCCAGATTGGTCGAAACATTTGATTAGCAAGTGCAAAACATGCCGTTTAGAATCCGCCGAGCTTTGCTCTTGTTGCAAGATCCAGGCTGAACGCAAAAAGCCAATTGCGGCAGCATAACTTGCCTGGCAGTAATAAAGATAACCGACATCAATGAGTATATCTGAGAGATCGGGGTGCATTTCTCCGAGCAAGCGGCTCTTTATCTCCAGGCTCTGCAACAAAAGAAGCTCCGCTTCGGGATATTTTTTCTGGCCTATTAACAGTCTGCCGATTTTCTTGCACTGGTCCGCAAGTTTGTCCTGACATCCCTCTCCGGAAACGGCAAAAACCGCATGAGCACGCCGAAACATCAATTCAGCCTCATCCATTTCACCTCGTTGCAAACACAGATCAGCGACCTGAGCTGCAAGAACTGCACTTTCTGGAGCTTGCGTCCCTTTGTTCTCCTCGCTAAGGATGAGTTCATCCATTTTGGCAATTAGTTCTGCTGTTTGTTTGGTTTTCAAATCCGCAGAATCCTGCTCAAGCTGAATCCTGTAGAAGAACTCGGCCCCGCTGAGCTGTGTGTTGCACGCAGCTTTAAGAACCATGCCGGCAAGGTCTCCCGGAAGCATAGACGAACGGCACATAACTTGTACCTTCGCCGCGTTACGCAATTCCCTCATTTCAATGAGCTCGGATTGAACCAGAACACGACCAAGTGGCAATCTTTGCTTCTTGCTTTGCTGCAAAGCCTCCTGGAACTGATCTGCGTCAATCAAACCTGATAATTTAAGCAATTCCCCAATTTTCAAATTGCTTCTTTCAAATGGAATTTGCCTACTTCGGCAGAGCAAGGCGTTTCTCAAGCACTCCGCGTATTTCCCTGATTCGTATGGAAGAAGCTCAGTCCACCTGGGCAAAATCGCACTGTAGATTTCCTGCGCATCCTTGAGCATCCGCGCATTCAAGCAATTGGTGGCTGCGCCTGCAAGAAAAACAAAAGTAGAAGCGCTGAGTTTCGTACTGTTTGTATCTACTAATCGCTTAATTCTGGCGAGGCAATTGGGCAGCTTTACCTTCTGAGAAGCTCTCAAATAAAACTCTAAAAGAGTGCAATAGGTAGGCAGGATTTTTTCCGCGGAAGATTGCTGTTCTTCTTCCAACTTACAGGCTCGCTCAAGAAGACTCAGCGCTTCTGTCCAGTTCTCTCTGCTGGCGGCTGTCTGGCTGAGCAAAATCAGCTCGTCCGCCTTAGCTGCATGATTGTTTGGCACCGGATTTATCGACTGAGACAACCCTGCAGTATTCTGTTTGTGTGCAGCAGTATTCTGTTCGTGTGCAGCATTATTTGGTTTCTGCGCAGGAGCAGTATTTGTATCAGGAGCAGTATTTGTATTCTGTACATGTGCTGAACTAAACTTTTGTGCTTGCAAGACAGTCTGGGCTGCTTGACTCTGGCTCAAGCTAGCAGGGGTTTGGCCTGCAGGTATGCTTCCTTGTAACTGTGAAAGAACCTGTTGAGTCGCCTCTGCGAAATTAATATGATGTTGCCTGGCATATCTGAGTGCTCTTACAGCCAGCCCGCTGTCAAGAGAAGTAAATAGTATTTTTCTCTGGGCTTGCAAAACCAGGTCAAGATCTCCTTCCTCGAGGAAATTGAACATGATCAGCAGCTGCCCAATCGGCGTTTTATTCGCCAGCTTTTGTTTTATGAGAGCAGACTCAAGCTGATCGTCGGTTAAAAAGCCCGACTGAATCAGAAGATCCCCAATGCGCACTTGCTTTTCCTCCAGCAGGAACTAAGCCATAGAGATCTTTTACCCAGCCTGAACACGAGTTTTTGATCCCAGCAGGCTTGCTAGAAATTTAATGCATGCGATCTGTTACAGCGGAAAAGCTTAGCTTGCCTCTCTGAGAAGCTCAGCCCCTGATCAATGCGTTTTCAATGCTTTAACGGATCAGGAATCGCGCGTTCTGCAGAACGCGTATATTTCAGTGCCTTATGCAGACTCAGGATGTCAGTAATAGAAGATCTGATGCTACCACATATGGTATCAAGCGGTAGATCATCACCATCCCAGCCAAAAGGATCCTCGATGTCTTCGGCAATAAGCTCCAGACCGATAAGGAAATATGTACCCATGAGAATTAGGGGCAAACACAGGATCAAAGAGAATTCAGGAGCCAAAAACCAGGGTATGAAAAGCAGATTAAAAATAATACCCTGTCTCATGAAAGCTCTATAGGAAACAGCAATGGGGCTATTCTTAATGCGTTCGCAACCGCCGCATACATCCATGAAGGCCCGCAAATGGGCATCTAGCTGGATGAGCTGCAAATTGTCCAGGAGACCAGCCTGACGCCAGCTCTGCAGGAGATCGAAAATTTTGCCAGAGACATGCACAGGCATATGTTTTATTCCCTGGGCCGAACGACCAAGTCCAGGCAAAGGCTCAGTCGGTGTGGTCTTACGCAAATGATGCTTGAGTGCGTAGGCAAATGAAATCACCAGTTGTCCAAACTGGATCTTCTCTGACTCAGGCACGGAAACAAAGGAGCGCACTTTAAGACAAATAGAGCGGGAGTCGTTAACCAGTTGTCCCCACAATTTACGCCCTTCATTCCAACGCTCGTATGCTGTATTGGTTCTGAATACCAGGAGCAAACCGAGAACAACACTACTATAAGCAGCTGTACCAGCCTCTTTTATTACAGAGTGCCCCACGCTTCGGTCCCAGAAAATATCAACGCAGGAAGTGTAGGCAGCCATAAGGAAGAGATAAAACCAGACCCGCTTAAAAACAGGAATGCGATGAAAGCGTGTGATCGCAAGAAACCAGCCAGCTCCAATCGTATGTTTGCCTGCTGCGGTCGCTGGGACTGAATTGTTCGACCCTTCCAAAAGGAAGCTTGCAGTTACTTCATCAAGCCCGCGCTCAGAGCCGAGTGATGAATTGCTCTTATTTGGTTCGGGAATCCCCGCTGGGTCCTGCTCGTTATTTGATATTTCTGCCATTTGCTAATAATACACCTGCCACAGGTATTGAATTGTCCTGTACTGAGCTGATTTCGCCAAGCATTCTAGTGCTTAAATCCTTCACAGACCTTTATTTTAAGCGATAATCTGCTCACCGTTAAGACAAAAGTCGCCTCTTCCTGCTCGCAACAGCAAAGTCTCGAGCTAATTGCGTAATTGCTAAACTACACAATTAGCTTCATCGTGCTGGTCCATTGCTGGCAGAGAATCTCTTCTCTGGCTATTCTCTTAATCCTTCTCCAGAGCTGCTTTAGCTTCTAAGAGAGATTGCATTTGTTCTTTGCTTACGGAAGGATAGGAAAGGTCGAGCTTTTCCAAGGCCTCAACAATTGCGGCCGCAACGACCAGACGTGTAAACCATTTGTTGTCTGCTGGCACCACATACCAGGGAGATTCCTTCGAAGATGTTTTTCGAATCGTTTCTTCGAATGCGTTCTGATATTGTTTCCAGTACTGGCGCTCATTCATGTCGGCAGCGGAAAACTTCCAGTTTTTGTCAGCACGGTCTATGCGATCCAGAAAACGGCGTTTTTGCTCCTTCTTTGAAACATGCAGAAAGAATTTCAGCACAAGCACTCCGTTTCGTTGCAGATAGCGTTCAATTGCACTGATGTCTTCCAATCGTTCATCCCAAATATCATCAGTCAGCAGTTTTGCCGGTAATTTTTGTTTTTTGATGAGATCGTGAACTCTGACGACGAGCACTTCTTCATAATAGGATCTGTTGAAGATGCCGATGCGTCCACGTTCCGGCATACACCTGCAGTAGCGCCACATAAAATCGTGATCGAGATCTTCAGCTGAAGGCTGCTTGAATGCAAAAACCTGGCATCCTTGCGGATTCACTCCAGACATGACATGTTTGATTGTTCCGTCTTTACCCGCCGCATCCATTGCTTGCAATATGATAAGCACAGCCCAGCGATCGTCAGCGTAAAGTCGGGATTGCAAATCGGCAAGCCATTTAACTCCAGTTGCCAATAACTCCTTTGCTTCCTGCTTTTGTTCAGAGCCCAATCCACGTGTGTCAGATGGGTCGATGCTATCAAGTTTGAACCCTTTGCCGTTCTTGATCTTGTAAGGCTCGATTAGCTTTTCGATTTTTTTGAGTTGGTCTTTTTTGGACATTGTCGCCACCGCCGATTTTCCTGGACATATTCTAGCCCTTACTTCGACGAAAAGCTTCAGTCACGCTCAGTCGTTCAAGTCCTCTTCCAAATCTCAAAGTTCCACCTAGCGCTCAGAGATCCAGCCAGAATTTTTTCCGATATCGGATAAAGATATGGAAGAGATCCATAAAACAGAAATCCCATGACAACGAGAAGAACTCACTGCTGGAAAACTTTTTTCCGATATCGGAAAAAATTCTGGCGATAAGAGAAACGCTCAAATCGCAAATTCTGCATGCTTTTGATTCAGAATCGCCCGGGCCGATTTGCCGTACTCTTGACAAAATCCAGAGTTGCTTGCTTCTCTATTTTTTCCGATATCGGAAAAAATTTGACGAGCGGCTGAGCTTTTCACCTTCCGGATGACGCGAACAGTATTCCTTTGTTAGCAAGTGCAAAGAATTAGTGAGCCGGCTTTCGCCCGTTCTGCCAGAGCAATTTACTGGTTGCCAGGGCAATACAGAGCATCACAACTCCGGCTATGGCCGCAGGAAAAAATCCGTCCACCGAAAGACTCTGGGGCATCACATCGGCGGTCAAAATAATTGCTATAGCCGGCAAAAGCCAAAAGCCTAAAATCCAGGCCGGTATTAACCAGAGTAGAGCCAGCCCCAAGGTACCAAGCGTCCAAACAGCTGCAATTCCCATAGTTAAGGTTTCCACGGCCCAGAGCATCAAGCCAAACACAAAGGAGATTAACAATGCCGTGGCGAAGCTGCCATGGAAACTTATGCCATGAATCATGGGAAGCACGCTTGTAAAAGCAATAGCTGAAAGAAGCAGGCGAAACAGCAATCTCATTTGTCCACCTCGTTCAAACCCCTTACACTCTAACACCAATACATAATCAAAATGACTCATCTGGAAAAATCATGTTCCCTCGCGCATGCAAATTCTTATATCTGCATGCGCGCTTGGCGAATTAGATCTCAGGTCCGTAAAACTGCCTTACGGTAGATATTCGCCTTTATCTGCTGATTGTTTTGCTTGCTTGAGCTGTTGAACCAACCAATCCTTCGGCAGTCTTAGCTAGAGCCTGTAATGCAAGCTCCGCGCGTGCTAAAAGCTCACGATCATTCTTGGAAAGCAATTCCGGCGCCGAACATTTTTGTCTGATATTTATAGCCTGTTGTGCGAAGCTAGAAGCTTCTTTCCACTGTTTTTGCGCCTCAGCGCTTCTAGCAAGCAAAGAATAGGCTTGAGCTGTATCAGTATTATTTTCCTGATGCGAATCTTTCTGGCTATTCAGCACTTCCTGGCATAGAAATTTTGCAGCCGACGTTTCACGACCGTGCAGTTTGATTTGCGCCAGTGACAAGAGATCAAAGAGATAATCCGGAGAATCTGGAGCAAGATGCATGCGGTCATAGGAAAGAACAGTTTTAATATCTTGCTCTGGTTCATCATAAACACCAAGAAGAAGATTGGCGCTGATCAGATTACGCAATAATGCATTCATCTCGGACTCTTTGTCAGTTCCGCCAAGAGAATCTGGCTCAGTTCCTGCAATAGAAACAGAAGCAGAAGTAGAAGCAGAAGCAGCTGCTGCTGTACCCATTTGACTGGGCGCAAGAGGATCGGAAAGACTCTTTCTAATTTGCAAGGATTGTGCCAACAAATTGCGTGCTTCTTCGAAATTGCCATCTTTCCAGGATAATCTTGCCATCTGCTCAAGATGCCTGGCTGAGCTCAAATCCGCAGGACGCTTTTGATCGTACTGCATTAGTTTCTCGAGAAACCCATGGGCAGCAGCAAAATCACCTCTATCCATGGCTATGCTCTGAAGCTTTTCGATGATACCGCATTTAGTGCGTTCATCCATTCCACGGGTCTCAGCTTCACTCAAGGCCTTCTGCAACTTTTCCGTAGCCGCTTTCTCATCTCCTGTTTCTGCATATATTGAAGCCATCCGTATGACAGCGTCTAACTTGCTTTTTTCGTCAACAGCTTCAGATTTATTGAGAATTTCAAGAGCCTTTTCCTGGCATTTAATGCTATCAGCACTCTTGCCATATTTTTCATAAGCTACGGCCAGCAACTGCAGGCAGCCCGCGTAATCAGCATTCGACATCTTCAAGACTTCAGCTTCCTGTGCGGCCTGCCCCAACATCTCTATGGCTGTACCGTAATCGTCCTTTTTTAAAGCAGTAATTCCGAGACGCTCATATTTGGAGAACAAGCGACGTACATTAGCCCGACGCATTGCTTCTGCTCTGTCCTGATCAAGCTGCGCGGTATTGCCAGCTCCGGCTCGGGCATCAGTCGCAGCAAAATCCTCGCTGGCTCTATCGACCTTTTTTTGAGAATTCGCTGCCGAATTCGCTGCCTTGTTCGTCCCGCTTGTGCCAAGTAATTCGGATGCGCTAGCAGGCTGGCAGCCAGACGAGAGGGAGTATACAAACAGCCCGCTCAGAAGCAGTGAGCCAAGAAAACGTTCGCTGAGAAAATGCATAAAAAGACCCCTCCTTGCTTTTAGGATCATCTCCGGGCCGCATATGCAGCCCGGAGATCTGGATACGGGATTCCGTTGAGAGCCTGCTTCTCCAGCATCTGTCTAGATTCTGAAGCTCAGACCCTAGTTTCCTCAGTAAGGCTTGGTCAATCTCCATGCGATTTGATCTTGCCTGCGCAGCCGCAGGTATTGGCTGCTTGGATTGTTATTGAGAGCAGCCGTAAGCTCGCGCACTGAATGTTCAATATCGTCGCGGGATTCACGCATGTCTGCAATAAACAGCGCCGGAGCGGGATCTTCCGGATGCAGGAAGGCTGCCTCACGGTAGCGTGTGATTGCATCTTGATCTAATCCTTTACTTTCTAGCGCCTCTCCAAGAGCGAGATGGACCTGTGCATCATCATGATCCAACCAGCGAGCCATTTGCAGTTCGCCAATTGCTTCATCGACCTTTCCTTGCTTCAAAAGAGAAAGACCAAGTCCATAGTGAGCTCGCTGATTACCGACTTCCATACCAAGAGCCTGACGAAACAGAATCTCTGCGGCAACAGGATTGCGCTGCATCATTTGCTCAAATCCATCATCTCTAAGGCTTGCCGAGCTCACCAGATCAAGAGGCATATCCATGCGCGCCTCATTGGAAGCATGATTCAAACGTGCCTGAATCCACTGAGCTTTGCGATAAGGAGGGGAATATGGGCTGTACAAGAAGTCACCGCCCAACTGCGCGATATAGGCTTTCACCTTGGCTGAATCAGCTAGAACGCCCTTCATGCGCCCGGCCCAGGACTCAGCCAGTTGAAATGGCGGCGTACCATAGGCTGAAGCCAGATTGGTGTCAACTGTTAGAACATGCTTTCCACCAACACGAATAACCGGAAGATGGTTTATGACCACGACACTGACAGCATTAGGTGATCTGTCGTGTGCAGCCATGATCGCATTATTGAGATTGCGTTCAATAATAATGCTTCGTTCTTCTGCGCTGAATCCACCGGCGGGAGCATTTACTGTAAATACTTCCTCGCCAGCCAGACGCACGGGACTTATCGCCCGTCCGATGTAACCGCGGAATCGCATTGTATTGGATCCAACTTCCGGAGCAAGGGCCCCGCTTATTGAATTAGTATTTGTTACTCTCTGCGCTGATTCCGCGATGGCCTGAGGAGCAGAACTCGAGGCAGCAACCATAAATAATGTCATCGCAGTCAAAAGTTTGCAGGAGAACTTAAATCGATCGTTGAATGTACTTCTCATTGCTCAGCTCCTGAATTTGGGGACTGTAAATTGCCTGAGAGCACCACCGCTTAGTCTGACGCGAGTGAAGCTCAGCGGTTCCATAAAAAGTATGTATTGATGGGGTAAGCCTTATATTTTCTGAGTCCAGTATCTAGCCTGCACGCTGTAACATCTGACATACAAGGATTTTCAGACAGAAAACTTTTTTATGAGCATCTAAGGAAAGCCCAAATTAGACTATAATCAGAACGCCTGCTCACCTGACAGCTCAAAGCTATTAGCTCGGCGGCCTGGCCAAGATGAGGTCTCCGTCTGAGAGTGCTCTCCTTCAGCTAAGCTTCACGACCAGCTTCATTGCCTTACGCTATCAACTGCTCGTCTTTACTATCTCAACAAGCTCAAACAGATATCCAGTGAACTGCAGAACCCAATCCAATGAATTCCAGAACACAAATTAAAAGAACTGTAATAGGAGGAATATCATTAATAAGTATTTTGCTTGCACAGGCATCGCCTGTGGTATCAGTGCTGGCAGCAACTAATCCAGCTTCAGCTCCACTGAATCCGTCTCCAGGCAAATCCGCAAAATCCCATGCCTCCATTCCAGCGGACAGAGACGCGAATGCTCCTCCCGAAACAGACACCCCCGTTCCTAAATCCGCCCGAGCCCCACTGACAAAGGTGGGATCCGCAACCGAAATTCAAAGCAAAGTTCTGTCTGCCGAAGGGGTTCACATGGCCCGGCAACTGCAAATGCTGCCTCAGTTGCAACGGCTGGAGCAACTGCGCGCTAAGCAAAAAGAGAATTTGAGTGCAGATGAAAAGGAAGAACTAAGAGATATCAGGCAGGAAATTGAAGAACTTATTGAACAAACCAGACTGGAAGTAGCCTATGCACAAGCGGAACTTGCCGTAGAAGTCGCAAGACAAGGCGAGCTTGTCCGTTCTTACCAGCACGAAAGGGACAACCGTGTAAACTGGAGCAATGTCTGGAGTTTTCGGACCAACGGTGCACTCTGGTCGGTTGCAGAAGCCCTCACAATTCCTACTTACGTTAAACCACGCTACGCGATTCCTTCCGGTATAGTCGGCATACTTGCCGGTCTTGTACCTACGGCATTCTCAATGCTTGCGCTGCATGAATCAGAAGGTGGAAAGATTCAACGAGAAGCTTACCCAAATATGTTGACAAAAATCTTTGGCTATCCGGCCACTCACCGGGTCGATTATCCTGAATCCGTCTGGGTATACCTGCATACGCCTCCCACAGAAGGTAAATCAGGCAAATCCCGCATTGATTTATTAATAGATCAGTGGCTCGAAGACGAAAACATTTCCATATTGAAGAATCGCAATTCCAAGGCCGAACTTGATCTTCTGACTGGAAGCGTGAAGCAGAAATTGACTATTGATCTGCTAAGTGATCGTGTCACAATGCTGACGCAACTCGATGCTCTGATTGGATTGATGAACCGTCCCTTACTTGAGCTGATGATGTGTTTGAGAGGACACAAGCATCTGCCTGCGGAGCTGACGCCATAATTAAGCTTCTGGTCTCAAGTTTCTGGTCTCCATCTTCTGGTCTCTGGCTTCCTGCCACGGCAAATCTATATGAGTGAATTTGCGCGCCGTTGCGCCAACATAATCAGCGACTATCTGCCCTTTGCCTATTAACTTATATTTGTACGTCAGAAGTCCTTCAATTCCGACAGGTCCACGTGGATGAAGTTTGCTTGTGCTAATTCCTACTTCGGCTCCAAATCCATACCTGAAACCATCTGCAAAACGAGTCGAGGCATTTAAATAAACACCTGCAGAATTCACCTGGGCAAAAAAGAGGCCAAACTTTTCTTCGTTCTGCGAAACCATTGCATCCGTATGCCCGGAACCATATTTATTGATATGCGAAATTGCTTCCTCTATGGAATCTACAATCTTTATGGAAAGAATGAGATCGCAATACTCAGTCTTCCAGTCTTTCTCAGTTGCCAGATTTATTTGTTCAAGATTTACTGAATTGTGTTTTTGCTTTTTCAAAAGATCAAGAGAACTAGAATCAAGGCGAACTTCGACCATATTTTTCTGCAGAGCTGCACATAATTGCGGCAAAAAATTTGCTGCAATGTCCTTATGCAGGAGAACAGTTTCAACAGCGTTGCATGCAGATGGATACTGAATCTTGCTATCGATAATCAAAGCCTCAGCCTTCCCAAGCTCAGCTTCGTTATCCACATAAATATGGCAGATACCGTCGGCATGACCAAGAACTGGAATGCGGGTATTTGACTGGATATATCGAACTAAGTCGTTTGACCCCCTGGGAATAATCAAATCAACAGATTCGTTTGCCTGCAAAATCTCACTAATTTGCGCGCGTGTTTCAATCAGGGCCAGAGCTTCACCTGGTAATCCTGCTTTAATCACAGCATTTTGCATAAGCTGAAACAAAATGCGATTGGAATGTTCAGCCTCGGAGCCGCCCTTCAAAATAAGCGCGTTAGCCGTTTTCAAACAAAGACTGAGTATTTGAGGCATCGCTTCGGGCCGTGCCTCGAAGATTACAGCGATTAGCCCGATGGGACAGCTCACGCGGTAAAGCGTGAGATCTTCATCCAGCTCCCGAGCCAGGCTCAGTTCGCCGATTGGATCTTTCATCAAAGCGATTTGACGAATCCCTTCAATTGTACTTGCCAGCTTTGTCTCATCGAGTTTAAGCCGATGGTAAAGAGATTCTTTAAGGGAGCCAGAAGCGAGGGCTTTTTTTGCAGCATCGAGATCTTTCCGGTTTTCTGCGACAATTATATCTGCATTGGACTCGAGTGCATCGGCAATTGAAAGCAAGGCGCGATCCTTTTGCTCAGCAGACAAACAGGCAAGTTGAGCAGATGCCGCCTTTGCTGCTGCAGCTATTTTCACGACCGTGCTATTCACGCATTTTTCCATAAAATCTTGCCTGCCTCTAAGCGATCTTTCCTGCTCACTATGCCCGCCTCAGAATACTGTTTGTCTGAAACTAAGACTCTAACATTGCCAGATTGTCTCGAGTAACCAGAGCATCATAATTACGTTGTTCAATCATCTCATTTATGGCTTCCGAATGCATGCCGGAGACGCGTTGAGCTTCATTACTGGAATAATTTACTATACCTCGAGCGAACTCTTTACCAGCCAGGTCCACGATGCTAACGACATCACCTCGTTCGAAATGACCTTCAAGTTTTAGCACCCCAGCCGGCAAGAGACTTGCCTTTCTTTTTAGCAGCGCATCTTTAGCACCGTCGTTAACAACGATAGAAGCACTGACAGTAGTGGCAAAAGCTATCCAGCGCAGTTTTCCTGTCATGCCTGAACCTGGCAGAAAGATAGTACCTTTGTCTTCGGCAGAGAAGACCTTCGAGATTATGCCGGCTTCTTTTCCACCGGCGATTACAGTAGCACAACCAGACTGCGTGGCAACGCGGGCTGCTTCAAGCTTGGTCCTCATGCCACCACGTCCCAGTTCGGTTCCAGCCCCTGGTTTTCCAGTACTGGTGAACTGCGCTTCCAGCTCAGGCGTGATATGTTCAACTAGAGGAACAAGTTTTGCATCTTTATCGGTGCGCGGATCGGCAGTATAAAGTCCATCAACATCGGTAAGAATCACCAGGACGTCGGCTTCGACTTTGCTGGCAACCAGTGCGGAGAGCTTGTCATTATCACCGAAATTTATTTTGCGGTGAACTCCATGCAAAGCTTCAAGTTCCGCCGTAGCGACTGTGTCATTTTCATTGATAATTGGAAGAGATTTGAATTCAAGAAGAGTATTAATAGTGCTGCGCAAATTTAGATAGCGTTTCCTGTTGGCAAAATCGTCTTCGGTCAATAAGACCTGAGCAGTAATCACATCCATAGCTGCAAAGGCATCAGAATAAAGAGCCATGAGTCGCCCCTGACCCACAGCAGCACAGGCTTGTTTGGCAGGCAACTCCTTGGGTTTCTTAGCTAATCCGAGACTGCGTACACCCAGTCCGACGGCGCCTGAAGTTACAAGAAGCACCTCTTTGCCTGAGTGAATGAGCCTGGCGATATCCTCAACAAATGAATAGAAGCGACTGAGGGCTATACCACCTTCTTCCCGCATGAGAACAGCAGTGCCAAGCTTGATCACTACGCGCTTTGCGTTGCTTATGATCTCTTTTCGTTTTTCGATGTTATCCAATTTTTCTTGGTTCCGCATTTTGAAAAATTTCGCCTGCCGGATTGCGGTTTTTAGCGCAGATCCACCGCTTGCTCAAGTACTTGATAGCAAAGGAAAGTCTAGGGCAATTGCTTGCTTGATTGCAAGACTGGGATTGCAGATGCTAAAGTTTCAGCTGATTGTCTTCCCGGGAGTCAAGATGAACAAATCTTTTGCAGCATTCTTAGTAGCACTCTTTATTCTTTGCTCTATTTCACAATGCTTTGCCGCCGACAAAGCGGCTCACTCATCAGCCTCATCCAGCGAGGACATTAACTTCGGAGATGTCATCAATGGAGTCTCATTTACAGGCGCCCGGCTTGTCAAATGCACAATGGGATTAGCCGTCGGAACTCCAATTGCAGTAGTCCGCAGAACCTTGAGGACCACTCACGAGACCACTAAAGACATTACAGGCGATAACAAAAATGAAGCGTGTTCTTTGTTAACAGAAGCATTAGTTCTTCCGACAGTAGGAGTGTTTGTCGGTGGCATCGAAGGGCTTGGCTGGAGCGTGTCTAACAGTTGGAAAAACAGTGAGCACAAAAAGCCTTTCGACTTTAAGAAAGAACTTTTTAGCTTAGGTTCGCTGGAAGAATAAGTAATCGAATTTCTTACTTTGACCGGTCCGGCTAATGACAAGCCGGACCTTTTCATTTGAGTCCGTCAAAATTTTTTCCGATATCGGAAAAAATTACAGAAGCTGAACTTGAAGATCTCAGGGGGATCAGTCCCTTGACGAAAGAAATCATCCGAAAGGACGAGAGAAAAAGGAAAACGTTCGTCAGACAGATTGATCTGTATATTCTCCAGTTTTGAGATCATGCTAAAGCGTACTTTTATGGGCTGCCAGAGCATGAAAACATACGATAATACGGACAAACTTCCCGAAGACTACAAAACAGCACTCATTGATCTCCTTTCGTTCCAAGCCGACTCGGAGTTTGCAGGCGGACAGCGCGTCAATGAGAATCTGCGCTTTGCTCCTCGCCCGGAAGAAGCCTACAGGCTCATGAAAAAGACCATGGAAGAGTGCGGACACGGCTGGTATTGCTGGCAAATTTTAGAGGAACTTGGTATTGACGTGAACAAAAGAGTTCAACATCTTGTTCAGAATCCAGACAATCCAGATCCCAAGATCGTAAGAATAATCAATGGCTTCAAAAAAGAGAACTGGTCCTGTTTCTTTAATGAGTGGGCGGACGTTGCCATGTTCTCGGCAGTAGTAACTCCGGCGGCTGTGGCTTTCCTCGGTCAGTACCGACAGTCATCATATCTCCCCTGGCGCCGCGTCAGTGAGAGAATCTGGCAGGAGGAAAAAGGTCATCTTGCTTTTGGAGTCTGGGCAGCAAAACGAGTAATTGAATTTGATGGCGATACCGGCAAAGAGCGTTTGCAAGCTGCTGTTCCAAAATTTATGCAGATGGGGCTCGGTTTTGCGGGTCGTCCCGACGATGAGAGTAAGCATTTCGGCAAATATTTTGAATTTGGACTGAAAATAAAAACAGCGCAAGAACTGCAAGACGAATACCTGGAAATCGTCTCGAAGCGCCTGGCCGAAATAGGGCTTATGATGCCGACAGACGTAAGTCCGGACTATGACATGAGAGTCGGCTATCAGATCGATGAATCTGCCGATCGAGTCAAAGCAAGCGCGCATTAATGGAGAAAATTATGTCGAGGACTCTTGCTGAGGACGACTGCACACTTCGCGACAATATAAAATCCGGTAGCAGAGTCAAAAGCCTGCAAACAAGCTCAAGATTTTATCGAGAGCTCGCCATAGGAATTTTGCTGCAATATGCTGATTCAGAAATGGCAGGCGCAGCCGGCTATGGCATGTCTCTGAACATGGCTCCGCAGTTGCACTATAGAATCGAGCTTAGCCAAATTACAAGCGAAAAATTGAAACTAGCCGCAAAGACCTACGAACTCGCAGCACAAACTGGCATAAACATCGATAAATATATTAGCTCGCACTGCTGGGAAGCCAGGCTCCCACGCACTGTTTCTCTTGGTTATAAGCGAACTTCTTCAGACAAGCGCGTCAATGCCCTCATGTATCCGCTGCAAAGCTTTCCCGATCTTGCCATGTTCAGTTACCTCATGGCTAGCATGGCTTGTTTCCAGCTGCAAGATTTCAGCAAATCAAGCTTCGAACCATGGGCAGCTCTTGCCTCTGATCATTTACCAGTGGAAGAGAAACATAAAGATTTCGGCATTTGCAGCATAAAGGCATTATCTCAAAGCAGCAATGATGAATTACAGGAATTGCAATTATCGTTTCGCTACTGGTTCGATAAGGTGCAGGCTTGTTTTGGTCCAGCAAATTCGGAACGAAATGCTCTCTACCTGGAATTCGGCCTGAAGTGCAACCGAAATGAAGAGCTTTCGATACAATGGCAAAACGAAGTATGTGAAGCACTCTCAATGCTGGGAATCTAGCAAGAAGTTCCTCACAGAAGTCTAGCCGAGACGAATTTAGCTCAGACGAATTTAGCCCAGACGAATTAGCCAAGAGGAATTTAGCCCAGACAATAAGCCCAGACGAATTTAGCCCAGGCAAATAAGCCCAGACGAATTTAGCCGGGAGACCTGACAGGAAGAGCAATGCAGCAACATGTTACTGATCCCGAAATTTGCATCCAATGCTCTGCTTGCGAACTTGCTTGCCCACTGAAAGCCATCGAATGTATTGTCGGAAGATACTGTGTTGATTTCGACAAATGCCAGAATTGCAATAAGTGCATCGAGGAATGTCCTACTGGAGCCTGCGATTGTTTTATTGAGGTCCCACGCGTTTATAGCTGCAATGAGCAGGCAGAATGGACTTCGTTGCCTGCTTTGCCTGCCTCAGATAAATCCCCATGATCGCTTGCGTTATTACAAGAGCGTTCCATGTAGCACATATAGCGCAATATTGAAGTATATAAGAAGCCCCGTAACGTCAACCAGGGTTGCTACGAATGGAGTTGATGCACTGGCCGGGTCAAATCCAACCCTCTTCAATATGATCGGCAACATTGCACCACTTATGGTGCCCCATAATACCACGCCGATTAAGCTAAGAAAGACTGTAAGAGCAAGAGGAAAGAACTCAGGTCCGTATGAATGAAATACAGCCTGCCAGGTAAGTACACGCGCAAATCCGATGCTGGCAAGAATCAAGCCAAGCCCCAGACCGATCGATAGTTCGCGACCGGCTATCCGCATCCAGTCTTTGAGTCGCACCTGCCCGAGTGCCATTGCGCGAATAACAAGTGTCGATGCCTGTGATCCGGCATTTCCACCACTGCTGATTATCAATGGAAGAAAGAGTGCTAAAACCACAGCTTTAGCCAGCTCGTTTTGATAAAAGCCCATCGCACTTGCAGTGAGCATTTCACCAAGAAAAAGAATAGTCAACCAGCCGGCGCGTTTGCTGATCATCTCGAGCAAGCCGGTTTGCAAATAAGGAGTATCGAAAGCTTCGACTGCCGCTCCCTTTTGAATATCTTCAGTAGCTTCTTCCTGCACAACGTCAACGATATCGTCAATAGTGACTATACCTTTCATACGATTTTCATCGTCAATTACTGGAATTGCAAGTAATCCATATTGAGAGAACAATTTACCCAGTTCTTCCTGGTCCATATTTTCTCTTGCACTGATCAGCTCTGTTTTCATCACCAGACTTACTTTACTAGCAGGATCTGCAGTAAAAAGTTCCCGAAATGAAAGCATTCCGAGCAGCTTCTGCTCGGGTCCGAGCACGTAAACATAATACATGGTTTCAACGCGACCAAGAGCCTGTTTATGAACGTATCTCATCGCTTCGGCAACATCCATATCAGGACGCACACGAACATAACGCGGATTCATCAATCCACCTGCCACATCTTCCTTATAGGCAAGCAATGCTTTCAGGTGTACACGGCTTGTTGGATCGAGCAGTTCGATTAAAGCTTCCCGCTCTTCAATTGGAAGTTCCTGGATAAGATCGGCAGTATCATCCAGATCTAAAACCCGCAGCCAGAGACGCTGCTCATCTGGCGTCATTTGTTTAATCATGGAGGCTTTGTCGATGGCGTTAAGCTGCAAAAAGAGATCTTGTCGATTCGCGTTGTCTAGTTGACGAAAAAAATCGATGCGGCCTTCCAGAGATAGGTCTTCCCAGCTCTGGGTGATTTGCGCAAATGATCTCGAATGCATGGCCATGCTGTTCATAATGCCCCTCCAGATCAGCTCAGCAAATTCTCGCTTTCTTGGGAACGACCGATTTACTGATTGACGCCACAAGCTCTGGCAGGTTCCTCCCATAGACGTCAGCACAGATTTCGGGAACAAAACTTGATGTGCTAATTGAACCAATTCGGCCACCCTAAATTGATAGAAGAGACTGAAATAGAAAGATTGAAAGAGACGAGGAATTGTGGGCAGCCAATATCAAACCTGTAATATTGGAAATCGGACAAGAAAAAGTCTGCTCCTGCTCTCCCAGAGGCATAAAAGCAAGCCAGATTGCATTAATCTAAGCAAGCGGAAAAGACTGCGCCTGTGACGAAATTGTGAAACGTTCTCCGGCCTGCTCCCGGTTTCTACGTACACGCTAGCGTAAATTTCCCATGTTTTATTGCGGTCTTGCAACAAATCATAGGAGTGTTGGTGGGTGACACATGAGCAAATAACTGAACGCTGTACAGCTATGGAGGCAGGGATCATGGCAGAGCAGATACGGGAAATATCGGGAGATTTGCTGGCTCCGGAAAAGTCAGCTCGATTTTCGCCGACGTGGATGCAAGAGAATGTTTTGAATCCGGCAATCAATGCCGGTCCCCTCGGAATGTACAATACCGCTGCGGATCTTGTTAATCTGCCGACCGTGCATTTAAAAACGCAAGAAGCGCAGCCGTACAGTGCAGAATGGTTCACTCAGGGTCTATCAAGCGGTGTTGGCGCGGCACTTCCATTTATGGTAATGGGAGCGGCAAGCGGCAAGGCAATGAACTTTGCTGATCGCCAACTTGAAGGCACGCAGCTTGGAACCGCACTAAGTCCCTATTTAAATTCACAACGCGTCGCCACTATAGCTGGTGCCAGCGTCTACGGATTTTTGCAAAAGCCTGATGCCGATCATACAAGATTGGGCAATGCGATTGGTATGGGCGTCGGTCTGGCTGTGTTCAGTAAAGGCAATGATCTTGTCAAAGAACTGCCGATGGTGCAAAAGGCACTAGCCTATCCAATTATTGGCTTTGTAGGCGGCGGTACAATGACTGAAGTATCTCAACTTGCATCCAACTTCAAGTTCGCCAAGAATGATGCAGCACTGCAAGGCGCGGTGCAGGGCATGACGATGAATGCCGTGATGGGTCTGAGTGGTGATTACATCAATAAGAAGATCCAGGAACAGGATCTCAAAGCAGAGAATCAAAGAACATCGGCGCGCTCTGTGCTCGAACAAACATACGATGGCAAGAACGTAAAACTAAGTGATATCACTCCCGGAAGCAAACATGCATTTGCACGGCTTGCTGAGCTGAATGACGAATACAACGAGTTCTTGAAGCAAAATAAGCCGCAATATCCGCATCCAGATCAATTTGATGCGTTAACTCCTGATGAAATTGTCAAACTCGGATTCGAACATCCGGATGCAAGCAATCTCGACATTCTCGAGGCATTCAAAGGAGATAAAAAACCGCGTCCACTACCTGATGCAAAAGTTGTTGCAAGTGAGGTCGCAAAAACTCTGGCTAATATGCCAAAAGCGGAACAAACCGGAGATCTTCAGATCGGCGAATGGAATATGGAATTCTTGACCGCCGACAAAGCTAAGTACTTCAGAGACACCTATAAAGAGATTATTCCGCGCCACCATTTGTTGTTTGTGGAAGAGGCTAACGAAGCCGGTCTCAAGCAAATTGCTCAGGACACCGGATATAACTACGCAATTTCCAGGGAGAACAGCAGAGGTCAGGCAGTAGGATTCTTGATTCACCCGAGATTGAAAGTAACAGGAACTGAGTCGATTGAATCGGTAGCGGAAGTTCATAATATCCCTGACTTACGACCTGCGTTCAAGATAGACGTAGTCGATCATGCAACGGGTGAAGATCTCTCTGCAGTGGTTGTGCACCTTAAATCCATGATGGGCGGACCTGAGCATACAGCTCCTGTTCGTATTGCCCAAGCGCAAGCACTGGCAGATGCGCTTGGTTCCAACTTCAAAGGCATAATCGCCGGCGATTGGAATACTTTCCTGGACAAGACTCAGGAACTTAATCCATTGAAAAATGCTGGCTTTGCAATTTCGAATCCGTCAGATCGTAGCTCGACACAATCTATGGGCGGAAGACTGGATGGATTTATGACTAAAGGATTGAACGGAAAACTGACACCAGAAACTTTCAATCCATTCTTCAAGAATCCTCTGATCACTAGAGGTCTTTCTGACCATGCCTTGCTCAGCACAGTGCTCAAAACAGGAAAAAGCTAGATCCCCCGGGCTTCAGATAAAGTTCCACCGGGGCAGCAGAGGTCCAAGCAGAATTTTTTCCGGTATCGGTAAAAGTTCCACCCGGGCACAAGGTCCAGCCAGAATTTTTTCCGGTATCGGTAAAAGTTCCACCCAGGCACAAGATCCAGCCAGAATTTTTTCCGGTATCGTTTAAAGCTTGATTCCAGGCGGCGCTACATCTAAATACAGACCCTCATGGGAATTTCCCCACTGCACACCTGTCAAGAACCACATATACTCTCGGCAAGGGATTGGTGAGAGGATCTTAATATGGGCGAGCATGATGCGCTTCTGGGTCGCGCGGCAGAGGGTCCGGTGGTTCAGCGGGTTGCTGACAATGAGACTGAAAACAAGATTGCCGATTTCGGGCGAAGCCTGTTTGGCAAAGGTAAATCACTCATCGATGGCGTTCAGAAACAAGCCCAGCAAATAGATATAAAAGGAATGGCTGAGAAAGCTGGCGAAACTGTCGGGCATGTGGATACAAAGACCCTGGCACAAAATGCCGGTAAATTTGCCGGTGCGGCCCTTGAATCGGGTCAGCTTAACGGAATTGCTGGCAGCGCAGTCAACATGGCATTTCCTCAGCTAGCAATTATCGACAAAGGTTCGAACGCAATAGGCGATATGATCGCGCGAAAACAAGCAAAATCGCTGCTCGACTCACCACAAATTCTGGCAGACAAGCTGAGCACTTCGTTCGACGAATTCGATCGCGAGAAAACAGGCTTTCTTGATGATGCCAAACTCCGCCGCTCAGACGGCATCACCGGAATAGGCAGTGATAATCGCGCGGTAGCACAAATATTGCGATCAGGCTTCACTACCTTCAATTCACTTGATGGCGATGCATCGAAGAAAGGCATTTCCAGAAAGGATGTGGAAATTTTCTCGATGATGCAAAACAAAGATTTGCTCAGTGACTATGTCAACAAAACCGCTTTTGAACACTCCCTAGCCTGGGGTACTGCAGGAGCATTTGGTGGTGCAGCCGCTGCATATTTACCTAAGGCCGGACTGCAGTTTTCAATGGATGCCGCACGTTCTGTCGGTTTCGGGAAGATCGCAGGAGCGGCAGCACTCGGTGCAGTTGTCGTAGGAACTGCTGCGGATTTGATCAGCAAGCACTCACAAAATAAGTTCTACGAACAAAAGTCCAGCGAACTTGAGCACATGTTCAAAGCAATGAAGAATAGCTTCTAGAACGATACCAGCAGATAGCGATTATCAGCGAGTCAAGTCGCGCTAAATCTCGTGCTGTATCCCTTGCTGGAACTCATGCAGGAACTAGTGAAAGATCCCGTGCTGGAACTTATGCAGGCACTCGTGCTGGGTCCCGTGCTGGAACTCATGCAGGCACTCGTGATAGATCCCATGCTGGAACTCGTGATAGATCCCATCCTGGAACTCGTCCTGGAGCTCGTGCTGGATCAATCTGCGTCCTTTTCTTCAGCGGGCACGATCTTAGGTTGTTGCTTCGCAGAAGAAGCAGAGCGATCGTTTTTCGCATGTTCGGTTAAATATTCACTTAGTGATTTAGAGAGGGTCACAAAGTCAGACGGTATCATCAAAACTGTCGTCGTATTGTTTTCTGCGCCGACTTCAGAAATCATCTGCATGCGACGTAACTCAAGGGCAACCGGATTGCCAGCCATCTGATTGGATGCATCACGTAATTTGGCCGATGCCTCCAATTCGGCTTCGGCTTTAATAATACGAGCACGTTTTTCGCGAATAGCCTCAGCTTGCATCGACATAACGCGCTGCATTCCTTCAGGCAACTCTACGTCTTTCATTTCGAAGCGCTCGATTTCAACGCCCCATCGCGTCGTTGAATCTGCAATATTATCCCTGAGCAAATCGTTGATTTTGTCGCGCTCTTGCAATACCTCATCAAGATCGTGCTGACCGATTATATTACGCAGGCTCGTGAGAGCAAGCTGATAGACAGCGGATCCAACATCCTCGACTTGAATGACGGATCGCGCAGCGTCTATTACGCGATACCACAAAACTGCATTTACTTTGATAGTCACGCTGTCGCGAGTAATCGTCTCCTGTCTTTCAGCAGAAACTGTCCTCGTGCGAATATCAATAGTCGTTGCAACATCGACGCCTAATGGGACGATCCAGTAAAGACCTGGCCCGCGCAAACCGGCATATCGACCGAGACGCAAGACCACACCGCGTTGGTATTCCTTTGCCACGCGAATCCCACTCAATAGAACCAGAACAATGGCAGTAACAATAAACTCAACAGACATTTCTTATCACCTGAAACTGATATGAGTGAACAAGCCTAAGTCTTAGCAGAGGAGCACGGACCTTTTTCTTCTTGTACCCTGCCTGCCAGAAATTTCATAAAGAAAACCGCCCTGTGTCATAATGTAATCAGCTAGCCGGCCGGAGATTTAATCATGAAGAGGGATATGTACAGGCAGGGTGATGTGCTGATTGTCTCAGACCAGGTCCCTGAAAAGGCCGAAGAAATACCCATCGACGATCGCATCGTCGTTGCTTACGGTGAAGTTACAGGTCATGCCCACGCAATTTCCAAGTTGCAGGCACGTCTATACGCACACGCCGATCTTCGTTATCTCGTTGTCAGTGATGAAGGCGCCGATCTGACTCACGAAGAGCATTCCACGATTCATCTTCCTGCCGGTACTTATCGCATCGTTCATCAGCGCGAGTACATACCGCAGAGCAGTCGCCTCGTTCTGGATTAATCTTGTCTCGATAAATGGCTCTTGCCCAGACCTTTGAAAATGAACTAAACAAACGCTCTCTGCTTACGGCTGACGAGCGGCCGGTTTCACGCACTGTCATAGAATCCGCAGCGGCCGAAGTATACGCAACACTCGGGCGTAGCGCGCCGGTAGTAATCCAGTGCCGCAGCCTCTACCAGATGGTGACTCTGCCATCATTGTTGATAGGGCTTTTTTTCAGCGATGCCTGGAGGATTGTCTCCGGTGCCCTCTGCCAGCGCCAGTTTGATGACAGCTGGGAACATGATTACGAGCAAGCGTGGGAAGCACTCTGGGCGCATGGCGGGCAGCAACTCCTGCATGGCATGAAACAAACCAGCCGGATTTCGGCACAATATTGGCAGCTTGAGGCAGGACTATTCCAACAGTGTAAAAGCGAGCTAAAACACTGGCTGAAATCGGAGAAAATTGCCGCGTTTGAAGAGACCTTGCCGCGTGAAATCATCTTTCGCAAATATTGGGCGCTTCAACTCTGGCATTTGAACTTCGCCCTGGACAGGCTACGTATTCTTGAACCCGAACTGGCGCAATTGCTCACTCAGGAAAAGCATGACTGGCAAGAAGAGATGGAACAATTCTTACCATATCAAGATCGCATCCTCCAGCGATGCCGAAACGCCGCCATTAGTCTCGCCTCCCTCTTAATCAGGATGGGCGCAGAACCAGTCAACCAGATGAAACACGTTCTCTGGATGCCACAGACGATACCGTATTTATCTGCAGCAGAAATATGGCTGGACAACGTCAATACGCACGCCTTTACGCTGCAAGCCGCCGAAATTAAAGCCTGGAATAGGCTTGCAGATACGTGCCTGGCAGTAATTTGCCTCGACCATGTTGTTTTTGTCTGCGAAAAGCCAAGTCTGTTTAATTTAGACGAATGGGGGCGACTGCATTCAAGTGAGGGGCCGGCACTTTTATTCGCTGATGGGTTTAGAGAATATGCCTGGCATGGACTGGTCGTTGATGCGCGCCTCATCGAGGAGCCTGAGTCTATCAGCATTGAAGAAATAGACAGCTGCGCCAATGCCGAGCTTCGCCGCGTTCTGATCGAACGCTACGGACAGGCTCGTTATCTGCAAGATTCGGGTGCAGAGAAAATACATCAAGATGAATGCGGAACTCTTTTTCGAAAAGATATTCCAGGAGATGAACCTTTGTTGATGGTCAAGGTCGTCAATTCCTCTCCGGAACCAGATGGAAGCTTCAAGGATTATTTTCTTCGCGTTCCGCCAGAGTCGCAAACGGCCAAACAGGCAGTAGCATGGACTTTCGGCTTTGATGAAGAAGATTATACGCCTCTTGCCGAATCGTGAATCTATCTTGACCTTTAGCTCGGTGGCCGCCTGCAAGCGGTAGAATAAGTCAAGGTGAAAAAATGGACGAACTTCTAGAACAAACAAAGAAAGCCGTCGAGAAGTGCAGCTCGAACAAGGCAGGCGACAGGGTTAAAGCGACAAAAGCCGTACTCAGCGCCGTTCTTGCCTGCCGCAAATATATCGACGAAAACGAGACCGAAGACCGAGGCATCGCCCAGCGCTTTGCAAGAGATATCAGCGAAACTCTTGCTGTCATGCCGCTGTTCCGTAATTTTGCCTCAGATAAAAAGTCCCTTCATAATATTCAAAACAAACAGCAGGCAGACGAGCACCTGCAGGCTATCCAAAAAGCGCTGGAAGACAGCATCAAAAATCTAGAAGTAAACAGAAAACGCAAGATTCATGAATGGGTAAAGGCTCACCCCGTGCTTGGCAAGCTGCGGCGCAGCGCGAGCAAGAAGCTTCCGCAAGGTGCATATGTGCTTTTATTCCGTAGTTCACATTCTGCTGCAAACAGGCAGAAGAAAGCCAAGAAGCCCGTTGAGCAACTCGTAAACGCTGCAGGTGGTATCACTGACAGTACTGTACAAAATGAACTTGCTGTTGTCGATGGAAGCATCGCCACGGCAATTCTAGATCACGGCTGTCATACTGCGACACTCAGCTCTGCCGAAAAGCAGGGCGAGTGCGCCGAAAAGCAGGGCGAGTTCGCCGAGAAGCAGGGCGAGTGCGCAGAAAAGCTTGATGAAAGCATAGAAACGAAGGTAGAACTGCCACCAAATATGATGGCTATACCTGGTGGCAAACCGGATTTGTCCGCGGGAGGAGAGCAGCCGGCTTGTGCAGAACACGCTTCCTCAATTGAACACAGTTCGTCGCACGAACAGACTTCGTCGCACGAACAGACTTCGACGCACGAACAGACTTCGACGCACGAACAAACTTCGTCGCACGAACAAACTTCGACGCAAGAACAAACTTCGCCGCAAGAACAAACTTCGTCGCAAGAACAAACTTCGTTGCAAGAACAAACTTCGTCGCAAGAACAAACTTCGTCGCAAGAACAAACTTCGTCGCAAGAACAAACTTCGTCGACAGTGCAAGCTTCGGCAGGAGAGCATGAATCAAGCGGCGAAAAGATGTCTGAAACCAAAGCTGCAGGCACAGAAGCTATTGCCGCCAAGGAAGCGGGCTCAGAGTCCTGCGCCAAAGGGCCGGCTGATACGGGAACGGAAACGGAACAGTCCAAAGCTGACGAAGATATCAATAGTAATGCAGCGCGGGATCCATCAGAGCAACCCGTGCTTGTAGTTCGCCCTGCCCCTGAAGGCAAAGTTTTCACAAGATTTCGCCCAAGAGAATTCAGCGATGATTTGCGCATGTATCGCATGTTCAGAAGCGGACCGCCTCTTGTGGGTGCATGCATCATTGCCGAAGGCAAACTCGTATCCGCCATAGGCGAACTACCTCAGCCTTCATCGGGTGGAGATCAGCTCCGGCATCTGGTTTCACTTTCAAAAGAAGCTGTGGGTAAACCTGGCCGCGAATTTGTTGAGTCAAACGCAGTCTTGAATGAGTTATTCCATCTCTTCAAGAGCAAAGCGGTTCACAGGGATGCATATGTCCTGCTTTTCCAATATTCGGACGAGTACGAGCACTCCTTGCAACGTGAACACATCGATGCACATGACGACGACATTGATGATGAACACCTTGATGCGATTGAAATCAGTGCTCATCCAAACGAATCGAAACCGGGAGACGATACCAGCGGCTCTGAGCCGTCCGACTCCGCAGATTCAGAAGATGATGCGTTGCACGCCGAAAATCTAAGAGAAGCAGATTCTTCTTCTGACCCGGAAAAGAGTCTGGATGCAGAATTAGACTCGCCAGACAGTGATGAAGCTGCCCAAAACGGACAGCCGGCTGGCGCTGAAAGTACTGGCGCTTCCAGCGCTGATGCTGCTAGAGAAAAACAAGTGGAAGGAAGTGATCATGAATCTGATCTAGATCTAGACTCCGAGCATGATCAGCAGCAAGCCAATGACGAACATGGCAGTGGGTCCGGCGATCTCAGCGAGAAATTACATGGCGAAGGCGCAGTAAGAACTCATCAAATTATGTCAGATGATGACCCGAATAAATTTGAGCTCGTATCCAAACGGACAGATGATGGACGAATTATCACCCGATTCCGCAATTTTGATTTCAACGATTCTCGCAGTCTCTACGAAGGCTTTAAGAAGCGCCGCGCAGTTGTCGGCGCGGCAATCATTAAAGAGCGCGAATTGATAAGAATAATAGGTTCAGTTCCTCAAGCGGAAGGAAAGAAACAGCTGGACCTGCTTTTGCGCATTTCAAACAAGGCACTGGAAAAACCAGCCGTTGAATTTATCGAACAGCACGAAATTTTGAATGAGCTCTACAAACTTGCAAATGCTGAGATGCACGACCGTGAATGCAGCGCAATTTTGTTTGCTGATGATGAGGGAAGGCTATCAGTAATGTCGTTTATTGATCGTCGAGGAAAGCCGATATCTAAACTCCCGCTTGCAGATTTGAGAGTGCCGCGACTCCTTTATGATCGATTCAAGACCGAACGCCAGGTTATTGGAGCGTCCGTAATCTCCTACCCCGCGCAGTCTGCGCCACCCCAGCGCGAGCACGCACGAGCCGGCGGGAAGGACCGTGACAGGGGACAGAAGGGCTCTGCTCCAGATTTTCGCTCCAGACAAAGCTCACATAAGCCACCAGTAGTAGTGGCAGCCTTCGGGCGCACGCCGCTGAAGCAAAATGTTCTGCTCAGTGCAGAAATTTTGAAGCGCCTGGGCGTGGATCCAACAATAATCTAGTTTTTCAAAACGATAAACCTTCTTACCATGATGATAATGATGCTTTTCGTCCAGCTAAGCTACTGGGTCCTGGCATTGCTGCCACTGCTTAATGACTGCTGTGAACCAGTTTTCGCTGCAACGGCCTTCTCAATAGGATCCATATCATCCATCAAGTCTAGGTCCGTCTGAGAATTACTAACAGCGTGTGTGCTGTCATTCAACTGTTTGAGCCTGCGGGTCAGGTGCATCTGCGGGCAGGTATGCCCATACAATTGTTGCTCACACCAGGCAACGCGAGTAATCATGCGTGTGCCAGGAGGAGGAGGCGTCTTTTGATAGATTTCTGGATCATCTAGAGGAGGAGCTGAAGCAGTATTTTCATCGTCTAGAGCCGGTGAAGAAAAATCAGCTCCGAAACGATGCGGGGGAGCAAAGAAGTGCTGCACTGCGTAATCCTCTGCAGCCGCCATACTTCCCACCGGGTAGGACTGTCTGTGCTGAGCCGAAGGGATAATATAAGGTTTTTCAATATCCGGATTTACTGCAAATGGCTTATTGTGCAAAACACTTTCTGCATAATCCTCTAATTTGTCGGTTCTCCCGCCGAAGTCATTGCCTGAACCAGCTTGTCCAAAAGCTTTTGTTTCCAGCCGGGCAAGCCGCTCAGGAAGTGGCTCGCCTTCGTATGTCTGCTTGAGAATTTCTTTTTCAAGATTGCTAACGTGAGGATAGGCTCCCCTGTCACCGGAGCCGGTGGCAGCTGGAATGCTCGAGATGTTCGAATCGTTGCTAGAATTCTTTGGAGCAGAACGGGAACCGCTGCTTGCTGCAGCGCTATCGCTGGCAGCACTGAAAGGAGCAAGCGATTGTCCCTCGGCTTGGAGGGTCGCGACAACGCTCTTGACGCGATCCGAAGGATTTCCTTCTCCGGCTTCACCACGCACTAATTTTTCGATGCGTTCGACACGATCTTCAGCGCTCTCGCCATCGAAGGTATGCTCGAAGTATTTCAGCTCTAATAGGCGCAGTTGCGAGCTAGCAGTGACATCAAGGTCAGAAGCAGCCATAGCTGAATGTGCCAAAGACAAACTCAGTGCCAATACAAATACGAATCGCATCTGGAAAACCTCCAGTTCCAAGCAATCTGCGAATTGTAACACGCACGTGATCCAGTAACTTGGCATCTATTTAAGTAGAGCCGTAAATCATTTGTGCAAATGAAACATCAGGAAGCACGCTCGATGGTTGTTTCGCGATAAATGTACATGCGCCACAGTCCAAAGTTAGGAACATTTAATTGCAAAGAGGAGAATTTGCGCGGCGCTGCTCCTCATCCTGGATCCTTCGACATAGCCGAAGGACTCGTTTCAAATTTATTCCGATATCGGAATAAATTCTAGTTTCACTAGCCAAGTGCCGCTTCAATTTTTCCGATATCGGAATGAATTCTGCTCCACTAGCCAAGCGCCTGCTTCAATTTATTCCGATATCGGAATAAATTCTGTTCCACTAGCCAAGCACCAGCTTCAATAAATCAAGTAGCCTGGGTGTTCTGCTGTCTTAAACTAGCTGTAACCCGTCCAGCTTTTGGCTTATTGATCCGGAACCAGAATTTTGTGCCTTTGCCTTCTTCGCTTGCGACACCGATCTGCCCATTATGCGCATCAACGATAGCCTTAGCGATGGCCAAACCCAATCCGGAACCTTTTTTTACTTTGTGGTCAGCCGCTTCTACCTGCTTATAGCGCTCGAAGATCGTATCCATCATATTGGCAGGTATTCCTCTGCCGTGGTCCACGACCTGAATCTCAACCTGATGCCGCATGTTCACTGCGTTCACCTCAATTGAGCTATCTTCCGGAGAGAACTTGATTGCATTGGAGAGCAAATTCACAATGACTTGCGTGAGACGATGAACATCTCCAAAAGCTTCCATGTCTTCGCCCTGAGTAATTAGATTGATTCGCTTCTGTTCCGCGATTTGTCTTACGGAATCCACTGAATTTGTGATAAGTTCATTGACTTTGATTGTCTCCTGCTCAAGCTGCATCTGTCCGGCTTCCAGCTTATCGAGGTCCAGAAGATCTGTTGTCAAACGGATCATTCGATCTAGATTTTCTTGCACACCGCGCAATTGTTTTTTTCCTTTGTCAGAAAGAGTGCCATATAACCCACCATCTTCAAGGTGAGTCATAAATCCCTTCACTGAAGTAATTGGAGTACGCAGATCGTGGCTTACCATGGAGAAGAACTCTTGCTTGACTCTTTCAAGTTCCTTCTCGGAGCTAATATCACGTGCAACGCAATAAAACAGACCAGCGCTTTCAGACCATTCGCAAGTCCAGCGAAAATCTTTCAATGTCCCTTGCATGGTTTTTATTATGAGATCAACCTGTGCAGGTGCAGCTTCTCTTCTGGCGCGCGTCAATGTTTGGTTCAGTTTTTCAACTTCCTCTTCAACAAGTATGCGGTCCATCGGGCGGCCCATCAATGAAACAGGCGCGTAACCCAGTTGCGCAAGACTTGCCGGGTTGATGGCAACAATTGTTCGTGAAGCATTTAACGAGCAGATCAAATCGAGCGCGTGATCTGCTATGAGATTCTCTCGCTCAGCAGACTCATTATTCTTCAAGTGTAATTGCTTAATCGAATTTGCTGTTTTTCCCAACTCATCTCCATTCTCTTGAACCCATGCAGGTGTCATCTGCCCCTGCAACCAGTTTTCAGAACTCAATAATTCAAGACGCGCACAAACGAATTTTTCAAACCCGAAATATGCCAGTGCAACGAACACAAACCCAATAAAGCTAGCGAAGAAGAAAGTAACTCTAATTGGATCATCTACTGAGTAACTGCTTCCTGCATGCGCAAGAGGATTCGCTATGAAGACAAGCCCAAGCGTTTGCACCAGGAGCACAGCTCCTGCAACAATTATCGCTTTCATCTTGAGATTCATAAACTGCTCCGACCCTTATTCTTTCTTACTGAAATAAGCCAATGGAATTGCAACTATCGGATAGACGAAAAATACAAGTTGCACTACAGCTAATACCATGGGGTTTGGCAATGAAGGACTTGACGCCATCAAGTTTGCAGGATTGATCGAAACCAGAAGCATATCGACAAGAATGCTGGGATCAGCCAGACAGAACAAAAATAGAGAGACGAGCACAGCAATAATCAGAAAAACCCAGAGCAGTAGCGCATATACAACAGCTCCCGAACTCGCAAGCTTGGGCTTACCTTGATTTTCTTCAGCCTCGGCACGCTCTGCGATAAGTTTTTCAATTACTTCTCTATCAGCGGCAATCAAAGCCGATGGAGTAAGCTGCCCAGAAACCTGCGCTTCGATAGCTGACTTCCTTAGCTTAGCCAGATACCATGAACGAAGTGTTTCGTAATTTGTGCTCGGTTGCATACGACTGATAAACCGCAGATCCCAAAGCTGCTAATGCCCCTCTGCTCATATACCCAGCTGCAATGACCAGCATATCGTTTTTCTAATATTCGCGCCAAGCCACTGTTTGCCTGTGCATCCGGAGATAAACCGGGGACGAATGCTCGGGATAGGCTTAGAGCAACCTTCTACCGCAACACGGACTTTCAGTTGCAGCGTAAAATGACAGCCCCATAGGCAGGCAGACTAATCTTGTCAGCCCCCTCCAGCTTGCTTCCTTTGCTTGAACTGAGGAGTATTTCGAGCTTTCCAGCTCTGCCAGGTTTGAACTCCTGAACTTTATCGGACATGTTCAAAGCGACAAATACAGCGTCTTCTCCGGACTTTCTGCAAAAGGCAAGAATATTTGCATCGTCAACGTTCAGCAAACTTAGCTCGCCCGACTTAAGCGCCGAATTTTCTCGTCTGAGTTTAATCAGCGATTTATAAAAATTCAAAATCGAGTCAGGCTCCTTCTCTTCAGCCTCAACATTATGAGTCGGATAATTGTTTGCCACGGGCAACCATGTCGGCACCTGACTAAAACCAGCGTTTCTTGAGCCGTTCCACTGCATTGGTGTGCGCTCCCCATCACGACCCTTGAATTGCGGCCAGCCCAATTTTCCAATTGGATCTTTCACATCTTCTACACGCGTAGGATCATTGTTTTCCATGCCGATTTCTTCACCGTAATATAGAATCGGCGACCCTCGCAGAGTCAGCAAAAGCGTAGCCATCAATTTCGCGATCTCATCGTTATTTTTGCCACCATTTCCATACCGTATATAGTGGCGCACCTGATCGTGGTTACTGAAAAAATACAAGGGCCAGTTACCCGCAGACATGCTTTCTGCCTGCGTAATCTGCTTGCGAAACTCAGGCGCCGAAAGTTTATCGACATACGCAAAGAACATATTCATAGGTAATTGGATTTCATCGTGGTTTTTTCCATAATTCTCTGCCAACATAGCCACATCAGTCGCACTGGTTTCGCCAATCAAAACAGGGTGATCGGGATAACTGTCCAAGATGGCCCGTAATTCACGAAAGACTTCATGCACTTCAGGCAGGTGATCGTTATATTTGTACTCCATCGCAGGATCCCCATACGAATTCGGCTTGCCGGCCGGAATCAACGGATTATCCTTTAATTGCGGATCCTCAAATAACACGCCAACCGCATCGAGTCTAAACCCAGCCACACCTTTGTCGAGCCAGAATCTCACAGCATCATACATAGCCTTGCGAACCTCTGGATTGCGCCAGTTAATATCGGGCTGCTCCGGATAGAAGAAATGGTAGTAGTACTGCTTGGTCTTCGGATCAAACTTCCAGGCAGAATGACCAAACAAAGACTGCCAGTTATTAGGGGGACCGCCGTTTTTACCATCGCGCCAGATATACCAGTCACGCTTGGGGTTATCTTTCGAGGAAGCAGATTCGACAAACCACGGATGCTTGTCCGAAGTATGATTTACAACAAGATCCATCAAAATTTTGATATTCCGCTTTTTCGCTTCGGCGATCAATTTATCAAAATCAGCCATCGATCCATACGCCGGGTCGATACTGCAGTAATCTGAAACGTCATAGCCAAAATCCACCTGTGGCGAAGGAAAACAGGGTGTTATCCAGATCGCATCCACGCCAAGATCCTTTAAATAATCAAGCTTAGAAGTGATACCAGCAAGATTACCCATGCCGCAGTTTTTTCCATCGGCGAAACTGCGCGGATAGATTTCGTAAAAAACTGCATGCTTCCACCAGGGATCAGTTTCTGAATTCTTGGCTGCTTCAATTGCCGCTATACCAGCGGC
>JBIKOL010000069.1:0-42925 GCA_044358055.1 Obscuribacteraceae bacterium (SeqCode)
CGGCAGGAACAAAGATATTCAAGGCAATGCTAATCGCCAGGAAACTCAGAATTCGCTTGATCATTTCTCCTCCGGATTCACAAATACAGGTCCACAAATACAAATACAAATATTAACTGACTGACTAACTAACTAACTAACTAACTAACTAACTAACTAACTAACTAACTGACTGACTGACTGACTGACTGACTGACTGACTGACTGACTGACTGACAAGTGATAACTTGAGTTACATCAGGCAATTTTACAGATTCGACAAAGCAAGGACTCTGCTAGCACCGGTCTAACTATTCTGTCGACCCTCCAGATCTTCCCAGCGATGATACAGCCTCTCAACATTTGCCTGCGCTTCCTCGAGCCGCGATTGTATCTCAAGCAACTTCTGATGGTCCGTCGCCACAGAAATATCTTCCATGTCTTTCTGAATTGAACGAACAGCTTCCTCAGCCTTTTCAATCCGATTAGTTATATCCAGCAATTCCTTCTTTTCAGAAGTAGAAAGACCTCGAGCGCGAGTTTTCCCCGAATCTTCTGATCTACCGCCAGCAAGCGAGGAAGCAGACGAAGCAGATGAAGCAGACGAAGCAGGTGAAGCAGACGAAGCAGATGAAGCAGATGAAGCAGACGAAGCAGATGAAGCAGACGAAGTTGATGAAGCAGAAGGAGCAGGTGAAGAAGCCAGCACTCCTACTCTTGCTCTTTCTGATTTTTCATTCACTGCCTCCTCTTCGACAAAATTCTCCCACTGAGAATAGTCCGCGAAATAGCGCGCGCTTCCTTTACCATCAAGCGCCAATATCAGATTAGGAACCTCGTGGATCATATAGCGATCGTGCGTGACAAGAATAATCGCACCGGGAAACTCAAGCAAACTCTCTTCCAGAATCTCCAGAGAAGGCAAATCGAGATTATTTGTTGGTTCATCAAGGATAAGCAAGTCTGCGGGTTGCTTCATCAAATTTGCAATTAGTATTCGCGCTTGCTCCCCGCCTGACAGATAGTTTATGGGCATGTGCAACTGATCAGGCTTGAACAGAAATCGTCGTGCCCAAGTGGAGACATGCACAGATCGATCTCTGTAGACTACAGCATCACCATCCGGACAAAGCGATTTCCACAGAGTCTTAGTTTGATCAAGCTGCTCTCTATTCTGGTCGAACCATACTACACGCAAACCATCAGCTCGCTTCAACGCTCCCTTATCCGGGGACAGTGCTCCGGTGATTATCTTCAACAAGCTGGTTTTACCGCTACCATTAGGACCGAGCAATCCGATTCTGCTTCCTGGACACAATGTGATATCCAGCCCTGAAAACAGAATACGGTCCCCAAACTTTTTCTCGACGCCTTTGCAAACAAGAAGCTCTTTCGTCTTCCGCCCGGTAGCGTCAAAATCAATATCTATCTTCGTGTTCATGGTATTTCGCCCGCGCACTTCCGCAAGCGAATCCATCAACTCTCCAGCATCCTTTATTCGCGCAGAAGACTTCGTCTGCCGCGCACGAGCACCTCGCCTAAGCCAGGCTACTTCGCGACGGACTTTACTGGCAAGCGCTTGCTCCAGATTTGCCTGAGCCGCGAAGTACTCTTCTCGAGTCATTAAGAAATCACTATACGCGCCCTGGCTGCTCAAGCATCCATCTTCATAAGCCGGGTTGATCTCTATGATTCTACTACTTACATTTTCCAAAAATTGTCTGTCGTGAGTAACAAGCATAAAAGAAAACCGTGCCTGAATAAGCAGCTTCTCGAGCCAGATTACTCCATCGAGATCAAGGTGATTTGTCGGTTCATCAAGCAAGAGAAGATCCGGCTCTTTAATCAGCTCGCGAGCGATTGAAAGCCTTTTTCTCCAACCACCAGATAAGGTGTCGATCTTCTGCCCGCGATCAGAAAATCCAAACTGGGAAATTTGCTTTTCCACAAGAGTATGCGCCTCATGCTCTTCAAGCTTCAGAAGCGCGACAGCGTTTTGCAAAACCTGCCCGACCTCTTTTTCAGCAAAGTTATCCTCTTGCGGGATATAGCAAATTCGCAAATCCTTTTTGAAACTGTTCGCCCCCTCATCTGGCTCGACCTCTCCGCTGATGATTTTCATCAACGTAGACTTACCTGCACCATTAGGCCCGACAATTCCTACCTTTTCACCCTCGTCAATTGAAAACGAAAGGTTCTGAAAAAGCGGACGCGAGCGGTAAGACTTGCTTAGCTTCTGGCAATTGAGCAAGAGCGCCATACTTGAGATCTTCTGGAAAACGTCATCGAAGCCTACATTATATATGGAAATAACATGCGATAATGTCATGCATTTAACACTGTCAGATCCGCTTCAAACGGAACGGAGAATGTTTCATGCAAGTGCGCGCAAATATTGCCAGACAGACAATCTGTTCCTGTCTTCTTGTCATCACGACTGCATTCGTATCATCGAACATGCAGCCAGTCTCCGGGAACTCATCAAGCGGATCAAGCAATGTGACTGCTGCCAGTTCAGCTGAGAAAAGAGCTGCCTCGACAGAAGCAGCTCAAAACGCAGAAAGAGCGAAGTATAGCCTTCCCGATCTGGCAAGTCCATCAGAGTACGAACTTCAGTTCGAGCCCGATCTTTCGTCCTTTACTTTTAAGGGAACTGAATCGATCAAATTGAACATTTGGAAACCGTGCAATGAGATCATTCTCAATTCAAAAACGCTACGAATCCAGGATGCTTTCATCCGCGCGGAAAACTCGAGCAAGAAAGTGCCACTGCAGGTAAAGCTTGATGAACAAACAGAAAAAGCGAGCTTCATCTCCCCTGAAGAATTAAAGCCGGGCAGCTATGAGCTCCATTGCAGCTTCGACGGCAAACTAACCGAAGAACTGCGTGGCTTCTTTCGCGTATCACACGAGGACGCTCAACACAACAAACACTGGATTGCCGCGACACAGATGGAACCTACAGACGCCCGTCGCATGTTTCCATGCTTTGATGAACCCGCATACAAAGCGATCTTCAAAATAAGAATTCTGATAAACAAAGATCACGTTGCCATTTCAAACGCACCAATCCTGAAAGAGGAAGCATCAGGAAGCGAGAAAAAGCTGGTAAGTTTCGAACCCACGCCAAAAATGTCGTCCTATCTTCTGTGCCTTGTCACAGGTGAGTTCAAATGCTCTGGCGAAGTAATGTCAGGCTCGGTTCCGATTCGTGTCTGGGCGCCCGCAGGAAAGGAGCATCTGGGCAAATACGCTCTCAGTGAAGCCGCAAAAATTCTCGATTGCGAGGCGAAGTATTTCGGAATTCCTTATCTAGGTAAAAAGCTCGACATGATAGCGCTTCCCGATTTCAGCGCTGGAGCTATGGAAAACATCGGCGCCATCACTTACATGGACACAGAACTTCTAATTGACGAGAAGACCGGTTCTTCCTTTCAGCGCCAGTCCATCTTCGGAACCATGGCTCACGAAATGGCACATCAGTGGTTTGGAGATCTCGTTACTATGGCCTGGTGGGATGATCTGTGGCTCAATGAATCATTTGCCACCTGGATGACGAGCAAAGTAGAGGAAATACTACATCCAGAATGGCGCAGCCTAACAGAGGGCATCTATCACAAGTACGGTGCGATGAGCACTGATTCTCTTAAAACGACACGCCCGATTCACGCAGTCATAAACAGTCCCGCGCAAGCAATCGAAATGTTTGACGGTATCACGTATCAGAAAGGCTGCGCAGTCCTGCAGATGATCGAGTCTTTTGTTGGTGCAGAGAATTTCCAAAAGGGGATCAACAATTACTTGAAAGAGCATTCTTTTGGAAACGCTACAGCCGAAAACTTCTGGAACGCTATTGCCGCGCAAGCGCCCGGCGTGCCAGTTGCAGCAATCATGCGCGATTTCGTATATCAACCGGGATTTCCTCAGATCAACATAGTCTTTTCAAAGGATGGGACACAACTTAGCCTGACTCAATACAGACAGTTCAAATTAGGACAGGACAAAAAAGACCCGACAATCTGGAAAACTCCAATTGTTTACCGCCACCTGTCTGACGAAAATGGCAAATCAGATTCCGCCGCTTTTACAAACGTGCTGCTGACCCAACGACAGCAGAGTTTCCCCATAAAAGCTGCAGGCTCTGGAGACATTTTCGTAAATGCAGGCGGCAAAGGCTACTACAAATGTGCTTACCCGCCGGCGTATTTCAACAAACTCCTGAACGATTACAAAAAACTATCCACTGAAGAAAAGATCGTATTTATTGCCGACAGCAGCTCACTTGTGCTTCCTGGCGAAGTTCCAGTCGAAAGCATGATGGAATTGACAAAAAAAATTAAAGACGAAACAGATCCTATGATTCTTTCAGATCTGGTGGCGTTTGTACGCACACCATATCCTTATATGCAAGATGCATCCAAGCCGATTTATCAAAAGTGGATCCGTCATATTCTCAAACCGCTCAAAACAAAATATGATGGCTGGAACCAGAAGCAAGGCGATTCTCAGCAAATGAAATCGCTGCGATCTGAAATATTGCTCAATTTAGGCACAATCGGGCAGGACAAACAAACGATTGACGAGTCCTTCTTCATGTTCAACCGCTATTTGAACGATCGCACGGCAATTAACCCCGATCTGGTTAGTACCGTATTTAATATCGTTACCTATCATGGTGGCAGCAAAGAATACGATCAGATCCTGCAGCTCTACAAACACTCCAGTATACCTGCCGATAAAAAGCGAGCGCTGCACAGCCTGGACGCCTTCCATCAGCTCGACCTGGCAAAGAGAACTCTTGCCATGGCAATGTCAGGCGAAGTTCAGCTTCAGCAGGGGCTGAGTATGATCACAGGCATCAGCAGCAACCGCTTCACCAGGGATTATGGTTGGGATTGGGTTAAAAAACACTGGGCTGAAATGTTCAAACATTTCCCCGAGAACCATCTCTCATCCCTGGTCTGGGCGAGTTCCTTTGATACGCCCGAACGCGAAAAAGAAGTCGTCGCCTGGTACAACACCCACCCTATTCCTTTCTCTCGATCCGACACCGCCCGTATGCTCGAATCACTGCACAATCGCGTAATCTACAAGCAACGGTATGGCACCCGAATCAAAAATTGGGTTATTTCTCAATCAAAAAACCTGAACTGAGTTAAGGAGCTTTGATATTGCAACGCCGACTTAATGCAAGTCCTTGATTTAGAAGAGCAGACTGCAATATAGCGCTTCAATTATTCCTGTTCTAACTCATCCTTGAGCTTCAGAGCGCCGGATAACTCGCGCTCTTTCTCACTTAGATTCTTTCGCTCAGCTTTAAGTTCTTGCACATACAGACGTGAGATTTTCCTATTCGCAGACTTCAAATTCTGATATTGAGTCAGCTTGCCGAGTGATTCTGTAATTTCGGAATCGAGTTTATCGATTTCATTTCTTACAGTGACCTTTTCTTCGGCATCAGTGGTGATTATCTCTTCGCTGCTTGGAGAAACAGAATTTGTCCAGACATTGCTTGCAGATTCATTGCTGCTCCTGGGGCCCGCCACCGCAGCAGGCGAGTTTGTTCCGCTAATTACAACACTTTCTTTTGCCTTACGGACAGGTTTGGCATGTACAAGAGACTTTGCACCTGCCTCTAGATAAATGCCACCAGCAGCGACGGTCACAAGCGCAACGCTCAAAATTTGTTTTGAAGTTCTTCCAAAAAACATAATTGCCTCAATCTTCTAGCCAATATTTCAGGTTATCTCGACTGCAATAACTTACTTGAGCCCTGTGAGGAATATGTGAGTAGAGCCTCCAGATGAGAACTTTCGCATGTATGGAACAAACAAAGCCATGGCTCGTCTGAGCACTCCGGACTGGAGCCATTATCTTACTTTTGTAATTTATTCCGATATCGGAATAAATTCTGGCACCCTCTTATCTTACTTCTACAACTTATTCCGATATCGGAATAAATTCTGGCACCCTCTTATCTTACTTCTACAACATATTCCGATATCGGAATAAATTCTGGTGCCCTCTTATCTCACTTCTACAACTTATTCCGATATCGGAATAAATTCTGGCGCCCTCTTATCTTACTTCTACAACTTATTCCGATATCGGAATAAATTCTGGCGCCCTCTTATCTTACTTCCGCAACTTATTCCGATATCGGAATAAATTCTGGCGCCCTCTTATCTTGCGTCACCACCTATTTCCAAGAGGCAACGGACGCGCGAAGTAAAAAGTCAGTGTCCGCCCCTGATCCACTGTGCTAAACTTAATCCCCTATGTCCAATAAAAACAAACCAGACGAGGTCCTGACAATTCTCAACCGCGATGCGCGCTTGAGTGCAGAGCAAATCGCCAAGATGACAGGCAGACCGGTAGACGAAGTTCGCCAGTCCATAGAAACCTATGAACGTCAGGGCATTATTAAGCGATACAAAGCCATCGTCGACTGGGAAAAAGCCGGTGTCGAAAAGGTCGTAGCATTTATCGATGTTAAAGTGGCTCCTGCCAGAGAAGTAGGCTTCGATGCCGTCGCTTCACGCATCTCCCGCTTTGCCGAGGTGAAAAGCGTCTGGCTCGTGTCCGGTAGCAACGATCTCCGCATCAGCGTACAAGGTGAAGATATTCGCGAAATTGGTCGCTTCGTGGCCGAAAAGCTTGCCACTATAGATGGTGTGCGCTCCACAGAAACGCATTTTATGATGCGCCGCTATAAAGAAGATAACGATCTCTTCGTCGACACTGAAGAAGACAATCGCCTGCTCGTTACACCATGAAGACAGAGACTGAAAACATCGCCGCAGCACACCCAGCACTTGCACAAAGCGTTCAGCAACTTGCTCCCTCTGGCATTAGGCGATTTTTTGACATCGCCGCGCGAATGAAAGATGTAATTTCTCTCGGCGTTGGCGAGCCTGACTTCCAGACGCCATGGACTATTCGTGAGGCAGCGATTTATTCAATTGAACGCGGGCAAACCACATATACATCTAATTATGGTTTGCTCGAACTCAGACACGGAATCTCAAAGCATCTCAAACATCTCTACAACGTCGAATACAACCCTGACAACGAGATACTGATTACAGTTGGCGTATCAGAAGCACTTGATCTCGCCATGCGAGCGATACTTGATCCTGGCGACGAAGTCATAGTCCCAGAACCATCCTATGTCTCTTACAAACCCTGCGTAAGCCTGGCTGGCGGTAAGCCGATCGTAGTCGAAACTAAAGTAGAAAACGGATTTGCCGTTACAGTCGAAGAAATAGAAAAGGTTCGCACTCCAAAGCTCAAAGCAATTTTGTTGGGCTATCCCTCGAATCCTACCGGTGGCACAATGGATGCCACATCACTACAAAAAATCGTTGACTACGCACGCCAGCACAACCTCTTCATCATAAGCGACGAAATCTATGACCGACTGGTCTATGAGGGACAGCACACCTGTGTTTCATCTCTACAGGGAGCAAGCGAACGTACCATCTTATTGAACGGTTTCTCCAAAGCCTACGCAATGACCGGCTGGCGGGTTGGTTACGCCTGCGCAGCAAAAGACGTGATTAACGCAATGATGAAGATTCATGCCTATACCGCATTGTGCGCTTCGACCACAGGACAGAAAGCAGCTCTCGATGCGCTAAATCATGGAGAAAATTCGGTTATAGAAATGGTGGAACAATATAACCAGCGTCGCCACCTCATCGTAGAAGGGTTCAATGAAATCGGGCTTGAATGCCACTGGCCAAAAGGCGCATTTTATGCATTTCCCAGCATCGCTTCCAGCGGATTAAATTGCGAAGAATTCGCAGAGAAACTGCTTTACGATCAAAGCGTCGCCGTCGTGCCCGGCACTGCCTTCGGTAAAGCCGGAGAGGCCTTTATCCGTTGCTCTTATGCGACCAGCCTGCACAATATTGGCATAGCCCTTGAACGCATCGGCAAATTCCTGAAAAATAGCAAGTAGCCACGAAGTTCTTACATTAAATGGGTGAGCCGACGGCAGTCAAAAGGTCGGTCAAACTCTTAATTAAATTGCCTGACACAATCAGCATGATATATTGTTCTTAATCGCATAGTAAACAAACTCTTCCCGGAGAACATAGATGCGCAAGCTGCGTCTTTCAATTCTAATTGCACTTCCGGCAACTATCATTTGCGGAAGTAAAATGCTGGCTGCTGAAGCTGGTGATTGGAAACAGACCAATGTCTCTGCAATCTCGGCCATGCGCTCTGAGAAATACGAGGAAGCCGAAAAACTCTTTCAACAAGCTCTCAGTCAATGTAAAACCCCAGACGATAAAAAGACCGTAAATGCAAATCTCGCCATCCTTCTGCGAAAGTTAGGCAAAGAGGATGATGCAGTTAGATTGCAAGGCGAGGTAGTAGCCGATCAAAAGAACTCGGACTCAGCGCAAAAACCAAGTAAGTCTACTGCAGGTCCTCAAACTGCAGCCGAAACCAGCAATTCTGAACTCTCCGGAAAGCAAGGGATTCCGAGCCCGCGTACGGTAAAACCTTCTGAATTAAATGACTACATCAAGCAGCTTGACGAACAAATCAAAAAAGCCGACAGCGCTGGGCAGTTGGAGACACTTCAAAATCTTTTCAAACTAAAAGCCGATGCTGTAAGAACAAGAGACAAAGGCGAGTCGCTCGAGTATTCATATGTGTTGCATTTCCGTGCGCAAGTTCTGCATCATCTTAAACGCGACGCAGAATCTGAGAGCCTTGATCGCTATGCAACGCAGGTTCGCGATCACAACCGCATGATGCAGCAGCAGCTCCAACAACAAAGCTCGCGCGCTAATTCAGTCTACGGTGGCGGCGGATATGGCCGCGCTGGCTATGGCCGCGGTGGATACGGCGCCGGCTACGATCCCTTCTATTCATCTGGTCCTCAAGCGCCGAGCACAACACGGAGTACTCTTTCAAATTTCAATACTTACTTCGATCCTACTCCCGCAGCAAAAATCAATATCCCAACTAACGATTACACGACTGGCTCCAGCAGCACTTATATCAATCCTGAATACCGTAATGAGATTGATAAACACACGACAAACATTCAACAAACCGAACGCAAGTTCGGCAAGTTCTAATTCTAGTTCTAGTTCTAGTTCTAGTTCTAGTTCTAGTTCTAGTCCTAATTCTAGTTCGTGGGCGCCGACCGACGCGCAGCGCTAGTTCTTCTCAGGCATTATGAGCTTCTCAACCATGGGCACCGCCAATGGACCCTCATCGAGAGCACGGTCATGAAACTGTAGCATGTTAAAGCTAGCCCCGGCAGCCTTCTCATATTTTTGCCTGAACGACAGCCATTCGCGCAATCCAACATAATAGGTCGGCAACTGCGTTGAGGTCAATTTTGCCCGCCGCAATTTGCCTTCGGCCTCAGCCTGAGTCTGAAAAGCTTCCTTAGTCATTAGCGAAAGAGCCTCGTCATCAGTCATGTTCATAGTGTGCATTTTGATATCGATAATCGTATTGCACAACAAGCGCAAACGAATCTTGCGCATAACCATGCGAAAACGCGGATCATCGGCCTTATAGCCACTGTCCATCATAACCTGAGCAATATACTCTGCCCAACCTTCAACGTAAGCACCATTTGCACAGAGGGATCGCAATAAACGCCTCCACTCCGGATGAAGATTGTTCAAATGCTCGAACTGAATGTAGTGTCCGGGTAATGCCTCGTGAATAGTCAACCACTTCAGCGTGAAATTGTTATACTCGCGCAATTTTGATTCTGCCTTATCCTCAGGCATACTTCCATCAATCGGTGTCACCCAGTATTGCGCTTCCGCCTTTGGATTCAAAGCAGGAGCGCTGTGGAAACCGGCAACCGAATATACGCCCCTCTGAAAAACTGGAGTCGGCGTTACCTTCAAATTCTCACGCGCACTCAAAGATACAATATGCTTGTCTCGGATAAATTGTTTGATGGATTCCAGATCTGCCTCAACGGTTTTCTGCAAATCCTCTCGCTTGCAGTGTTCATCGGAAATCTTCTTAAGCACTTCACTGATTATGAGATTCTCACGCTCATGAGCAGGCATGTCTGCATGCTCACCCTTCTCGGGAAACCATTTCTTATACATCGGCAACGCCAGTTTCAACATTTCAGCACGTACCGATCGCAAGTCCGTCTCCGCATCGGCAAGAACTTGTGCCGGAGTTAGATCAGCTTCCATCACATAATGAAATTTCTGCTCGTACAAGTTTTTTCCGAGCCGCCAGCTTCTTGTATTCGGCTTTTTAGCGAGATCTTCCTCAAGCCATTTGTTGAACGACTTTAACGAAGCAATTGCCTGCGGCGCAACTTTATCGAACTCGGCCTTCAAAGGGGAGCCCGCCGGAATCTCATCAGGAACGGTGTGCTCTAGCAAATCCACGTTTCCGTTATTTTCGTCAATAGCGGTTTTCACATAAACCGGATCAGCATCATCAAGGTAGCCTTTCACATCATCAAGCAATTTTGGAATCTTGCCTATACGTGAAATGATATGCCCTATTCTCGTTTCTTTTGGAGCATAGTCTTCAGTAAGTGGCTGAAAAATAACCGTTCCAATTAGTTCTACCACAACGGTCGGATTGTGCTTATAATTCTGGATTTTGTCGAACTCCAGCATTTGCAAAGAAATCTGATCCTCAATCAATTGCCAGTCCGCTGCATCTTCAGAACCGAGCTTAGCTAAAGGTGTTTCTGTTTTGAACTTCTCCCCCCAGCTTTGATAGAACGCCTTCTGCTCTGCCATTCCTTTACTGCTCAGATCGTCCAGCATCGAATCAAGCTCGAGGGTTTTTCCTGTTTTCGCCTCGACATGCTTATGATATCCAGCCTGCGACGCATTAGTCGGCGAAAGGACCAGAGATTCCTTCATGAAGGTTTCCGCCAGGCTGGCAAATTTAGCCGAACCATGCTCGCTGCTGGCTTCGGAAAACGCAGACAGATTTTGCAGAGCGCCGATGCTGAATGCCAGCATAAGACACGCTGAAATGCGTCGGGCGCCATTCTTCTTTCTTGACATAAGTCCATCCGTTAACTGAGGGGCGATTCTAAGGGCTATTATCCAACAGATGACAACTAAAATGGGTTATCATTGCACTCCCCTACATGCCATTTGAGGCTTATGAAAACAGGATCTTTGCAATCTAGACTGCCTTATCTTCTCGTCGTCATATTCATACTCCTGTGCGCGCCGCCTTCTTACGCGCGCGTTCTCGCAATAAAAGCCGGTCAAATGTTCAATGCAGAAACAGGCGAAATGCTCCGCGAGCAGACGATTTTGATCGAGGACGGCAAAATTAAAGAATTCGGCTCACAAATTAAGATCCCGTCTTCGGCCGAGATAATCGATCTTTCAAAAAAAACTGTTCTCCCCGGATTGATAGATTGCCATACCCACCTGATCGCCATTGACGATCCCGAGCCCCTGACTGAACTGCGCAAAACTGGGGCGCAAATGGCTTTCGCCTCAATACCAAACGCGCGTAAAACACTGGAAGCAGGCTTCACTACGGTACGCGACGTCGGTACTTATCGAGCTTTTGTGGACCTGGCCTTGCGCGATGCAATTAGAGATGGAATAGTCGCTGGTCCTCGGATGTTCGCAGCTGGTGCCTACATTACTGTCACCGGGGGCGGTGGCGAGCTCACCGGATTGGCGCATGACATTCCGCTGCCGCTCGAGTTCCGCTACGGGGTAGCCGACGATCCCTGGACAGTAAGAAAACGCGTCCGGGAGCTGGCCCATCAGGGTGTTGATCTGATAAAAGTCATAGCGACAGGTGCCGTTCTTACACATGGAAGTAATCCGGGAGCAGAGGAATTTACACCGGAAGAACTGCATGCCGCAGTCGATGAAGCAAATAAATTCGGATTGAAAGTGGCAGCACATGCTCATGCCAGCAAAGGAATAAAAGACGCTATCGAAGCCGGCGTCACTTCCATAGAACACGGTACATTCATCGATGACGAAGGCATTGCCTTGATGAAAAAGCACGGCACCTATCTTGTAGCAGATCTTTATGACGATGATTACATCATGGGTGAAGGAAAGAAGCATGGCATGCCGCAAGATTTCATCGAGCATGAATCCACAGCAGGACAAACACAAAGAGATAACTTTCGCAAAGCTGTCCAGGCCGGAGTAAAAGTTGCATACGGCACTGATGCAGGTGTATATCCTCATGGGCTGAACGCCAAACAATTCGTCTACATGGTGAAGTATGGTCTCAGCCCAGCACAAGCGATCCAGTCGGCCACTGTTTGGGCTGCAGATCTACTCGGGAAGAGAAAAGAGCTCGGCTCAATAACTCCTGGCAAATACGCTGACGTCATCGCAGTTGACGGTGATCCCCTTAAAGACATCAGCGTGATGGAACATGTGTCCTTCGTAATGAAAGACGGCAAAATCTACGTTCAAAATAGTCAGTAGTGGGATCGGCAGCTAGGAGCACGCCATGCTTGCCCGGCTCACGTAAAGGTAGAACCTAAATCCCGTTAAACAGAAAATACTGCTCAATCTGCCCCTGCAAGTTTTGCAGTTTCATTTTCAACTCAATCGGAAACTGGTAATCAGAAAGCAATTTTCTAAGCACTTCCTGCAGCTTCATCAATCGCGCCGCCCCAGCTGGAACCTGTTGAAGCGCGTCCCCAAGCATTCGTCCGGCTTCGTCATATCCGGAAGCAAGAAAAGCTTCTTGAAGATTTCTTGCGTTTGTATAAATCAAATCCAGCCTGAGAGTCTGGCTCCCCGTCTTAGCCTTAGAAAAGAATTCTCCTACTGCCTGATGAGTCAGCAAATTAATCGAAGAAATAGACTCTTCCAGCAAACCCAATTGACGACTCTTAGGCAGCTGAATTCCTGCTTTGTTCAACTCTTCTTCCAGCACAGCACAAGATCTTTTGAAATACTGCTTAAAGTGTTGCGGCGCGATCCCCAGCGATCCACGTGAGCAAAAGAGCTCAGCCACAGTTTCACGAGGTCCTCGTTCTTTCTCCTGTACGAAATATGAAAGCAACCGATCAATGCCGCGCGGCAGACTGCTCGCGTCGATCCAGTACTTCTCCAGAAACTTTTCATTCTTGGAAATTCCAAGTGAAAAATCAATTGCGTGCCCAAGCTCATGTTCAAATATGTATTGGAATCGATCGAAATAATCGATCCGGACATAAGCGTTTCCGCGCTTTTCATATTCGGCAATGAGAATCAAGTTAGCACGCGGCAAAGTCACGCCGCCCACATGCTCGAATGTTTTACCTTTGGAATAACCGGAAGCCTGCGTTGCCCGCCATTCATTCTTGTAATCACTCATTTCTCTAATGGCAAGAATTCGGTAATTATGCTTCGTCAACAACGCATCCACAGGCGCTGCCAGCCGCTCAGCATGATATTGGATCCTCGAAAAATGTCCTTCGGAACACTCAGTTATGGGATGCCCATATTGCCGACTCTCTTGTCGCCACTCTGCAAGTCTGATAACCCTAACGGACATGATTCTCGCTTCTCACGGTAGGTCCTTCTATAATAGACTAGTTCGCCCTTCCAATAGCGACTATTCGCAAGACAGGCTATCTCAGAAACCATCAATCCAATGGTTTGTGTTTGCACAGCTTGGAATTTGCGCTTTACCTTCGTTGCACTTGTAGAAGAACCAGACCAAGGTTAAAAGAGACCGATCGGTTTGTTTGATCTTTCAGAACAGACCAAATAGTCTGAAATTACCAGGAATTGATCAACTCTGGTTTACGGGACTCGCGACGGAGCAACCGGTGGTGCCCCTGGAGCAGAAATTGTAGTATCATCAACGGAACTCGGTGGCGGTGAGCCTACAGTATCCGATACGAGCCCATTTCCACCTTGACCATTTCGAGCCTGCCCATAGCCAGCTTGCCCATTTCCAGCCTGCCCATTTCCAGCCTGTCCATTTCCAGCCTGTCCATTTCCAGCCTGCCCATGGCCAGCTTGCCCATTTCCAGCCTGTCCATTTCCAGCCTGCCCATAGCCAGCTTGCCCATTTCCAGCCTGCCCATATCCAGCTTGTCCCTGTGCTGTGGAATCAACAGTAGCTGGAGCAAGATCATCAGGAAGCAAATTGCCCCATCCTTTGGCAATCATGAAATCACGGAACATACTTCGAGTATCCATGCCCTGATACGAATTGATCGGCTGGAACGGCGCAATCTGCGACACAACTCTTACGCTCGTTTCCTGCACCTGAGGTCTGCCATCCGCGCCAAAGGATTTGATCGAGGTCTGCAAATTCATCGTACCCTGTCCAGCAGGAGTAAATGTGTTGATTTGCTCCTCTTGCATAGACCGAAGGATTCGCCTATTGCGCTTATTCACAACTACAGAAGTCTCGACCATTCGTATAACCACATAACTCTGCGTCACCTGGATAGGATCACGGCTTCTTATGATCGTAGTTGTTAAGGTATTGCCACCATCCGTAGTGCTGGAGTAAGGCGCACGCTTGAACTCCCATATTGTTCCATTTCTGTCGATCTGAAAACCAATTGGCAAATCTTGTCTGTTCACTACGGTTCGGTTTGGACTAATTCTTTGACCAGTCGCAAAATTATAGTCTTGCAAAATAGTTTGAGTCTCTATGTGCTTATATCCCGCGTACCATGCTGGAATCGGATACCAATCATTATTCGGCTGCAATTTAGGCATCGCCTGCTCATCGAATTCGACTCCGGCCTGGAGCTGCGGTGCAACAGGAGCCATCGCTTCTGCGTGTACTATCGCAGAGCCTTGCAAAACCAGAGGTTTAGCCTGCTCAACTCCTGCGCTCGCGGACGGCTGAGCAAATTGACTGGCTGGTGCAGATGGCGAAGCCTGCTGAGAGTATGAAGCACCTTGATCATTTGGCGCCATCAGCTGGGAGTAAGGAGGTGCTTGATCGTTTGGCGCCGCATGCTGAGAGTACGGAGCAGCTCGAACAGTCGGCGCCGTCTGCTGGGAGTATGGAGCAGCTGGAGCAGTCGGCGGTACAGCCTGGCTGTTAGGAGCAGTTGGTGCACCTGCCGCCGCCGAAACAAAGGGTTCGGGCGAGGGAGCGATGTCTTGAGCGAACACCACGGTCGCTTGAAACGAGACACTGACGGCAAGCAAGTATCCTGAACGCAAAACTTTTGAATTTATCAAGCGCAAGTTCTTGCTCCCTATTCGTAAGACACTTAATTCCGTTGCCTCAAATACGTCAGGCACTACCTCTAGTAACTATTCCCGATACAGGTGAAAAGCCAGCGAAAACCTAATACCCAAGCTCCGAAGCACAATTAATTTTACTCAGTCTAACTACGACAATCCAGTATGACAACAATACACCTTCTATGCATTCATCAAACCTTACCTATCCACACAATATATAAATGCGTGCCTTGCGGCTCGCACTGAGGCAGGCGATATAATAAGCGGAGATCGCGCGTTCTAATGGAGAGAGCACATGCCAAAGAGTTCCACAAAAGCGAGTCCAAAAAGCGCAGCAAAAGCCAACAAGTTGAATAAAGAGCTTGTTGACAAACTGGTAAGTGCTGGTAAGAACCTGAATGATTCACTTGCTGATGAAATCATCGCCGGAGGCTCTGATCTCATTCCAGATCTGATCGCGATTATGCAAGATGAAGACCTCGCTGATGTCGGTATGCCGGGAGAAGGTTGTGTTCCCTTGCATGCGCTGGCGCTTCTCAAACGAATGAAAGCCAAGGATGCGATTGAGCCAATGTTGGATTTGTTAGGCAGATGCGACCCAGACGATGCTCTGCTCGGCGATCTAATTAGCGCGGTAAAATCGTTCGGTGAAGCAGCACTAGAACCAGGGCTGAAATACCTCGACCAAACAAAAGCAGGCTCGGACCACCACAATGCAATCCTTGATGCACTTTCAGGAATCGGGGTAAAGGACGAGAGATTGTTTGCTGCATTGCTCAAGCAGTTGGACGACTGCCCTTACCTTGCGGCAGGCAATTTTGTTGAATACAACAATCCTGCTGCGCTACCGCATCTGGTGCGCGCGCTAGATAAATGCAAGCCACTCAACGATGGTGGCGAAGCGCAAGTAAACGAAATTCTCGAATTGTCTTATGCAATCGAAACTTTTGATGGCAAGCTCACCAAGCATCAAACTAAACTCGTGCGCGGAGCCAAATCCTTTCAGGCACGGCAACGTGCCCGTATAGAACGTGAAGGAAAAAAGATCGGTTTCATTCCTCTCACACGCCCAGGTGTTGGCGTTAAGGTTTTTTAGAAGCAGAATTTGCTAGGAAACTTACTTGCCGAGCATTTTGTCGACTTGCTTTTCTCCCTGTTGCAAATACTTAGCCCCGTACTTACTTACAGCTCTGCCGATTTCTTTTGAAGCAGCACTTTCAATTTTCTCTTTCATTCCGGGCTTCGCAGCCGAGCCCCCTGCTGCAGGATTGGTTCCAGCTGCTGTCGTATTTACAGTTGCACCTGCAGGTATTGCGGCCGGGGTGTTTTTTGCGGCTCCGGTCGCGGCACTACTAGCCGCTTTAGGAGTTGCTGCAGGCGTCGCCGCAGCTCCAGTTGCCGGAGCAGCTCCAGTCGCCGGAGTAGCTCCAGTCGCCGGAGTAGCGCCTTTATTCAAAAGATTCGATTTGGCGAAATTTCCAATGTCCTTCAGCAGCGCCTTCTTGCCCTGTCCTTCGGCTTTATCGATAAGTTTCTCAATGTCATTCGCAAAGCTTGCCGCAGGTATTGCGAAGCTGAGAATTAATAAGAGACCTGTCGTGCTGCGTTCATCCATGATGTCATGCCCCGGAAGCTGCTTACTACAGTGCTTATGCCACATTTCTCCTAAAGGCTACATAAATTCTCAACGCTCGCTTCCTGCTAAGATAAGTCAATTGACCTCATGGAATCCACAGCTGAATGGCCAAAAAGTGTTCTCACGAAGATACCAGGCTAAAATGCGTTGACTGCGAAAAGCCAATTTGCAGCGCCTGCATGGTGGAATGTCCCGTCGGCGTTCGCTGCAAAGATTGTGTAAAACCACAAGGCCAGACTAAGCTAACAAACGCGCCCTGGTTTTCTGTGGCAAAGGCCTTCGGTGCTTCTGCATTAATAGGCTGCGCTGTGGGATGGCTAATACCGCATCTCAATATCCCTTATATTAGCTGCCTGATTTGCTTTGCTCTCGGAATTTACAGCGGCAGGTGGTTAAAGAACCATCTCGATCACAAGCTGGGTTCGCGCACAGCAATGACTGTAGTTTTCGGAGTGCTTTTCGGTATGGCACTGAGTCCCCTTGCTGGTATACCCTGGCTTGTCATGACGATTCTCACAGGACATAGCCCCTCAATCTTCGATAGCTTGCTTGCAGTTTTATCGGTGCTATTCGATCCAGTATGTTTCTTCGCAGGCATCTTGCGCCCCACTGTCTGGGGCGATTTTTGAAAACCTTTCAATAGAGCTGGCACAAATATTCTCGAGCTTTCTCAGCTTGACCAAGGTGTTCGCAATAAGAGCCTGCAAGAGGACACAACCCCATGCAGACGCCATTTCACCGAATATAGTGGTATGAGACTTACAATTTTTGTCGATGGGTAAATAAATCGTCGACCACATCAAGGCGATAAAGGGTGTGCACGCTGATCAAAGCGTCATGCATTTTTTTTCTCGCCGAAATATCTAAAGGTAAAGCAGTTTCCCATGACTTTCGCTCTGGCCACTGCGCATACGCAATAAAGCTAGAATTTTCATCACGGTGCAATCTAGAACCAAGCCCATTTCGCTGAGCTATAATCTCACGCGTCAGTTCCGCCCAAGCTTCCTGAAATTCAGCTTCCATTCCGGACTTCACTCTGAATGCATAAACTGCAATAAACACAATATCTTCCGTTCACATATATAAGCACAATTATAGAGGAACAGGCAGCAGATCACTTTAATTGCGTTCGATATGCTTCGCGGCAATCGGGGCATGAATCTTTAGTAGGATTTGAATTTGGAGTTAAAGCACATGAAACCTTGCAGCCTCTCAAAAAATGCTCTGGCATATGCACTATTACTTCAATCGCTGGTCTACATTTCGTCTGCACATGCGCAATCCTGGTCGTCATGGAAACAACTGGCGGATGAACAAAATAAAGCCGGCAAACTTTCAGAGGCTGAGCACTCGTGGCAGGCAGCATATCAGCTGGTCAATGAAACACACAGCAAGGATTCGCGTTTATATATTTCGGGGCTGGAACTAGCTAAAGTCTTAATCACTGAGAACAAGAAGGATGAAGCATTTGCCCTGCTTAAATCGCTTTCAATTGACGTAAATTTGGATTGCACCGACGCTGCCGAATGCTTAAGGCTCTATATGAGTATTTGCAATGAGAAGCAGGATACTGCTGAATCGGCTAGAACACAGGCGCTATTGCAAAAGTATTCGCAGATTCATAAAACACAAACAGAGACAGGCAGCGAACGGCAGCAAGTCTCTTTGGTTTTTGGAGAAAGTGCCAAAGACGACCTGCATAAGAAACTCGGAATAGTACATCAATCAATCAAGGAAAAGAACTTTACAGCAGCAGAAGCTAAACTCGTGCAGGCGCTTACCATGGCAAAAGCGGCTCATAGTCTCGAGCTTTCTGGTCTGGTTTTGCGAGAGCAGGGCAAACTGTTTTGCATTACTAAGGATTACAAGAAGGCCGAAGAAGCATATCGGAGCCTACTCGACCTAGTAAAACAGCAGGATGGTCCAGAAACCCAGACTTACATCGAAGTGCTTGGAACTCACGCACGGATACTCCGGCTACTCGGGCAAACAGCACTTGCTGCAAGCGAAGAAACTAAATGCGCAGCAATCTCTGAGAAATTTAAAATCACTTCTAGCGGAGCAGCTGTAAACTGGGCGTCTTCGAATGATGCATTTCCAAATAATTCCATTTTATCGCGAAACCCAGGTGCTCAAACGAGGCTACAAAATAACTCAGCGCCAAGACAAATTGCACTTGCTCCACGAGCACAGACAGGCAACACATCACGTGTAAATGGACGACTAAAAGTGATTGAGTTTTACACGACCTGGTGAGGACCCTGCAAGAGGTTCGGTCCGAACTTCGATGACGTAGCAAGCAGATACTCTTCTGAAGCTGATTTTGTCAAATTGGATGGAGATGATCCAGCAAATCAAGGAATAAAACTGGAATATGGAGTGAACAGTTATCCACGCATTGTATTCACCGATTCAACGGGTATGAGCATCGAACAGGTTCACGGCGGAATGAGCCGAGAGGCTTTTGAGGCGAAGGTAAAGTCGATGCTTGGTCAAAATTAAGAGCATTCAGAAGGAACATAATCCACTCACGTTTTCTCAGAGTTTTTAGCAAGCGGAATCTTAGAAGCCTCTCTACCTGGACTCATCGATTAACGAAATCGACGGATCCAACGTATTCATAATTAGCATCACGCTCCGCGCGATCGTTGACGAACATATTCATCCGGTAGGTTCCTTTACTCGGCAATGGGCAGACTATTTGAGCAGTTTCGCTATTTGTTGGGTTGGTGGAATAACCCACGCTCTTGCCGTTCTGCTCCAAGCCAGCGATTAACCATTCATTCTTGGGATTCTTCAAGATAACCATCGCTTCGGTAGCTTCATTTCGCGGTCTTCGAGGTGAGATCAGTTTGAGACTGGCAGCCTGGAAACCGGGGCTCAGCATTGGCTGCCGCAAGAATTCGCCTTGTGAAATCGGCGATGCAAGAAGTTGCCAGCTTGTTTCGTCCGGGAAATGATCTTGAATCATCACCTGAGGTGGTGGCATGAAATAGTCGAGCTTAAACGCTTTTGTAAATCCCTTTTCCCTGCTTATATAACCAGCATCCCAGCAAGAGTCTATCAGATACCAGCTATCGCCAATGCACGCAGCGTTCCATGCATGACCAACTCCGGTGAGTTTATCTCCAGTTGAAGGATCTCTTGCATCACCGATGACAACAATAATTTTCTCGTTCACTGCACTTGCCATTGCGGAAAGCAAATTCGCATATCCAGCACAAACGCCCTTCCTTTTACGAAATACCGTCTCTGCGTCCTGATCGTGAATGTTATGCGCATAAAACTGCTCACAATCATAGGCTATTCGGTCAGCCACATAGTCATGTAGAGCCTTGATTCGAAGAACGGGATCAGCCTCATGAGCAGCTATATATTGAGCCACCGATTCGATGCTGCTCTCCGCGGATTTAGGGATTTTGCTGATCAGCGGATGAATACGAGAACCCTTCCATGGCCACCTCGCCGTCGATTTTGCGATTTTCTTCTCAGTTTTTGGGGTCGAGTCATTTTCTTTTGCGATCTTTTCTTCGTGCTTATTTTTTGACTTCTTGTCGGCTTGCTTTGCTTTTTGATCGTCTTTCGACTTTCCTATTTTTTCATTTTGTTTATCTGTTTTCTCCTTTTTATGTTTTTCATCCTTCTCTGGCTTAGACAGCTTAGAGCCTTCTTTTTCAGCAAATTTTTCCTTCTGAGCAGACTTAGACTTCTCTCCTTCCTGCGCTAATTTTCCATCCTTCCCAAGAGTTTTTTTCTTGTCTCCTTCGCTAATTTTTTCATCGCTCGAGTCGCCTTTTCCCTCTGGTTTATCCGAAGTGGTTACTGCAGGATCATTCGCTGAATTTTCTCCTGCCTGCTCCCCAAATTGTCCATTTTTCTGCTCTACCTTTGTCTCAGCTCCAGGCTCAGTTGTCTTCTCGGTCTTTTGCTCGTTGTCTTTTCCGCCTTTCTGATCCACTGCTTTCTCAGCGTTCTTTTTATATGCATCTGTCGCCAGTGCAATCTGCTGTTCTTTTTGCTTAGCCATTTGCTGTTCGCGTTGCTTCGTTGCTTGCTCAGCAATCTTTTGCGCTTTCGGATCGACAAGCCGCTTATATGGATTCTTCTTCGTCAGTTTGTACAACCACTCCAGTCCATTGGCAGCTGTGAACAGAACAGGACGAACTTGTTCAGCACGGGGATCTTTTACTCCATCAAGCATCCAATCACCGCGCGTAGAAAGTGCTACAAATGAAGTCTTGGGATAGAGATAGATCATTACTGCAAGAAAAACCAGTCCAACAGCAAAAATGCGCATGCTGATCCGGTCAAGTGGAGTGAACCAGGCCTTCTTTTCCCGATTCCTGTGCATCCATGAGTACAATTCCCAGAGCCCGGGGAAAATCAAGAACATAAGCACTCCGACCGCCCAGGGGAGATAGGGAGGTCCGGCCATATATGCTGCAAGGGATGACGCAAGCCACAGCCCAAGAAGCGGCGTTCCATAAAAAACAATGCTTAGTAAAATGCGGATTATGAATCCAAATAACCAGGACAGCAAGCCGAACATAGCAACCCCCTGAATTTGCACGCTGCTTTTGCTGCTGACCGAAGATTAAACCAAAACCGTCCGGTCAGAACTAGTTTACCTGAATCGACCACAGAATGCTTGGGGAAATGCAGGCTAAGTGACAATAGTAATGGCGTCCACTGGACTCGCTCTTCTTGTCGAAGGCTTTTAATCAAACTTTGGAGCCGCGATAACCATTAGCTCGCTTGCAGACTTCTCGCTGGAGTGCGATTCGAATACGATCCACTTGCCGTCTGGAGAGCAAACTGGCGCACCATCCTCATTTTGGCTATGAGTAATTCTGCTAGGAGTACCACCGTTCCGTGATACTGCATAGATTTGCGCAGGTGTATCTTCTCTTGGCGAACGAGAATAAATAATATGTTCTCCGTCGCTGGACCAGGACGCATCAGTATCAGTCCCACTGTCTGTAATTTGCTTGATGCGCCCGGCACGCTCGCCTCTCGACTCATCGGTGACTAAGTCCATGACGCAGAGATTCCACCTGTCGCTTTCGCCCTCGCGTCGTTGAAAGACAATTTGCGATCCATCAGGAGAGAATATCGGCTGCCTGTCATCGGTATCGTTGCTCAATTGCGTCAACTGAGATCCATCACTGGCAATTTTCCAAATGGTCGAACGAGTTGAGCGATCGTCCGTACCTGTGGTGGCTTCAAAGACAACCCACTTTCCATCAGGAGAAACGCTCGGCTCAAAATGTTTCCCGGGAGGATATGAGCCAGTAAGTTGGCTTGGACTACTTTCGCCAGGACGGAGCACAAAGATTTTGTCAGATCCAGCCGCGTCTGATGAATATGCACGCAATCCATTTTTGGAACACCATCCCGCAATGTTGACGTTGTCGTGATCTCCTGCATGCACAACTGGCACCGGATCATTACCATTGCGAATTTCTTCGATTGCACTTGGTCCATGATTATAACCACGTTCAAAATACGTAAACGCAAGTCCAATGTCATTCCCATTTCCAGAGAAGGTGAAGGCGGGGTTTTGTGCGCTCGCAGGATGCTCCGGTATGTATACTTCGCGTGCACCATCGCCGCGTTCCACGCCATTTGTCTCGAAGGGCATTTCGTACGCACGGTCTGCAGCAGGAATCCGATGATCTATTGCTGGAGCATTTTGCTGGGGTGAGGGGATCTCAAACGGTGGTAATCGATTATCAGCTGGGGGAGATTTCTCAGTCGGCAAAGTGGTATCGCGTTGCCCGGTCCCGCCAGGAAATGGCAGCGGACTCTTGGAATTGTCCTGCCCCTCGATAGTTACTTTCGGCAATCCCATTGCCGAATTCAAAATGTCATCCAAAAAAGATGAACTGTCAGACTGATATGCAGCCCGGGTGATCGACTCTGAGGCAGCAGAATCGGTATTCTCTTTACTAAAGCGACCTGCCTCGCTGTCTTTTTCAAAACGCGACATAGGGGCGAATCCTGATTGTATGTATGCACATTCCTCTCAGTCCACTATAAATCGAAGCTCACTCCCATCAACGAATCCAACGGCAAATAGCTATGAAAAGAATACGCAAGACGATCTGCTAATCACCGCATTTCCAGGTCCAAGGTTGACAATCTCGTATTTTTGCGTAAAGACAGAGCCGAGCAGCTTTTCTTCACTGCTTGCAGGCACTTTTTTATTGCTCATCTTGACGCTTGAGCATCTGGCTTGGATACCTAGATGCTGCGGCCAAGCACACTTATTCAAGCGAATCGATGGGGCGCAGCAAGATGTCTATGTCACTTTCGCTTAGCGCCGCACCAGATGAGGCAGTATTCTCATATATCGACATTGCAAGTACCTTCTTTCGTTCCTGCAATTGCATCATGCGCTCTTCGATGGAGCCTTTTACAACAAGCTTGTATACAAAAACCTTTTTCGTCTGCCCAATTCTGTGAGCGCGATCTGTTGCCTGCTCCTCCACCGCTGGATTCCACCAGGGATCATAATGTATAACCACATCCGCAGCCGTCAAATTCAAGCCAGTTCCACCCGCTTTCAAGCTCAATAAAAACACCGGAACATCGGTGGTCTGGAATTCCGTTACCGGTGTTTCCCGATCATCAGTATCACCGCGCAACTCAACGTAGCGTATTTCTCGTTTAAGCAATTCGTCAGCAATCAAATCAAGCATACTGGTGAATTGCGAGAAAACCAGGACTTTTCTTGATTCTTGCTTGAGTTCCTCAAGCATCTCCATTAGCATTTCTAACTTAGCCGACTCAGCGATTTTCTTTGCCGCGCTGATTTTTACCAGGCGCGGGTCACAACACACCTGTCTCAATTTCAACAATGCATCAAGTACAATTATCTGGCTCTTCTTAAATCCTTTTTTTGCGATTTCATCTCGCACTTTCTTAGTCATGGAAAGGCGCACTGTCTCGTAGAGATCCAGCTGTCCTCCGTCGATTTCAACATGTTGTATGAACACAGATTTTTCGGGCAAATCAGTCGCGACTTCATCCTTAGTGCGGCGAAGAATGAACGGTTTGACACGCGAAGAAAGCAAAGCTCGCCGCGTATGATCATTATTTTTCTCAATTGGGATTTGAAACAATTTCCTGAAGTCTTCCTTTTTTCCAAGAAAACCCGGCAGGAGAAAGCGAAATTGCGACCATAACTCAGCAAGGTTATTTTCGATTGGTGTTCCTGTGAGACAGAAGCGATAATCGGCCTTTAGCTTGAACGCAGCCTGAGCAACCAATGTCTCGGAATTCTTTATCGCTTGCGACTCATCCAGTGCGATACCACTCCAATTTATGTCTTGGAGAAATTCTATGTCGCGAGCTAGCAGGGGATAACTTGTGATAACAATGTCACTAAGCTGCGCCTTCAAAAAATTCTCCCCTCGATTTTGCCCCGAGAGCGTAAGCACTTTCAGTTCTGGAACAAAACGCGCACATTCACTTGCCCAATTGGGTAACACTGATTTAGGAGATATCACCAGAAACGGGCGTTTCTTCAACTTACCAGCATCTGCAACAGCAGCTATAAATGCGAGCATTTGAACAGTTTTACCGAGCCCCATATCGTCGGCGAGAATTCCAGCAAATTTTTGTTCGGCGAGTTTTTGCAACCAGCTCAATCCTTCTTGCTGATAAGAGCGCAGGTCTGTCTTTAATTTGCTGGAAATCACAGGCGCTGAATCAAAACGCAAAGTTCTGAAACGAACAGCCAGCTCACGCAAATTGTCCGCGTTTTGCCATTCTGCTACATATTGCGCTTCTGCTTCCAAAATGGCAGCCAGATCAGCGAGCGCCAGAACTACGCTGCTTCCATCGGAAGAGAAGCTGCTCCCATCTGTAGAAAACAATTCTTGATTTGACCGGGCATGTTTGAAAAAGAGCTCATGCAATGAAATGAGGATGGGCTTAATTCGTTCAAAGGGTAAACTCAGCAAACGGCAATCGTCCAGGAGTGCTACAAATCTTCCGTTGATATTCAACTCATCAATCGCCTCCAAACTGTAATTGCTACTGTTCGGAAGCGAGCGAATTGCGGAAACCAATAGAGGCAGGAGAGGACGCTTTTTGCCGCCAATATTTACACTGAGTTCAAGAGAAAACCACCAGCCGTTTTCTTCATTGACTCGCACATCAAGATCATTTGCACTTGCCTCAATTGGTTTGAAATTATCAAAAGTATCAGGAGGAATATTCCATCCCTCATCGCTGAACGACTGTAAGCTCTCCAAAAGTTTGAGCCACGTCAACGGATTTTCCGAACCGAAATACCTGCAATCCGCATTATGACTGGTGAAAATGTTGGAGGGAAAGAACTCGACAAATCCCAGCGCCTGCAATTTCTCTACATTTTTATGCTCTTGGATGCGGTCTCTCTGCAATGACACCATGACGTCATCTTCAAGAAATGGGGTCGCCTTGATGTCTTGCTCATAATGATTAATGAATACCAGCGCCGGGCTAATGACTTTAGTTTTGCTCTTTGGGTTGGTCGTTTGCACCTTACCTATTTTCAGTGAGGGAACTGGTTTTACAATCCGCTTTTCAAATTTACGCTTTGTCTTTGGCGTTGGGATCAATTCATCCAACCCGACGGTGGGCAACATTATTTGCATGCACTCTGCATCAAGTGCGCTAAGGGGACGCATGCGCATCGCCTCTTCTACCAATATGCGCTTTTGCTCAAAAACAACCGGACCGCAGATGAACTTTGCCATATCCACGTACCAGGGAATTGTCCAGCGCAGACATGGGTAACTTTCCAACGCAGCATCCACGTTTTTGTCAGCCCAGGCGCTCAAATATTGCTGCCCATTTTTGTTCTCGGTCCATGCTAAGCGCCCGGGAAGTGCTTCTCCAGGTGTCAACGGATGTTCATAATCATCAAGGAGGAAACAACGACCTGTAGCTAGAATACGCTGCATGAAGAGTTTGAGCAACTCAGGATCGTTCTCTAGTTTGGCGCTGATGCTGTAGTATGAGAAATAGCTGTCTCCTCGCAAAGTGTTATATAGTTTTGCGATTTCAATGTCTTCGTCAATGATGTAATTAGAAGATTGTTCGACAAGCTTTTCAATTTTCACCACCTGTGTTTTTCCGATACTACCGTCTTTTCGCAAACTAATTTTGACTGCGCTAATTCCAGGATGTATGTTTGTGGTTTCGTGCAAAACATAGACGAGTTTGTTTTTTGGACCTAGACTCTGCTTTGTTTTCTCGGGAGCGATGACATCTTTTTGTGCAGCGGTAGCAAGACGAAAGAGAGCTTGCTTTAATTCCAGGCTGGCTTCTGGGATCAGGAAAAGATTCTCCTGCGTTTTGTCGGTATACGCATCTGTTATTGACGCTGGTGCTGCTGGGCTTGGTGCTGGCGCTGGTGCTGAAGCTGAAGATGGCAACACCTCTGTGGGTGGAACTTCGATCGAAGTCAAATTGTTGATATCGGCCTCAGCACTAACTGCACGCGAAGAATCACCTAAGCCATCAATAACACGCTGTCTGTATTGCAAAAACAATGCAGCTGTGTGCTTGCAATTTTTCGCAAGCGGGCAGGTGCAATGAGTAGAATTAATTTGATTATTGACGGACAGAACAACTCGAGAGATATACTCTTGCGTACCGACTACAACCCCGATAATTTTCCCGGCTTTCTCAGCGCACGACTTCACACGCCCCGAATTTTGATACCGCCTGCCTTTCAACAACGTGCGAGCATCGAAGTATTCAAGAGCCTCTTCGAGTTGTTCTACTACGCTAGAAATGACAGTCTCTCCTGCGCTTATGCTGCATGGTCCTGCGCTCGCCGGGCTTACGCATGCTAGTATCCAGCGACAAAGACGCTGACAATTAGTTATTGTATATGATGACCAGTCGGTAGGTATTCTTAATTAAGCAATTGGATGAAACGTCACTGGCTGTCATCGTTCTGAGCGAATATTCAACCGTTGAATGAACGCCGATACGGGTTGAACGAAGAGCTCCGGTACGAGCATAATCCGCAAGCCAAGGCCGCGCAAAATCTTCGAAGCACATCGAAGCGTAATATTAGCGCCGGCTTCCAGCTGGCTGATTCTTGATTGGGTGACAGAACATTTCCTAGCGAGACCCTTTTGCGAACAGTTCGATTTATTGCGAATCGACAAAATAAACTGTCCGAAATTCAGCATATTTTCTTCATCCATCAGAAAAGCAGAAGAGTTTGAGGCACATTGATTACAAGAATCCAGCTTGTATTTTTTTCGAATCGATTCCACTTCTTTTTTGCTACCCCAGCGTCGCATGTGCTCCTGCGTGTTGTAATAGCTCATTATGTTGAGACTGCCCTCCCAAATAATCGCATCATCTATAATGGCAAACTTTATGTGGACATCCTTTGTTACATTCAAATGTACTGAGATTGCTTGCAAAATACTGATAGCCAGCTGAAATTCTCCCTGCTGAACAGCCATATCCAATCTCTGGTCTTCAGACTGAGGCGGCTTATAACGCGGTTCTTGTAGGAAAATACAGACGGTAATACCTCTTTTGGTCAGATTTCCGAGCTCTTTTACTAGCGTTTTTACCTGGCGAAGAGAAATGAATGAGCTGTGAATGATTACATGCGCTTTGGCGTTGCGAAGATCTGTCAAAAAAACGTCCCAAAACTCTGATGCAGAATATGAATTGCTCTGCGGTTCTTGCTGCTTATTTAAAGCACGCGATGCTGACACAACGCTGTTTGCTGGTCTGGCTGGATCTTTTGTTGTACTTATATCTATGCTGTTTTCTGTATCTATGCTGGTCTTTGCGTCTATGCTGGTTTTTGCCTCTAGGGCAGCGGCTATTGTATAGGTGCTGTTTGTCTTGTCGGCGTTACCTGCTATTTTCGCAGAAACAATATCTATGCTTTTCGTCATAACTTTACATCCCATGGTTTGTACATGTGAGGGGAGCTAATTAAAGGACGCTACAGCGTGCAAAAAAGTTCAATGGATGGATCTTAAGCCTTCTCCCAATTTTCAAAAGGAATTCAAGAAATAATAGATCCGATATAAATCTGGTGGAGCCAAACAAAATCCATAACACTTTTGAATAGGCAACAGACAGTATTGGATTCGGATCTATTATCAAAACTTGGCTAAAAGCCTGTTTTGAACCATTTGCATTATTGCTTGACTTGAAGACCACGAACCCCAACAACCAACCAAACAACGCACAAACAAAATGGAGCAAGCAACGAACCAAAAGCAACGAAGCAAACAACGCGCCAAACACAATGAAGCAAACAACGAACCAAAAAAACTAATTAATTAACTAACTGACTGACCACCTGGCACAAAAAGCATCTGCAAAAACCGTAGTCGAGGCAGACGCAACCGATGAGGCAGACACAACCGATGGGCAGACACAACCGATGGGGCAGACACAACCGATGGGGCAGACACAATCGATGGGGCAGACGCAACCGATGAGGCAGACACAACCGATGGGGCAGACACAACCGATGGGGCAGACACAACCGATGGGGCAGACACAATCGATGGGGCAGACGCAACCGATGAGGCAGACAACCCAAGTGATATTCAAAGCGCGAACCATTCGCAAATCAATCGAGCAAGCTCTTCAGGTTGATCGAGCGGGATCCAGTGGCTGCTCGTTCCTTCGATTCGCCGGTACCGCCATTCAGCATCCATATATTTTTCCGAGTCAAGCATCTGCTTCTCAGTCAAAGCAATATCGCCAGCGCTGTAAACACCAAGCGTCGGCACTTTGCTTTTCTCAAAGCAAGCAAAGCCTAATTGCGAAAAATTGGCTCGATACCAGTTCAATGCCGCGCTTAGGCGTCCAGGACGAGAGAATTCTTCCACACGTTGCTGCCTCTCCTCGGCACTGCCAGCCATTTTCCTCACGCGAGCATAGTTGTTTGCCGACAGCATCCATTCTGCAAAGCCAGGAATTTGAAACGCAAGAACATACCAGGCTTTAAGTTTCTGCTCCAGCCCTGCAAATCGATAGGCCAGCGGATGCCCCACGGACACCGCTGCATATCGTTGGAAAATTTCGGGATGCTGCAGGCAGAGCAACCAACCGATAAGTGCCCCCCAATCATGACCAACGAGACGAACCCCGCTTTCATACCCAAGCTCTTTCAAAATCGCGACGGCATCGGCGACAATTGAGCTTGTCTCATAGAACGCAACGCCCTCAGGCGCATCAGTCTCCCCATACCCTCGTTGATCCGGTGCAATGACCTTGTAACCTGCTGAAACCAAATAAGGCATGACATGCTTCCAGAGTTTTGCCGAATCTGGAAACCCATGAAGCAACAGAACCGGTGTGCCAGTTCCTTCAATTAATACATTGAAGTCTAACCCGTTTGCTTTAATCTTCTGTTCTTTCATCGCGGATTACATTCTCCCACGAGCTCAGGCAAACGCCCAAAGTGCTTCGCCACGAGGGAATACAAATTTAAGACCAAATTCTCTTGACATACCGCCTAAAAACCTCCCTACCCACGTTTATCAAATCACGGGAAGGCTAAAGCTCAAGATTGAGCAGAGGGAAATCATGAACAAGGCAGATAGAGAACACATTGAAAAGGATGTACGGGCAGTAGAACACGCGAAGAACGATCAAGTTGCCAAAGAAGCAGGGCTCTTACTAAGAAACGACGTATACATCGCATCAACGCATGGAAAGAACGGAAAGAAAGAAGCTCTTGATCTTATAAACAGAACGAATATTTATGATCGCGCCGAGAATCCAAATCTGCCTAGAGTTACTCTGATCGATGATGAACTAATGCCGCAATTCAAGAGTGGAACCAAAATAAAGTATCCTGATGGACGAACTGTGTGCGAAGGTCTCTGTGGCAACGAGAATTATGCCAAGCCCCAAGCCAAAGCAGCCGAAACTAAGCCGCAAGAACAAAAGCACCCCGGAGAACTGCCTCCGCCGGGATTGGTTACCGAAGCTAATCGATAAGTTTTTGAGCGAGCCAAATATTTGCGGGGTGCAATAGTGTTGCGCTCCGCAGATCTTTTTTGAGGAACTCCTGCCTCCATGCTTTCGATTAGTTTGAGTCTTGCTGAAGGAAACTATGACAGAAGGTCGTACACTGTGAATACTTCTGTGCTCGGCAAGGGCGGCATGAGCGTTGTTTACAAAGCTCGCCACTATTTGTGATAAACGCAAGCCCACAAGGGAGCTGTGGGCTTGGTGTTAATGCGAGTCACCGGGCAGGGTCCCGCATTAATGCTTTATAGAATTTACGATTGTACTTTCCAGGAATCAGAGGCGAGAACTCTCTCTCCGTCAACAAGGGTAAGTTGGCAGCTGCCATTATTTGTGCTGAGCTGCAGTTGTTCGCTCGAACCATCTTGCTGCAATGTTTTGTTCGCTGCATCGACTGCTTTTTGCGTATTCACAGGATCCAATTTCTGCAGACAGTGATCGGCTCCAGCCAGATCCGTTCCATTTATTTCGAGCTGTTTTGCGACTCTTGTTCCAATCAATTGATCACGCATATCATCCATCGATGACTTAATATCACCATTAGAACATGCGTTTCTCATTACATCAGAAAAATTCAAGCCCTGGCAATGCCCGTCGCCCTGTGGATTATTGGACTGATTCCAATTCCCATCGAATGTCATGTTCGCCACCCCGCACCCACTGGTAATGCTTTTACTTTAGTGTTGTAGACGAAATTTATCCGGACAGTTTTGTTTATTTTTTGTGTAATTGCCAATATTTATGGCAAATTGATGGGACTCAAATCGAGCCGTCAAAATATTTACCGGAGACCTTCTTTCAGGATAGTGCTCCGGCTTTAGTTCAAGGGCTTTTCAGCGCTCAAGGATTTGAATTGAGGACTTTGAGAATCTGATCCGCCTGTGCATCGGCATCAAGAATCTTACCCGCTTTAATGTATCCGTCTAGCTTCTCCATCATGCCTTGAACCAAATCTGGACGGCGGGTGCGTTGAACCCACGCAGGCAATGCAACTTGAATCTGATCAAGCTTCCTCCGCAGTTTCGCGGGTGAGAATTGCCCATTAGACCGCGCGATTTCTTTAAGAGATTGTCCAGACAAAAATTTTCGGTAAGCTGCCAGAGCCTCGTCACCTTCAGTGGCACGACGGAAAAAGTTGTCTTTATGGGCTTCTCCGCCAATTCCCCAGGAGAAGATGTTCACGATAACAGCATTGTGATTGAACATCTTTGCCAGATAAGTCTCCATCCCAGATTCGCCGGGCACCTGATTCGGAACAACATTCGTACCTTCCGCAGAGATCCACGCGCCTCCCCCTCGCTTAGATACTTCAGCTCGAACTTGCTCTATGGTGTCATCGAGCGGATAAGTACTGAATCCAGGCCGGTAATACTTGCCAAAGGCCACATCAGGTACAGCATAGCCGAAGCGTTCAGCAAACGAGGGTCCGGAATCGTTTTTCACATTGGAGTCCGAATGGTTTTTCGCATTGGAGTTCGAATGGTTTTTCGCGTTGGCGTCCGAATGATTTTTCGCGTTAGCGTCCGAATGATTTTTCGCATTGGCGTCCGAATGGCTTTTCGCATTGGTATCGTCAGCAAGTCCTTGCCCGGTGAATGCGATGTGAGAGTACATTTTCTCCACCGGAACCCCTGCCTGTTCCAGTGAGCTTGCCCAGAGTTCCATGAATTGCTTGAGTATTCTGCTCAATTCTTGCTCCCTCTGTGAAGACGACAATTTGCTGCTGAAGCCATTGTTTACCAGACTGTGATAGCCCACGAGTTTGCCCGAGTCAAAGTCATTACCTATCCGGCTTTCCCAACCGGAGATGACACCAGCAAATAGATCCTCCTTTCCAGCAGCCTTCAAACCGGCAATCTCTCGTTTGATTTCCGAGCCGATTAAGGCGCTTCGCTTGCGAACTGCATCTACTACAAAAGGGTGGTTCAAACATAATGACGGCGAGACACGAGCAGGCTCAGGTCCCCAATCCAGGCGACGCGCAGTACAGGGGGTCTTCTGCCAATCGATCCACTCCACCACCTCAGACTTATGTGCACGCAAGATTGGGTGACTCGCCCAAAACATTTGATCGTCAATGTGAAAAGCCACGGCTACATTATTTTTCCGCGCAATTTCAAAGGATTCGCGAATGAGTTCACGCACCTCTTCATCGCTCTGGCTCAGCGCAAGAGGTCCAACGGCGAAACCAAGCTTATGCGCGGCACTGCCCGTGGTGCCAATCCGGTTGATGATATCGTGTACGAATTGCTTAATTTCGCCCTGCGGTGGAAAAGCATGCTCGTTCTCGTTGTTTCCCTGCGCGAAAGTAAACAACTGAAAAAGCAAATATTTGTTTTCCGCCACTGCATTTGCTGCTAGTGGATGAAAAACGCATAGAACTGCGCTCGTAAAACCTATGATAAATGCACGGCCGACACGTGAAGCTACGCGTTCCTTGAATGGTTCCAGAAAACTCTTCACAAAGTCACTCCCGTTAAACACCCGTTAGGCAGTCGGGTACAAGTGCGGCATCTGTATTAGCAGGCGTTGTGTTGATGAACACAACGCTCCACGTTCTACTTGCGTTTCTTTCCATAATAATGCCCGAATTTACTACGCATCCTGGCAAAAAAACAGGGGCAAGCAGCATTCAGCCGCTCGCCTAAAATTTCGCCGGGTGAGCGAGCCCTTTTTTGAGAATCTAACTCCTGCCAACCAGCGGATTAAAAAATTCCGGATCCTGACAGATTTTCGTAGCCGGACACTGGCTAGCGGCGAGAACGAAACATTATCATATCCGGAACTTTTAATCCACAAGTTTCCACCAAGTAGATCACCAAAATTGGAACTGACTGGCTTGGCAAAAAACCGACAATACAATGCTGCAGAATTAATCTTTTACCCATCCTATTTACAACAACCCAAGCGTATAACCTTCACTGCATTAAACGGGAGAAACAATGAGCTTCACGAAGGGGATTATTCTAGTAGCCGCATTCATTTCTCTTTGGAACGGCAGTGCGCTTCACGCCAACAGTGCCACTTTATTCGGCGGCGTCACAGTAAATGATGATATTCCGCACCAGCCAGTAGCACTAAAGCAGATGCCTCCTGCAAAATTCGACAAGGCTACACAAGAAGTCCAGGCCAATGAAGCTCCGCAAGCACGCGACTGCATTTGCTTTAACCAGAACCGCGTATCAGTTCAACAAATTGACGGCCATTACAAAATTGTCGACGGCGACCATTGGATTCTCGATTTTGCAGAGTCGCCGGAGAATGCAAAACTCGCACTTGAGACAATTCAAACTTACCGCATGAACCAAATTTGCTTCACGGGTAGAGATGGTGGCAGATCGATGATGTACTTTCTTTCTAATGGCGAAGCGCCAACAGGCACTATCAAGAACGAGGACGCGATTCCGTTCGACTCAACTCTAGTGAAAGCAGAACAAGTAAATGGAACATGGAAACTCACCTGTGGCCAGATGTGGATGGAAGATTTCGGTGCAGGACAAAATGCGGCAAGAGCCGCTAAAGACGCCGCCGAGCAGCTCAAATACTATGGCTTCACCCGTCAATGCTTCGTTGGTCGCCCAGGTGCACCGATGACTTATTACGTGAAGTAAATAGGCTTGGCGTGATTTCCAATTCGCTTGTTGGAAAGGATCAGGTTAAACTCCATTAGGTAGCAAATTTTGTGCTGCCGGTATGCATCAACACTTACTAGCATTTTTGGTACTTTGTTGACTGTTAATTCAGTCAACCCATTTGCGCAGCGGCTTATACCCTTGCGCAAGCACATCTGTTGGACAGATATTCCTGATTAGTGATTTAAGACATCTTCTTCACATACACGCTAGTGTTCATTCTGAGCCTTCGTGAAAGGTTTGGAGCCATGCGGAGAAAAATCATATGATTGCACGATTTATGGAACGCTTTTACAAAGAGGAAGACGGGCAGGGTATTACAGAATACGGGGCGATCATAGCTTTCGTATCTGTACTCGTTTTCTTCGTTTTCACTTTCGCCAACGGTACCCTGTCACAATCATTGCAGCAGTGCAGTTCAAGCATGATAGGGCAACTCAATCGAATCAATAACGCCGTGATTGCAGTGAGTGGAACCTAGTTCTGCTCGTGGCATGCTGTTCACTAAAGCCGACAGCTCTGGCTAGCGGGTACAATAGCCACATGAGCAAACAATCCAACACCAATTTCATTCCCTCACAACCGTCCACAAGCCTTATCTGGCTTTTCCAGCATCTTTCTCTACTTGGTCTTTGCTGGCACAACAAAATTCATATAAGCCAGAACGACCTGAACACTATTCGCAGCTTACCAAGATCAAACGGAATACTCTTTACTCCTAACCATTCTGATGAACTCGACCCACGTGTTTGCTTTGAACTCGCGCGCAAAACAAAACACCCGTTTGTTTTCATGTGCAATAGAGAAGCCTTTAATGAATATGGCGGCCTCGCCGGCTGGGGATTACAGCGTATCGGCGCGTATTCAGTAGAGCGTGGAGGGCATGATACTGCGGCGCTGGATTATTCCGTTCACGTGTTGAAAGATAGCCGGCAAGCACTGGTGATTTTTCCAGAAGGGGAAATTCTCTATCTCAATCAGTCTGTGCAGCCCTTTCACAGTGGTGCCATTGCAATTGGAATGCGCGCAATTGCTGAAAAACGCGCTAGCCAAAAAGATTGGACAACTCTACTTGTTCCAATTGCAATTAGATACCAGTACAGTGGTTCTATCCGCCATGAACTTGAAAGACGCATAGAGCGGCTGGAATCACATCACTCAAAGACTCGAACCGGTCTGAGCGCAGAAAGCCGACTGGACAATATTATGGATGAGCTGATTACCGAAAAAGAGCTGCGACATCACATAACGATAAAATCCGATCATTACATGGAATTAGCCCGCCGAGTCGAATACTTGCGCAAAACTCTCCTGGCTCAAGTCAGCCAGAAATATAAGGGAAGCTATAAGGAGCAAGCTCGAACTCTGGACAAAGCCTTTCAAATTGATGCACACCTGAGAGAACGGCTTGCAGTAACAGTGAACTCCGAGCACCAAGAAGTATACAAGGAAGACTTATCAACATTGAAAGAAGTCGAGCATCTTGTTGCCTGGCATCCCGATTATGTAAAGGAGAATCCATCTCCTGAAAGAATTGCGGAGATGGTAATAAAACTCGAGCGCGAATTGCTGAACATAAAACGACCTACTCCACTTGGAAAACGCGATGTATTTGTAAAGATCGGAACTCCCTATGACTTGAGCCGCTCCTATGAAAAGTACAAGACAGATCCTTATTCAGTTCGCAGCGAACTAGCGGAAATGCTCCGTACCGAGATTCAATCATTGATTGATGCTGGTTTGGCAAAAGAACCTAGATGACTCCGACCCGAGAATCTGATATTCTCACTGACTGAAAGCAAGCCAGCAGAAGCCAGCAGAATTACTCTGATTGTGAAAGTGAAACTATGCCCATTGAATTTACCGCTTCTTTAGAAAAAGAACTGTTCGGCAAATTGCCGGACAGAACAGAAGTTTTTGCATTCACTCTGAGCAATCAAAATGGAATGCGAGTAAAGATCATCAACTATGGTGCATCGATTGCTGAGTGTTGGGTCCCTGATCGCGATGGAAAGCCGGCAAACGTAGTTTTGGGTTTCGACAATCTGGAGCAGTATTTGGCGAAGCATCCGAGGTTTGGCGCAACAATAGGACGTTATGCCAACAGAATTTCCAATGCACAATTCGAAATTGACGGCACGGTTTATAAGCTAGCAAGAACCAAGGGTAGTACCAGCACACATGGCGGTGTTATAGGATTCGACAAGAAAGTTTGGATAGTAAAAGAAACTGGAGAGAACGAGACAGACATTTGGCTCACATTAAGCTACCTTAGCGTAGATATGGAAGAAGGATTCCCAGGGAATCTCAATACTGAAATCAAATTCCAGCTGTCTAAACATTCAAACGACTTATTGATTTCATATCAAGAACAGAGCGACAAGAAGACGCCCGTCAATCTAACCAACCATAGCTACTTCAATTTGAAGGGTGCTGGCTGCGGCAATATTTTGGATCACATCGCCAGATTCAACGCTAGTGCTTACACGCCTCTGAATGAAGAAATGGTGCCCACCGGCGAGATAGCATCGGTTAAAGACAGTCCATATGATTTCGTGACAAAATCGCGAAGAATTGGGGATCGCGTCGAGCAAATCGGTGGATATGACATCAATTATGTTATCGATAAACGCCCTGGCGAAATTGAAAGTCTCGGCACTGTAAGTGATCCCGAATCTGGACGAGCTCTTACCGTTTACACAGATCTCCCGTGCTTTCAGTTTTTTACTGCCAACTCCCTGGACGGATCCATTTCTGGAAACGGCGGAGCCTATCCGCAATATGGTGGCTTCTGCCTGGAAACTCAGGTCCATCCAAACGCTGTCAATCAGCACAACTTTGCAAATAGCATTCTCGACCCAAATGTTCTATCACAGCAACTCACGCGCTTCAGTTTCAGTACATTGCCAGCTGCTGCAGAATTTGATGATTAGATGATTTGCGCGTAGGTGCAGAGTATAATACTGACGACTACACTTTCTGCTTTGTTTTCCTTGATAACGATATATCCAAAAGCTGCTGCTCTCGCACTACTAATAGCTATTATGCAGATATCGCCAGTCTTATCTGCTGGCGATTCCGCCGCGGTTCCCGCTCCTGAAAACACTCCTGCAATAGTGCCAGGAAGAGCGCAAATGCAAGATATCGACAGGGCGATCGAATTAGAATTGATCAAGCTAGCCAGATTCAATATTCGATTTCATCAAACTGCCAATCGCCACCAGTGGTGGCGCACGTACTCATACGCGCTTGCAAGGGAAGCCGGCACCGCAGTCGGATTGTCCGGCACTTTAACTGACCTGGTTGAGCGCGGGAGAGGATTTAACAGGCCGAAGATCGTCTCCAAAACAGCGAGGAGAAGAGCGACTCAAATTTCTATCGTTGGAAGCGCAATCAGCGGAGGTGCCTCCGGCCTCGAACTTGCACAGAACACCTGGATTATGATGCAAGCAAAAAAGAAAGGCTACTCTCCTGGAGATGCCAACGCATTTGTTTGTGGCTCAGTGAAACGAACCAACCAGCTTCTGCAGCAGAGAGATCAACTTGTTGCCAGCGAATTCGACCCAAAATTGCACAAAGCCCGCGAATTGGAAAGCGCTCTTCTGCGACATATTCGACAACAACTCCTCTATGAATACAGAAAGTGGAGCAGCAGTTCACGCGAGCTGGCCTGGCGCGAAAATTGCTTCTATACAATTGACTCTTTGCAAAACTTCGCCGGCATGACTTCCAATTTGCTTACGCTGCGCTCTTTCCATTCTCCCAGTAAAGTTGGAGCCGCCAGTATTTGGCTGCTCGTTTCAAATTCGGCAGCAACGGTAAATCCTATCCTGAGCAATTTCGCAGGATTCTGTATTCGAAAATATCAGCATAATAAAATCGCGCATGAATTTCTATGTGAGCGCCCGGTCTTAAAAGAAGGATGCTCTGTAGCCGAGATAAATCAATTGAAGGCTGATACGGCTGAAGAGAAAATTTTTGAGGAAGCCATTTTCCTCAGTGGTAATTCGGAGAAGATGGATACGAATATAGATCGAGAAGTTTCAGAAATCGCGCGCTTGCGACAAATTGCACAGCAACAAGCCATATCAGGCCCGCTAATCGGCTTAACCAGCACTGCACGCGGAATTCTGGCGACTACTGCTTATTATGGCTATCGCGAAAATCGAAGAACCGGTAACCGCATGCTCTTTGTTGGAAGAATTTCGCAAGCCACCGGCCAATCATACGCGCTGGTGAACACTCCTTACACCATAATCAAAGGAGTTTTGAAGAAACGCGAGATGGAAAAGAGAAATGCCCTTCCTTCACAAGTACTCGAACAAAGACTGCGACGGCTCGATTTGCTCGAACAGCACACGTTGGCAAAACACCCGTCCACGTTATGAGTCGCACTTGCTCAGCGCAAGAACTTTCCAGCGAATTAAATACTCCATACTCAGTGCAAGGACTCTCCAACAATTAAACACTCCATACTCAGTTAAAGCTGTGCACGAAGACGCTTAATTTTCGCCACAAGTTTCTCATCTTTCTTGCATGTTCTTAGCGCATTTCCAAGAAACCGCTTCGCAGCCTCGACATTATCAAGCTCAACGTATGCACGAACAATTTTCTCTATTTGTGTATGATCACCTGCTTCAAAAGCTGGTATTAGCTTAGACAACGTAGTGTTGCGTGTGCTGATGTATCTTTCGCTTCGGCGACAAGAGAGGCATTTTACCGGCGTCGACCAGGAATTGAATTGCAAATTCTCGTACCAATGTTTTTGTTCTTCCTTGGAAAAAACGAATGAGTCTTTACAGTTTCTGCAAATCTTGGATATGTCAAAGTATGCGGCGTAAGGCTCAGGATGACAATACTGCACACTTTGCTTATAGACATAAGCTTTGATTGCTTTCTTACTGCGCAAGCACTCATCACATGCCCAGCGCTTAGCAATCATTCTGGTAAACATAGGAAACGGCAGGTTTGGATGTGTTGTCCAAAAATCGGCGTGGCATTTAACCACGTATTTTGCTTCATCGTAAAAGTTGACTCGCGCACCACAACAGGGACAGGTACCGCTCAAATCATCAGCAGTTTTCTTGAGTTTATGCTCTTCTCGCTTTTCTTCTTTTTTTGCACTCATGAGTTTCGAACTCCGGTAGAGGCACAATAAGGTTTACTGTAGATATTGCCTGATTAGGTGGATTTATCAGTTCGATAGAATTTCGATAAAGCAACCGACAGGCCTGAGCAAATATGTTTAAAGACGAATACCTGAAACCATATGTCTTGAAAGTTGTAGATCACTTTTTCTTCAGCTGCTTCAACGTAAATTCGCTTGCATCCGGATTGGCAGACCGAAGATCTGCAGTGCCCAGTCCGCTTTTTACCGCCAGTTCACCAAGCGCGGCTGCAGCATCGAGCAAATCCTTATGCTGGTACGAAGACCGTGGTTCGGCCTCCAAACCATATTGGTGAACCCAAGCACCGTGGTTGTCACGAGCTCGTTTATCCTCAAGAAACAGCTTAAACTTGACACCGGCAAGTTCTCGTTTGAGCGTGAGCCTGTCTTTCATATTTTCTTTGACCGGCATTATTTTTGCAGACTTATTCGTTAGTACGCTTCTTACTTTAGAAGAAATCTCGTTCTCGTTTGCGCACCAGACTTTATTGAACTCCTCACCCACAGCCGATAATTGAGCTCCGCCGATGTCTAAACTCGCAAAAAATTTATTGCTAATGCTCTTCAATTGATCTCCAAATGATTGATTGCACAGAATCTGATCCGATTTCATTCGCTCTACGTATACCGGCACGCCTTTTACAGTAATTGTCTCTCGTTGAGTTGGCTGTGAGAACTGAAGAAAGAGCTCATTCTCTTTGTCCTTCAAGCGCAATTTGTGTGGAGTGGAGAGCTGCGAGAGAAGAAATGACCTTCCATCAAATGCATCAAAATAATAGTCTGTTCTTTGGCTCTCATTCTTCCAATCGAAGCCCTGCTCTAACTTGTCGTAGCCGGACTTCGAAATATTGATTCCGATCTCGTCTTCTTCTTCAGAAGTATCTGGACTTGCTGCGTTCTCAGCCAAAACGCTACAAGCAAATGTTAGGAGGACAGCTAGAACAATCGCTGGGATGGGATTGAGGTCGAATTTCATGATGAGCGCAAGCCCTGAGGTGACTGACAACGCGATAGTACGACGTCCGACTCGATTTAAGGTTAAGAAAAGCAAACTTGAAGTATAATTTCACCCGCATTAGCCGATGCGACTTTCGGACATTTCCGCGTCCGAAGGCCGCTGCTCCGCTATTGTCTAAACGGGAGCGACAAATATGAGTTACGAATTTGGACTGAAGGACTGGTTTGGACCAGGCAACGAAGAGCGTCGCTCTCTAACTTATCCCGCTGAACAAGGGCTTGGACTTGCTGTCCTCAACCCGCTTATCGACGCTGAAGGTGCTCTCGGCACATCTGTCCGGTCCAATGCTCCATCCGATCAGGAAGAACAAGACTCCAACGCTCAGGGAAAAGCAAAAAAACAGAAAGAAGCGTCCATTTCGCTCGAAGTACAGCTTTTGCGCGACAAGGTCATCACAGCCGAGCAGCTTGAGCAGTCGTTGACGCAACAAGCCCGTACAGGCGAAAGCCTGGTTCGCATCCTTGTGCGGAACCGTTACTTGCGAATGCCACAACTGGCACCCTATGTAAAAATAGGAGACCTGCGCAAGTTCGCCATACTAGACCTTGAGAACGATTACTATCAAGGCACCCTGCGTATCATGCTGATTCACCGGCGTAATTTTCGACTATTTCTTGGGGTGTGCGCACTAACCATGCTGGCTGCAGTGTGGTTTCATGATCAGATTCAAGGCTTGGGCTATCTCTTCGCTCTCGCGGCCCTTGCGACGGTCTATCACCGCATACAGCGGCGATATTACGACCTTCAAGCATTTTTCAAGCAATCACGAACTACTGTTTTGAACGCTCTGGAGTCCTGCACTACCGTAGGTGAACTCTCGATGGTCAGGGATTATGCTCGTGCCGGTTTTGCGACGGCCATACCGATGGGCTACCAGGACAGCAGCACTGGCCTATCCTCAAACAAGCTAACTCTCGACTTTCTTGGCATAGCCGCAGTAGTTGCCTTTGTCGTCCTTCTGCTGCTGGGAATTATGAAGGCACCTGCCGGGCTGCAGTTACCAGTATTGTCGCAAGAAACAATGAGCACACGATAGCTTAGCGGTTCCAAAATTGAACAAGTGCCACTACTTACGGTGCAAGTTGTAGATGAAATGGTGCGAAGTAAAATGCTCGAGCTAGACCCGGAAATAAAATCTTCATTCGAACGTTACTGCCACTAAAAACGCTTCTCGTCAGTCATTCCATTGCCTGCAGGACGGCTTTAATGGAGGACATTGCTCATTGTAGATGAGGTTAACCTTTGCTCGGTCTGCTAGTTGCTTAAAGTAAGTGCTATTAATGAACTGCTTGTCAATGCTGGTTTTGCAAATCTCAATTGTCTTCAACGCTGGAATATCGCAAGAAAGTAAGTTCAGCATACCTTGCTGTGTTAGTCTGCAGGAAGAGAGATTTAAGTGTTCCGGCGGTACGTGTTTAATTTTTTTGAGGCATTCTAGATTCTCTTTGTCGAATATGAACACCTTTGCCTGCTTCATAGTGAAGACGTTCTGCAATTCTTCCTGGCTCAGACGGCAATTTGAGAAGTGCAAAATCAACTCTGGTCTGCTAATTGAATCAATCTTGTCGGTTAGATTCAAATTTGATCTATCTGCAACTATCGTCTGCAGATTAGGACAATTGCATAAGCTCGCGAATGCTCCTGGCGGTAGCGTTACCTTTTCCAGATACAGTTCGCTTAGCTCTGGCATCTGAAGCAGGGTTATGATTTCTTTTGACTGCAGGTGGACTGATCTAAGCTTTACCTTTTTCATATGTGGAAACATTTCTAGCGAGCTAATCGTTTTTCTATCAAGCCCTATCACAAAATTGCTAAAGTTCAAGCCTGGTATTTTTCCGAGTTCTCTGGACATTTCGAAATAGAGCTCTGAATCCTTTGGCTTTTCCAACCATAAATTGCGAAGTGATTTTATTTCGCTGATACACTTAGCTAATTCTAGCGATGGAGTGAAATTTGCAATCTTCAAGGTCTCCAGGTTTCGATTTACAGCCAATGATTTAATTGAAGATGGGGATGCTGTTGACTCCGGAGACAGCTTAAGTTCAAGATAATTTACTGAAAGCTTCGACAGCATTTCGATGCTTGTGTTCGAGGCAACAAAATCGTCTATTCTAAGATGACCCAGCTGCGGCAACTCGGACAAAAACCGCAGATCCTCATCGACTGGATTTTTCAGTTGAACAAGAGAGAGCGCGTTGAAAGACGCAGGCTCAAGTCCAATTGTTCTTGGAACACATAGTATTTCCAGATTCTTGCACTTTCTCAGAATCGCTGTTTCTTCCTCATGAATTGGAGTATCGCTGAAAACTGCATTGACTATACCAAGCAGTTTTTTGGCTTCGAGAAATTTCAGCAAGTGCCAATAATCGTCTGTACGACCTTCAATTCTCCGTCCAGTAAGTTCATCCATGACGAGAGTGAGCCCCCTATGTTCGCCCTTATAGTCGAGGAAGAGGTCGGCTGAAATTGCTCGGCCGCTTTCGATCAATCTGGATGATGAAGTGCTTTTTTCACGCTGGACAAGTATATTAGCTTGCTCACAACTCTCTGGTTCTGGCTGCCCAAGTCTCGGCGTTCCTGCCGGCGGCTTTTCGTTTGCGTATTCGCTCGAGAAACAAGGTTCCAGTGAATTAGACGGAAATACGGAGCTCAGCATTAACCCAGAGAGTACTTGTATTAGTTTCAGGATCCACGCGCGAAATTTCAAGACTTTTAGCTCGCGCTCCCTCTTCCCAGACGGACCAGTTCGGTAAGAACTGATTCGGGCTTTTCGAGTGGTGTCGTAAATAGTTACGATATTCATTGCCTCCGTGCCGGTTCTAGCCCAATGACTTTTGCCGGCTTTGGTTTCCTAAAGTCACGCCAAACTTCATGAGCTGCGAGACGCTAGAGAACTCATTTGCTAAAACGCAGCAGTGAGAATTATCTATATCTCAATTAACTGTAAATGCTACTCCATTGAATTCGAAAAATCCGGGCGTTATTGGGTCAGAAGATTATATTTCGGCTTTGAGATTGATCTAAGTATGATGACTCTGCCATTCTTTTCAGGTCGCAGCGTTAAATCGACCCGCGTTCAATAAATGTAGATGCGATTTCAGTTATTCAATGAATAAGTGCTGGGCTACTGAAGCAGAGCAATTTGATGATGGTCTTGGTACAATCGTGCAAATTTACCGGAGTTGCATGAATTCGCCGCTGACATCCATCAACTTCTCCTTAACACCCTGGAGTTTCAATGCTAGTTCTTTCAAACATATCAAGTCTCTATGATGGCTCGTCAGACAACGCCAGCAGCATGCACAA
>JBIKOL010000125.1:0-26412 GCA_044358055.1 Obscuribacteraceae bacterium (SeqCode)
CTTATGGATAAACCAGGGAAAAATTCAAAAGCTTATTCCCCACCAGGACAATTTGTCTTCTGGCAACGAGTTCACAGTTGTTGATTGCTCAGCATATACAGTCGCACCAGGCATTATCGATTGCCACGGGCACGTCACAATATTGGGCGTTCGAGAGAGCGAGATCGATAGAATGAACTCTGGCGCATCAATGGTTTATGTGGAAAAAATCCTGTACACGACTCTGGTAAATGGTGGCGTCACTACAATGAGAGACATCGGCGGTGCAACCAACCAGATGAAGCGTCTTGTCGATGAGGGCATATTGATCGGTCCCCGGCTCAAAATCGCGATTTGCATGTTGTCCACAACCGGCGGACATGCTGATTTCCGTGGTCCAGACCGCTGCCATGCGCAGCTCTCCAAATTATTTATTGAGGGACCAGGACGACCGTCGAGTATTGCAGATGGTCCATGGGAATGCAGGAAGCGCGTCAGGGAAATTGCCGCCTGTGGTGCTGATTTCATAAAACTTTGCACCAGCCCCGGTGTAGCTTCACCATCAGACAAGCTAGAGCATCAGGATTTCACACCAGAGGAAATCCAGGCAATTTGTGATGAAGCGGCTGCAAGAGGAATGAAAGTTGCCGCGCATGCTCACAGCCAGAGTGGAATTAAACTTGCAATTAAAAATGGTGTCAGTGACATTCAGCATATCTCTTTTATGGATGAACGTCTTGTTGAGCAAGCATTCAACGCAGGATGCACGGTTACACCCACCTCGTGGATTATCGCTGCGCTTCAGAAAGCCGATGATCTCTCCCCGGCGGTTAAAGAAAAGGTGAAGCAGGTAGGCGAGGTTCATGCAAAAGCTGTTCAATTCGCTTCCAAAGGTGGTCTTAAGATTCTTGCTGGAACAGATGCGGTGCTACCGGGAATGCACGGGCAAAATTACATGGAAATTGCGCATTTGATAGACGATGGGTTGACACCACTTCAGGCATGGTATGGTTCCACGGGTCTGGCAGCCGATGAAATCGGTCAAACGGATACTGGAGTAATTGCTGCGGAAAAACGTGCAGATTTGCTGATTTGCAAAGGCGATGTAATTGCAAATCCGAAATTGTTAGGACAGGGTGCACTCCTTGAAGTAATCAAAGACGGGCAGGCTTACAAAAACGGCATACCTTCCATACCTCAAAGAAATTTCGCATCCACCGTCGAGCAATTCTGCCCAATTTTGACTTAGGAGGCCGAGAACCAGCATTGAGGCTGTCTTGTCATTCATAGCCTCCTAATGCTGCCTCATCGACCACTAACAGTTAAGACAATCAAACTCATTCCGTGTCTATTGCAGCTCCGGGCGGCGGTCAATTGTGAGACTTTCCTAACATGTATCTAGAAATTAAGATTGACGGGTAGAACCTACTGATCGAATATTCGGATTTCATCGACTCGATAGTTGTATTCAGGGGGTTAGGCTATGGTTAAGGTCATTGACGCGGGCAAACGATGTAAGTCGGCTTAGTTGCCCATTAGCATACGAGATTGCATTTAGTGCAGTTCGGCAAGTCCGAACTTGTCTAAAAACTTAAGTCAAAGAATTTGTTGCAGCAATTCCTGCGTAGCACCGCTCATGGTACCAGCTTGGCTGCAGCCGCCATGCCTTGTCTGCTGTTCCGGCAGGCAACTGCAAACGAGTTTGGTTTTATGCCCATCACGCCCATACCATCGGGGGGGATTTACATGTTAGAAGCACAGGATAAATTCGCAAAATCTGAACAAACAAATGACCATCAGCTCAATGCGCTGCAGAGCGAGGCTTCGACCGAGCTTAGTTCACCGCCGGGTGCTGCGACACCAAGAGCTGGCGGACGCACGAACAGCATTTTCACCGTTGATTCTGGAGTATCCCAGGCGCAATCTAGACACGCTGAAGCAATATTTAACGCACTGCCATCCGGCATGCAGCAAGCCTTGCTCGATGGTAACGTCAACATCGAACTAGCTGCTGGATGGAGGCAAGGACAGCCGCAAGGTGAGAACAACGCTACTCGGGGCATGGTTTATGTAGATAGTGGCATGACCGACCAGGCTCTGGTGCACGAACTTTACGAGATGGCTGGACAAATCAGTCCAACTACGCTTAAAGGTTCATGGAACGATGCGCAAGCAGTTTCAATTGCTGATGATGCTACCGAAAAGATATTGAACGGGCAGGGCACCAACCCAGGTGACCTGAACGACACTCTTTCCGAAGTGAATTTTGCCAACGGCTTCCAAGACGACAGAAGCGTTCAGGGAGACGGCGACTTGATGAGTAATGTGTTTACGGCTGATTTCTTCGCTACGAATCCATCACTTTATCAAGATAGAGTGGGCAGCAAGGTTATGCAAGTATCGGTTGATGATACGCCTGAACTGGCTGATTACATTGCCAGGGTTACAGGCATGACCAGCGCAGCTAGTGTCAGAAGTCCATTTGGCAGCAGGTCGCAGTCTGAATCTGATCCGCCAATTTTGATGTTGAGATACTAAGCAACTATTAGAGATTCTCCAGAAATAGAGGGCATCGCTTGTAAGGAGGCGGTGTCCTCTTTTTTTGCGATGCAGCATCCACCTTCTTTTGAATTTAGAAAGGGTAACTTGTGCATTCTGATCAGTACTGGACCGGACTGGAAACACTTTTCAAAAACATGGCTACGTGTTGGGTTACAAACCTCTCACATCAAAAGTGCTGGCGATCTGAACACGCTTGATATCGGTGCCCAAGAAGTAATGTTGTTTTCGAGTGGCTAACCGCTGCGTAATCATCCCAGGGGATCACGAACAAGTCGTGGGATTCGTCTAAATTAAATACTTGCTCAGAGGGCTAGATTGAATATGCTTACTTTTTTGACTGCGTTCTTTATTTTCTATGTGTTTCATGCACAAGGAATCACACTCGGTTACCACCGCATACTTTCACACAAATCTTTGACCGTTCCCAAATGGCTAGAGTATCTAATTGTCTCAGGGGCTTATCTTTCGCTTGAAGGAGCTCCAATTTTCTGGGTTACCACGCATCGCGTTCACCACCGATATTCAGATCATGATGGCGATCCGCATGCACCGCGCGATGGAATTTTTCATTCATTTGGATCTTGGATGTGGAAACCGCTCGTAATTATCAACGCTGAAGAAAGCAAGAAGTTGGCTCCCGATCTATATCGCGATCCTGTTTATCGCTTCCTTCATTTAAATCATTCAGGCAACGACGGTTGGCTTTGCCTTTTTTGTGCCGTCGCATTTCGAGTAGCGATTTATTTGTTCTTCGGTCCTGTTGTACTTATGGCGAACTTGCTTGCCACTTTGGTTTCCTTCATGGGACCTTTGCTCGTCAACTCAGTAGGTCATCTGCCTAGCTTCGGGTACCAAACTTATGACTGTGGTGACTCCAGCCGCAACGTCTGGTTTGTAGGGTTGATTGCCATGGGCGAAGGTTGGCATAATAATCATCACGCCTTTCCGGCTTCAGCCCGCCATGGATTGATGTGGTGGGAATTCGATGCCACCTGGGTAACTATTAGCATTTTGCGTGCCCTGGGTTTAGCAAAAGACATAAGATTGCCGAAATCTATTTCGCATCTGTCTCAAAAAACGCTCGACCAGGTTCACGAATTTCCGCACACGAACAAAGGACTCATCTATTGTAGTCCAGAGGCACTCAAGCAGCAGAAAGTGTTGGTCGACTGAGCACAGGCAACCGCAGAGCTTGAAGTCTTCCAATACAAAATAAGCAAGGAGTTCGACACATTGGCTAAGCCGCAGAAGGTGGAAGAGCTAAAAATTGGTAGAATATGCAGTGATGCCATAGCTACCGGATTTCTGGATGGAAATTCTCAATATTGCCGCGTACAAGTTTGTTTCCGTGCCCGATCCCAAGGCATGGTTGATTCCCATTAAAGAGTCCTGCGATCGCTTTGAATTGAAGGGCACAATCATACTTGCCCACGAAGGCATTAACTTGTGCCTGGCAGGTGCTTCCACTAATGTTTCGGAGTTCATCTCTTATCTGCAAAACGATGAGCTTTTTGGCAATCGTTTTAAGGAATTAGACATTAAAGAGAGCATCTCTACTTTTCAACCTTTCCGTAAGATGGTAGTTCGTGAAGCGCGAGAAACTATTACTTTACGTCAACAGATTCCATGTCCGTCTGAAAGACGCGCGCCAGCTTTAGATGCTGAAACTTTAAAAAACTGGTTGGATCGTAAATGCGATGATAATGGACGCGAATTGCTCTTGCTCGATACTCGCGATGCATTCGAAGTGAAGATCGGCACTTTTGAAAATGCAATATCTTTTCCAATTGAGCATTTCAGTCAGTTTCCTGATGCCATTCAAGAACTCATGCAGCAAACAAATCTTTCAAACAAAACAATTGTTTCTTTTTGCACTGGCGGTATTCGATGCGAAAAGGCAGTTTTGTATATGGAACAGCTCGGACTGCATAATGTATTCCAGCTCGATGGGGGCATTCTGCGCTATTTCGAAAAAGTTGGCGGCGCTCACTGGCAAGGTGAATGTTTCGTCTTCGACGAACGAATCGCGCTAGATCCCTCTCTTCAGCAGACAAAAATAGAGTATCAGCGAGAACAAATTGGCTCAACTAAGAAAAAAAGGAACAAGAGAAAACGCACGCGCAAACGTGAGAGAAGAGAGAATTCCAACATAAGTGATTTTCGACTTGAGTAACGGTGCTAACGCCGAATTCATTCTTGTTCTGCTAGACTAATTTTCAGTCGTGTCTGCCTTGTAAGCTCCACAACAACAGCGCAGTTCGTTGGTGGAAATAGACAGAGTAGCGCTTCATAAGGCATCTAGACATAGCCAGCACATTCGGCACGAATACATTTCATGGCTATCTAACGAGCCCTGAATCATACAGCTTAAGTAGTAAATCTTAGTGATTAAAGAAGGCACAGGAACTCCTGAACCTCGGGACAACTGCTCAAGCGCTCATGGGAAGCCAGGCAACACGTTAATAATGTTTGCAGCTGTTTTGCAAATTATTTAGTGGAGGAAGCCATGGTCGAAAAAGTCGTGGAACTCACAAATATAATTGATCATATAAAGCATCAACATTACCTATCGTCTCATTTGAAGGACGATAAATTTCCGTTGGATGGCTCGGACTGGGCCCGCATGGTAGCAATGCGCTTGCGCCGCCAGTCTAAAAGGAAGAGTGCTAACGGTGATATTGAATGTAATTTCTGGTTTAAAATACACTCAAAGGATTCCCCGCTTTTCCATGAGCGAAAAGAAGCTCAGCGTAGTATGAATCACTGGTTTAACCTCGAGCTTGAATACCACGCGCCACTCGCTTTTCGCACAGAAACTAATGATCCTGTTTGGCAGCACTTGCTTCAAAGAATGTCTGGTTATGTTGATGGATGGACAGGAGAAACTGCCGGAAGGTCTAGAGCCGAGAAATGGGCTTCTGAAAGCAACTCTTTTTGGGTGAGTGCGGAACGCGAAGGCACCGAGGGGGCCGGACGAAAAAACCGGCGACTGCTCAGCATTTGCCAGCAGAAGTGAATTGAATTTCGCCTTGCAAAATAGCTCAAGTAAAAAACGAGAACAACCCGCTCTTTTCCTTTGCGGCTAACATCACCTGAATCTTTTTGTATGTGAATTGAAGACCATTTGAATTACAAAACTCGGCTAGTTCCAACAGCGATTTTTCTGTGGCGGGATCGGCACCTTTTACTTTAGGCAATACTTTCTGAGTAATTTGTTCATCAAACGGCTCGAGCCATGACGTCTCTGACCATGAAGGAGTAATTTTTTCAGCACGGTCAACATAAGCAATAATGTCATCTACGACGCGAAACGAAAACGGTGCAGCCTTGTAGGTTATTTGCCAGATCTTCATAAGCAAATCAGCATAAGGCTTCTCACCGAGGTGTTCTCGCAAAAGGTGCTCCGCTGGCTCTAACTCGATTAGCTGTGCGCGATCAAACACTTTGTCTGAAAAACCGTGCGTAGTTTCATCAACATTTACAGTACCGATAAAGAAAAGATTTGGAGTAAGAAGCACCTCTTCTCTTCCCAAACGCAGCCTTGTAGTTCCCTCGCGTGCGCGCTCTTCCATTTTGGAAAGGAATAAAGCGAAATAATATTCAACACGAGCCAGGTTCATTTCATCAAGCACCACATGGAATGGTCTCGGCGTAAGTCCGACTTCGGTAGCATTGATATACGCACTGGAAGCCTTTCGCAGAAACGCACTAAATGTAGTATCAATATATACATTCTCTTTGAATGGACTTACGTAACCAAGCAAATCCTCGTTTGATTTCCAATTTGGTGCAACGCCAATAAGTTCATAGGTTGCGCCGACTGCATCTGCGTATGCTTTGGAGAGCCAGGTTTTTCCGGTTCCGCTTAATCCAGCCAAAATGACGAAGCCGCGCGAATGCAGCCCTAGGTGGTAACGGCGAATCAGGCGATCCTCCAATTTGATTCCGGCCTGTTTGACTCTAGATATTATTTCGTCTAATTCTGGCTCTGAGTAGTCACCTGGTCTTATGTTATAGCTCTCTTGGGGAAGTTCAGCAGCGCTTTTGCTGCTTATGGCAGGCTTCACAGTAGAAGCTGGCTCACGTTTCTTTTCTGTTTTTGCGGCTGAAACAGGCTCTCGGCTCTTTTCTGTCTTTTCTGTCTTTTCTGTCTTCGTCGATGCAGCTTTGCTGTCAACCAATTCTGCAATCGCGGACTGCTCAGCAGGACTTAATTGATAACTATTGCGGTCTGCTTGTTGAATCAATTTGGATCCGTTTAGCATGGCATCAGCAAGAAATCCCTCCAAGGCGATTGGGGAACTAAAAACCGTGTCAATTTTTAACGTCAGGCGCCTGAATTCATCGCTTATGTATTTCGCCTTCTTATAGAACATTAGATTTGAACCGATTGGATTACGCAGAACGGCGCTTCCCACAATAGTTGCCACGGCAAGCAATGAACTATCTCTCCCTGATCGCCACAAATACACCCGATCACCCTCAGCAAACTGATCGAGATCGTCCTCTACAGTAAAATCCACTTCGGGTACTACCCTCAAGGCACTGTCGATGTCGAAAATATCAGGGTTGAACTGCATCAACCAGACTGGGGCTTTCAGGCCTGCGCCTGTAGAGACGGGACTTTTGCTTAAATCCATATTGGGCTGCTTTCAATTGCGGGAACTCAATGGAGCTATACCCAGAAAATAAGGCATCACAAACTTCTGGGGCTTCCCGATAAGGGCACTCTGGATGATTAACAGCAGTATTAGACTGTGGAATTCCGCTAAGTAGGAACACGATTGACTCTATTTACCTGTCCAGCTTATATATCGAGAGAAAGCGATAGAGAGAATCAATCGTACTTGCCTTAGCAGAGGTTTCAGTGGTAGATACATTTTTTGAACAACAGAAGAATTCGCAAACGTCATCCGATTCACAGTGCGACAGCTCCACAGCGTTTCGAAATTGCGTAAATGAGTTTCTCAGCGATTTGCTGAAACCGCAGCAAACAGCCAGTTCAACAATTGAGAGAAGAACGACTTCGCCCGACAAAACTGAAGACAAAGCGCAGGTGGCTGTCGAACGAAAAGACGTTGCCGCGGGACTCTTCGATGAAAAGGCAACGCTCTCCCATTTCTCCCGCGTTTCCGAGGGAGTATTCCGCAGCGGGCGCCCAAATGGTGAAGACGGCGTCAAAGCTGAAGTGAAAAACATTTGGAACGATTCGGACCTAAATCTTGAACATGCAAAGCAAACGTCAATTGTCGACTTACGCGGTCCTGCACCTGCGCCCTACACTGAATTAAACGAAGAAGAAATGCGCGTCGAGCGCACAAGCGCGCAAGCACTGGGAATCAACTACCATAATTTTCCGATGCAATCGAAAGACTATTACAATCCTGCTTTCGTGCAAAACGTAATTGATTACATTGATCAAGAGAAGGCAAACGGAAAACAAGTCGTAGTCCATTGCTTCCATGGCAGCGATCGCAGTGGATTAATCTCCGCCGCATACGAACTCAGCCATGATCCCAAACTTCAGGAACTGGTGAAGGACAATCCTGATGAAGCCTATGCTCGTGGGATGAAATCGATGGAAGACAACGGCTTCACCAATACAGCCAAGTATAAAGAGCTAGCTAAATCTCTAAAGGACTACGTGAGCTGGAAGCACACCCAGCTTAACGAAAAGCATGCCGCCGCAAGATCTACCGAATTCTTGGACATAACTCCTCTCTGGTCCAGAGCAGCTTAATTAGCGAAAGCGGCATATGGCGGCATATAGCATCGGACTTACATTGTAATTACAGATCCTTAGGAAAGAAGCGAAGCCCCGGGAGCGCCGGCAGCCTGCCTGCCGGCTTCTACTCCAGCGAGATCGCTCCGATCTTTTAAAAGCTGCAAGGAGAAGCCTTCGTCAGAGTTTGGACGGCGATCCACCAGCGCCAGCAAATAGCCGAAAGATGGTCGGTACAAATAGCAAAGTAAACAGCGTTGAAATACTTAAGCCACTAATTACGGCTATGGCGAGCGGCTTCTGCAGCTCCGCGCCGGCGCCGAAACCAAAAGCAAGTGGAAGAAGTCCCAACAACGTACAAATAGTAGTCATCAGAATTGGTCGTAGTCTGATTTTTCCGGCACCTATCAACGCGTCATCCAGTGCTATGCCTCGGTTACGCAAACGATTAGCATATTCCAGCAGAATGATGCCATTTTTTACAACCAGACCAATCAACAAAATCATGCCCATAAATGAGCTAACATTCAGCGCTGTATTGGTCAATTTCAACCCTATACAGACTCCTACAAGCGAAAGAGGGACAGCGATGAAAATTGCAATCGGTTGTATCCAGGAACGAAACTGGATAACAAGTAAAAGATAAACCAGCGAGCTGGCCAGCCCGAAACAAAAAAGAAGTTGCCGGAACGTTTCCTGCTGGCTCGCAAAAAGTCCTGCCACTTCCATTGAATAACCGGTTGGCAGCTGAACTTTTTTCAGAAGCGTTTCAACCTCGCGCACAGCCGAGCCAAGATCGCGTTTTTCCAATGCGGCACTAACAGAAACATAGCGCTGCTGATTTTCGCAGTAGATTTCGCTCTCTCCCGCTTTAGTACGAATGTTTGCCACTGCATACAGTGGCAACATTTTTGTTCCATTCACTCCAAAAATTGGTATCTCCGATAATTTCTCAGGATTGAGGCGTATCGTGTCACTAAGTCGAACTCTGACTCCAATGAGGCGATCGCCCGACTTCACTTCTGTTGCAACTCGACCAGCCAGTGCATCTTGCAGCTGCTTGCTTACATCGCCAGGAGCAAGGCCGATACGTCCAGCTTTCAGTGGATCAACATGCACTTCAATTTCTGGTGCCGCTTGCCTGCTGGTAGTGGCGATATCAACGAGCCCCTTAACGCCTTCAACTTGAGAAGAAACTGATCTGGCAATCGAGAGCAGCTTGTCCGGATCTTCACCAAAGATTCGCACCTCCACAGGAGCTGGTGCGCCCGAAAGATCGTTAAGCTGATCTTGCAAAATCTGGTGAAACTCTACTTCGAGTTGTGGCAAGCTGCCTGCGATTTCTTCACGCTGCGTTTCCATGATCTCATCAATGCTGCGCTTTCTCTGGCTGGCAGGTTTAAGAACCACAAGAAGATCGCCCCTGTTTGTCTGAGTCGCAAACAAACCAAGCTCTGCACCGGTGCGCCGAGTCCATGTTTTTACTTCAGGAGTTTTACTGACTATTTCTTCCAATCTCACAGCGTATTTGTCTGTTTGCTCAAGCGATGAACCTGGCGGAGCAAAATAATCAAGCACATAACTGCCCTCATCCACAGAAGGAAGAAAGTCTGAAGGGAGCTTTTGATAAAGATTGAAACCAAAATAGCATAGCCCGGCAGACAGGATAACAGCGATTATTGGCATCTTCAGAAATAGCCGCAGTAAGCCGCCATAAATTCGCAAGAAAATATTTTTCGACTCTGGAAGCTCAAAATTTTCTTCCTGCTTTGGATCATCATTGGAACCAGAACTTCCGTCCTCCGCAGGCCGCGCCTTCTTTCTGCCTAGGAGCTGAGCTGACAACAATGGTGTAACGGTTAACGCCAGCAGCAAGGAAAAGAGGACAGCGGCCGAAAGTGTGACGGTTAAGCTGGTGAAAAATTGCCCTGGCACCCCCGAAAGAAAAATCAAAGGCAAGAACACCACTACAGTAGTTAGAGTTGAACTCGTAACAGGTCCAATCAACTCGTCGAGAGCTCGGCTTACGGCTAGAAGAGAATCGCTCGTCATGTGCAATTGCCTGTCAATATTTTCAACAACTACAATTGCGTCATCAATAACCAATCCGATTGCAACTGCCAATCCACCCAGAGACATCAGGTTCAGACTTTGCCCAAGCAGATACATAATTGAGAAAACCGCAAGAGCTGAAAGTGGAATGGTAATTGCTGCAATCAATGTGCTTCGCCAGGAACGCAAGAAAACAAGCAAAACCACGATGATCAAGATGATTCCAGTTTGAATAGCTTCTTGAACATTGGCAATTGATGATCGTACTAGCGAAGACTCATCGTATGCCGGCTTGATGGTCACACCCATGGGAAGGTGTGATCGGAGCTTTTCCAGCTCATTGCTTACTCCGCGCGAAACAGCCAGGACATTTGCAGTTGGTTGCCGGAAAATGTTTACCACAATTCCTGGCCGCTTATGCACTGATACCAGGCTAGTGCGGTCCGCAAAGCCGCTGCTCACGGTTGCCACATCCTTTAGATAGATGGGCGAACCTGCTTTCATGGCAACAACAATGTTTCCCATTTCCTGTGGTGTGTTTGCTTCATCATTAGCAACAACCAGATTCTGCTGGTGCCATGTGTCAAGCTTACCTACGACTTGCACCTGATTTGCTCGTCCAAGCGCGTCTGCTACCTGACTCAAACTAAGACCATCGCCGTTCAACTTTTGCGCATCTACTTCCACTGCAAATTCAGGAACATCGCCACCCTGAAGCTGAGCGCGTGAGACGCCGGCAACTCTTGTAAGCCCTGGTAAAATCTGGTATCTGGTAATCGAGTATAAGTCTGCCTGAGTCAGCGAATCAGAACTGATGTTGTAACTGAGCACAGGAAAAATAGCCGGGGTGACCAGCTCAATTGTGAGGCTTGTGCTTGGAGGAAGCCTGTTACGCATCTCGGCAATGCGCGCCTGCACCTGGTGGAGAGAAAAAATCATGTCGGTACCTTGCTGAAAGTCCACTGAAATTTCAGTTGCTCCTCGTATTGTTTTTGAACGAATCCAGCGCACTCCGTATACCTGGCTGCACGCTTCTTCAAGGGGCCGCGTCAAGGACAACAATACGCGCTCAGGACTCATGTCGCCAAGATTGGCTATCACGGCGATGCGAGGAAAAGACAAAGGTGGATAAACATCGGAAGCCAAATTTTGGTAAGCCAAATACCCTGCCAGGACGACGAAACAGAGAAGCAGGTAAATAGCTCTTGCATGCCGATTCAAGAATTGAGTGAATCCCATCATGGAGAAAGCACCGCCTCAACTTCGGTGTCTTCGGGCAAACCATACACTTCTCGAGTCAAAACGATGTCTCCGACTTTAAGCCCGGACACTATTTCCACCAATCCGTTCTGGGAAGCACCACGCACTATCGGAACTCGTTTAGCTTTTCCATCCTTAAGAACATACACAAGAAACTCTGCTGGTTTGTCAGTGTCGGGAACCAGCGCGCTCGCCGGCAATAAAATAGCGTAATCCACACCGGTATCTATCGCAACGGATACCGCTTGTCCTTCCTTTAAGCGCCAGGCAGGATTTTTGCTGCTCAGTGTGATTTTGAACGTATCACTTGCAGAATCTACAACTGGACTTATATACGTAACCTTGCCATCAAATATGGTATCAGGGTCTGAGACACTGCTTATTTTTGCATGGTCACCAGGTTTCACACTAACCCGATTGTCCGCGGGCACGCTCGCCTCTATTATCACATTATCGAGATCAACCACCTGAACAATCGGTGTATTAGGATCTGCGGTATTTCCTTTGTTCAAGAATCTGTTAGAAACAACACCGTCTATTGGAGTACTCACCTTCGTAAATGTCAACTCTGTGGCAATCTGGTCCCTGGCAGATTGTGCTGTGCGGACTTGAGATTTCACAGAATCCAACTGAGCTTTTAAATTCTCAATCTGGTTTTCTGCTGCAATAACATCCTTCTGGGGAGCAACTTCAGCTTCAAACAGTTTCTTCTGTCTGACTAAATTCTCCTCGGCGAATTTCAAGTTGCCCTCTATCTGAATTACATTCGCTTCTGCGGTTTTCAAGGCTGAGCTTGACTGATCAAGCTGCTCTTTTATATGCCTGTCGTCCAGCTCAGCAATTACTTGCCCCTTTTTCACATGTTGCCCAAGAACAACATCAACAGATACAAGTTTTCCGGCAATAGCACTTGTCACCTTGATCAAGTGGTCAGGTTCAGCCATTACTACTCCGGAAGCAGTGAGGGTCTTCGCCAGGCTTTGCTTCTTGACCACCTGTGCAGGAATGCGCAACTTTGTTTTCTGCTCAGCTTCCTTGTCCTTACTCTCAACCGGAGTTGCTGGCTCTTCAGTACCTTGAGTACACGATGAGAGTACAGCACAGAGCAATATAAGCGCGAAGAACGTTGTAAAAACAAATCGCACTTCGAATGCTCTGAATCTCATTTCTTGCTTACTAATGTTCAAGTGGAATTCCTATTGCTTGCTCTAGATCGTTAATTGCCAATTGGTATGCAAGGACAGCATCGAGATATTGTGACTTAATTTGAATGTTCACGCGCTGAGAATCCAGCAAAGTGTTTAAATCTGTTTGCCCCAGTTCATATCCATGTCTCGACACGTCAGCAATAGCATCAGCCTCTGGAAGAGCTTCATTCTGAAATGCGCGCAGACGCTCACGTGCAGCAATCAAATTCTTGTAGGCAAGTTCAACTTCTCCTTCAATCTGGTTGGCTTGCCCCTTAAGATTCAACTCAAGCTGCTTCTCAATTGCGTTAAACCGTGCGATGTTGCCTTGTTGAAAGTCGAACAACGGCATATCAATGTAACCTTGAAAGAACGGTACCCAATCGGCTGGTCCATTTGGCGGGTTTAGCTCATGTGCTCTGCCAACGACAAAGCGGGGTGTAGGCAAAATATTTCCGTATGTATTAAGCAGGTTGGCCTTATTTGTAGCAATCGATGCCTTTGTAATTCTTAAATCCAATCGATTGTTCTTCGCCATCTGTACAAACTGATCGCGCGACGGCAGTGCTTTCTTGAAATCAGGTAAAAGTTCCGAATTCTCCGGTAGCTTGCCAGGATCAGGCAATGGTGGGGTCTTTATTGGGCTGTCAATTGCTCGCCCCATGACTATATTCATTTGCTCTCTTGCTTGATCTTGCCTGATTTCAGCCTGCTGGAAATCCATCTTAGCTTGAATAAAAGCCAATTTCGCTCGCCTAACATCGAGTCCTGGTGCGTTACCATGTTCAAACTGAGATTGGCTGGCATGCCATATTTTTTCAGCGAGATCTCTCAGCTGCCGCCGCGCAGCTAAAACCTGTTCCGACATTACAAATTGCGCGTAGTTTCTTCTGACTTCGCCTCTAAACTGCCACATTGACTTCAGTATATTCAATTGGCTTTCGTCTATTTGTCGTTTCGCAATCAAGCAACGAAAAACTACTTTCCAAGGTGGTTCAACAGGAATCGTCACTCCTGTCAGATAGGATGTATGTTTCGTATCGTTCAAATAGATGCCAGGATTAGGGAAACTCAAGGCCTGCAAATAGGCTGCTTTTGACACTCCCATTAGCGCTCTGACACCCGACATACGTGGACTTTGAGCCAGAGATTGGTCCAGAGAGGCTTGCAAAGTGAGCAACACGCCTGCGTCATTTTGTAGCGGCACAGTCCGCACCATTTTGTCGTCGGGCACAGAAAACGGTATTAATTGCGCGGGTTGCGGAGGAAGAGGCGCAGAATCTTGAGCAACGGCCGGAAGGCAAAAAGATATGCCTGCGGTGAGACATATCATTAGCAGAGGCTTGGTATATGCAACTGTAAGCCCGTTCCTCGTTTCTTGATTCACGAGTATTGCCTCACCAGGCTGAGCGACAGTTAAGTTTAACCCAGGAGAGAGTTTTCGGTATATTAGCGATTTAACATTGCTCAATTACCTTCAACGTAGAGCGGTTATGGATCGGATATTGATCTCGTGTTGAACTCATCAACTGATCTGCTGATTAGAATTTAGCCTAAGTCTCAAAGTCGAGTTCTCAACAAGCACGCCAGACGTGCACGCGTTTCTGCGTCGGCAATGCCTATCTTGTTTGGAGTTTGAAAGATCTCTGGTTGGAAATGTCTCTGAAACGCACCGACAACGGTGCTTAAATCTGCTTCGGTTGAGTAACCGTATTCATTTAGCTTTTGCTTTAACTCCGAGTCAGACCAATTGCGCGAAATATCGTAATCGCTCTGAATCGGTTGAGGCCATACTCCGATACCCTTCGACGCCAGATCTTTCCAGTTAAAATACCAGCCCGGATCCGACTTATGGTTCTTGCTGGTGACTGCGATATCTGAGTGCCCCAATACGTGCGAGGGCGGAATATCATTATTGTGTTGAAGTATGTCTTTGCACAAAGCTTCAACAGCCTTCATCTGCGCTTCCGGATAAGGCTCGTTGCCGAGATTTACTATCTCTATTCCAATTGATGACGAGTTGAGTCTGCTGCGTCCATCCCAGTAAGAATAGCCGGCATGCCAGGCTGCTTCGCTTTCGTCTACAAGGTGATAAATGGTACCATCAACACCAACCAGATAATGTGCACTCACCTGAGCATTTGGATCACACAGACGTTGCAACGCTACGGCCTCCGACTCGGCCGTGTAATGCAAAATCAGAGACTGAATTTGATCACCATTTCGGCTTGCATGGTTTGGCGAGGGATGTTCGATCACTTTTAGTTGATCATTGCCGCTGCTCGCTTCACACTTGCCAGCGTACTGCTCATCCGATTTACCCAGAGCATGAGCACGTTCAGAATGGCGTTGCGAATCGCAGTGCCAGACCATTCCTACGACGTGTTCCAGCACAGACTTTGCAAATCCGCCGTCCTCATGGTTTGCTGCATTATCAAAGTGTTGATTTGTATCCGTATCGTTCTTCCCGTGCGCCAGAGTCTTTTGAATCATAAGCTCGTCGAGCAGAACAAGTACGGTACAAAGTGTGAATGTTTCGTGTAAAACAGCACAGAAGTTACCTTTTCTTGGCGGCTTCCACCAAATATGGTGTCACTTACTCGCACTCAATCAATCAGCGTTTGCTTGTAACGCCGAAATTAGACCTGCCTCAAATTTAGAGGGATCTTTGGAAAACTATTAATAATACTCTACTTGTGAGCTTTGGAGGGTCGACCTTAAGCTCAGCTGAGAATACCCAAGCAGGGCAGGATATTGACAACTACTCGTGTCATTTTCCTGCTGTCCAGATGGAAAACGTCGTGGAAAATCTAAAGTGTCTAAGTCCTGGTGAAGTTCCAGCTCAAACTCAAGCTCTTTTCGATGATGTAAAATACCTGTGCTAGCCAAATTTCGAGATGTCTGTGACCCTACCCGAACTTTCAATTATAGTCCCGGTATTTAACGAAGAGTCTGCCAACCTAGAATTGCTGCAGAATGCTTTGAAAGAAGAATTGAGTGGTCGGGTGCGTTCATATGAGCTTATCTTTGTTGATGACGGGAGCTCACATCCGACTAAGAGGGCTTTAATAGACCTGGCTGACAGGTTCCCTTTCATTAAAATTGTAACTCTTTCGCGAAACTTTGGTGAGCAAGCTGCAATATTAGCCGGCTTGAAGGAATCTGCCGGGGAGGCAGTCATTAACATGGATTCAGACCTGCAAGATCCGCCTTCCCTAGTTCCGCTGATGATCGACCACTGGAGAGCTGGAGCGGATGTTATATTCACGCGCCAGGTAGAGCGTTCGGAAAGTCCAATCAGACAATTACAGGCGAAGGTTTTCTACGCGTTGTTGGATGCGATTTCGGAAATATCAATTCCACGAGATGCTGGTGAATTTCGATTAATGAGTCGGAGGGCAGTCCGGGCCTTACTAGAACTTCCTGAATGCCATCTATTTTTACGAGGCAGTGTACCCTGGATCGGTTTTAATTCGATTATTTTACCCTTCAAGCGGGGCGCGCGACAAAGAGGAAAAAGCGCTTACACAATGAGCAAGCTCATAAAGCTTGCTCTTCAGGGGCTCACTAGTTTTAGTGCAATTCCACTTCTTACAGTTCCGTGTATCTACGCATTATTTACGATTTTGGGTTTGGCTCTTGTGTGCTTGTTGCCCAACCTGGCGCTAAGCCCAAGCTCAATGCTGATAATCATTTTTTGCTTGGGAGTCTTGCAAGCGTTTTTCTTCTTGTTCCAAGGCTTATACCTTACAAAAATACTAATAGAAGCCCGAAAAAGACCGGCTTATATTGTTCAGGAAATCTATCAAAAGCACTCACCCATGGTCTTGAATTTCGGGAGCACCCTCGAAGCGCAGCAGCAGTGAGCCTGCTATTTAGCCTTATTAATTTGCATGCGAATCAATAAAGTTGGACGCAGGAGCCCTTATGCCCGGTTTCTGCATCCAGTTGAGCTATTTCATTAGCGCTGAGCAAAAGATAAATTCTGAACTGATGGTTACCCTTCAAACCTGCGCTCAAGCTTCGCACTCGCTGGGGCATAACAGAGTCAGGAACTCTTGGGTCGATTCCATCGTGTGAACTGAACATTTTTGTCGCGCTTACATATCGCAATGCGGGTATCGTGAAGGTATTAGCCTCTGCCACCTGCGTTTGGAAATTAATTTCTCCATTGTCTGCTTTTGATAAAAGCTCCAATTTATTCGTTCCTTTGCTGATGTATTTTGGTTCTATTAATACCAGCGACCATTGTCTTAAACTTCCACGTGTAATTTTCTTGGCAGAACAGAGAGTGTTTAACACACTTTCGGCGGTCGCCTGGTAGCTAAATCCAGTAGGTATGGATTCAAGAGAAACGGCGCTCTGCTGGGCTTTGTGTCCATTCACAAATATTTCGAAGTTGTTTCTATCGCTATTAGTATCAAATATGATGGCAGCCCATTTTGGTTCGAAACTAAGCTCAAGCGGTTCTAATAGACGTATTGCAGATTCTCCTTTCCTGAGCACAAGAGAGGCTTCGTTGTCTGGTGCGAATGAGTAGAACAGTTGATAAAGCAGAAAGGAAATACCTAGCACTGAGATCAACAGTTTTACTCTTAAGTTTTCGCGAAAAAATGGACTAATGCTGATACAAACCACCAGAAACATCAGTGGAGTAGCTGAGAAAGCGTAGCGAGCCAAGCTCTCAAATGGTACAAAAACAAAATGCCCAATGATTCCGGCAAAGCAAAGTAAAGGCGCAAAAAATGTCGAATTTCGCTCTTTCAAGTTCTTAACTGTTATAACAAAGCTCATAATGGTGGCTGAAACTAGAAGAGCGTGAAAAATTAGTTGTGATTCATATGAGATACCAAATACAGTGTCATGAAAGTCGTTGAAGCATCCAAACCATAGCCTTTCGACTTTTCGATACTCTAAGTTAAGCATTTCTTGCGGCTGCTGAATAAAGCGCTTAAAAAGAATAGTTGCAGGGCTCGTCCATAAATATTTTTTCGTAATTGGCGGAACCGGAATCGTTTCCCATCCACCGACGGACGTGTCACATCCAATCGCTATGTTCTCAGAGGGGACGCGACTCGGCAGTATGTTTGGTGTTCCGCAGAAGTAGAAAGTTAACGCGCACCACAGGGTAAGAACAGGCAGAAATCCGGCGACAAAAAATAGAAGTGAACTCCAGGACTTCTTGCATGATCTTGATGCAATAGCGATCATTATTATCATTGGCACCACAAGCGCAGTTCGACTGAGCGTTATTATTTCTGTCACTATTCCCAATAAAAAAAAAGACCAGCTTTTGGGCTTGCTCATGCAGCAAAGACAGATGAAAGCTGCTTGCGCCATTAGTAAGGCGCAGATTGGTTCGCTCAAAAATGTTCCAGCCGCTACAAGCGCAGGTGGATAGATTGCATACAGTAAAGCAGGCAAGGCTGCTGACTTTACTGTTAGTTTCATTAGGCGCGCAGAGATATAAACTGTTGAAACAGTTAAGGCGTGAACGCTCGATTGCAGGCAAACTAAGATATTGGGGTCTTCTTTTAGCTTAGATAAGATGAACCCAAGGCATCCCAAGATGGGCATGCCCAAGCCATCTAACATCAAAAGCTCGCCTGTACACGGAAGCGGATTCAAGGCACTTCCTAGTAGATGCTCGCCTGCGATGGCCAACTGTTTGGATGTCTCCAGGTAGTGCTTTGAATCGAAAATAAATAAACGACCAGCATCGTTCATGATGCAATTGTGGACAACGCTGAGAACAAAAGCAAAAATATAAATAAGAAGTGCTAGAAAAAATTCGGACTTGGGATAAACGGGCTCAGCGCTTTGGGTTTCTTCCATCTCCATATGCTTTCGCGTGACCTTTAATAGCTTCTTCGAACTCATCTGTATGCATGCTAAACCTTCGAAGAAGCAGCCTCTGAACTAGAGCCTTCACCACGCTTCTTCCAAATCTCAAGGGCAAGCTCTCGCTTTTTCACCTTGACGCCTTCAGCCGCGAGGCGTTCTCTTGCATCCATGCTGATTAGCTTGTCAAACACTCTATCGCCCATATTTGCGGCGGCCTTTGAGGAAACATAAGACAACTCTCGTGCAATTTCCGACCAGCTCTTACCATTTAGTAACAAATCCATCAACCGGGCTTCTTTGGCGGAGATTTCCTCCCGCATAAAAACATGACGCATTTTACTCGAAACAAGAATTACGTTACCGCGCAGAGCTGCCTTCAGTTCAGCCACTAGATCTTTTAGTTCAGAAAGTTTTGTATTCTTGCAAAGATAACCGTCGCATCCTAGTTGCAGAGCACGTTGCCCATCTTGAAGTTCTTGTGAACTGGTAAGAATAATTATTGTGCCCCAGAAACTGTAGGTTTGGCGCATTTCTTTTAGTAAATGCAGTCCTGCCATTGGGTCGGTGGTTCTGTCATTTTTTTCGCGCGGTAAATGCAAGTCCAAGAGAACGCAATCTACTTCTTGCATGTTTGTGGCGCTTATATAATCTTTTACCTCAGCTACATAGCTTGCATGTTTGACTATTTCAAGATCTTCTTCCGCTGCCAGAGATCTCTTGAGGGCTGCTGCAAAATCTGGGTGGTCTTCGACAAGAAGGATTCGTGGCATATTGGCTCCAGTTTCTAATGACCAGCTTCTAAAGAAGGAAAACTTACTGTAAATTCAGTACCTTTCCTTTGCTCACTCGACACGACTATATTACCTCCCATTTTGCTAACAAGAGTTTGCACGATATCTAATCCCAGTCCCTGTCCGTCGCTTTGGGAAGGATTAACTCTGTATCCCGTTTCAAAAATATGCTCCAGATCTTCAGGCGCAATACCTTGACCGTTGTCAATAACTTTAACTGTATGTGTAAGGCCCCTGCTCTCTGCCACTACCATTATTTGCGTATTGGCAGCATTATGCTTGATGGCATTTCTAACCAGATTATCGAATACACGTGTTAATTCAAGAGCATCTCCCATGACCCACATGTCGTTGTCAGGCAGTTTCCAGCGTAGTTCAGCACTTTTGCTTGCAGCAAATGGCAATTGCAAATCAAGACAATTTGTAAGCACAGCAGAAAGATTTACAGGGCTGTCCGCCGATGGTTCAGCGTTTGGCTCGAATGAATCGTAATCATAAGACTGGGAGATTAGAGTAATCAATTCACCTAATTTGTCGGAGTTGCGCACTAATCTATCCACCTTCTCATTTATTTCAGGCGGCAAATTCTCAGCTTCGCTCAACTCCAGCAAGGTCCAATTTAAAACACCGACTGGGGCATTCAAGTCATGATTGAGCCGGCGCACGAATTCCTTGCGCCTTAGTTGGTCATTTAGAACCTCACGCGCCTTTGCTTCAGCTTTCTCACGAGCCATATCGGCTGCATGTCTCTCATTTGCAAGTGCCATCCTGTCCTCAATGGCCTTCAAATTTGCCAGGTATCTTTCTTCTTTTTCCTTTTCTCTTTCCCATAAAGTAGTGGCAATAGCTCCCAGGCTCAGAGCAATCGATGGTACAAAAACCGGCACAATAAGATAGCTGTAACTAAAAAAGCAACAAGCAACTAAATAGTTAGTAGCCAGAAGCAAGATAAGCGCGGCCAAATCGAGCAGTAGTACAAGAGTCTTGGTCTTAGTCCCGCTTAGAGGTCCATAAAGAGAGGGCTTTGGTGCTGATTTCCAGGATATCCATACAATGGCTCCGAGTGAACTAATTAGAAGCGCATAGCCAAAGTCGTAGACTGGAACATCTACGCCGTTAAGCTCCCAGACAGGAGATCGTTGCGGCCAGACACCGCGGCTATATGTTTCCATCGCATGCACAAGGGTCTCAGCACCACTTCTGGAGTTTAGATCGTGGTTGGTTAGTGGAGTCTCCACCACGTCGGTCACGCTGTCTCCCAAAACAACTATTGCTCCTTTGACAGAAACATCTCTGCTGCCAGGTGGCGGACGCATTAGCATATTTCTTATGGAGGGATCCAGCAAATAGAAAAAAGGCCTTACTGGATAAAGTTCTGATTCGGGTGGCGCAGAAAAATCAATATCGATTTGGGTAGGGATAGGATCTATAATCGGCTCTTTGAAACAGGAGAGTGCCTTCAACACTATTGAGCGCTCCAGCCTGATCGTTTCCGGATGCCACAACGCTATCCTGCGTGCTACCTGGTCTTGATCCGGCAAGAGATCGACCGTGCCTGTGTACTTCTGCGTTACATCAACCCCCGGCTCGAGCTTTGAAAGTTCTGCCAGTACGCCGCTTGGTTTGGTAGGTACTTCGGAAGCAAGGATGTTTGTAGAGTTTAAACGCGATATGGTTCGAGAAATGAACACCGGTACAGGAGGATTTGCATGTACAGCTTTATAAATGGATTCGGCCAACACGCGATCATCTGGCGAATACTGGGGAAAGTCTCTATCTACAATGATCATTCTGGCACCAGCGCTGCGTAGAAAGTCGATTGCTTTAGCCACAGTAGCCCTAGACACCGGCACCTGTCTCAAAGGCTCCATCCATTTGTGCTGTTCTATGGCTTCTTCCGGCGGTTCATCTTCGAGTTGATGGTTGAAGAGGACGAAACGGTTAACGACAGGGGGATGATTTTTCTCAATAAGCCAGCTAAGGGTGTAATCCCAGTGAAAGAAATCGCAGGGAATTTCGTGCGATTGATGGTATTGCCAAAGCAAAACGGGATTGAGTCGAGAAAGTCCCTCTGGCGACCAGGCAAGCCAGGGGCGCGCTTCATAGCGGCTGTTGATTGTCTGTAATTCCTGCCCAAAAAAGACATTGCTGAGCATGAGCAGAAGCGACGATAGGGATGCGACCAGGAAAAACACAAAAAACAATGTTCCAGATCGCGTCATGAGTTTTTAAAGAAATTTCTCCCCGCAACTTGCCCTTCGCGGCTAAACACAGCAACGATGTTCCCTGCCAGCCGACCTGCTAAACTCAAAGTGCATTAAGACTTCGACCTGCAATGAAATTATCCCCGACTTATATCAGACTGGCTGCCCTTGTAATTAGCTGTACTTTGTTATTGCCTGTCCAAACTAGCGCCGAAGAAGAACAAAGTTACAATTGGCGCTCGGCTAAATTGTATTATCTTGAGAAACCAGACCTCACGCAGGAGGGCAGCAATGCTTTCCTCTTTGGCTCAGGGAAGGTGCTCATCCACGCCAAGCAAAATCTGCTGGCAAGCTGCGCCGACTATACCGGCGAGACTTTTGAGAAAAAGGCAGCTGCTCGAAGCGATGTGCATTCTTTGGGTGTCGAATATCGCGAGATATGCCGCATTGAATTCAGACCCGGCACAATTGCGCTACTTTCAGTGGATCATGGACGTAAGCGTTCCAGCAAGCACGTCTTGAAAGCAAATAAAAACTGCTGATACCGTAGTTGCATTAGGTATAACAGGAAACGCCCGTGCCACGCAAGGACATACCAAGTAACGATCCGGACAAAATCGAATTCTGGCGAACAAAGATTGAAGAGCAGCTAGCCAGCGGATTGACCCAGGCGGAGTTCTGCCGGCAAAAGAATCTCGGCGCCAACACATTCTCTTTTTGGAAGAACCATCTTTTTCCTGAACAGAAATTGACTGCACAAAAATTGCGGAGGCGCAGACGAACTCGCATTAAAGTTACTTCGCCATATGAACGCGACCGCCTCGTAAAGAAGTGGTCAAAGAGCGGACTGACACAGGCAGAGTTTTGCAGGCGCGAGAATATTCTCGAGTGGCAACTTTCGGACTGGAAAAGTAGGATGGACGCCAGGGAGAAGGCTGAAAGAGAACAACAGAAATCCTTTGTTGAAGTCTCTCTTTCGAAAAATTCAAAGCTAGCCACAGCCACAATAGGCCAGGCTCCGAGAGTGATTGCAGAAATTCAATTTGAAGGGGGCTCAATTTCCATATTCTCAAACTCGGTCCAAACTGACATCAAAAACATTTTGCTTGCGCTGATGGAGTGCTCGGATGATCGGTCCAAGTAATAGCCGAATCTTCATTTGCACCGATGCAACTGACATGAGAAAAAGCTTTAGCTCGCTGTGCGGAGTAATCAGAAAAGCGATGCATCTTGAACCATTTAGCGGAAGTTTGTTTGTATTCAAAAACAAAAACGCCGATCGAATAAAAATAGTATTTTGGGACGGCGACGGATTCGTGATGTGGTACAAGGTCCTGGCGAAGGGCTCTTTTCGCTTTCCTGATTTGCAGAACTTTTCTTCTTCTGGTGTTGAAATCGATGCCACCACGCTTCGCCTGATCTTAGATGGAATTGATTTGTCCAGCATTCGCAGGCAGCGAAGATTCAGAAAAGAACCAGAGCCAGTCGCATCGCAAAAATCGACAGAAGCGGTGCCAGTATATCAGCAATAAGCGGCAATATTACCAGACACGCCGATCGTTCCTCGGCGAAATGGATTTGTTCTGAGTACCCCAAAACTACCAGCTTGGAAAAATGCCACCTCGATACTCAGTCGCAGCAATGATTCGCAGCACCGACTAACATAATTAAAATTATCGGCGCTGGCAAAAATGTCGATCAGTGTCTGTGGCCATTCTTGCGTAGATAGATCAATATTTGCTTGTTGTTTCCATCACGGTGCCACCATCAATGTCCATTTCTGATTCGCAATTAGATCCATTCTCTACACATTTACCTGATAATATCGAAGAGTGTCACCAGCTCATCACTGAACTTCGCAAAGAAGTACAGCGGCTTCTAGCAATCGCTGATACGGTAAAATCTCTTGAGGAGAGGATTGCAGAACTCGAAAAGCAGGTTAGCAAACGAAATCGCATGCTCTTCGGAAAGAAATCCGCTAAAGTTTCGGCGAGTTCACTTACGGGCACCGGCAAAGAGATTTTTGATAATTGTTCAAGCGAGCTAGAGCAAAAGAAAAGCCACCTGGAAGAAGCGCCTGCACCAGAAAGCAACAAGAATGGCGGCGGCGGCCGAACGGCAACAAACTCGATCAAAAAAGTGCGCCAGCTCGATTACGAAATAACTGATGAGAAAGCGCTTGCTTGTCCCGATTGTGGCAATCCCAGGCATAAGTTTGGCTTTGAGATCAGCCACTCGATCGACGTGCTCGACACCGTATACGAGCTCCTCAAACATGTGCAATACAAATATGCCTGCTCAAAATGCGAAGGACAAATTGTAATTGCTAGTAAGCCAGAGCCGCCAATTGCAAAAGGATACGCCGGTCCTGGGTTGCTCGCACATATCGGGCGAGCAAAATTCGACTGGCACCTGCCTCTCTACAGACAAGAGCGAATTGCTCGTGCTCAAGGTGTTCAGATCGGTCGGTCTTCAATGTGCAGGATGCTTAAACAAGGCGCCGACCTGCTTGAAATAATTGTGAGAAGAATGCACGAACTAATGCTCAAATCCAGGCTAATTCAATCAGATGGCACCACCATGCCGGTGCTCAAGAAAGGAACGGGAAAGGTTCATTCTGCTTTCACACGAATCTATCGAGACCACAAATACATCATCTACAATTTTTCAGATACTAAATCTGGTGAATATCCAGCCGCCGTCTTAAAAGGATTCAAGGGAATCCTTCTGACCGACGGCGAAGCTGCATACAACGAGGTGCATAGAGCTGGCGCAATTAAAGCTGGATGTTCTGCACATGCGTTTCGCAAATTCGAGGAAGCCAGAAAAGAAGATCCGGACCAAGCAGATGTCGCAATTGGCCTTTTTAAGAGCCTCTTTGAAGTTGAGGAATTTGCCGCAGATTTTTCAGAAGATGATCGAAAGAGCTTCAGAGCACAGATGTCTATTCCAATGCTGGAAGAGCTCAAGTGCTGGCTTGATGACCAGGTCGTCATTCCTGGCACTTTAATGGGAGAGGCAATAACATATTGCTTGAATCAATGGAACGCGCTGTCCTTCTACGCAAGTACCGGTTTTGTTCCGATGCACAACAATGCCTCTGAGAATGGACTCCGACCAGCAGTGCTGGGTAGGAAAAACTGGCTTTTCGCAGGCTCCGAGGAAGGTGGCAAGACGGCGGCTATTTGGATGAGCATTATTCAAACCTGTCGTTTTCAAAAAGTAGATCCCTTTGCCTATCTGCGAGACATCTTCTGCAAAATTGCTGATACGCCAGTGAACAAAATTGATCAGTTTCTTCCGGATGTTTGGAAGCAAACCAGGACTAACGAACTCCTTTCAAAATGACCTGGCTGGCATCAGCAAGTTGATATTCCAATCTTTGCAATTTGTCTGCGTCCCGCTTAGACACGGAGGAGCTGTAAGCCATGTGAACTAGCGCTCTCCGAATTAGGATGCGTTCCTGGTAATCTAAAATTAGCTCGCCATCCTTGATTGTCATAGTTGCGCCTCCAGTGCAGTGCGCTACAATGGTGGCAAATCAAATCTCTGCTCTCAAGATGTGGTTCTTGGAACGGTTACCCTGAGACAATATATTGCAGCACTTCATGCTCCCTCGGCGTTAGGTTAAAACTGCTGCGATTATGAAAGGGATGCTGGATAAACCGATCCAAGAACAGCTCCGAGAGCTGTGCATCAATGCATAAACCTCCCGATCCCACCGACTTAAGAGCGAAAATTAGGTCATCCGCGCAACAGCTTTTCACAAACAACCCGTTTATGTATTTTCCTACAGCTTGAGCGAAATGACACGCTTCTGATTTCTCAATAAATAGAACTATCTTTGTCCGGCGAAGGTCTTCTTTTAATTGAATTGCAAGCTCTAATTCCTTCATTTCGGCATGATGATAAATCATCACAATGTCTGGTTCAAGTTCTTTTGCTGATTCAAAGGCTGTACCAATGTTCGCAACCATTCCGCAAATTTCAAACTCTTCAGTCTGCTCTAGTAGTTGCTTTATGCCCAGGCACTCGAACCAATTTGAATTCACTATCAATACTCTTTTCACTGTCTTATCCATATCCATTTTTTGCGCCCCCGATTCCATTCCGTATCATCATAATGACATCCAGTGAACGCTAAAGGTATCAATCCTTTAGATGCTTTGCACCAAATCCAAAGGGAGTATGTGAAGGCAGTCTTTTGGTATAACCCCCTATGTCAAAAGACATAGGCATTGTCTCTAATAACCGCTAGTACTTCGCGTTACGACTTGGTGTTCGGGAGGTTATGGACCAGCCGCTATATAGGGCTTCATGCCGGCAAAAGACTGCTTTGCCTGCGGCTTAGTTATCCTGTAGCTGGGAGATCCGGATCCTTCACGTACTTCGCCACCGTGTTCCGGTCTATTCCGAGTTTCCTCGCTATCCAGCTCTTTGTCCTCTCTGAAAAAAACAGTGGAAACTGCCACCATTTGAGGTGAGGACCTGTCCACTAGCGCCCGCTGATGCTTGAGCTATTGCACTGCTTCCGTTTCCAATCAACACATTGTTTACACTGAGTCAGTGCCACCCTGCCCCACGCTGAGCGGAGTTGTTAAACCACTCAGGCTTTTGATAGCAGATGTTACTCGCAAAATAACCTTGCTCCGAAATTGACCGGTTGAACAGAATATCTTTGCTCATTAGAAAAGGAAAATTCACACATTGAATAAAAAGGTGTCTGCCTTTAAGTTTAAGTTGCTTAGACCTAACAAAAAGACAGACAACCATGATCATACCTTGTTTTGCGTTCGAAACGCTCCAGGAGT
>JBIKOL010000066.1:0-43748 GCA_044358055.1 Obscuribacteraceae bacterium (SeqCode)
TCGAACAATGGGATAATCAGGCGGATCTAAATCAACACAAGTTGTCACCATGGTTAACTGATTTCTTCAAGAAGCACGGAAATGACTTTGAAAGGCAAGCAGTCACTTGGAAGGAACTCCGCTGAGTGCTCAAACCGCCGTCTTTATTTTAAGAGATCTGGAAATATGAAGTACAAGATTTTGGGCAAACCAGATGGACAATAATCTAATTACAGGAAAAGATCCGAATGCCGTCGTTCCATTCACTCAAGCTATTGCTGACTCTTTAACCAAGTGAACGTTCCTCCGGAGATGCTTTGAACAGATTTCAAAGAGTGAAATGTCCGGACTTTTACAATATCGGCGGCGCTAGAACATTCGGAGAAGATCTCTGAAATCAGCTACGGTTTGTACGGTGGACGCTGATCATGCCTACGGTACTCGTTTTCAGGGTAAGGAATTGGCGAGCTTCCTTTACCAACTTTCTCATCGAAACTCAGGTCGGGCAGCGTGCTTGAGCGTGACTGTATATGAGACTGCATTATCTCGTTAAGAACTTTAGGATCTGACCTCAGGGCCTCGCTCCGGAGTGCATTGTCATCTTGCTTCTCGACATCTTGCTTAAATCTGATTTGGTCAGTATAGTCAGTATCGCTCATGTTGCGCTCCCTATTGCTATATGCCTGGTGAACAAATCCAGTTTAGCCTCCAATTTAGAACTTTTCAGGAACCCTTCGTGAATATTTGGTGACTGCGACTGAAATAGTCGCTTAAACGTTTGCATGTGGTTTGGGTAGGCAGAACCAGAATGTGCTTCCTTTCCCTTCTACGCTGTCAACTCCTATTGTCCCGCCATGTTGTTCTATAACGGCCTTGCATATTGCAAGACCTAAGCCTGTACCGCCTTTCTTGCTGGCATCGGTGGCGGTGACTTGTTTGAATGCGGCAAAGATTGAGTCTATATGTGAGGCAGGTATTCCTCGCCCATGATCTATGACTTTTACTTTGACGTTTTCTATTTGGTCCTCTACGTGAATACTGACTGTTTCTCCTTCAGGCGAAAATTTCACTGCATTGGAAAGGAAATTTACAAGGACCCGCTCCAATCGATCCCCATCTGCAACGAGGTTTATCGTGGGGCTCGATTGCTGCAACTTGACTTTATGTTTCTCTGCAAAAACTCGCACCGCATCTACGGATCTTTGAACAATGTCCGCCAACAAAACTGGACCTGGACGCAGTTCTAGTTGCCCGGCTTCCAATTCGTTCATTTCAAAGAGATCATCCAATAGGCGAATGAGCCTTCCAATGTTGTTTGTTGCGATTGATGCTCTGTTTTTACCTAACGGAAGTAGTGAACAGTACTTTTCATTGCTAACGTCCTGCAAAAAAGTCTGGATCGAATTCAATGGAATACCAAGATCTTCTCCAATCATCCGGCCGAATTCCTGCTTGGCTTGTTGTAGTTCTCTGCGCGCCCTGATGTCAACGACTGTGAGGAGAAGAATCTTGCTGTCTTTGAATTCTAGCGGACTAACCGAAAGCTCTACAGGAACTGATTTTCCCGCTTCGGTAATTGCGTCTAATTCAATTACTACATGATTCTGTTTTTCACCTGTAGCAGTTACTTCTGCATCTAGTTTTGCGAGCTTGCTTTGCAGTTGTTCCATTACTGATATGGAATCGTTGCTGCTGTTCGGAAATAGAACTGAAATCGGTTTTCCGATTAGAGAATCAGAGCCGTAGCCCAGCAATTGTTCAATCCTTGGATTGGCTGATTCTATGAGTCCAGCTTCAGTGCTTGTCAGCACGCCAACTAGAGTGCTGTTCAGTACCGTTTTCATGCGCAACTCACTGGCTGCTACGAGCTGCTCGTTCTTCTTTCTTTCGCTAATATCGTGGGCTACACAAAACAAGCACTCGTCTTGCTCCGACCATTGAGTTGACCATAAGGTATCAAGAACACTGCCGTCTTTTCTCTGAATCTGAACTTCCACACTCAAACCATCTTTTGCAATCGTGTTCAGCTCGGCTTCAAATTGTTCGACATCACCGACTATGATTTCAGCTGGAGTTTGACCGAGCAATTCTTCACTCTTATAGCCCCAGCTCTCCGTTACTGCTGGATTGAGTTTGATGAACTTTCCCTTTTCGAGGCTGAAGATTACATCTTTTGCGTTATCTGTCAACGCGCGTTCTTTGCGAGCAGACTGGTCAAGTTCATCGGCCATTTTATGAAACATTGAATCCAGGCAGCCTATTTCGTCTATCTGCTGTAGTGCTGGGTTCAAGGCTTGCCCAAGCGCCAGGCGTCTACTGTTATCAACTAATATGGCGAGGCGAGCAGTGATACCTTTGGAAAAAACTAGAGACATTAAAATAGCAAGCAATGTGTTGAATCCCAGCGCAACTCCAAGCCAGCTCATTAACGTTGCTTGTGTGGGCAATGAGGTATAAGTACTTGTTTTTACTACTTTAGAAGTTGCCTCTTGCATTGCCAACAACGCTTGCAATAACTCGTCTCGAGCTTTAGTCCGCGCAGCGGAATGTCTCACGTCTGCGGATTTGATCCACAAATTGCCGTCATTTGTGCTGCGCAGCGTTACCATGCGAGTCCAAAAGTCTTCGTTTCGTTTTAACTGATAGTCCAAATTCTCTGCAGCTCTCGTGCATTCTGGAAATTCTTTGGACTCCTCAAGCAACGATGCCATTTCTGCATCGAGTACAGGTTTGAATTTCCAGTAATCAGCTGCTGACCAGGCCAATCCAGTGCCAATGAAATAGTCTGCCGCATCCTCCGTTTTATCGCTCAGAATGAGCAAATAATTTGAAGATGCAACCATGTCACGAGCACGCGATTCATAGCGAATTGCGTCTTCTGCTTTGTACATACTATATGCAAGAGCACCAAAAATAGCTAATTCCAGGAATAGCAACGTTGAAATAAGAGCAAGACCCTTTTGTTTTAATGATAGTTTTTTATTCGATGGACTCATCGAACACCAACGTTTTGTCTTGGTATCCGCACGTAAAATGTGCTTCCGTTGCCGTCACTTTCGGCGTCAACGCTCCCGCCTAATTGAGCTACAATTGCTCGACAGAAAGCAAGAGCCAAAATGGGTTTATCGCCACCAGCACTTTTGTATCGATCAAATATTGTGCTGCATCGACCCGGCGATAGTTGTAAATCAATTGCGTGGAAGCGCAGTTCAACTATCTCATCGCTTGAAATTGCGTCTACGAGAATTCGTCCATTCTGTGGAGATGATTTTATTGTGTAGATCAGAATATTCTCAATTACTCGCACTAGACGACTTGCATCGACGGATATTTGCAAATCAGGCAAAGATAATTCAACACTTACTGCGGATTTTTTCGCATAGGTGGATACGTCTTCCCATGCTTGTGTTACCAGTCTTTTTAACCAGTGCAATTCAATTTGCATTTCTAAATTGCCTGATTCGAGTTTTGTAAGTTCAAGTAAATCGCCGATCAATCGCAGCAATGAATCCACGTCGCTAACTGCACTTTTCCCGTCTTTAAAACCTTCCTCGGATAACTCACCATATAATCCTTCGCAGAACAATTCTAGAAATCCATATACGGAAGTGAGTGGAGTCCGCAAGTCATGACTGACCATTGCGATAAAGTCTTGCCTGACACGCTCGATTTGCTTTCGCTCGGTAATATCAACAATGTTTACCAGCAATCGGTCTCCCTCTAGTGTTGTAAATTCAGTAAGCGATAGTTCGACTGGTGCAATGCTCCCGTCAATTCTTTGCAGATCGAGCTCTACGATACTGTTAGTGCCGCGGTTTAGAATGTCGTTGCTGAATTGTTCTACCGACTTTTGTACTGATGATGGAAAAAGTTCTGTAAGCTGTTTTGACCTTATTTGCGCTCCTGTACCCGCAATGATTTGTTCTGCGCGACTGTTGCAGTATTCTATTTCGCCTCCCTTGGTGACGATAAGCAGCCCTGTCAACATTTTGTCCAACATGGTCTTGAGTCGCAGCTCGCTATGCTTTAACAGCTCTTCGGCCGCTTTGCGTTTTGTAATGTCGTGCGCAACGCAGAATAATTGTTGTTCTTCTTGAGACCACTGTGCAGACCAGAGCATCTCAACTTCAGTGCCATCAGCGCGCAATGTTTTGACTTCGAAATCGTCGTGTGCTCCATCGATATATTTCTTGAACTGTTTTATGGTCTCCGTCACTTGAGCTGCTGGCACCAATGTGCTTACAGGTTTTGAAAGTAGTTGCTCTGGCTCATAGCCCCAGAGTGCTATTGATGCCGGACTCACTTTTTCAAAGCAAAATTCTTGGTTCAAGCTGCAAATGACGTCGCTAGAATTTTCGATGATTGATTGTTGCTTGCGCGCAGCCTCAGCAAGCGCAGTTGCCATTTGTCTAAAAGCGTGATCTAACTGGCCTATTTCGTCTTTGTCTTTCATTTGTGGGTGTAAAACCTCAGCGGTAGCCAACCTCTGTGTATTCTCACTCAGGACATTTAATCGGCTTACAATGCGCGTTAGGAATGCTCGACCTAAAAATATTGCAAATGCGATATCTACTATTACTCCGAGTGCAAGCACCAGTTCAATCTGAACCCTTATCTTCGCGCGCTCTTTGGAAATTTGCGCCTGGCGCAAACGCTGTTCTCGCAAAAGCTCTTCCGTTTCTGTTTTTACTTTCTTTTCGGTTTTATCCTTGTGTAGCTTTGATGCTGTCGCTGCAATGCTGAGAAGCATTCTCGTGTCACCCGACTCTTGCGCGTCAACAGCAGTCTCTATAAAATCAATTAGCTTTCTAGTTTTGTTAACCAGCTTGCTCACTCTTACTTTGTAGCTCGGTTGTTTGCTTGCTACGTTAACGAGCTCTTTCATCAACACTCGGACCTTGGCCACACCCGAACGAACATGCTCAGGATCTATTCTTTGTGTAAGCGGTTTGTCCGTTTGTTTCCTTGTGTCATTTTCAATGAAAACAACGGCTTCGGTGAAGACGCGCAAGACTTCGCTTGCTTTTCCGGCAAACAATTTTGATTCAGCTTCTTTGACCGCTTCCTCTCGCGCCTGCGTCACCAGAAAAGCCAGCGAGGTCAATGTCAGAATTTCAGCCAGCAAAAATGAGCCGACCAATATGAGGCCCTGAGTTGCAAGCTTTAAGTTGGCAAATCGCATTTTAATCTTTCGCGAGTCGATTAGAATTACCGCTGTGAGTTATTTACCCCGAATGAATGTATCTGGGACACTTTCGAGCAAAATCTTAGAGGGCCGCCTGATAAAAGCACCCAGCCATGTATAGCTATTGGCAGCATGGCAAGAATAATTACCTGAAATTGCCGCGCCGATTTGCAATTGGCCGCGGCAAAGACGGCTATACAAAGCCTGCTGAGCTCACCATAAACCCAGCTCGAGGCATGGCCAATCAGTGCTGACAATCAAATTCAATTACAGTGCGCTCTAAAATGTTCTGCGACTCTTGCGTATTGCTCCCACTCGGTCACGGAAAATTTACGAGCTTTTCCAGTGAAATTCACCTGGCGAAACTATAGTTCTCGGTGAAGACGAAGTCGTCCGGGGTAAGTACCTGCCCTGCGGCCAAGAATTTAGAATAACAAGAATGATCAGGGGGAAACATGTCACAAGATAGCGAAATACGACAAGATGCGCAAACGGTGGAAAAAGAAATCGCAAGCGGAGATATTGATCGAGCACACGATGCTCTCCAGCAGGCAGCCTACGGCCATCAATCAAAAGGTGACCTGGAGTCTTTTCTGGGCGCGCTACAGTATGCAAATACAAATGATCGGACCCATGACAAATGCAATTTTTCGTTCAATCGCGATGACGGTTTATATCATCTCAATTCACCAGACAATGTGCCAAATGCTTTCAGCAAGAATTTTGTTGTTATGACACACGGTGAAAGTCTCTGGGGAATTGCGGAAAAAACGCTTCCAACATACGGCGGAGCAAATTGGGATCCACATCCGCTCGTCGAAGATTTGAAGACACAAAATAATATCCAGGATCCAAGAGATATTCCAGCCGGCAAATTAATTCGAATGCCAAACCATCTCCCATACCCACCATTTCAGCACTAAGCGGCTGTAGTTCAGGCACTTATATGCTTCTGATCGATAAGATGCTTTTGCGTTTTGAACCCTTCATCGACTAACACTACTGGAAGCAGAACCCAATGGTGATTTGCCTAAATGAAGGACAAGCGTTAAAATCAACGCATTATGAATCGCTCAGACATACCAATTGATTTAGAATCAGAGCCGGCACAGTTATCTTGCGCCAGTTACGATATTAGAACAGCAACGATTGATGATGCTCCTGTCATTGCACATCATCGTGCATCCATGTTTCTAGATATGGGTGTGATCGACAAGGCAGCGGCGGCCTCGCTTGAACTTGCTAGCCACAGCTATTTGCTTAAAGCTATACCAGCTGAAGAATACCTCGGCTGGATTATTGAATCAGAGAATGTAGCCGTTGCTGGCGGAGGAATGATTATTCGCCAATTACTTCCTCGACCTGGTCACCTGGAAGGTGGTTCTGAAGCTCACATTCTCAACATTTATACGGAGCCACCACACCGCCGTTGTGGGCTCGCACGCAAACTCATGACTTCAATGCTTAGCTGGTGTCGTCAGCAAGGGATTTACCGTATTACACTCCATGCATCCGATGCAGGTAAACCGTTATACGAAAGTCTGGGGTTTATACAAACCAACGAGATGCGATTCGAGATCGGATCCTGACACTAGCCAGAATCCACGGATTCTGCTTCGCAATAAATGGCAGTGCAGAACCTGGGGAATCGCTAAAAATGAAACATAGAGAGTAGAGATTTTAGTGTTTCGATGAAAGTAAACCGATGTCAGCCGCCCAGCCAGGAGAGGAAGAAATGGGATTGGAACTCAAGCTATTAGCAATTCCAGATAACAGCAAGGTATTTGAATTTGCAGGCATTAGTCCCGATTTTGGCGAATCTCTGGAATTTCTGCATAGTTATTACTCCGACCAAAATGCCAGAAGCAAAAGTGACTCAGAAATCGATCGCCTTTACTTAGCAGAAGCAGCAAGATTGAAAAAAGCGAATCCCGGCATTGAAAACCGAAAGCTATACTTAGACAAAGACTGGGACATACTGCATTTCCTCCTCTCAGAAGAACGCAGGAAAGGAAATGCCAGGCAGGAATCGAAAGACATGGGAACTCTTGCTATCTGGGGAGAAATGGATTTGCATGAGAACGCCGTAGCAACACAGGGGGCACCGATTCGTCACCTCTCTTCCGGCTCAGCAAAGAAAGTTGCAGCCTGGCTGGCCGAAATTGATGAAGCTACGTTGAAAACGTTCTACCAACCTGAAAAGATGGAAGAAGAAGGCGTGTACAAATTCTGGGTGAACGAGTTTGCAGAAGAAAACTTTGCGTTTTATTTTGCTCGATTCTTGGAATTGCGCTCTTTTTATAAGAGTCTTCTAGAGCACACGGAAGGCTGTCTTATGATCCTGGACTAAGCATGAGGCTCTGGGTGCGATACCAGAGCGCCTCGAAGGCTCAAGAAAAAGCGCCTTATCAAGGCAACAAGTATAGTTCAAACATTCGAATTTACGAAATTTACATAGTCTTACGGATTTGTACACAAATGAAGGTCTAAGCTGACCATTGACTGGAACTTCAAGGAAGTCACTAAGCAGCTCCGCCAAGTTGAAATCGTTTTGCTGGTGCTAAAGTTAAAGTCATTTGCATAGTGGAAGATCTTATTTTACTGTTTAGGAATGAGCGAAAACCAACCAGAAGCAACGGCTGAACAGACGGAATATGCTTCAGCCATTTCTGAGGAAGTCACTCCCCCCTCAGAAAATCGTCGGACAGAAAAAGAGTCCTGGAACTTGTTTTCACTGTTCTCGTTCAGATTCTGTTTTGCCTATTTTCTAATTTTTGGACTAGATGACCTTGTCGAGTTGCTCCTGCACCTCGATAACGGTGTCTATTTCGTTCAAGCCTATACATCGCTGTGGAACGCGCTTGTACCAATGGTCGGCAAATACCTGTTTCACATTCAAACAAAAATTGCCGATCAGGAATGGTGCTATGCAGATAATTATTTCGGATGGTTGCGCGTATTTTGCATTTTGATAATTGCCACAGTCACCACCATTATATGGTCAATTTTCGATCGAAAACGCAAAGAGTATGCCTGCTTACAAGAATGGTTTAGGCTGTTCTTGCGCTTAGTAATCGCCAAGGCGTTGATAAACTATGGCATGTCCAAAGTAATTCCGGTTCAATTTCCGCCGATAAATTTGACAGATTTAGAATTAAAGCTAGGCGATACGACCCCCATGGGGCTCATGTGGAGGTTCATGGGATTTTCACCAGCCTATTCTATTTTTTGTGGTTTCGCAGAGATAGTACCGGCTGTGCTGCTGATGAGTTCACGCTTCACACTGCTTGGCGCTTTGATTACAGCAGCGGTAATGCTGAATGTGTTCATGTTGAACGTCTGTTATGGTGTACATGTAAAACTGTATTCACTGCATCTGATTCTCATGGCACTTGTTCTGATCGCACCAGATACTGCTCGTTTAGTTTGCTTTTTCACAAGCAGCACCGCAATGACACCGCGGCTGGTACCGTCGTTTTTCAAGCATCGACGGCTTAATCAATTGATTTTGACCCTTCCTTTTGTTCTTGGCGCATACCTCTTCTGGGTTTCTTATTCTGGAGACATGTTCAGATTCAAAACCATTACCGCAGAACCGCCATATTTTGGTATATGGGATGTGACACAATTTACTCATGATGGCAAATCGTCAGCAGAGGAGGAGGCAAACTGGAAAAAGGTAATTATTCAGGACAACTACAGTGTTCGTATTCTTTATCCACAAACCGATTCCTACAACACCTTCTACTCAGTGCTGGACAAAAACCAACGATCGTTAACGTTTGGGGATATTGAGAATTGGGATGAAGTGCGAAAAAGAAAGTATTCGTGGAGTAGATTCCCAAAACCATTAATCCCAAAATGGACGCAAAAGTTCGACTTTGAGATTGAACAGCTTGGTTCTGATACATTGCGGCTTCGAGGGCACGACCCGCATGCAAAAGTCATTGAGGTCATATTGCATAGAGAAAACTTGAAAGAACGCCCGCTGTACAGCTACAAATTTAAGTGGATAACGAATTTCGAATAAGAGGCCTTACGCAAGGATCGCGCAATCCCTGTTCAGACAGGCAGCTACAAAAGTCCCTTCAGGCTGTTGCAGGCTCAGTTCCAAACCCCTTCAATCGCGGGCAGCCCAATTGCGCTCTTTTTATAAGAGTCTTCTAGAGTACACTGGGCTGTCTTATGATTCTGGACTAAGCATGAGGCTCTGGGATAGGCTAATCGCAATAAAGTCAAGCCGCCACATTGATTGGAACAGCTTGCAGGCAAATTTTTCGAGCTCGATAAGGCTTCCTCTTGGTGGTTCAACACTTTCTGCTGTTAGAATTGCAATTTCTCTAATAGAACGATGTCCATCAACCAGGGCGAGCATTTTGAATTGAGCCGGATTCAAACGCTGCTGCCAGTTGGGTCGAAAAATGTTCATATCCGATACACCACATCGCATTCGAAACGATGGAATGTAATTCCTGCTCTCGTCGCTTGAAAAATCAATTTTGTAGTGCTCTTTTTCTCTGCCTGGATGACATGCCATGAAGAAATGGCATGCATTCAGAGTGTTTATGCGCTCCATAATTGACCACAGCGTTTTCTCGGGCAATTTATTTACGGCGTCGTTGAATCCACTTGTCGGAGCTGAAACGTCGTGGGCGTAATAGGGAGCATTATGGAACCAACCCTGAAAAGCCAGCCCAGCTTCTGAAACAAGTTCGAGGCATTCCGTTACTGCGAAGCTGCGATCTCGACTGTGCAAAAATGTATCAACGAGTACCGCATCTGAGCGAGTGTTTTCGGAAATTTCCAGATATTTTTGTACGGGATGATCAAACGGCAACAATGAAATCGCTTCTTTTACAATCTGGACAGATGCTTCGTCCTGGCAAAGACCAAGATCATGGAAGACGGATTGCATCAGTTCAACACCGATTCGTCCATATTTGGCATAAAGCATTAATGCCACCACGCCGTCTGGTCGCAAGCAAGAGCCAAGAGCTTTAAGTCCGACCAGAGGATCAGCTAAATGATGTAAGACCCCGGTTGATACAATCAAATCGAAATCGCGTTGCAGCTTTGCTAATTCCTCTATTGGATGCAAAAGCAGCTCCAGGTTCCAGAGCCCGAACTTCTCTTTTAGATATTGCTGATGCTCTAAAGAAGGTTGGCTGACATCAATTCCGAGTACTTTTGCACTCGGGTTGTTGTATGCAAAAACCGCCGCCTGATTCGTGCCGCAACCTGCAATCAATATGTCGAGATCTGGCCTGTACTCTTGATCCGGCCAGAATATTCGATGAGCGTGAGTAGGATCGAACCATTCCCAATTAGCTTCCGTCCATTGGACAAGATCATTTATTGGATGGGGATAGCTCCAGCGTTCGTATTGACGGATAACAAGTTCATCAGGGGGGTCGTGTTTCACTGTTCACGTATTCCTTAAAGCTGAGATTATCAACTTTCCTAAAAGGTAGTTGGCAAAAGAAATTATTGTTCTCTTGTCTTTGGAACCGTGTAGGGACCATGGCTTGCGGTAACTAACTGCAGGCATGCAGCAGACCGGAGAATTTTATCTAGAGCCGCGCGACCATCACTTGTTTGTGATAACTGTCTGTGTAGCCCACCATTATGCAGGGCCGAAAGTATGGAGAATTCAGATATAAAGGCAGTAATATCACTCGTCAGACGCGCCTTTGCCATTTTCCTGGTAGCAATTGCCGATGCAGGATTTATCTCGGCAAAATTCGCTGAGGAGTTTCTGGTTAATACTAATTGCTGTCCAGGCAGTACTGCACCATTTTTGATACCCGTCAGTTTCACGTCGCCATTTTTGCTATCGCTTAAATTTAGAATTGCCACATCATGGCCGTCCTCGAAGATCATTGCAACGGCTCCGGCGTTTATTTGAACATCACCCTCCTTCGTCGTAACAACAATATTTGAGCTTGGCGCCATAAGCATTACACCACGATCAAGAGTTAGGTGATTTCCGTTTGTGTTTGCTCCGAAAGAAACTCCCTTTTGAGAAAGATCGTTTCTAATCTCATTATTGAACTCAGATCCGCAAAAGAAGAAAACCGTCTGTCCCTGAGAAATGGCTATGCCACCAGTCAGTAAGCTTCCGAGAGCGTATTGTCTTAATTCTGAGATCGCTGCGCTGCGCCCAAGTGCTCGCGTTAAGTCTGTTGGAATCAAGGCTGATGTAATGTCGAATTCTGGGACGACAATCCTCGTGATTTCTGAATTGGCAGCCAGCGTTGTTAGAGAAGGCGAGTTCGCGGCGGTGTTTGCAGCTTGCTGCGCTTGGGGTAGGGGTTGAGGAGTCGGAGCCGGCGGTGGGGCTCCTGTGTTTGAAATCGTACCTGTGCTGCCTGCATTTCCGCTGTTGGCTATGGGAAGGTTGACTCCGACACTGGCCGAACCTACGCCTGGGACTCCACCAGCTCCGCCGAGGCCGGCCGTACCGGTGAATGCGGCACCGCCATTGCCGCCATTGCCGCCAAGGCCACCTGGCCCTCCGTTTCCTGGAGTGGCGGTGCCACCTGCCCCGCCGAATCCTCCGTTACCACCATTGCCACCATTGCCGGATACGAATCCACCGGAACCTCCCGTGCCACCGTTGCCTCCGGCGCCACCGACCCCTCCTGTACCAGAGATTATTCCTCCTGCGCCAGCCGATCCTCCGGCGCCACCGACCCCTCCATTACCGCCGTTACTTGCCGAACCAGCTGCACCGCCAACGCCTCCATTACCGCCGGCGCCGCCTGTTCCTCCGTTTCCAGTTGTGCTATTGGTCGCCACGCCTGGACCACCGGCACCGCCCGCGCCACCGTTTCCACCGTAGCCAACGGGGCCTGTTACTGTAGCGCCATTGAGCCCTGTCACGGAACCTGCGCCTCCAACTCCCGCTGCGCCAGGGTTAGCGCCGGCGCCGCCAGCACCGCCATTACCACCGTTGCCACCATAGTTGCCGGCCCCGCCTGCCCCACCGTTACCGCCGCTACCGGCTAGTCCGCCATTGCCACCGTTGCCCCCAGCCCCTATCGCACCTGGGGCTCCAGCACCAAAAGCCGTTCCTCCTGCTCCACCGTTTCCGCCATTGCCACCGTTGCCACCAGCTGAGCCGGCACCACCAGTCGCACCAAAACCGCCAGTGCTGCCGGAACCACCGGTTCCGCCATTTCCACCACTGCCGCCATTGCCGGCATTGCCGGCATTCCCTCCGTTGCCGCCAATGCCGCCGTTCGGGTGAGCAGCTGTGCCGGCGGCGCCGGCCCCGCCAACTCCACCGGTGCCGCCGTTGCCCGCCAATCCAGCGCTACCGGCTGAGCCTGCTGCGCCTGCTGAACCTGATATGGACGCAGTACCGCCTACTCCAGCAGTTCCTGCAGACCGGCTGAGCAGCCCGGTGATTGAGTTTAACGGAACGGCAATGCTTCCGCTGCTGCCACCATTGCCTCCCAAGCCTCCTAATCCACCGGCACCACCATTCCCACCGACGCCGCCAGCGCCGCCGTTGCCGCCGCGGCCGCCATCACCACCGTTACCCCCATTTCCGCCTCTACCGTTGTTCACGGCGAAAGTACCGTCACCCGCTGCCCCGGATCCGCCTGCACCGCCTGCGCCACCATTGCCGCCGGTACCACCTGCACCACCGTTGCCGCCCGCACCACCTAAGCCACCATTGCCGCCATTGCCGCCTGCGCCAGCTGAAATATTAATCGCCCCGGCGTTGAAATTTTGCGCCGTTACTGAGACTGAGCCACCGATACCGCCGAGTCCACCGTTTCCTCCGTTGCCGCCTAAGCCACCATTTCCTCCGTTGCCGCCTAACCCGCCGTTAGAGCCGGACCCTCCGGTTCCTCCACTGCTTCCATTGTCTCCGGGATTGACACCGGCTAGACCGACGGCGCCAGACGCCCCGCTCCCGCCTGCACCACCGACGCCACCATCGCCTCCGGCGGCGCCCGCGGTTCCCTGTGCTCCGGTTCCGCCACTGCCGCCTTGAAGAGTTATGTTTCCTGTGCTTACAGAACCGCTACTGATGATGGTCAGGCTGCCGCCTGCGCCTCCGTTGCCGCCATTGCCGCCCGCACCGCCAGCACCACCAGTGCCGCCAGAACCGCCGGCTGCTCCTGTGCCACCACCCGTGCCAAGACTCAGAGGCGTGAACCCGGCACCACCGGTGCCACCGGCGCCGCCAATCGCTCCGCTTCCGCCAAAGCCGCCTGCGCCTCCGGTTCCGCCATTGCCGCCCTTGCCACCGTCACCGCCGACGCCACCGTTGTTGAAAATGGCTCCACCTAGTCCTCCAGCGCCACCCGCTCCATCGCCTCCACCATTTCCACCATTTGCAAAAAATCCTGCTCCACCATTGCCACCATTGCCGCCTTTCCCGCCGGCTGCGCCAATCGCGCCGAAAGCCCCTGAAATCCCTGAGCCACCGGCTCCTCCCTGCTGGTCAAGGGATAATGCATTGAGACCATCAGTCCCTGAGTCGCCAGGGATTACTCCATTGCTGCCCTGCGCTGCGATGCTGATTGGCGGTGGGTCGCCTCCCGCACTGACTCCCTTGGCGCCTGTTGCCGAAATGTTCCCCAGCGAAACATTCCCTCCAGCATTTATGACGATAGAGCCGCCATTGCTTCCTGTGTTGGCAGCACCATCAGTGCTAATTGTCCCCACGGTTATGGGGCCGGTTGCCTGTAATGTAACTTGTCCTCCGGCACCCGTTCCGGAACTAGTCAAAACCGAGCCAGACCCCAGATTAATCGCCGCAGGCGCGCTGAGAATTACTTTTGTGTTGGTGCTGAAATGTCCCGCACAATTTGTGCAGGGATCACCGGATGTCCCAGTAAATTGATAGCCGGCAGAAAGGAATATTTGCCCGCCATCTGTATTGATAGTGACGTTGTTTCCCGTAATGTTTCCTGCTGCCAGTGCAATAAAATCGCTGGGGCTTGCTGCAATGAAATTGCTCAGTGTCAAATTGCCTGAGCTTGTAAAAATGGGGTCTCCGGAAATGTTCAGTGATCCAAGCAGCAGGTTGCCAGAACTGTTTGATAGGTCTGCACTTGCACCAGTGAGGCTAACACTGCCTGTTATCAGATTTACTTTGCCTGTAATTGAGCCTGATCCTGCGTTCAAATTCACGAATTGAGACAGCCAGTCGCCGCCGATTAGATTTAGGTTTGTGCTTACTTTGTTACTGAGATCCCCAACATTAATAGAGCCCAACAACGCTTGAATGGAGCCGCCTGTATTGATGATCGTTAGATTCTGGCTTGCTTGCGCAAGAGCCAACGGAGCTAAGATTGCAATATTTCCGGCAGAAGAAGCAATCAATCCGCTGTTAGTGAGAGCTCTTGTCGTAATTGCCAAATTGTTAGCTGCTAGTATGGATGGAACTAGACCGCTCGCGCCCTGAGCTAGGGTATTAGTTATGGAAGCTCCGGCGGCTAGACTGAGCCCGCCCGCGCTGCTGATGGTTCCGGCATTTGTAATGTTTGAAAGGGCGCTCAAGTTCAGTTGAAAATTGCTCACCGGGCTGAGCAAAGCCGGATTTGCTATCGTTGAAATCAAGCCGCCCTGCAGGTTGGAAATGTTCAAGGCGGCAATAGATGCTGCAGTCTGGGTCGGACTTGTGGCTACAACTAATATTGAGCCAGCGTTTGTTAGATTGCCAGATAGATTCAGGTTTGATGCCCTGTCAAAAATGGATACTCCGACAGGCACTGTAATGCTGCTTAGATGCTGCCCAAACTGTTGTCCGATGGACATTGTTCCACCAATTGCTGCACCGTTGGCGCCAATCGTCAGAGTCTGTCCTCCATGTAAAACCTGATAAACGGCGACTCGTTCAGCGGGGCTTATCTGTTGCCCGGGAAGAATGGTCATGTTCTTTCCCGCGACGACAATATCGACCGGCGCATGTTGTGAGCTGAGCCCCGGGCCTGGAGTTGTAGATGCTAAATTCAGGTTTATGCCGGAGGAAGGGTTGCTTCCTGGTGTAACTGTGGGAGTTGCCGAATTCGCTCGAGAGAGGGGGAGAGAAAATGCCAGACTCAGTGCTGCTGCAATACCAGCTAATCTATTATAAGTTGATGCCATCTATTCCCCTGTACCATTCCCTAGCTAATCTGTTTTATCATGAACCGGCTCACGAGCATATCCGTAGATCGACTTAGCTCAGGCTCACGGATGCTTTCGGGTTAACCTATTTGTCCTTTGCAAGCTTTGACCAGGGGTAGTATTTCAATTCTCTTTCAAGACGAGCCAGGAAGCGAAAATGAAGCCAGACAACAAGGAAAAAGGATTATGCTCAACGGGCTGAGATAATCTCAATCCTGTACATCTAACTATTGAATCTGTTGAACAGAACTATTGAAAATGACAATTCTTCCTGCATTCCAGGGAACGCTTACTAAAGTCTTTTGCTTCTGCAAACCGGCCTTGTTTTTGGTAACAGTTGGCGATATTGCAGAGGGTTGAGGCAACGCTTGCAGCATGACGCTCGGGTCCATCGGATTCTCTATCCCAAATTGCTAGCGACCTCTTTAACAGCGGCTCAGCCTCTGCACACTTTGCTTGTTGCAGAAAGCATTCCGAAAGATGAAAAAGAGTTTCAGCTACATGTCTTGTGTTTCCCTGTTCCAATCTTGTCCTTATATCCAATGAGCGCTGTAGAAGCGGTTCTGCCTTTACATACAAGCCGATTTTCAGGTAGTAGCAAGCGAGATTGTCGAGGATCGCGGCCAGCTCCGGGGAATTTGCGCCGAGTTCCTTCTCGGAAATTAGCAATATGGTCTGCAATAGTGCATTGGACTCTTTGTACTTCCCTTGTTGCAAATAGCAGTCTGCTAGCGATCTCTTGGTCTCAATTATGTCGAGGTGGCTGGCATGCGTCTTCTCTTGAGTGGACAATATGACCTTATAGAGCTTCTCTGCCTCAGTGTAATGTCCTTGTATTGCATATGCGTGTGCAACACGAGATAAAGATGATACATTATGTGGAGAAGCCGCATTCTCCCAAATTGCCCAGCCGCGTCTAATCAGGGGTTCCGCATCCGGATTTCTATCCATAATTATGTAAAGCGCTGCCAAGTCAAAGAGACTGTAAGCTACTAGTGGATGTGCTGGTGGTAATGCACTTTTCCTAATAGACAATGAGCGCTTATACAGCGACTCCGCCCCGGCGTACTTGCCCTGGCTGACATAGCAATTTGCAAGACTATTGACGCTCTGGCAAATTGCCGGGTCGTCGAACTTTGTCCAAAACTTTTCTCGAGCTTGCAAGCATCGCTCGCACAAGAGCTGTGCTGCTGAACCCCGTCCCTGTTGTAAACAGCAGTCTGCCAATAAGGAACTTAGGTTGTTATAGTTTTCCAGGTATGCAATATTTGGTCTCTTTTCAAAAATCGCCATTACGCGCCGCAATAAGTTCTCTGCCTTCTCGTAGTTTCCTTGTTGCAGATAGCATCTAGCCATAGATCGTTGGGTTTCCATGGTTGAAAACTGAGAGACTTTGACGGGGTCCATTTTTTTCTGCATTGCTAATAGTCTTCTAAGCACTGACTCTGCCTCGGCAAAGTTTGCTCGATTTATGTATGTCTCAGCAAGTTCTAGAATCGCACCGAACGATTCACTGGAATTCCTCCCTTTCTCGGTCACTGCCCAGGCGCGAGTAAGCACAAGGTCGGCATCAGAGTTTTGCTCATGTAGCAAATAGAAAGTTGCCAAATCAAAGAGTCGGTTTGCTATTTTCGGATCATTTGCTCCCGATGTTTTTTCCGTTAACATCAATGCGCGTTTAAACAATTGCTCTGCTTCAGCGTACTTGCCTTGCTCACGGTAGCATCCCGCTAGACAATCAAGGTATGGAATTATAAGGGAGTCATCACCGGCTGAGATGCCTTCTTCGATTGACAAAGCGCGCTTAAAAAAGGTCTCCGCTTCCAGGTTTTTTGCTTGAGAAATGCAGCAATCGCCCAGCTTCCTGAGGACGTTGGCTATATTAGCCTCATTACCGGGAACGCTTTCAAAAATTGTCAAAGCTCTCTTTAATAGCGGGGCAACTTCAGTAGTTATATCCTTCTGTTGATTTAGAAGGTATTTTGCTCTTCGCATAGATGAAGCTACGGAGACGAGGAGGTTGGCCGTAATCAGGTCATTAGGTCCGAGTTCCCGCTCACTCTTTGCTAAGATGCGATTCCAAAAATCTATTTCGCCTTTGCAGGTAGATTCGGCTTCAGCGTATTTGCCGAGTTTTAAGTAACAATTCGCCATACCATCAGAGCACCAGGCTATATTTTGATCGAGATTCTCTTGGTTAGCCAGATAACCGCTCCCTTCGCGGGCCTTGTAATAAATTGCCAATGAGCGTCTATACAGCTGCACTGCCTGGAGGTAATTATCATGACTATAAAAACTTGCCAACCTAAAGAGAATGTCGGCTACTCTAATATCGAATGGTCCATGCCGTTTTTCCGTTATTGCCAAAACCCTCTTATATAGCTTTTCCGCTTCTTTCTCCTTTCCAACAAGATGATATTGGTCAGCCAGGCGAGCGACGAATCCCAGGTTTTGATCGACAAGATCAGGTCCATACTTTTTAGTCTTTATTCTCAAAAGAAGCTCAAGCAGTGCCACAGTTTTTGCTGATTCGTGTTTTTCCGCGTAATGAGAAATCAGATTCTCCAAGCTTGAAACTAACTCTGTATTATAGGTATCACCCCTTGTTATTAATCGCTCGTACTCACGCTCATATTTTGCTTCAGTAGACTGATTTGACGCAACCGAAATTGTCTTGCCCTGACTTGAATGAGTTTGACTTGTCTTTCGTGTCGAACTTGTCCAAAGAACCACCGCTCCGCATAGCAAAACAAGGCTGATACCGATCATCTTCAGTTTGGAGGGTAATATGAATGGCGCTTTGGTAGGCAATAGATCTATTACGCTATCGATACTATTGGCCAACGATTCCATGCAGTCAAATCTTTGCAGCCGGTCTTTGGACATACCCTTCAGGACCAGGTCATTCAAGCTAGGATGAAAGCGATCTAGCTTAGTACTTTCGATTTTTGGCACTGGTTCATTGATATGTTTATACATGATACCAACGGCAGTGTCGGCATCAAAAGGGGCGATACCCGTGACCAACTCGTAGAGACAAACTGAAAGCGAATAGATGTCCGTGCGTGAATCCACTGCCTCACCCATGCACTGTTCTGGGCTCATGTATTTTACTGTGCCGAGCACCTCTCCTGTACTCGTTAGCTTTTGATCTTCATTGTTTGTGAATCGAACCAGTCCAAAATCAACGAGTTTGACTGTATCCGCATCGGGCACTTGCGAAATTAAGATGTTCTCTGGTTTTATGTCACGATGCACTATGCCCTGTCCATGCATGTATGAAAGGGCCATTGCCGCGGCGCGAATGATTCTTAGCGCTCTCAGAACCGGCAGTCGATCCACAGAATTGATGATTGCTCGAAGACTCTGTCCTTCAACGTACTCCATGACCAGATATGCCACATCTGAGGATGAGACACCCAAGTGATAAACAGTAACAATGTTTTCGTGTGAGAGCTTGCTCAGAGTCTGAGCCTCTCTTAAAAACCGAGACCTATATTCTTCGTCCTGTCCTATATCATGGAAGAGAATCTTCAGGGCAATTGTCCGCTTGCAATCCAGCTGCTGGGCCTTGTAAACAGTTCCATTCCCTCCACTTCCAAGAATTGCTTCAATTTCGTATTTGTCGTCGAATATGTCACCAATCTTGGGACTAAGCATCATTCACGCTTTCCTTACGGCTCTATTGCAAGAACTAGTCAAAAAATCAACAACTAGTTATGAGAGAGGGGTTGCGGAGCTTTGTCCGTCCGCATTCGTCGTTGATCATTTTCCAATACTTTCCGCTACCCAGGACAAGTCCATTATCGCATTTCATCGCCCCTGAACCAGATAGATATATTGAAATGGCAGAGAAAGACAACAGTGAATACTTGTCCGCGATGGCTCGAAAAATTCGATTGGGTGAAGGAGAGTATGGCGCTTGAAACTCGAAACACAAGTTTATTGATTGGTTCACCCGTTTAAGCAACTCGCACTTTCAGCAGTCCAACCCACAAACCCGTGGGCTGATATAATGCGCCAGGCATCCCACAACGATTGTTAAGGGGGAGAATGATGAATCCAAGGACAGCGAGTCTTTCAATCTCTGCGATTTTGATCAGCTCTATGATCGCCTCGCAAATGAACAGAGCCTTTGCCTGCTGTTCTCTGGAGCCGGCAGTTTTTAGCAACACGCGAGGACTTGCTGCCGAAGTTTTGATGGACAATAAAGTGGTGCATCTTCTCGGTTATCAAAATAATGCTTCAAATTGGTCTAGCAAGGGTGGTGGCAATGCAATGCTTTTGCCCATACCGGCAAAACTGGGAAGCATGAGCGAAAAGAACATTCTTGATACATCATCAGCGCCAACCTGCCTGGAAGACATGGTAGATGCATTGAAACCTCGAACAAAAGGATTTGACAGATCCTTTACGTCGGACTTAGTAGTGCCTCAAGTCAAAATCTTTGAATTCGACATCTACACCATTATCCTTGCAAACAACGTACAGCTTATACCTGATGCACTCAAAAAAGTACCGGCTGAAAAGCGTCCTGAGATAAATAAGGAAATCTTTGATGCGTATGCAAATTGGTATAAGGGATGGACGTTTGCCTTATGCTGTTTCAACAACAGAAAATTGTCGCAAGCAAAACCCATGATATGGTGGTACGAACCACTCTACCCAAAAAAGCTATTTTTTCCAGCGCTTGATGCACATACTGGACATGCTCCAAAACTTGATGAAAAAGTTGCTGTGGATCACCAGTTGATTTTTGCGTCGTACAAGACACCGCAAGACCGGGCTCATAAGGTTGCTTACAAGTTCTTGACGGACAAAGACAAAGATGGCAAGCCTATCGATCAAAAGGCAGCTTCTGAGTTGAAGAAACTTTTGCCTCTCTTTGTACTGGGAGAAAAGTTCGAAGGCACTATGATTCAGGGAGACTTTGCTGCAAATGTTTCTGAAGTCCAAAGAGGAACTCTCGTTGTGGACCGAATAGGACCCGGTCAGCTTGATGGTCCGGCATTGGGGTCGGCTTCCTCGTTGCTTAAATTGGCGACCGCAAAGCCTCCTGGTGGAAACACGGCATTCGGAACCTCAGCCACAAGAGCAAAAGGCAATATTGCACCCTACAGAAAAGAGATGCTGCTCAAAATTGCGCGAATCTATAAAGCGTCCTCAACGGCTCCAACAGCTACGCTGCAGCTTGAAATTTTGCATGATGGAACTTTGAAAGACTGTCAGGTTATTGAAAGCAGTGGCAATAAAGAAATCGATGAGATGAGCCTACAGTCGTGCAAGAAAGTCAAATTCAGCGCATTGCCAGATTGGTATAAGGGCGACAAAATAACTTTCAAAATTGATTTCGCTATGCTAATAAATGTCCGGGATAGTAAATAGCTATGGCAATATAAGCGATGTATTTTACAACTCACTGAGCCTTGGCTGGAGAGCAAACGAACCTGGAAGCCTACACTCATTTCGGAATCAGGTAATCGGCAACAGACTGCTGCGCAATAAATTGATTGTATCGGGCTTCTCGTTCATGTAATGCATTCTGATAAACAGCCATCCAGGTTTTCTTTTTCAACTCCGTCATTTCTTCGGCTCTGCTCAATGTGTTTTCGAAAACCTTTGCTAGCTCCCCTCGTCTCAAACCCGATTGAATTTCTGGGGCAAGTTTGTATTGCTGAACATTCGCTTCCTTCCCAAAGATATTCTGAAAGATTGCACCTTGTTTTTCAGGATTACCAAACTGCTCCAGCACCGACGGGGCCTGACTCTCATTCAGAGCTTTGGACAATAATGTTCTGTATCCATTGATCTCATTGCTTTGCCGCTTAATAGTTTGCGGGCTAAAGGGCAAGTCAAACAATTCCTGATTGGAGCTAAGGATTTTTTCGGCTCTGGCGCTGGCCTCAGATGTTAACTGCCGTCCCGCCCTCAATTCCATGAAACGACGGACAGTATCGTCAGTTAATCCCATGCGATAAGGCTTTACCGCGCTCATAAGAGATTGCATTTGTTCGCTGTCGCCAGACAAACAACCAATTCCCAGTTGATCAGACTTTCGACACACCGCCAGAAAACCCTGCTCGTGGTGAGTAGTTTCATGCACGGCAATTCCAGCAGTTTCGGCACTAAAAGCTTTGCGAAAGACTTCTCTGCCCATATAAATCTTGCCGTTGACCCACGACGCCATTGCCCCTTGTCCCGGTTCTTCGATGCTCAACAAAACCTCGGGCATTGCAAGTTCTCCACTTGCTGATTGAACACCAAGTTTAGTTCCCGGAAACTCAGGCAGTTTCGACCAACCCTCCGACAATCTCCGGAATCCAATCCCGAGATTTCTATCCACCTTTGGCGTTAAAATGCTAGAGATCTTTGCCGAATTGCTCGGTGCTTCGCTCAGATTTGCCAATGTTTCCGGAATCGGCTCTGGAAATGCTCTAATGATTGCCTGCAAGGAGCGAGTGCCGTTGCTAGCCAGCCCGCTGAGCACTGGCTCCGTCTTTCGCTCAAAAACTCGTGCCAAAGATGATTCTTCGCCAAGGAGATGACGAGCAAGAGATGCAGACTCCTGAAACAACCTCATCCCGAATTTTGACTCGGTAATTGAGGCTGCGGCTTCCTCAGCTATTTCAAAATAATTAGGCATGGCAAACTAGCTCATTGGTGACCCAATGCCCATCCCTAGTTACTAGATTAACAAAATTCTTGGGTTTTGCACCCCGGTTTTTCACCTTTGCTTAGAGTAGCTGCTAGTTTCAATCGAGAACTTCGATCTGTCTATGCGAATTTCGTCTTCAGTTTTAAGAATGGTAGTTCTACCAAAAAATAAGATATTGCCGCGATTCCAAAAATGAGGGCATATTGAATTGCCTCTGATTCAGCTGGATGAGAATTGAAATAGGTCCAGTAAAAGCCACAATAAATCGAGTGAACCAGCGGATGCCACAGGTAGATTCCGTAAGAAAGCTTACCCAGCCAGACAGTAATAGGATTGCTGACCAGCACGCTGCCCAGGGCACACGGTGCCAGTACGACAGCCATAACAAACGAACTTATCAAACAATGAAGCAGCGGCATTTTTGCTTGCCAGAGAAGCAACTGTTGCTCTTTTGTTCCGTCTGCCGGATGCCCCAGCGTCAAGCATGTCTGGTAGATAACGAAAAGGAGCAAGATTTGCGCGACACCGTTTCCGAGTACCTTTTGCAGGGGCTCGCGAAATTTTGGATTCGCCAGAATGATAGCCGCCAGAGCTCCCCACATGAGCGTGTCAACCCGGGTGTCAAAACCATGATAAATGCGCATCCAATCGGCCCCGTGGCTGATGAGATACCCTCGCCATAGAAATACCGTTGCACCCACAGCTAATACAGCAGTTGATATATGTTTTTTTAGCACGCGCATCAGATTAGGGAAAAACAGGTAGAACTGCTCTTCTATTCCAAGCGTCCAAAAATGCGAAATACCGTATTTTAGTGGAATCAGATTCCAAGCAAAGGCCAGGTCGAGATTGGTCAAATATAGAGAAGCGTATAAGAAGGGCGCCAGGTGATGATCTCCGCCAAGGCAATGCCAGTAAATGTTTGCGGCCATGCAAAGGTAGTAGGCCGGCGCAATTCTCAGCCACCTTCTTGTGTAAAACTTTTTCAAATTAATATCGCTGTTCTTTTTTTCTTCTTTCAGCAATATCGATGTAATTAAATAGCCGCTTACAAGAAAGAATAAATCAACGCTGAACCAACCATTCAAATAATGGCTAAAAGCTGAAGTGTAGCGCCCTATATCGTGATAGCCAAGAATCAAAAATACTGAAATTCCGCGTAGTCCATCAAGTGCCGGAAGGTAGCCCAGTGTGTACGCACCATTCGGTGTTGCCGCTTTTGGAACAGCAGCTGGGGCGGGAATTTCTTTAGTGCTTAGCAAGTTGCTTCGTTTCCAAGTATAGGAATTCTAGCTTAGTCTACAAATGGGTCGCCTACCTTAGCTGAAGCCAAGGTCGTCTTCTGGCTGAGAGAAAGTGAAGAGTCTTTCATGTAAGCCGGATTGGTAGCAGCGCGGGGCTCAGAGGAAATGTGGACTGTTTCACACGCTATTCCTTGCTTATGAGCAAAATTCTCAAGCGTTGCCCGAAACGCTGGTCTAATAAAGAAATAGCGACTCCAGTAGATCGAATCAATTGTCAATATCATTACGAATACCTGGTATATCAAGTTATTATCATGATTCCGCCGCAGCCATCATCGTTGATGGCGGGAAGAACTTGGGACCAACAAAGGATGCAGAGTTGTGGGAAATCAAATCTCATTGGTTCAATTTCGCCTGGGAAATTCGCAGACATAATTGCTGTTGACGGTGTTCAGTTAATTGATGATATAAGCGTGCTCGAGCAGGTCTTCTTGGTGATGAAGGAAGGCAAAACATACAAACAGAAACTATTGTGATTGCAAGGGACGACAAGAAGCTCTAATCTTTGTTAGCGCATCTTTCAGCTCGGTCATTGATCGATATCTATCATCAGGTGATTTTTCAAGAACTTTTTGAACAACTAGTTCCAATCCATTAGGAAAGGTTAGGCTGGGGCGCACTTCTTGCAAAGGTTTAACGGGAGAACTCAGATGTTTCATAAATATCTTCGATGAAGTTTCGCCTAGATGAGGTGGAACTCCAGTCAGCATCGAATACAGCACACAACCCAATGAATAGATATCTGTTCGTTCGTCGGTTGGATTACCTTCGATTTGCTCTGGACTCATATAAGGAGGACTTCCTAATACTTGTCCTGGCCTAGTAAGGTCGATTTCATCCTGTGATTCGACGTCACTGATCTTGGCTAAACCAAAGTCTAGTAGTTTTGGAATTGGTTGTTTATCAATGAAACATTTAAGCATGATGTTGCCCGGCTTAAGATCACGATGCAATATTTTCATGCTGTGTGCATGCGCAAGAGCATCGCAAATCTGGACAGCCAGATCTAACGCAAATTCAGGAGGAAGCGCGCCATTTTGCTTCAACAAAACACGCAATTCCATACCTTCAACAAAATCCATTACCATGTATGGCCGTCCATTTTCACTAACACCAAAATCATGAATTGTAATAATATTTGGATGCTCCAAACGACTTATTGCCTTGGCTTCGCGTTTGAAGCGTTCCTGTCCTTCGGCCCCCAAAGCTACCCCTTGTAGCATTTTTATCGCCAATAGCTTTTCCATGACGGGATGCCGAACTTTGAAAACGATTCCGTGTCCGCCCTCGCCTAACAGCTCAAGAAACTCATATCGGCTGGCCAATGAGCTACCTAGTAGATTGAATTTTTTGAGAAGCTCTTCATTTCCAGAGCCCAGTGATTGATGGACAGGAGCTTGAGGTCTAGCACGTCGCAACAAAGCCCTAACTCTTGCCGACAGCTCTATGGGATCAAATGGTTTAGTCAGATAATCGTCTGCACCCATGTCCAGCCCCAGCTCTTTGTCCGAGCTTGACGAATGCCCTGTAAGCATAATAACTGGAGCCTGTCCTCCTGATTGACGATACCTTTTGAGTATATTTATTCCGTTCAGTTCAGGCAGATCCCAGTCCAGTATCAACAAGTCGAATTTGTTAGAACTAGCTTTTTCCCACCCCGTCAAACCCGCGTGAGCAAGCTCCACATTGTGTTTTTCGAAGCGCAGAAGATCCGCGACTATTGTCGCCAGCTGAACATCATCATCAATAAACAGCACATTCGCCATTATTTGCCCTTCCCAGAGACATTTTGAGCTTATAATCACCTTCTACCACATAGATCGCTTTACCTCACTATTGGCATTCGCCAATGCCAGGCCCGTCCAGGACAGCAAGCGTTTTGCTCTCCTGATTGGAAAGAGTTTGGCTGTGGAACATTATTTCAGGCGCCCGGTTCGGATGTTTGAAGCTGCTTTTTAAGCTGTTTACTTAACAAAGAAGGGAAATAGACGATGCCAGAAAAGCGTTTCAAACCCTGGAACAGATTCAAGTTCTGGGGCTGCTTTAAATTCTGATCGTATAAATCAATGCCAGATGTTTTCTAACGAAGATCCTAAACATTTGAATTCTTGCATTAGCAACAAGCTAACTGTCCATCAAAAAGGGCTTGTTTTAGTAATACTTCCCATCGTTTTGGAGTTGCTGTTAGTCGGTTCAATCGCGATTCTTCTCATTCTCGCTGACAAGAAGCAGACTCATGCTATGCCAACTCGACACTTAGCAATTACATTTGCTCGTCTCGCTTTCAGCAACATACACACAATCAACAGCTTGAATGATGCGGCCAACAATGCAAACTGGATCCAACAATATGATGAAAATACCAGGGCCACTCGCAGGCTGTTGAAATCCATTTCTTCAGCGTCGGCAAGTCTGAATAAAAGTTTGCGTTCACTGTCAAAAGCTGTATTAAATGAGGAAGCTGAGATACTTTCTACCCTAGCAAAAATTGAAAAAATAGATGAGGCATTCGACTCCAACAGCTTGACGCGTTTGTTGGCGCTAGAAGATCGTGCTTGCCGCAGGTTACAGACAGGGCAATCAATTGTCTCACGCTTTAATGATCAATTCACAGCTACGACTAGAGACGGACACCTTTATCTGCAACATCTCTATCAATTAGGAACCATCATTGCAACGGTCGGATTGCTCTTGAACCTGGTGCTTGCCTTTGTCCTTATGCGCTTCTTCAAAAAAACCTTTATTGAACCAATCTATGTAATCCAAGAGAATGTGCATCGTATCGAACAAAAGAAAAAGCTGATTGAGCCAATGTCCGGAGCAGATGAAATTAGCCAACTAGATCAAGCATTCCATGAAATGGACCAGCTGCTGCAGTTGGCGGCTGAGAAAGAAAGAGCACTGTTTGACAATAGTAGCGACATAATCTGTGTTTTGAATGGTGACCTTAACATTGAAAAAATCAATCCAGCTTGTCTGCCAATACTTGGTTACAAGCCTGACGAACTAATAGGCAAAAACTTAAGCCAGTTAACCGCCGATTCATTGACCTCTGAACACTTTTCCAACAGAACTAGTGAAGCAGCGCTTTTGTTTGAACTGCAAATGAAAACAATTGACGCACAAATAAAGGTTATTATGTGGTCTGCAACCTGGGGACAAAAGCAGAATTGTTGGTACTGCGTGTTACATGACATAAGCCAACAAAAGAAAAATGAACAAGAACAACGCGCTCTGGTTAATCTCATTGTCTCGGATTTCGAACAGCCTCTAAAGCGTATTTCGTCTCTCATCAAACAAATTGGCAACGGAAGTCTCGGAACAATATCTGCAAGTCTGCAAGAAAAGATTTCGGGCGCAACTCATACAGTGCCTCGTTTAGTTTCGTTGGTTCAAGATCTTCTACAGATAGAACATTTACAATCAACAGATCTAATAATCGAGCATACTCTCTGTAACTCCGCCAACATTATTGAAGATGCTTGTCGGGATGTCGAAGCTGTCGCCCAAGCCAGAGGAATAACAATCCAGCGACAAACCACAAAAATTCAATGGCAGGTAGACGAGGGCAAGATTATGAGAGTTCTCATCAACTTGCTGTCAAATGCAATCAAATTTTCGCCCGATGGAAGTGCAATCAACGTAATAAGCAGAATTGAGGGAGAGGACGTACTCGTCGAGATTATCGATAAGGGAAGAGGCATTCCGAACAAAATGCTTTCGTCTCTTTTTCAGACCTTCACCCAGACGGAGATAAGCGATGGTCAGAGGGGCAAAGGAACAGGTCTTGGGCTTGTCATTTGCAAGCGCATTGTTGAGCAGCATGGCGGAGAAATAGGGGTTAGTTCGATAGAAGGCAGTGGAAGTACTTTTTGGTTTAGAATTCCCCGCAACAAAACGACGAGCAAACACTCAGATAGTGCTTTGAAAGCCCCGATAGGAGCATTTGAACCTAAACAATCTAAAAATATTGCTAATTCTGCCCAGATAGCCAGCAAGAAAAATATTTCCTTATTCAGCAACTGGAGTCTAAACAAAAAAGGACTATTTCTCATCGCGGTTCCACTTGTATTTGAAATTATCTTTATGGTTTGCATGCTTGGTGGCTTAATGAGGGGAGCAGAAGAGCTGCATAAGCAAATTCATGATCAAGAACTTACAGCAAAAGCAATAAAATTGACGCTAAGCCTGGCCAGTGTAGGCTATTCAGTTGGATCACTGCTTAGAGATCCAGATGCACAACAAAAATGCCGACAAAATTTGCAGGTTTTGTCTGAAGATGCGAGAGCTTTCAAAGATGCTACCTTCAATGATTCTGCTGCTGCTGCTGCGGCTAATCAAATTCTTCCGGCATTGTCAGCCCTGCAGAAATTAGCAAAAGAAATCACAAGCACAAATGAGAATATCGATTATATGGCGTCAGCCAATGAAATCATAAGCACGACCAATGGAGTAACAACTAAGATTGAACCTCTTTTGGACTTACTAGAACAACGTCAAGAGTCCGCCGCCGAACAACAGAACTATACTCGTCTCTTGCTTATCAGCATACTTACAGCAGGACTGGCTATCAACTTCATCGTATCTATTGGATTGGCAGCCTTTTTTAGCAGAGATATTGTGAGCAGGTTATTGATTCTATCCGACAATGCCCGGCGATTTGCCGAGCAAGCACCCCTCAACCAATATCTGTCAGGGCAGGATGAGCTTGCACAGCTCGATAATAACTTCCATGCGACAGCAGAAAAAATCGCAGAACAGCGCAGGAGAGAGAGAGCTTTTCTGGATAATGCGCACAGCATCATTTGCGCACTTGATAGAGACGGTGTCTTTCTAGCTTCAAACCCAGCAGCAGTTCAAATATTGGGACACGGTTCCGAACAACTTTCGAGCTTATCTTTATTTGATCTAATTGATGAAGAAGAATCAATCGAAATAAGAAAACGTTTTGAAGAGTCAAAACGGAGCGCAAGTACTCAACAAGTAGAAATGACTCTTCAGAGCGCTATGGGTGATATTTGCCTGCTCTGGTCAATCGCTTGGTCCGATATAGAGAAAAGCTATTTTTGCGTCGGTCACGACATTACAGTGCGCAAAAATCTTGGGCGATTAAAGAAAGAGTTTATTGCGTTAGTTACGCACGATCTGCGATCGCCAATATCGGCAATTTCATCCTTGACCAAGATTGCTCTTTATGGGGTCTATGGAGCTCTGAATCATGAAGTCGAAGATGCTCTAAAGCAAATTGGTAGCGAATCGGACAAAATCGCCGAATTGGTAAATGACATTTTAGACCTTGAAAAACTCGATGCTGGCAAGCTTTCTTTGCAGCTCCAAGAAGTTGAAGCGAAGGCAGTCCTGGACAAATGTATTGATTTATTAAAATCAAAGCAATCAGAGGCAATTTTATTACTTGCCAGTGATTCCCAAGCAGGAATACTAATGGCGGATTCAGAGCGGCTGACTTATGCGTTAGTTGGATTGCTAAATCAATTGCTAGCTTGCCAGCCCGCGGAAATTTCGCTTTGCAGCCATGGCAATGAATTATCTGAAATAAGCATGAGTGCGTTAGATTGCAAACGAGAACTAATTTTTCGTCCAACGGAGCCCGATTATCCCAATGTCTCAACTGATAGTTCAGTTTACGGAAGTCGAATTCGTTTGCCACTATCTTACAGATTGACACAAGCTCACGGTGGTACTATTTCCGTTGAACAACGCGGCACAAATGTTTTCCTAAAAATTGCCTTTCGAAAATCAACTTCTCACGGCAGTAGTACTGAACTTACCAAATCATTGCCAGAGGGGGAATTGAAAATATAAACTGCTGTTTCACCTGAATATTCACGCATTTGAGGAAAAAGACAACACTTAGACAATTCCCATCTAATCTAATAGTACGTTCGTTTAGGGCTCAAGCAAAAAATAGTATCCGAACTTAATAGCCGAAAACCGCAAATTAAGGAAGCATTGTATGAATACTTGTGAATCTGTATGGATGAAAGACCAATGGATAAGAAAGCATAGAACACGCTCCAAAAGAGGTGCCGCCATTGCTGAAGGAGCTGCAATGCTTCCACTTATAATTCTCGTCTGCGTAACCATGATATTGTTTCTTCTCTGGGCTGGATTCAACATCTACTACAGAGTGAAGCTTTCTTTTATAGCAGGCAATGTTGCAAACTATGCAGCTGCACAGTTGAAGGGCGACGGATCAGATGCAGACCAAGCCGTATTGCATGGCTTGGGTGATGTAGTGCAGGAATTACAGGAAGCTGTAGGGCTACCGACGATCACAGCTGATGCAAAGATAACGCCAGCAACGACTTCATCATCGTCAACAAGTTCATCGACATCAACGTCGAGCTCGTCAGATACAGCAACAACGCCTGCTCCAATGGTCACAATCAAACTTTCCATGGATGATATTCAATTCTTCAACGGAACGTTGCCAGCTATGACAATCAACGAGACGGGTGCGGCGGTAATCAAAAATGGTGGTAGCGCCAAGCCAGATGGTTATATGGTACTTTCAATACTCGGTTCAAGCGGCCAATCGTTTGGCATTCCTTGTTATGCGTCCGGGAAGGGTGGCTGTGACCCCGATCCAAGTTATGATGGCATGATTGTTGGATCTTGGCGCCCTGGAAAGTCGCTACATTTATATGGCAGCGCCTGTCTCCCCCAGAATCCTGATTCTTCTGGTGGAAACTAGTGCAGCATGAGCCTGGTGGATTGCCGCAAGGTTCATTTTACGTCAACAATTCTCGCGGGAAATGGGGCGCCTGCGATTGGACAGACGATTGCGGTGGAACATAAGCCTCAAGCGGACTGACGCAATGTTGGCTAGGTGCGCGGAAGGACAGAAAAAATGCCTGACGAACCAGAGAAAGAAGATCTCGCAGAAACGAGGAAGGAAACTATTTCAGGCTCCAATGAAATAGCAACAGGCGTTGAAACGACTGGTGAGCAAACGAATAAATCGACGCCAAACTTCCTAATTCCCAAGCTCGTTCAAGGAGATGCCGAACCGGGAGCTCCACTTCCAGAGAATTTGTCAGCACTGGCAGAAGCAACGGACAAGGTCGAAAAAACAAAACTTGACTACGAACAAGTGAATCAAATTGTCAGTGAAAAGGTTGAGAAAAATGAGGTAGAGCTCTCAGAGCGCATTAAAAATCAAACCTTCGAACCACCAATCATACAAAAGGAATTAGTCTTCAAGACAGCTGCTCCTTGCGCTTCAGTCTGCAATGAGTCCGATAAGTCGTCGCGAGTCAGTTACTGTGAGCGATGCCAGTTGAGAGTCTACGACCTGGAAAAAATGAACAAAGAAGAAGCCGACCATCTGATTTACAAAATGGAAGGAACGAGAGATCTAACGCTTTACAAGAGAGCCGACGGAAAATTTCTGATCAAGAATTGTCCGGTAGGTCAGCGAAACATACTCCAAACAACGTTGATCACTTTTATAGCTGGAATGCTTCTGCTAACTTATGCTTATGTAGCACTTTCAACACCTCCGCCACGACGAGATGTGCATCATGCAAAACATCAAGAAACTACTGATTCGTCGGCGGTCGATTCAACATCTGTGGATTCATCAGCGGTGGACTCCCGAAAAGCAGCACCTGCAGTAGTCAAAGACAATGATGGATGGACGCGCCTGACACCAACAAAAAAACAAAAGACGAGAGTTCAATCTGAGGATTTCGGAACCGCAAGTTCTGTCCCGTAAAGCTGAAGTAATTGATGAATCAAAGGAGGGTCCAACATGAACTGCGCTTTCCTGCTATGCATATAGCAATCCTGGCAAATTTTTGGCAAAGTTCTGGCAAAGAAATGGCAAAAGCGTTCATCCATGCGCTTTGCGTAAAATCACGATTGAAAATGATTTAAGCCAATTTTAGATTTATTGCAGGCTGAATCACACAGCATTGCGCTGGTGAATTCCTGGGTTAAAAGGCAGAGGTTGGATGCATGCAAGAACACAATAACTTTAATAGGAAAGAGACACGTTTGGATCATGATTTACATGACGGCGATAAAACTCATGCAGCTGTCTCATTGCTCCGTGAATTCGAAAAGAACCCGAGAGAAGCGCTTGCTTTAGTTCAAAAAGAAATGAAAAAGCAATCTGCAGGATGTGCTGATGCTAGCAAGTTGCATCTTGCAATCCAGGACAACGGCGACGTTATCGTATGGGATCGCGGAGAACGCAACGGCTATTACGCAGGACATGTACCAGATGCATTAAGAGAGAAACCGGCACAACCGGCGCCTCCAGTTGCACCAATAACTGAGCTTCCACAATCCCCAGCTTCTGTCACTGAAACACCGCCTCCCCCACCTACTGTGACAGAAGTCCCCGTTCCACCTCCGCCACCACCGGTGGAGCGCAGCTCCGGCCCGCAAGCATATGAATATCAACAACCTCATCACCGCGGTTTTCATATTCCCTGCCCAATAGACATCGGAGTGCGTGATGGTTCGTTCCACCTCGGGGTGAATGTACTAGGGCTGGTCAAGGGCGGTGTGTCGCTAGGTCAGCGCACAAGAGGTTACGTCGGCTCGGACGCTCTCGATACAGAAGTAAGCGCTGGAGTTGACTTAAACAAAGAACATGTTGGACCAGCCGCAGACTGGCGAGTCCTTGGTGATGGACTCACCACAGGCAGAGCGCGAGTTGGTATCACACCTGGTGAAGAACGAGCTAATATCGGTGCAGGAATAGATGCCTCAGCTCTCGGCAGAAATGTCGCAGCTGGAGGACATGGCGGGCTGGAAGTAGGAAACCGATTCGGTCCTCATGCTGATGCGTATGCAAAAGTGCTGGCAGCGGAAGCCAAAGCTGGAGCCGCAGTCAATCTTTCTGATGAAGGATTGCGCGCCGATTCAGGTGTGGATGTCGGCGCACAACCATACGTGGGCGTTCATGCACAAGAAAGATTCGGGCTCGGCAAAAACAATGAGCTACACGCAGATGCCGGTGCCAATGTTGGAGATAACGGTGTTGCAACAGGAGCAGGGTTCTATCCTCAGGTTCATCCCGATATCTACGTTAACGGGCATACAGCAGAAAAAGAGGGCGGGCTTGGTTTGAATCCCGCGCGTGCATGGTCACGCAATACGGATGAGAATGAAAAATAACCTTCCTCCAGGGTGCTTTTAGCTTTCCTTACTTTTGTGGTCCTTGGAACCGTAAAATTTGCAAGTTCTGAACGCAGTGCTCATTCGGGTGAAGTGAAAGGCGAGGTAGAAAATCCAAACAAGGCGATGGACGAAGTATCGCGTATGCTGAGTTCCATGGGGTGATAGTCTGGCTGGTATGAAATCCGGCTCAGGTTGGATAAAATAATGGGGTGATTAAGCCCGAAGATCTAGACGCTGAACAAACAGCGGCGCCCCCCTGGCGCCGGGGCTGCTTCGTTGCTCAAGGCTGCAAAGTAATTAGACTCTGTTCTAGCGTGCTGCAAGTTGGACTAATTTGCTTGCTAGTTTTCAATGTTTGCCAATCACATGCAATGACTGAAGGTTCTTGGGAAAAGACCTACAAAGCCGGAGTCGATGCACTTGACACGAACCGTTACTGGCTGGCAGAACCTTTGTTACAACAAGCGGTATCTCAAGCAGAACTCTTCGGCGCCAATGATTTGCGTCTGGCAAGAAGCCTTTCAGACCTCGGGCGCTACTATGACGTGCGCGGCCGATTCATGGATGCTCAGCCCTTTTACGAAAGAGAACTTCACGTGCGCCGCTTATGGGCTGAGGACGACGACGGTAAAATCATTCCTTTCTTAGGAACGCTAATTCGCTTTTACTTAAATCATGGAACTGCGAGCAAAGCTGATCCACTCGCGGATGATGTGATCAATGTTCTTGAAGGAAAGATGCGTGAAGTTCACATTCATGAAGCAAAAACTACGATGAAAGCTGGTCAAGCACTTGAGGGATATGCTGGCACTGCGGCACCAATTAATCGTGATCCGTTAATAGAATGGGCGATAACCTGCGATGCAATTGGTAACGCTTATCAAGCCAGGGGTAATTACAAATTTGCGGAGCGCTTTTACAAGGCTGCGCTGGACACCAAAGCTACAGTCTTGGGTAAAGGCCATTTGTCTCTGGCAAGCAGCTACGAAAGTTTGGGATCGCTTGCCCTGGAAAAAGGCGATTATGCTGAAGCAGAATCCTATTACAAAGACGCGCTTAGTACAACTGAAATAACACTTCCAGCGGAGAGTATAGAAGTCTATTCTCGATTGGATAAATTAGCGCGTTGCTACATCAAAGACAAAAAATTTGGCGAAGCTGAAGCTCTCTACCAGCGATCTCTAGGTTTCTGGAGTAAGGAGCCGTCAAAATATGGAAATGACAATCGGGCCTTGTTTTCGCTGGGCGCGCTTTATTGTGATGAAAAAAAATATTCTGCGGCAGCGCCAGTTTTGAGACGGGCGCTTAGAATGGCCGAACGGTTCAACGGTCCATCGTCACTGGGCTTAGTGCCTTATTTGCAAAAGTACGCCTACGTGCTTTACCACCTCGGGCAACGTGGCGAAAGTGCAAATTTGAACGCGCGTGCTTTGGCAATAACTGGTCCACCGCCACCTAAGCCCAAAGAGGAAAAAGATTCAAGCGAAGCTGCTCAGCAAGCAAACTCTAAGATGGGCAAGAAAGGAAAATCTAGTTCCAAAAGAGAAAAATCGCTTGCTCGAAAGCGCTCAGGTTCACGGCACCGTAGAAGGTCTAGATAGCTATGATGATTTTCGTTGGCCTACACATACAATCTTGCCAATGCGCTGGTGCGAATTAGTCTTTCTTTGGATCCTTCCAAGACTCTTGCGTAACCCGAAAAGCTATTAGCGGCTTGGAAGCATTATCTTGAACCACCCAAACCAGTGGAGGCTTGTCCAACTTAAATGGGGGTGTGGGAATTGACAAACTGCGAGTTATCCCAAGCCCCAATCCCTGTTTAATCTCCGCTCCACTTTGATCGATATCAGCAGAAGTAAAAATTTTTGCCTGTGTTACGCTGAGCCCACCGGCGGCGCCCATACCGATAAGCTGCGGCACATCGCCTTCGTCGCGGACTTTCATTTTAGGAATGATCGCTGCTGTGTACTTGTCGCGGGGCGTATTTTGCCCGGGAGTGAGCTCGAATGCCTTGCTGTAAGCTTCATAACCTTTCAGCTCGCCGTCGGTCGGAGCCATGTACATCGTCACGCCGGTCTTGTCGTCGTGATATACCTCCAGCACCGTCGTTCCATTCACGTTGTATGACTTGACTCCTTTTTCGAAGGCATCAAAAATCTTATTGCTGCCGTCTTTGTCTTGCGCAGTCATTTTAGTTTCTGTGCCTTGCCACTTGGCTTTGAAATCAAAAACTCCACCGGTAGCAACGCCATCTTTACCCACATCATCGAGTTTGATCGGAATGCCATGCCTTGCAAACATGGCATTGACTTTATCAACGCCACCTGCCTGAGCCGCACCGTCAAGCAAACCGAGATCTTTCAGAGTCTGCACTTCCGAACCAAGGGAAGCTGATTGATTGAGAATCTCCTTTTGGGCAGCGTTTGCGGGTCTCCAATTTGGTTCCATTCTAAGGTCTGTTTTAATGGACTCGCTCAGAGCCGCAAAAACATAAGGACTCGGCGGCAAGATTGCGGCACCAGGAATATTCTCACCCCATTTTGGGCTATTTTCGGGCTGCAGTCTTTCTGCAGCTCGTCCGGCTTGCCCGGAGGTATCCACACCGACCGGTTGGTAAACTCGCAGCTTATCGTCAAGCTGCCTCGGAACACGTTCTTCCGCATTCTGTTCGTGGGCAAAAGGCGAATGTTTATTCTCCACGCTCTGACTAGCAACAGCTCCATCTTTAACCATAATTCAAATGCTCCCACTTAACACAACGCTTATTTAAGAATAAGCGTCAGACGTGCAAACACCGTGCATGTTTGTACCGGAACTCTCACAATAATGATTCACGCTCAATTTAAGGCTGCCTGTAGCCAGCTTGTGCGACTCGTCGATCTGCGTTTTTCATGCCAGCAGCGCCAGGTCGACTTGCCCCTGCTGTGAACACGTTGTTAGTCCCAGGACAGTTCTTTATCACATTCGCTTCACTGTACCGACCACGGTAGCACGCCATGCGCGGTCACACCGTAGCCTGCTTCTGATTCCACGACCACAATTCGATCGCAGCGAGTCTTCGCAACAGGATATCCTGAAACTATTAAGAGCAGACAGAAGCTCACTGTTGCGCAATGGCGGTACGATTTTAAAATTAGGCAATATGGGTTGCAACTTAAATTGTCGTTGATCACCAGGCAGCTTAGATGTGTTACCGCGATCTAGGATTAGTAGATTTTGTAGTCCCATCCGCCTTTGTTGGTGACTACCGTAGCAGGAGTACGATCTAATTGGTCGCGAGTTATGTCAACTCTTTCTGCTTTGCCATCAGCAGTAACAGTGATGCTTCCAGAATTCGGTTTATTCATTATGCCATCGCCATAGCGCTGCGCTTCCAGCTCGTTATGGGGATAATCTCTATGCGTACCTTCCAGAGGAAATTCTGCTGAAATGGTTGAGGGAAAAGAGCCCCAACCCACTGAGACCTTAATAGATGGAGCATCTTTGCCCGTTTCTTTAAATGTTCTATATTCAATTTGTTGTAGATCGCCATTCACTTTTTCCATTAAATCTGAAGGCTTATTTTTTTCTCGAAAGATTTGAACTTCATCTTGTAATTGCTGTCTAGCTGTGAAGTCATCCGGATTATGAATGGCTTTATCAATGTTGTCTGCTATTCGTTGAGCAAGATCTGATGCAGTTGATTTTAGATCGACAGGTAAATTAGAGTCAGCCATGAGGTTTATCCTTTCAATGCTTCCTTTTGATGCGGTAAAACAAACCAATCATCCAAGTTTGTTTGCATCTGCAATAGACTCTAGGATTTCATCTTGGAATTATTCCGGACGATTCCGTAAATAATCCGTGTGGGTACGTATTACTCGCACCGCGCCTAAACTTATCAACGTTGTTGTGCTAGGCTAGGCTTGAATCGCCTAATAATGATGAGGTCGTCATGAATCCAAAACCTCTTGCATTTATTGCCAGCCTATTTTTCTGAATGAAGAATATGGAAACGAAAGGGTGCAAGATATTCTTTCAAGTCCTGCGCCTACATTTGGCAAGGCAGTCATCGCATCATTAAACACGGATCTTTCTGGACTGAAAGATCGCTGGGAAAAATGGATCAAGAAGCCTTGAAGGAGAGAACAAGATAATGCTATCAAGAATTCGCGAACCGGAAAAAATGGACGATCCGGCTATTGATGCGGAAAGCCATCTCAGGGCCCTGGACGAGCTGGCACAGATCAATCGTCTCACTCGAATGGCAAACCGGTTTTGGCGGCCGCTGCTCGAGTTTCACAAGAATAAAAGCAACAGAGTTACACGAGTCCTAGATATCGGCACCGGCAGGGGTGATCTTCCGATTGCACTTGCAGCTCTTGCCGAAAAGCACAAGGTGAACATTGAATTCAGCGGCATCGATCTCAGTCAGCGCTGCGTCGACTATGCCAGCAAAATTGCTGCAGAATGCAGATCGCCTGTGAAATTCATACAGCAAGATGCACTTAGCGGTCAGCTGCCCATGATTGTCGATGTGATCATTTCCAGCCAGTTTATGCACCATCTTGATCCGCCGCAAATTGTAAAACTTCTCTCTGACATGAAAGCATCCGGCGCAAAATTAATAATGGTTGGCGATCTTGTCCGTAATTACTTCAATTTGGGAACCGTCTGCTTTTTCACAAGTTTGTTTTCAAGCAGCAAAGTGGCCAAATTCGATGGTCCTGTATCGGTACGAGCAGCTTTCACTATTGCCGAATGGCAGAAGATGGCTCATGAAGCCGGTTTAGACGGAGCAAACATACGCCCGGTATTTCCCGTTCATATGATCATGGTCTGGCATACTGACGAGCCCGCGGTCCAGGTTGAGAAATTGACGTCTACGTAGAATCGAGGGCAGCAGCAAATTCATTTATAGATTGGAATCGCTCATCAGGATTTTTTGCAAGAGAGCGCGCCACAATAGCTCGCATCTCGCCTACAACCCGTTCCAGGTCCACGTCATTTTGCATATGCTGTACCATGATGGCCAGAAAGCTGTCGCCCAAAAATGGCGGATCACCGGTAAGCATTTCATATAAAACACAGCCCAGAGAATAAATGTCTGATCTGGCATCCAGCTTCATGCCGCTGCATTGTTCTGGACTCATATAGGGTGGACTGCCAAGTATTTCGCCTGTTTGGGTCAGACGCTCTGCCATAGAACCTTCAGTGACATCGATTTTTGCAATGCCAAAATCTACTAATTTAACTTCTTGCGTCTCAGCTCCAGCTCTGGTGGCTAGCATTATGTTGCTCGGCTTGATGTCTCTATGAACAATCTTGTTTGCGTGAGCACAACTTAGCGCAGCACAGACTTGCTTCAGGATGCAGACTATTCTATCTTTCGGCAGAGGACCTTGTTTTAACAATGTTGAAAGCGAAATCCCTTCAACATAATCCATGACCATGTATGGAATGCGTCCGTTGGCTACACCGAAGTCACGCACCAGGACTATATTAGGATGCTCAAGCGTCATAGCCGCTTTACTCTCCTGCTTGAGCCTGCGGTGCACTCGCGGGTCGCCGGCAATTTCTCCGGAAAGAACCTTGACTGCTACGATTTTGTCGACAAGCTGATGTCGAGCCAGGTAGACTGTGCTCATACCTCCCTTTCCGAGGATATCCAGCAAGAGGTATTTCCCATCAAGCGATGAGCCTACCAGATTTTCGCTGATCGATACCAGCGGTGCCGATGTCTGTATGCTGTTACCGGAGCTAATAACTGTACTGTCTGCGGAGTCTTCAGCCACTGCTAACGCTGTTGAAATGTTGCGTTCGTATTGCTTCTTGCGGCTATAGTTAACAATAAAAATGAAACCTGAGCACAAAACGAAAATAGCAATCAGGTACAACGGCAAGGGGGTCAGCTTCTCAATAACTGCTTCCTTGGTGGGGCTCAGCTGGATAACTCTAAATATTTCGACCAGCAAAAATCCGATGAAACATGGTCCGATCAATAGGAAAAACAAGAACAAACGTTTTTGCTGAGTCAGGGCAAATATTGAACCATATTGTTCAATATCTCCTGCTGGGAAATACTGTTCCAAGAATGGACGCAAGGAAAATTCAAAAGCAAGAAGATTTGAAAGAAAAATAATCGGGCTCATGCTCAATGCGATTTGCTCGATCGACCACCAGCTGCGGTTAGCACCTCCAAGCCTTTGAACAAAAAATACATACAGAACAGGTGCGATAGTGATCCAGATAAAAGTGCTTTGTAATCCAGCCTGCCAGGGCACTCGTAAAATTGTATCGCGGCTGAGTTTGAGCTCTTCAGGGCTCATCTGCCCGCTGTCTTTCTCTTCCATTATCCTCAAATATTGCCGGTTGAAAAATGCATCCACCCGGGGCATTATTTGAATGAGCAAAAAAAAGAAAGCCGGAAGAAACGCCAGAGCCAGCAACAACTCCTTTTGCAACCATTGCTCGGCCAAAATTTGATATTGAGATACCAGCAAAATAAAAACCGAAGTATTTGTGATAAACCCGGCTCTGGCCATTGCTGCGTGGAATTTATCGCTTCCTTTGGTTTGTTTGCTCATCGGTGTTTCAATCAGCCAGTGGACGACTCCTGTTTGTCAAAATTCAATGTTTCTCCGGCCAGGTCGCTCGCTCCATTTTCATTAATGGCATTGGGTTGGATGCAGCTGCTGCCTATATTCCTGGTAGTGCGGCGAATCAGGAGTCTGAAAACCATACTTGCCGGTGGATTCACCTGTGAAGTAGTTGATGAGGTGCCCTAGTTTATCAAACTGCGCTTCATACACCCCTTTGTCTATTGGTTTTGGAATATCTGGTTGCACATATAAGACCGTTTGCCGTGCGACATATGAATCATTTCCGTCATAGCCAAATTCTACTTTTGCCAGACGTAACAGACTGTCAGCAAATGATTGCCCGTAATACTCGGTTCGTTTACCATCCTTATATCTGTCACCGTTTATTCGAGTAATAGCAGATGTATTATCTGGTTTGGCTCCTGATGGGACCATGGCAAACATGGTATCTTCGACTTTGGGATTGTAGAGATAATAAGTATCCAATTCTTTATTTTTGACGGAAGTGTCACTTACTTTTCTTGTCCTACTTTCTGGATCTCTGAGCAATTCTAGCCACTCACTCATTAAAGGTGGTGGCACTTGCTCTGGAACTGGGCAAAGCTCCAGGTTTTCTAGAACCCCATTTTTGGCATGGTCTTCCATAATTTTGTCCTCTAAGATCAGTTAAACAATACCACCAGCAATGAACCAAGCAATACGGAGATTGCGGCTGCGCCTTTCGATGCCTCGTAGTTACCCCACTCTGATTGAATTTGATTCGATCACAGAAGTAAGTGATTTGCACATTCATGCATTCGCTGCGGTGATACAACACAGTGAAACTCCGCGATACATAGATGTGTCACCGCGAAAAATTTAAGTTCGATTATTCTCTGTTTGCACCTATTTTTGCTAACGCAGAAGTGTATACAATCACTGGCCGGTTCCACTGTGTTAACGATTTCCTTGTGTGAATTAGGAGGAACCGATAAGCATGGATTCTGCGAAATAGAATTGCAAAAAACTGGAGGTCCCGAACTTAATGTCACATGCAACTAAGTGTTTTGCCAGGGGTAATCAATCCTTCTCGACATTTAGGGTATCTCAGCTGCTGGCCTTGCTGGCAGCAATTAGCTGCAGTACTACCGCCACACTTTGTCCTTCATTTGCCCGAAAAGAACAACCCGACGCTGCTTACGCCGCCCGAGTTTTGTACGATGGCCGCTCCAGTGATGCTAACTTTGATTTGTACGCGCAGAAAGTTGCCCTGAGTCCGACCGAGGGTTCTTTGATCAACGGCAGTATCTTTCCGGCCGCCAAGCGGCAATGGAAAGACGAAGGTGAACTCAATCTCAAGACTCTGGCTGTACTCAGCGGTTCATTCACAGGAGGTGCAGCCAAGCAGCGGCTCGTTTTCTATAAATGCCGCTATGATATTTTCGGACTGGCGGTGCTGGAGGGTGACAGGTTAGTCGTCAATTATGGATTTAAAGATTTGGTAGAGCCAGGCAATGTTAAGGTGGTACCAGCCTTGAGTGCAAGCAGCCGCGACGACGTTGCAATAGAGTATTGGAGCATGCATCAGGGTTACCGGCATGGCATGGTCTCAGTATTCGAGCTGGGAGCCAGCCAAGTCAAGAAACTAGGACTCTTCGCGATTGCAGAGGATGATCTCGGCAGCAATAAATATTTCAAGTTTGAGATCCGCACTACCGGTGGTGCAACGCCGCAGTACTATTCGACCAAATATCAAAAGATTCGTAACAAGTGGACCAAAGTCGGTTCATCTGAAGCCCTCAAACCCAGGGCCGATAATATCGAGTTCTTCAAGATTCCCTAATCGCTTGCAACAGACCCGCATGTTGTAACCGTTATAGTTTTCAGCGTGTTGCCAGCCGAAGAGGGGGCAGAAAGGCTGCAATGAAAAGCAAAAAACTTTTACGGCAGATCTTGCCTTTCAAGGCTACGACGTCCATCTAATTTCGGTCGATTATCTATTAAGTGAGGCTCGTATGGTCCACTTCGGCTCGGCACCGTCGGTCGACTATCTATTGAGCGAGGCTCGTATACTTCAGTTTGGCGCGGCACCGGCTGTTTGATAATGCTGTGTTTTAGAAAAGGAAAGCCGAGCACGGAATAGACCATAGTGAAAGCTGTCGACAAAACGAAGAATATGAGGAACAGTGCAATAGGCGCTTTCGCGCACAAATCTGCAGCACCGTAGTTCTTCTTTGCATACATGATCCAAGCAGCAATGACAACGGCGTAAGGAAGCGCTGTCAACATGGCGAACGGCATGACAGTGAATAACGAACCGCCCGGAGCAGCAAGTGACATCACCAATGCAAGCAACAGCGCCGGGCTGAGGAGCAGCATAAGAATAGTCGAGATCCACAACATTATCTTGGCGCGTTTTTTTGGTGTCGCTGGTGGTGCCGCATCAGCCGAGGGACCTGAACTTGAACTCTTAACAGAGCCAGTCGCTTCTTTTGGTGCAGTGACCGTCGGTGCGGATATTGTCTCCGTCACTCGGAAATATTTCTGGAAATGAGAAAACACACCGACGTTTTCCGGTACCATATCGCAGAATCTCAGCGAGTCATTTTCAAACACAAATGTGAAGCCGCCATGATATGGCAAGCAATCGCATTGCTTGAATCCCCGCAACACAGTGCCAACCACCCATGGCTTTTCATCATAATCGCGGAATTCTCTGATCACTTCAATGAAGGCGCCAGGCCACAACTCCAACAGCGAATCGACCGTGTTGGGGTCCATTTTTTGATATCGCAAAATGTTCTGATCGCCGAACTTTGAGCCGAATCTTCCCGCGCCAACGTCGAGGTGCATCGCCTTGCATTTGCACTCGAAGTAATCATCCCATGCGGCGCACATCATGTCACCGCAAGCGACGCAGCGATAGTAGTAGCATTTGGAGCGACTCCATCCACCGCCACCTGAGCCGCGACCTAGATAGACATAGGCATCCTTCTGATATGCGAAACTCGGTTCAAGAACCTTCATGCGCAGTCCTCGGTGCACTGCCTTACCTTACACCAGCCCGACACTATTCCCCTTAGCGCCAGTTCATATCGCATTCGAAAATTAATCGATGCAGGCAAATTGTGGCTGGCAGTAATGCAATAAAAAAACATCAAGCCAAAAGTGGTGCTCATCGTCGGTGCTCGCGATCCGTGTAGACAGATGTACATAGAGGGAGCGCACCAACTGCGCAAGGATTGTCCCTTGTATAATGTACAAGGAGCCGGCCATTTCAATTGCATTTTCAAGCAGGAATTCAAAGATGACCTGGAACAAGCACTCGACTCGCCAAACTAAGAGCTTTGTGAAGACTGAACTGCTAATATCAGAGATATCGTTGCTTGGGCTTTGCGTTCTCGCCTCAGCTTCCGTCCTGACCTCCTGCGGGACAAACAAGCAAAGCAAACAAACGCAACAAAGCGCCAACATTAGTCCTGAAGAAGGTATGCGCAGCCTATTCGAAGAATACAAAAAGCGCGATCTTGCAAACGATCCGTCGATCATGGATCTGTATACCGACGACGCCACCATTTCGTTAAACAGCAAAGTATATTCGAAAGCCGAATATGCCCAACTCGTGCAAGATGCGTATAAAAGCCCCGCTGGAGCCGCAAACAAAGCCACTGCGTATAGCAATGTTGAGGTCATGGCCACAGCACCAGGTGAAGGTGAAGCAAGATTCTCCGGCTCACTTGCTACGATGAAATTGAATGTTAATTGGATGCTGAGGCGCACAGATAATGGTTGGCGAATTTGGAATGAAACTTTTGGCTACAGCGCTAAATAGCCATCGGTTGCTACGGTCAAATGCAGCAACATCAAATTAACGTATCCAGCTTAATCTATGGAGTAAGCAGCCATATTGGTATCACTTCAACATCTCTCGGCTTCAGCGTGATCGATCCATTTCAGTTCGAGCTCAAACATCTGAATGCACAAATCGACCATCAAGCGCCCCGAAACAACCATTGGTCCGGAGGCGCCTTCAAACGATTTCAGTGTTAGTTTTTCGCGCGCCAATTGTTCATTCAGAAACTGGCGGCGTTTAGCAAAAATCGAGCGCAATGCGACTTTGGGCAAGTGTGTAGATAGGGCCATCCATGTCAGGAATGGAGGTGCTGGCCGTTGCGTGGCCCATTCCTCCTTAGAGAGGCTGGCCTCGAGGGCTTTGCTGCCTTGACTGGTGACAGCGAATTTAGTTCTGTCAGGACCCAGCGAACCAAGCGGATCTTTGACTTTTCGAATCATGTTGAGCTTGTTTAGCTTTTTTAGTGAATAGTAGACCTGTGGGCGCGAAATTTCGGCCCAGTCCTGAACATCGCGAATCTCAAGTTCGCTAACGAGCTGATAACCGTGCATAGGCTGCTCTGAAAGCAGGCTTAGCACTACAAGGTCTGGAAGTGTGAGACTTAAAGTATTTTTTCCCGGCACGTGGATTCCTTTCTCTTCTTGCTCCAGTACCACCACTTTCTCTGGGCTTCAGGCAAGCGAGGGTTTCTTGCTTGTGCCACTGCGCAACGGAATGTGTCAAGTACACAAATGTCTTGAGCTGTTCCAGTGAGTATACAAAGTTCTCTATATAGACCATCCGGATCTCTCTTGCTCAATTCTGCGACAGATTTGATGCCTAGCAAATCAAAGTCCTTTAGAAACTCCTTGCCTACGCCTTCCAGATCCCTTAAACGTCTTTCATCAGAGTTCATGAAAATAACCTCGACCAACTAGTATAATTAAGACTA
>JBIKOL010000068.1:0-42985 GCA_044358055.1 Obscuribacteraceae bacterium (SeqCode)
CTCGCAGTCTCGCTCTGTCTGATTACGATCGTACTCTCTCCTGAAGTAAGCTGCCATCGCCTCACCGGCGGTCCTAATTTTCGAGACCGGGAGTTTGAGCGAGTATTAAAGAGCAACTGGAGCTGTTCGCAACTCCTGTCAGGAAAACTTTGCGAGATAAAAATAGCAGTTGCTGATGATGGCAAAATCTATGACCCGGAAATATTACACTCGTCTAGCAATGATCAGTTTGATGCAGAATGCCTGGAAGCAATTTGCTCTGTGGCTCCTCTCGAGGAGGAATGGCAGCATGGATTTTTGGACGGATACGTCGTTAAGTTCCTACCTGAGAAAACTGCAAAACAGTTACCGGTAAAATATTTGGAAATCGGTCCCAAGTATCAAGGGATTGACGTAATTGAATATTCAAAACAAACTCCACAGTCATTGAACCCCCATGAGAAAACTGTATTTGTACATAAAATTCCATTGTCTGTCTTAGTGCGCTATCCTGGGCTTTTTAAGGAATCAGAGCTATTATGCAAGAACAACCTAATTGCGGTTTACTGCGGACAAAGTGTTTTTGATGAAAAGGAGAATACTGTTTCGCCACCTCCAAATTATTTGTTCAAAGTCGCAAATCTATATTTCCAGTGGGCTCGGTTTTTTCTCGATCATAAACCTCGCCCGTCTAGAGAGCAGATTGAAGAATTTGCGAAATCTGCGGAGGTGTCTGTAAGATGATGCCGCGCATAATAGCACTTGTATTTTGCGCATTCGCAGTTTCCGTAATTGGCGTTCAAACATGCCTGGCTGAATCGGATGGCACGCAGAACTCGCGTGCTATGACGAACGGAAAGCAGAAAAATACATGCTTTGGTTGTTTTGGCAATTTTTTTAAGCCAGGCCCTTTTGAGAATGGCATTTCAAATACCTGGAGTAGTTCACGAAAATGCAAGGAGGGACCGGGTTTATCAATTCAGTGCAGCATTCCAGATGATGGAAAAATTTATGAGCCGCAGATTACTTATTCGACGGGTGACGATCAATATGACGCTGAGTGTCTTGAGGCGGTTTGTGCCCAAAGCCCTGTACCGGTGCGAGAGCAAAACTGGACCGCTACAATGCGGCACCCAGTCGTTGCTTTTGGAAGCTCCTTGAGCATGTTTATTCCAAAGCCCAGATTCAGCGGTGCTGAAATCAACCTATATCTAAGTGCTAAACCTGCGCCTAAGGGTTCAGATGTTGTGAGTTTTGTATTGATTCACAAAATTCCAGTTAGCATTTTGAATAGATACCCCGGGCTCTTTGAAGAGAGCGAAATCCTTAATCCGGCCAACTTGATGGAGGTGCCATTCAGACCTGAGGATTGGAATTTGAATCACCTCATTGTTCCATATGTTCAACCGATCAGCTGTTTTTATGCTTGCTGGAGTCAATTCTTTAGGAACGAGAAAGTAACAAGGGATGAGGTCTTCGAATGGGCGAAACAAGCCGAGAAAATAGCAAAAGATTCAAATGGGACGTACATCCCATAGAGCCAATTTGTTAGGTATTATCACTACTCAAGGGTGTCCATCACCCAGCTTCCATCAATCCACTTTAAGATTATCGTGCTGGCGTCACCGGACGTTTTCAACATATGGTTTGCTTGGAGAGATTCATAATCTGCATCTCCGGGAACTGAACTTGAGCGGCCGTGGCTGTAAGTACCATCAGGCAACCATTGGGCAATGTCGACTGCTATCGAGCCATCTTCTTGGAGCTGTGCCCACTCTCGTGCGCTGCCAGCTTTCATTTTCTCGTCGAACTTCTTCTTTTCATAGGGCTGCTCTTCGTCGAGCATCTTCAGAAGTTCGGCTTTCTGCTTTTCAGGATAGTTCATATCTGCCACTATAATAACCTCGGATTCGCCTGGTTTCTAACTCTAGGTTATATACCACCACCCCCGAGTCCTCCGAAATTGTTGATCAAGTATGCTCCGGCGATGTGTGTAAGTATCGGAATTAAAGCCAAGGCAATTAGTTCAATTGCAATAAGCTTTAAATTCTTTGCCTTCTTTTTGTCCATTGGCACAAATAATGCAATCAAGAACGAAACGGCAGTTACCAGCCTGCTGATGTCTCTGGCCGTATCATAGCCGTAGTCGGCCAGCTGCCCAACTTCTTGGACTGTTCCGTATCTAGGATCTATGGGGGCGCCGATAAGACCTTGTGCTGATGCTCCAGCTGCCCAGAAACAAGTAAGTACTATTAACGCTGATGCTGCGTAGGCTCTAACATGACTCCGGATTCTTTTCAATTTTTCAGGGCAGTTATCCGTGATGATTGTTCCATCAGGACGTTGCCGGATAAATACGCAGAGTCTCGTCGTTTTATTGGCAGCAAGTACTTTTGCGGCTTCCTTGTCGCTCATATTGCTCAGGTTGTGGACACTCAATTTGCATTGTTGGCAGAAGCGAACTTTGTTATCGCCGTTCATATTTTCCCAACCAACACTACAAGGAGTTTTGATGGTGACACGTTGAACGATTCTATTTTCGAGTGATTGCATGACTATCTCTCTCTCCGAACAGCAAGAAGCAGACCGTGATTGATTGAGCAATCAGGTCGAAACATAGTTACTTGATGATTATGTTGTACTAATATTTTCTTTGCAAGGAAATTCTGCCGCACCATTGGGGAAACCACTTAGTTATGCGAATAATGCTTTTATGGGGAAGAAAGCACGAGCAGTGGCGTAATTGCTTTGTGCCGCGACAGGGAAATGAGTCCCAATCTACTAACAGCAATTATGGTTCACCCGGATTGACTCACTTTGGTTCGTCCGCAGAGTGGCGACGGCGAAACAACTCAAGGCAACGGACTACTCGGTGCCGTCGTGTCTTTCTAAGCTTACCAAAGTGGTCAATCCTTGGCGCACGCTGCGCGTGCTGATTTGAGGTACGCCTGCGGCATAAACCGGAATAAACTGTCGAAGCAGTAGCCGACAATTTATTCCTCGGCGGATTTTTACTATGGCTCCAGCTCTTCAATCTAAAGCAAACGGAAAGCTGTTTCGGTAGTATCTCGTTTACGAAGTGGTTGATCGTGAACTGCTATTTGATCGGACCTGGCAGCGGTGAAGAATCAATTTGGCAGGCAGGAATTTGCCCGTGGGCTTTGATGGCGCAATTACGGTCTCCGGTTTTGCCGCGGTTTCTATTATCGGGGATCGGCAACCCGCGCAAGTCAATCCTTTGTTCCTCGTGTTCTTGTTCGACAGCAGAAAGGCTTGACTTGCGCGGCCGCTCCCCGAACCCCTGTCTCTCGCGCGGCGCCGAAGCCGCATACAAATACGAGAGGTAATTGAAATGCTCATTGAAATTGAAGGAAATGTAGAACAGTTGTACAAAGCTATAAGACGATTGGCAATGCAGATAATGCCAGACCGAGTGGACGACCTCACTCAAGATGTGGCGTTGAGTCTGTGGTCTAAACGATCACGTCTGCCGGCGATGGTTCCTCTGAGCTATTTGAGAAGCACAGTACGAAACGCATCTTATGACCTTTTGCGCAGAGAGCGCAGGCAGAAGATTTGGGTTGACGCTATCGCCATTAACGAGAATGGATCGATCAGCACCATGAAAGAGCCGCAAAGACAGTTCTATGTGTCTGAGCCTACCAGTGAATATCTGGAGGGAACTGAGCGAGTAAGTCAAGTGTGCGAGGCAATGAAGAAGCTCTCCTCTGAGCAAAATGAAGTACTTTCATTGCGTGCGGCAGGCTGTAGCTACGCCGACATTGCAGAAAGACAGTGCATCTCAGTTGCAACCGTGAGAACAAGAATTCATTACGCACGCAAGAGATTAGAGCAAGTATTGGGAGAGTAGAGTCATGAATGAAAAAAGAAATGTGAAAGCTGAAGCATCAGCAAACGATTATTTGATATTTCGCCTCATGGAGGGCACTTTACGCACGGTTATGACCTTTGGCTATAGTGCAAGAAACAAACTATGGGTGAGGATAATCGAAATTGATGATAGAAAAACAGCATTTGTACCTGAAACAGCTCTAGATGCTAAGGCTGAGATTGCTGCATGGTCTAGATAATTTAGTGGGCAGGCTCCAGGTGGGTCTGCCCAATTTTTTTCGGATGAATGAGGTGGGGCGGAACCTCGCAAAAAAAAGGCGGGATTTTCACCCGCATTGAAGTTAAGCTGCTGTCGTCTTTCCCTTTTTCTCCTTGCTGTCAAATCCATCAAACTCTGGCGCTGCTCAGCTTTGTACATCTTGCTGCCACAGAGATGGAATCCGTTAGGTTCACTACATTTTTTTGTCTGAATTCGTCCTTGATCTTGAAGTTTACTGCTGAAACGGACCATTATCAAATTCTCGAACTTTGCTGATGAATTTCGTTACTCGGCCATCGCAGCCGTCAAGACTTTCACATCGAAAAAGATGCCATCATTTTCCAGACCATTTTGAATATTCCTTCACTGCCAGTGATAACTCAGTCACACTTGTACCTTCTCAGGAATTGACTTCTTGGTTGGCGCATCCACAACACATCCAACGAGGGTGATGTCATTGTTCATGTCGTTAACTCCCTTTGTATCAGGGCTTCATGCAACTCATAGCCCGAGGTTACGCACACTGGATCTGGAGTCAAATTCAGATTCTTTAATCGGGTGTCCAGCTCTTGCAAACATGTAGCTGGGTTCTGAGGTTGCTCGCCCTAGTGGTATGGCCGGACCAGATTGATAAAAGCCGTGCATGAAAAAATAGTTGTAGTGCACGGCTCTTTTGTTTCTGGTCCGGCTCGTTATTTTATTGCTTCGATTTTTTTCTTCCAGGTCTTTTTTTATTGGACATCTTAAGGAAGCTACTCCTCGAAGTGGATTTCTCGACTAAACCGAAGGTTGTGCAGTGGGATGCTGGAGAAGATGAAGGCGGCGGAAACATTATCGCCGCTGTTTTTTTTGTCCAGCAACCCAGGCGATTTTTTGTTGTCTCGGATGTTTCTGTTTCAGGAGTAGGTTTATATCTTGTTGAATCTTAATCGCTGTCCTCCCAATTAAATAATCTGAATCTGACACCATATCCAGTGCGCGTGAGATGGGGAGCTATGAGGTGCACGAAGCACTGAAACAAAAGGAGTTAACATCATGAACAATAACATCACCCTCGTCGGACGCGTTGTGGAAGCACCAATCAAGAAATCAATTCCAGCAAAAGATACAACTGTAGCTGAGTTCTCAGTGGCAGTAAAGGACTATTCAAAAAAGGGTCAGGAAAACGACGCCATCTTCTTCGATGTGAAAGCCTTCAACGGCAGCGTCGACCGAGTAATGGAATTCATCACCAAAGGTCGAGAAATTGTGATTAACGGTCGCGTATCAGTAGAAAACTACAAGCGCAAGGACGGAACTCAAGTCATAAAATATGTAGTGATCCTCAACGGATTCCATCTCTGCGGCAGCAAGCTTGACAAAGCCGAGCCTGCACCAGATGCTGAAAGTTCTGACAGCAAGGAGAAGAAGCTCAAGACGACAGCAGCTTAACTTCAAAGGCGGGTGAAAATCCCGCCTTTTTTGTGCTCGGTTCCGGTTTTATTTTATGTTGGATTGAAAGTCTGGAGAAAGCATCAAACTTGGTGCTGTGTATATTAAAGGTTGGATCTTTGTAGCCGACTAGCAGCAAAACCAGCCATTGAACAGCATCTCTCGTTGTCATTTACAGTATTTCAACATGCAAGATGATATATATTGCTGGACTCTTCCATCAACAGGAGCTTGTATAATGGCTACCGAGTCACCTCGCCAAATGATTGTCGGTCGTGCATGGATGCAAGTTGCCTTGCTGACGTTCACTGTTGGTTTTGGAATTCTCGCTTATCTCACCTATGCAATTTATGCTGAGCATGCGCCCATTCCTGAGCGATTTGTCGCTCCGGACAACAGCATAATTTTCACTCGTGATGAAATACTTGCCGGGCAGCAGTTGTTTGCAACTCGTGGGCTAATGGAGCAAGGCACCATCTTTGGACATGGAGCATATCTCGGTCCAGATTTCACTGCAGACGCTCTTCATCGCATGGAACAGGTGATGGAACGACACTATGGCAACAACCCGGATACGCCTCAGCGCATACGCGACGATTTGAAAAAACGCGGCATGGAGCAAGGAGTTGTCCATTGGAGTTCGGCTCAGGTAGAAGCCTGGCAAGACTTACTTGCGCACGATCAAAATTGGCTAACAAGCGGTGTGACAGAGGAAGGATTGCAGGGACCAAAATTTGAAGATCCGGCTCAGATCAAAGCCGTCACAAGTTTTATCGCTTGGTCAGCTTGGGCGGCTACGGCACAGCGTCCAGGCAAAGACTATTCTTACACCAATAACTGGCCGCCTGATGCCACCGCCGGTAATGTGCCAACTGCAGACACGGTATTCTGGTCAGCGGTGTCGCTGATTGCGTTGCTTGGCGGAATCGGAGCGACGATGTTTGCATTCGGGCGATGGCAGCGGCTCGGTTGGCATAGAAATGAAGATTCGGCCGAACCGATTACCTTCCGTGATCCATCTGAAGTCCGGCTTACACCTGCTCAGCGGGCTACGGTCTGGTATTTTCTGGTTGTCGTAGGACTGTTTTTTGCGCAAGCACTTTTTGGTGGGCTCAATGCTCATTACCATGCAGATCCCGGAAGCTTTTTCGGTATCCCGATCGGAAACTGGATTAGCTACAACATTTCGCGAACATGGCATCTGCAACTGGCGCTATTTTTCGTTGCCGCAGCATATATGGCTCTGGGAATTTTTCTTGCGCCAATGATTTCTGGAAGTGAGCCGAAGCACCAGGACAAGCTCGCGATTACATTGTTTATCGCGGTGGTGGCAGTCGTTGTTTTCTCGCTTGCCGGCGAATATTTTAGTTATAAAGGTGCACTTGGCGCAGACATGGCATGGTGGTTTGGTGCGCAGGGTTTTGAATATCTGGATCTGGGCCGTGTGTTTCAAATTGCGCTCACTGGCGGACTTGCCTTATGGGCTGTGATTATTTTTCGGGGATTACGCGGCAAGCTTGCACACGAGCATCCCGGCAATATGCCCTGGTTATTTCTCTACTCCACCCTTTCGATCCCGCTGTTTTATGCAGCAGGAATGGTGTATGGTCCTCATACGCCATTTGCCGTGATGGACTTTTGGCGTTTCTGGGTTGTGCATTTGTGGGTTGAGGATTTTCTCGAACTCTTTACCACTATTGCGGTGGCATACATAATGGTGCTGCTCGGTGTGGTTCACCCGAAAACCGCCACTCGCTTGATATATCTCGACATTATTCTCTATTCCGTGGGCGGTGTGGTTGGTACCATGCATCACATGTATTTCTCAGGTGCTCCATCGATTCATATGGCATTAGGAGCATTCTTTTCTGCGATGGAAGTAATTCCGCTTGTGCTGCTCACCTATGAAGCTTGGCAGTTCATGCGCCTGGGCGGCTCGCAGCCGGGACAGAATGCACCTCACACATCGGCTGATTTCCCACATCGCTGGACTGTTATGTTCCTTGCTGCAGTCGGCTTCTGGAACTTCGTCGGCGCGGGAATTTTCGGCTTCTTAATTAACCTGCCCATTGTAAGTTTCTGGGAAATTGGCACCCAGTTCACTGCTAACCATGGGCATGCGGCGATGATGGGCGTGTACGGTATGTTGGCCGTAGGCTTCTTCGTTTTCGTAGCTCGCTACTTCCTGCCTTATGATGCTGCTACTGAGCGGGCGATGAAATGGTCATTCTGGGGACTAAACCTCGGACTTGCTTGGATGGTGGTGTTCAACCTCTTCCCAATAGGTGCACTGCAATTCTATGACGCCTTGGCTAACGGCTACTGGCACGCGCGCACGCCTGCCTTTTATCACCAGCCGCTGGTGAATGTGCTGGAATGGGTAAGGCTGCCTGGTGATGCTGTGTTCATCGTAGTCGGCATTCTGCCGCTGCTGTATTTGGCAGTCCGGATGGTGAAGTACCGACAACGCCCTGGTCTCGTTTCATCTGGCGAGCAGACTGAGAATCTCATGGAAGCGCCAGGCTCCTGATGTTGTATTTTTTGTCGATAAGCGTCTGTTGTCTGGCTTAGGCAGCAGAAGGATCATCCTTCTGGTCGATTGAGGCAGGGGCTGTTATTGCTATTATGGATATAAAGGTCCGGATATCTATCATAAGAGGGAAACGATCATGTCAAACGGAAAAACCATCTGCACCGTGTGCAATTATATTTATGACGAAGCAATCGGAGAGCCCTCCAGGAACATCAGTCCATCTGTAAAATTTGAGGATCTGTCAGACGATTGGCATTGTCCAGTTTGCGATTCTACAAAAGAAATGTTTCAACCCTGCTCCTGTGTAAGCCTACACATTTATGAGCAGACCTGTGTTTCCACGAACCCAATTGCAGCAAAGCCCATTGGACAACTTGTTGCAGAACAGCCAGATCGCGCGTGCCTCTTTGAACAATACGGGCTCGATTATTGTTGCGGTGGTCGAAAGACATTGCTGCAGGCCTGTATGCAGAAAAGCGTCAATATAGACGAAGTAATTGAAAAGTTGTCGGCTCTGGATGCGAAGCAAAAGCAATCAGCTACCGAAACTGACTGGAGAAAAACCAGCCTAAAGGAATTAGTCGATCACATAGTTTCTTGTTATCACCGCCCTTTACAGTCGCAATTGCCCCGTCTGAGCCAATTGGTTGAGAAAGTGGCAAGAGTTCATGGAGAAAAGCATCCAGAAATGATTGAGATTGCAGGAATCTTCAAGCCATTTCGCGAACAGCTTGAGTTGCACATGCAGAAGGAAGAACTGATTTTGTTTCCTGGAATATCAGGAATTGAAGCAGGCGGATCTCCAAGAGCCTTCGGCTGTGGTGGTGGCATAGATCATCCGATCGAGGTCATGACAAATGAACATGACGATGCCGGCGAGGCCCTCTCGAAGATGCGCAGATTAACTAATGATTTCACAGCACCAGCTGATGCATGCAACACATTCAAGGTCTTGCTTCACGAGCTGGCCAAGTTGGAATTGGAAATGCATGAGCATGTGCACAAGGAAAACAACATCTTATTTCCGCGTACCTTGGAATTTGTCGGAGCAAATGCAGCCGTTCTGAAATAGCACTGTCTCGAAGAGCAAAGGAGCAACAAATGATTTCTCAAACTGCTGAATATGCATTGCGTGCCATTGTTTTTCTAGCAATGAATCCTGGGTCTGCCTACACTACGCTAGAGATCGCCGCTGCGACCAAGGTTCCTTCAGCCTACCTATCAAAGGTTCTGAAGTCACTGGTTAGAGTGGAATTGATTCAATCTCAAAGAGGGCTCGGCGGCGGTTTCATACTATCGAAATCAGCGGAGCGCATCACTATCCTTGAAGTTCTCAATGCGGTCGATCCCTTGCAGCGCATCCGAACATGTCCTTTGGGAATTGAGGCGCATGGTACTACGCTATGTGCGCTGCATAAGAGACTTGATGATGCAACGGCTGTCATCGAGAATGCATTTCGCGACACAACAATTAGCGATTTGCTTGCACGCCCGACAAAATCGATTCCGCTTTGTGATCCTGCATGTGCGACATCCCATTCCGTCAGCAGGCAAAGCTAATTCGAAAGTTATTCTTTAAATGGTTAAAGTAATGGAGGAAGGAACAATGAATAGCTTAGCGGTGAAAAGGCATCCCAGTCTGAAGCCCCTTTCCAGGAACCACGGTTTTGGACTAGTCTGTGCGCAAAGATTACATAAAGCAGTCCGAGCTTCGGTCAGCGACCGCCTGCGGCTGGCAGGACAAATCCGAGAAATCTTCGGGGATTTGATCTATACATATCTTGAAGACGAACAAAGAATATTGTCACCGGTGATTGCGGATGAAGAGAATAGAGCTGAATTACAGCGCCGTCACGACAACGTTCGGAGGCTACTTACAAAATTGAATCAGCTCACATCTGAGGAAGATCCAGGACTAGGATTATTCTCACGAATAGCAGACGCATTGGATGATTATGTGCGATGGGAAGAGCATACACTATTTCCTTGCATTGAAGAACAGCTTGGAGAGGAGCGATTGGAGCAGCTTGCAGAAATAACCACAGCAATAGAGGTGAACCGCACGCGTCCAACTCAACAGCTCCATAATTCGGTTGCTTTGAACAAAGAGTCAGGAAATGCAGAAACTTGCAGTTGCTCAAAGCCTGAGAATGTATAACTGCAAATGACTAGTGGAGGTGGAGAATCATGATTATCACAAGGGAAACAACCGTTAAAGAGATTATGGAAGAAGATCCAAAAGCTGCAGAATTGTTTCTACAGCATGGTGTCGATGTGCCCCTTGAGTGCGCTGAAAGCATTCAGGACTGTAATTTGGAGATTTGCGATAGCATGTGTCACCTTGATGATGTTGACGCTCTGATCGAAGATCTCAAAAAAATCTTTGATTCATCAAAAGAAGCATCTAACTGAGGCAGAACTGTATCAAGCAGCGCATAACTTTGAGGTATGCACTTATGAATGGCAGCACCCGATTGTCAGAAGCATTGAAAGCTAGCCCCTTGGTGCTGGACTACATAATCAGCCTGAATCCGCATGATTTCGAACGGCTGAGAAATCCAGTTTTGGCGAAGGTAATGCCTTCTCGCATAACTCTGAGACGAATAGCAGCAATGGTAGGAATTTCTGAATTTGAACTTGTAGGGAAAATAAATGAGTTAGCCGGGCTGCCACAAGAAGCGGATGGAACTGTCGGCATGAAAGAGTTGCCGAAAAGATCGCAACAGATCCCGGATTGGTTAAATGGCATCGACGAGCAGAAAGTTAAATGGGTTGATGTAACACCTATCGATGCCGAGCTTGGCGACCCGATGCCACCGATTAACATTGCTGTGAATACCAGCCAGCCTGGCGAAATTATTGGAATCAAACATCGTTGGGAGCCACAGCCTCTGTATGATATTTGGCAATCGCGCGGTTTCAAGTTCTGGTCAAAACAAATTGAGCCTGACCTCTGGCATATTTTTGTTTACCGCCCGTGTTAACGAAGCGTCGTGCTAACCAGATGCTACTTCTTGATGTGAGAATTGGCATGCCGAGTACAGCCACAACAAGCGTAAAAATTTGATTAAGTGCAAGTCGCATTATTACAGATTTGCGAAATTCAAAAAAAGATGCTCGACTCGATAAATGGGAATTTGAAATTGCTTGTTGAATGCGTGATCGTAAAGCATACGAATAATCGATCAATCAGTAAATTCAAATTTTCGCAGAGGCTTTCTAAAGGAAAGTTCTTAAAGCATCAGAAACAATAATAGCAGATGAGACATCCTAGGCAAGCCAGAGTTACAGCGATGAAATTTTGAAAAGTTCGAATTCTTACTGGTCAAATTTAAATTGAGAAATCTAGACGCAGTAAGAGCAATGTTCGCTGTGTTCTGTGAAATTTTAGAAAGGCATCTGAGATGACAGCGAAAATCGGGAAAGAGTAGTATGTGTTTCCTCGTATGAGTTCTTTTAGTATTGGCTTGGCTGTATTTTTCGCAGCAGGCAAGGTTCGGATAAACACAGCAAGCTAAGGAACTTTAGAAAAACATTCGGAGCATTCGGCAAAGTTCTGCATAACTTTATTCTGAATCGCAAAATAGTAGTATGGACTGCCATCATATTTGGTGGTGTAGTAAATTGACCATGCCTCGTGGTTTCAGTCTAAAAGCTCAGGCAAATTGGTGAGGGAAGATCAATTGATGTAATAACGCAAAAACATCCAACAATCTCAGGTAAACCGAAAAGAAAATTGGAAAGGAGTAGTACTGTCCGACTCCGTATGTAGTTCGCTCGTATGCCGGCCTTTTTTACGACCTCTGCAAAACAATGAACGGAAAACTTCATCAATGCATCTCAATTGAATGATCCATTAAGCGCTTCACGGAGATGAACGTTTAGCAAAAGGAAAAATTGGAAAGGAGTAGTACTCTGAGCACCGTATTTGGTTAGGTAGTAAATCGACTCTGTTGGTGCGCGAGGAAAAGTAATCGTCAGAAAATGCCGTAGACGTGTATCAATTCAAAGGATTGCTAAACAAGTTACGGCAATGCACAAGTAGCTAGAGAAAAAATTGCAAAAGAGTAGTACCACGTGGAGCGTATTTGATTCGCTAGTAGAGCGACGCCGTGGACGGCTCCGGCGAAGATATAGCAGGGAAGAATGATCAACCTTCAGCAAGAGAGAAACACGCTTCATGCAATAAAGCAAAATACGTAGAGCTAGCGAAACGATTGTGAAAGAGTAGTACCGTCGTTATCGTATTTCCCAATGTAGTAGAAAGCACCAATCGTATTCGATTTCGCGATGATAGAGAGAAACATTGGTAAAGCCGCAGAAAACAGAATCCAACTTTGTCCACTCAGATAAATTTTCAGCTACGAAGAAAATAGAATAGAAAGCTCCTTCCATCGAGCGGAGCGAGCTACAGGCGAGCTGGCAACGAGCCGCAGTAGTACCTAAAAAGTCGCCGCAACACGCGAAGCGTGTAAGGCAGGATAAAGACGATGCCCCCGTGGCATCAAACCCAACAATGACAAGACTTTTACGTGATCCATCGCTTTTTCAGCGTGCCCCAGATCCTACAAATCCATATGATAGAATGGTTTTGTGTGATCCACCCAAATTTTGACAGCGAATTAAAAGCTGTAAGTCCAATAATAGCCTGCCAAAGCGAGATTTGCAATGCCTAGCACAAATACACGTACAGAACCGATAAGAACCAGGTTAGATCGGGAATCTATGCGAAAGTTCAAGAAACTTGTCGAAAAAAGTGGAAAAACAACCACTGAAATTGCCCGGGACGCGATACTTTTTTACATGGAGCACCTCGAAACGGAGGACTCCCGTGAAAAGGAATCGACCTACAAAGACGACTTGAAAAAATCGACAAACCGGATTTGTTCGTTGCTGGCCAAAGTAGCATTAGACACGGCCACGCTTGCTCACTTCATGCACTCGACCATGGATGATGTCGGCAAAGATCAGTTCAAAGAGGCTTATCAAAATGCAGTCAAAAGAGTAAAGGCAAGAATCAGCCGCACGGAAAAAGAGATCGTTGAGCTGCTAGCAGATGAAAACAAAGAGTAGTACCCGGACCGTCGTTAAACACAGCTACATTAGCGCTGGCGGCACAGGCAAGTCCAGAGCAAAGGCTCATGCGAATTATGTCGCCTTCCGACCTGGCAAGGATAAGGAGCAAGAATCGCGCAAGTTCTTTGATGCCACACGTGATGACATAAAGCCGGACGAAGTTAAAGACCGAATCGACAAGATGCGGCACAAAGGCGTTCTTATACACAAGCTAATTCTGAGCCCAGGAGAAGAGACCGTCGATATGCGCGAGTTTACGCGCTCTGTGCTCAAAGAAATCGGACAACATAAAGGCGGAGAGCTGGACTTTTGGGCCGTGGTTCACGACAACACTGACCATCAACATGCTCACATTATTGTTGCCGGAAAAGACAAAGAAAAGCGTCGACTTCGACTCACAAAAAAGGACTATGACTTCATTCGTGAGGTTGGGGATGAGGTAACAGATCGCATAAAAGTCGTCGAACTCGAACCCGAAAAAGAGATTGCCCAGCCAAGCAAGTTGATGCAATTTTTTGAAAAAATTGGTTTGCCCGTGAAAAGGATTTCGGTACCGAATAGGGATAAGTCGGAATCTGAGCGGAAGGATTATGAGGTAAACCTGATCGGTGAACCTGTCACTTCAGAATCGAAATTGAAACAGTTTCAAAAAGAAGAAAGACGAAAAAAGCGAATTGCTGAAAAACGAAATATGACGATTACCGTTTATAACACGTTTGTTCCAGATGAATATACATCTCGAAGTCCTAAAGAAGAACTTCTGAATTTAGTCAAAGATTACGATGCAGGATTTCTTCAAGATCAAATCAGCAGGCGCCAGCGAAAACAACTTGGTGAATGGATAGACAACTGGGATAAATGGCAGAAAGAGAGCGAAAAGGTGGAAAAAATTGCCGCTCGGCAATCACACAAAATTCTGCGCATTGATGTTGACGAGGGAGCGTCTGCAGAAAAAACGTACAGCCGAGACAGCAAACTTGAACAACTTCAAATATTACAACTACAAAATGAAGATGGCGAAGTTGTTCTTTCTGCTGCCGAGGAAAAAGCGCTGAAGAGATGGGTAGATGAAAAACGGCGGCAGATTCCTGTGCAGGTTCCACTAAAGAATGGAGATGTGATGACATGCCTTCATACTGATGATCTGGAATTTCTGGAAAAGACGGCGCGCATCAGCAAAAACATCCTGCCAGAAGCGGATTATAAGCGGTTATGGTTCTGGATATTCCAGAAGCGCGTTAACAGAGACATTAACAAGCAAATCGAAGTTTCGTCGCCGCTCGGCAAGCTGGTATATTCCAGATCAGATGCTCTGGAACATCTTCAGGTTATCGCAGAAAAATACCGGGCTGGCGAAAAGTGGGTAACTGATCAAGTCAACAAAGATGAGTATGATCGCTTGTGCCGCTGGATCAAAGAAAAATATGAACGCGAGCCTCAGATTTGGTAGCTTTTTTCAAACTTGAGAAATCCTTGTAGGGATCTTTCTTGTGCGTGGATGTAAAGCGCTAATGCTCAGAAAATTTGGGAAAGCTTCTTATATATAGAAGGAAATTGAGGCAATCCTATGGGGCCGGCGCAGGGCGAAGAGCTTGTCAGATTACGTATTGATGGTCCTGGAGGCGATGGTTTGGTGCTTCTCCAGAAAGACATGCCGCTGTCAGTTCTCAAGCGAATTCTGGATGAGAAGCTTAGTGAGCTACGCGCCCAGGCTCGGCTGCCGGAATCTGAACGTCCAAAAATAGCTCCTGAAGAACGAGGCGAAATACTGAAGCTTAGTAATTGGGTGAACGAGCAAGAAGCCAAGCTTGCGTCACTAACTTTAGAGCAGCGCAAAAGACTTGAAGAACTTTCTGAAAAACAGATGGCTGCCAGGCAGCAAACTGCAGAGAAAGACCTTGAGAAATTGCGTCAGGAAGAGTTGAAAGGAAAACGAATTGTTATCTATGACGCTCCGGATAATGTCTTGTCTGTTTCCGAGGCCAGCTCGAAAGAGCAATTGCAACTTGTACAAAAATATCTTGGACATCAGCTCACAGATGAGCAGGCAAAACAAATCGATAGCTGGATAACAAAAGCGAAATCGCCCAAATCAAAAGATGCTGATGAAGTGATTGAGCTGCAGCGTGAAGATTCAAATGAACCGCTTCGATTATCAGAGAAATCCAATCCCGATATTCTGAGGGCGGTCGTTGCTGAACATGCGCTTACGGCCAGTCAGACCAAAAAAATTGATTTGTGGATAAGCAATTCACCTAAGGGCGAGAAGGACAAGATCCGAGTTTTCCATAACGGTGCTGATTTTCCGGAGCAGTCCAGCGAAATCAACCTAACGCTGCATGGAAAACAGTATTGTGATGAGCTTTACAAGCAGCTTGCAGAAGGTGCTTATTTATTGCCAGAGCATAAAACAAAGTTGGACCAGCATTATGCAAAGCTGGAGGCCGGCAAAGCAAAAGAACAGGACTTCTTTGAGATTCCGTCGGAGCTTCCAGGGCGATTTACTTACATCAGAAAGGATGAGGATAAGGAAGTATTGCAAGTTGTCCTTGACACAAGAAAGGAAATTCTGCCCCCGGATCTATCGAAACAAATACAAGATGCCATTGCCAGTGCAAAAGAGCCGGGCAAGAAGGGCAGCATTCGAGTTTACGATATGAGCGATCCGTCCTCGCACGTATCCTTGCGAAAAAATATGACTCCTGAAGAGATGGATAAGCAGGTCGATTCTCTTGAAGCAAACAGCATCTATATCAGGAAAGAGGACGCAAGCCTGCTTATGAAGGTAATGCCTTCTCCATCTGAAATGAGCAGCGAGCCTATTCGCCCAACCATAGGTGATGCGATTCTTGCAAAACACAAGACGGGCATTTCACTGACCATTGATGATGAACTCATGTCCAGGCATCCCGAGCAAATTATTGAAATTCTCCATGATGATCTTTGGGCTCTCAAGAAAGCTGATCGCGACAGGCTGCGGAACTCTGTTGAAGGTTTGCAGACAGAAAAAGATATTGATGATTTTCAATACCAGGGCGAAGTGTATTCGAAGAACTCCAGCTTAGCCAAATTGAAAGGGCTTGCAGAGCGAATCGCTGAAGACGAGACGAACGAGCTGTCTCCTGAGAACTCAAAGAAATTGCTGACATGGATGACGAAGAAAGAAAAACAAGGTGACAAAGAAGCACGTTTGACGAAAGCAAGCATTGATCCAAATCAAGAAAAGCATTTGCATCAACGAACTGAGCAGTATGGGCGTCTGCGGTCACTGCTGAACGTAATGCAGGCAAACCAGAGTCAAACTGTGGACGGCTATTATAGTGAAATATGGGGGGCGGATAAATCTGCGCTCGCTGCCGGCCCACGCGGAGCAGCATCCGGCGGTCTGCGCCCAATGGGGATCTGGCAATTTACCGAAATCCTTTCAAGCGCAATGCGCGATCATCTCTATTCAAAGCAGCTCCAGGACCATTCTCAACAGTTGACTGATTTGCAGCAAGAAGCAAAGAAAGCGCTCGTTGCGTCAAAAGACAAAGGAGAGCCATCTCCATCTCCAATTCGTTTTGGAGAGCTTGGGCATGGAAGCGGACTGATGAGTGATACAGAGAAGCAAATTCACCGGCTAGCAAAAGAAAAGATCGATATCGCGGTGTGCCAGATTTACAACTCAATTCAACAATTCAAAACACAAGAAATGAACAGAAAACCAAATAGAGATAACAAAAAGATTGAGGAAATTATTCCTCCTGGTCCTGGTGCATTCAAAGGTCCTGGTGGTTTCGGCGGTATGGCATAGGGTGGGGCAGGCGGCAAAGTGACAACCATTCAGGACAGAATATGGATACCGGTCTCTGCGATAGAGGATGTGCCTATCGTAATTAATAATGCTCTTCTTGTAGGTGGTTGGAGACCCGGTCCGAACAATCCTGGACAACACCTGCTAACAGCTTCTGATGAAAGAAAACATACCGAAGAGAATTTCGTCTGGGATATGAAATTTCAAATCGTCTTGCGTTGGGCACCCGAGCAAAGGAAAGCATTTTCGCAAGCGCTGATCGCTGACAAGGCTGCGGCGGCACGAAATCCATTCCCAAATCGAACCTGCGAAGTGCAACTTGCTAAATTTGAGGATGACTCGTATGGAAATACAGTCTTCATCGATCTCTCTGAAACAGCCAGAACAGACTCATCGCATGCGATACGTCAACGAATTGATATGTTCAAAGAAGTACTGGTCCAAGAAGCGTTAGTCTTTCTGGCTACAGGACATCCGAAACCGAATCCGAAAATATATCCAAATGCCAGTTTTGCTGACGAAGAGAAGCTAGCCGCAAAGGGATATCTTGCTGACTTTGATGATCATCGTCGCTTTATAGTTTCACAGATTGGCAATCGTTGGTTTACGATTCCACCAAGGGAGGCGAACAGGCATACTCTCGTTTGCGGTCCGACCGGAACGGGCAAAAGCCGCTCCATCTTTGCGCCGAACATAATTGAGCGAACGAACGTTTCAATGATTATTACTGAAGCAACCGCCGGAGACGAAGCCCCCCATTTATTTAGCGCGACATCGGGGTGGCGTGCGGCGAACGGGCACAAAATCTTGTACTTCAATCCTGATGATTTGGCATCGGATCAATTAAATCCGCTGGATATGATACAAACTGACCGTGATGCTCGCATGGTCTGTGAGTTGATCATGAGAACGACAACTCAAAAGAGCCACAAAGGAGATCAGTTCTGGGATACGTCTGAACGGATGTTACTCACGGCATTGTTGCTCCACGTATGCGGTCATCGCAAGCAGGGATATGCTCACATGGGCCATGTTGTAGAGCTGGTAAATCGAAGTGAAGAAGAGCTTCGAAAACATGCCATGCACTCGCCCGTTCAGCAAGCTTATGATCGCTTCCAGGCATTCTTTTCGAGAGGCACTGACAATACGCGCAATATTGTAATGTCCTGCGTAGGTCAACGACTGGATCTTTGGAACGACGCAAGAACCCAAGCTCTGACGAATAAAACGAGTGTAGACCTTGCATCTCTTAAGGATTCACTATTCACATTTTACTTGGTGCTTTCAGCGGAGAAAGAGGATTTCAAACCGCTAGCGGTTCTGCTTTGGCATTACATGCTGCATATAATTTCCAATAACCGCTTCAAGCACCCACTAGCGCTAGTGCTCGACGAATTTGCAAACCTCGGCTATGTGAGAGGGATGAAGGAAAAACTTACCCTCTATCGCCACCTCGACATTGGCATTTCATTTGGCGTCCAGGACGTATCTCTCGTTGAGCAGGTTTACGAAAAGGAGTCCGATATTTTCTTCAGCCAACCCGCGACGAAAATCTATTTCACACCAAATCAATTGAAGGACGCCAAAGCAATCAGCGACAGTTTGGGTAACACTACGCTCATCGATCCAGAGCTGCAGGGCTCATCTGTTAGATACCAAAAGATTCAACGTCCACTGCTTACGCCGGATGAGATCATGAATCCAACAATCAACGATCAACTAATAGTGTTCTTGCCGTCGTCCCGCCCGGCGCACATAAGCCATATCTCTTGGATGGCATATGATGACTACGAAAGAAAATATCCACCGCTGCCTCGCAATAAAATCGAAATTGATGAAGGCTTAAAATATCGATATCCAGAAGACCAGGAAGAACAACCGCCAGTTGCGCCTTGGGATCCGATGGATAAAGATATGGCCGATCAAGAAAAGCAAAAACGCGGCAAGGAGCAAGTTGTCGTCGACTCAGGTCAGGAGCGAAAGTTTGAGCTAGACGAAAAGAACCGTGTTGCATCGGAAGTTACGGACACGCAGCGGGAAATCGAACAGCTCAAGTACTACAACGCAATGAAGGCGCACCTTGCTCGCGAAGTCAAAGGTGTGGATATGGCACAAAGTCTCTTGCAAAAGTTTGAAGAAGAGCATCTTGCACTTCTGGCTAAAAATAAAGGAAAGCAGCTTTCACCTGATGACAAGGAAACAGAGGAAGTTGCAGCTCTGAAAATTAGAATCATGCGCGACGTTATTCAAGATATGGCGAACAAACAGATTCTGCCGGACATTGATTCGGATTATCCCCTACCCTGGAATAAGTGAGGTCAGATCAAGCTATGTCATTTGACGATGATTCTTTCTATTCACCGATTGATGGAATGGTCAAAACACAGGTGAATTCTCCATGGGGAAGAACCTGGATCATCGTAACCTACGAGAGCCGACTCTCTGACGTTGAAACTGTGCTCCAAGAGAAGACAAATGAATACTTGGAGAAAACAGGCAAGCAAGATGCAACAGTGCAAGACCTCCTTACGGACCCAGATATTGGACCGGATGTATTTAAGCTTTACCACTGGAGGTCTGAATTGCAGGCTGAACTTGCGACACTGCCAGAGGACGAAAAAGAGAAGTGGCATGAGCAGGAAAAAAATGAATATCTAAAGTTTATTGACCGCAGTAGAAAAGTCATGGAGCGAATTATCGGTGAGGCGCAACAAGGGAAGCGGCTGATCTTGTATGGAGAAGATGGCTTGACGAGCCTGACAAAGAAATCTCCGCTGCAGGAAATGAAGCTTGCATATGAATTCTGCTCTGATGAAATGGAACCAGAGCAACGCAAAATTTTAGAAACATGGATGCAGAAAGCGAAGGACAAGACCATCAACGACCTGAAGGAAGAACCGATCAGGCTCAAGAATCTGGAGGGCGATGGTTTCATTGTTCTTAATAAGAGCACCCACCCGGATTTCTTGTTGGCTGCAACGCGATATCGGTTTGCAGAAATGGGAAAAGCGCAGGAAATTACAGTTGCCCAGTGGACTGTCGATTCACCTGAGGCACAGAATGATCATGAAAGTCGAATACGAATATTTCATAACGGGCTCGATGACTTTGAGCACACTACGGAAATAGATCTCAGGAAGTATGGATTGAACTTTACGGAACTGTTGTACAAGAACCTCAGCAGTGTCAACACAAAAGCTTCTCTTCTAGACGAGCACAAACAGCGGCTGGATTTTCATTATGAGCATTTGTTGAAGGAATATAAAGATCCATCAAGACCGATTCCGCTGGGAATTGAGATACCACTCGGAATATCCGGTGATACGGTCACGATCACGCCTAAGTCGGATTATAAGCTCATGGATGAATTGCATTGGAAATTTAGGGGCTGCATTAGTGACGAGGATAATGCCAAATTATCTGATTGGAAATTGAATGCCCCTAACAATCACATACCTGAGACGATCCGCGTATATAGCAAAGACTTCTCTAGCTGGCGTGATCTTCATCGGCATAAGGATTCGGTTGAAATCCAAAAGGAAATGAAATCCGACGAAAACTATATGAGCTGGCAAGATCATGAAATAGCAAGGGAATGGATTGATTCGCTAAGACCTCTTTCTCCTGATAAATTAGATAAGCGTGCCGCCGTAATGCTTCATTCAACAGGACTTCGTCTAGAGGTTGATCTGAATCTGGTCCAGAAACAACCTGAGAAAACGATTGAAATATTGAACGATTCGCATTGGACAACAACAGAAGAGAACCGAAATATTATCGAATCATGGCTGGACAAACAAGAACGAAAATCTCAAGACGAGCTAGTAGTTAATGGAGGTAAATATGACCGACAAGATCCGCTTTCTCGATTGAAGCAACTTGCCGACAGTCTCGTCGACGAACAATTCCAACAACTTACTCCAGAAGAAGCAAAGAAACTTTTGATTTGGATACATACAAAAGAAAAGTATGGAGATGATTATTACAAGGATCCGATTGCTCCGCAGCCACAACCAAGGCTATCAGCAGTTCCGTCTAATGATCTCAAAAAACAACAGAGAGCGATGACCGAGATCATTGCCGAGCTTGAACAGTCGGTAGTGCAAGAAAAACAAAAGAAGAAGGATAAAGAAGAGCCCTTTCCTTCCATCTAACAGGAGAAGCAGAATGTCAAACTCGCTACCCGAAGCACTGCAAGCAATGATCAAACATGCAGCAGAGACACATAAACTAGGAGAAATTTCAAAAGCAGAAACACGCTATTTAGCCGCTTTGCAATATTCTGAAAATGTTTACCATAAACTTTCGCCTGTCACAGGAATAGTGTTATTGGAAATCGCAAACTTTTACGAGACATCTGGGCAGAAGCGCAAAGCAGCAGTTGCTGTAGGAAGAGCAAATGCAATTTTGCATGCACATGCCAGGACTTAACCATTGAGTGAAGCGACTAATATTGGAGAGCATTGTGCTGAACTGCGCCGGCTCCAATCCATTTTTGCGGCAGGGATGACAATTTAGGTCTAAGTCTTATTGAGAATGATTTTCTTATTGAGAATGGAACAGAAGGTCTGTTCTTGAACAAAATTAGGCTTTTTGAGAATTTCGGTTGTCATTATTGACCGATTTGGTGATAATGAGTATTCTTATTTTATTGAGAATACATCTCAGTAAGAAAAGCATATGTGTGAGGTAAGTCCTGCAAAAGATGTGCGTTGGGGCCGTCTTTCTGCTGGGCAATTAGGAGGTGGCGCTATGGAGCAACCTTTGAATCTGCGTGCGTTTATCGCGCCGCAGCCTTCAGAGCCGAAATCAACCCTGAAGCAAGGTCAATATCTGGGCTTCTTTGTGCCCGGAGAGCGCGTTCTGTTGAAACGAACTGACGAGTCTTCTGCTAAGGAGTCACCGTCTCTGGTGTCATGTTCTTTGCGCTGGTTGTTTGAACAATGAATTCTGGAGTAGGGGAAATCCCAGCGAAAGGATTAAGAGCTTGGACACCCGGGGGACTGAAAGCTCATGGTCTCAATAAGGCTGACATTCCGCCAGAAACTGGTGGCAATATTATTTTTCAAGATCAAGAGGACAAAGTCTTTGCCGTTCAATGGGACACGGGGACGATTACAGTGCATTCTGTTTTTGAGTTTGCGAAAGAATTGGTTTGCATAGGTACTTGTGCGAATCTCAACGATTACCTGGACAGTAGTAAAAAAGGCAAAGAGAAATAGAAAATGACTTTGAACTTCGTAGGCGGACCTGTTGATGGTCATAGTTTAGATTGCCCGATTGTCCCTCCACCTGTGTTCTACCTCCCGACAAGAATACCTTTGACTGCTAGCGTTTACTTCTTCGATTCATTTCTGCCCGGCGTTCTGAAATATACCTTTGAAGGGTATCGCAAGCTAAATACACACGAAGCGCGAATACTCTTTGGAGAAAGAAACTTGCCATGAGTATCAAACTTAGATCCATGAATTTCCAGAACTGGCTTCTCGATCTTCCGGAAGAGTCACGAAATAGACTTAGAGCAATAAATATGAGTGCAGGTAGCGCGGAACACATAATTCTTGCGCTGGCATTTGGCATCTATGACCGACATATTCGAAAGGTGAATCAAATGATCACTTCGTTGCTAGTTGCTCGACTTAGAGCAGAACGAGCAGGCAAAGTGCTGATGGTGAATCGCATTAACAGTTTTATGGAGGAAATGCATGCTGCAATAGATCAAACAACTGGAGGGAGTGTACCGACGAGTATTCGGGCAGGCGGCTCTCCTTGTAATCGCCCGGTCCAAGCTAAGTTCGCGGGGAAATTGACATGATTGTTGAGCTTATCGGTGGTCCACTCGATGGAACGCTTGTCGACGGACCTATTAACATGCCGTTTTGTGTTTCATTTCCAACAGCTTGTGAAGCTGAGCGCGCTATATACCGGGCATCATGTGGTTGCGGCTGTCATCGTCTTACAGACAAGTCAACACCATTTTTCTTTTCGGGCTATGACATTTGCGCAGCAAGTGGCCACCTGGAAGAAAAACGAGTCTGAAGAGAATAGAAGAGGCAACTTATGAAAAAGGCGGATTTTGGTTTCGGCATAGAGACAGAATTTTTGATGGTGAAGAAAGATGATTTCACTCCTCTCTGTCATCGAGATCTTGATTTTGAAATGCTCGCGGAGTTGATAAATTCGATTTCCACATCGGATTTTGGCAAAGACGGTTTTAATATCAAACCGCTTCACAGTAAAGCGACACCTTATCTGATCGAGGGGTATTACTTGACTGATAGCGATATGAATAAGATCTCGCTTTTGCCAAAGGGCATAGAAATACGCACACCAAAGAGCGAATCAATTTCTGAGGCGATATCAGCTCTTAGACACCTTTTTGAGAGACTTCGTCAGCGGACTTTGTCAGACGGATTCGATCTGGTTGTGATTTCGCATCATCCAACAGAATCAAAATTCAACGCTCCTCCTAATTACATTCGCCACGATTATTGGCAGTGGGCTTTAACTGCAGCTACAACGTTCGGACCCGATATTAACATTAGCGTTCCTGAAGAGTTGTCGAAGAGAATAGAGCCCGCGCAGGTCGCTGCACGCATCAACTTCTATATGCCTTCGGTTGTTGCAATGACGCTGGCTGCACCTTTGACTGATGGCAAGCTGTGGCGGATAAGAAGACGAATTGGAAAATCTATACGCACATATCGCAGAAGCATTTGGGCGCCTTTGTTCTATGTCCATGAAGAACCCTCCTTGCGATTTGAATTCAAAGGCTTTGAAATGTCCAGGTGCCTGGAAGACTATAACGTGTTCTTTCTTTTGTCGCTGGCGCTTTTGTTGGACGAGACTCTCACCGAACAGGGGGCAGACGAATCTCGTATCTACGACTTAGGGCGAGTGGCCGTTGTCGGACTGGAATCTCAATATACTCGCGACGTTGCATCAAAGGTTATGGAATCCGCTGAGAAAATCGCTAACAGGTTTGGACTTAGCCGTGAAGGAATGGACGAATTCTGGAACCGATTGCAATCCAAACGAATTCCAGCAGACGACATTATTTCAATTCACCAAAAGGAAAATTCTGTTGCCAAAACTCTGTCTAGGCTAGTAGGGCTTTATTCAAGAAATGACCTTCGCGCCGAAGGCGCGGCTTGTGCCACTGGAACAAGATAATTGCCATTGATTCAAAACAATCACCTATTCATCGTCTACGCGGCAAAGGCAATTAGAACCTTTGGCTTCGGAAGTATTTCAGTTGTTTTTGCACTTTTTCTTCATGATCACGGACTTTCTACGCTCCAAATAGGAGCCGTAATTTCTGCCACTCTCGTTGAAGATGCACTCCTAACTGCACTTGTTTCAATGTATGCAAATGCATTTGGAGTGAAGCTAATACTCGTGTTGTTCTCTTGCGTACTTGCAGGAAGCGGCTTGATCTTTGCCTTCTCCGGCGATCCGTGGATTATCGCAATAACGTCCGTGCTTGGAATCATCAGTCCATCCGGATTTGAAGGCGGACCTTTTAGCGCGATAGAACAAGCACTGATTTCCAAAGTAGTGCCTGCAGATCGACTTGCCAGGGTGTTTTCAAATTACAATCTGATTGCATTTGCGTCTGCTGCATTAGGGGCATTAGCCACAGGTCCGCTAGTTCATGACCTTAGCTTGAAAAATTCCTATCAGCCAATTTTTCTAACTTACGCTTTTGGTGGATTGATTCTTGTAGCTCTTTATTCTTGCTTGGCAAATCGGCCGAATGAATCAGGTTCATCGCCTGCACATTTAATCGAAAAATCAGAACAGGGTGTCTCAAAACAAATTTGGGCACTTGCAGCTTTGCAAGGGATTGATGCGTTTGGAGGCGGATTTATCCCACAAACGTTAATATCCTTTTGGTTCACTGAACGCTTTCATGTCGGTCCTGAGTTTACAGGTCCCGTATTTTTTGTAACTTACATTCTGGCCGCAATATCGCTGACAATCGCGCCCCTTGTTTGTCGGAAGTACGGACTGCTGAATACAATTGTCTTTTCTCATTTACCATGCAGTCTTTCTCTTTGTATCGTGCCGCTGATGCCGACGGCGACCTTAGCAAGTTTGGTTTTGATTTTAAGGAGCCTATTCTCCTCAATGGACATTCCTGCCAGACAGACTTACTCCATGCTGATCGTGCCAGATGACAAACGCACAAGCGTAGCAGGACTTACATCTGCAGCCAGATCTATTGGACAATGCATAGCTCCTTTATTCTCTGGACTTGTGCTCACAGGCGCATGGTCAGGAATGCCCTTTCTCTATTCCGGCTGCTGCAAAACGCTTTACGACTGCGGCATGTATCTAGGTTTTAGAAAGACACCACTACACGAAAGGGAAGAGATTGTCGATGATTAAACTCAATCATTGGTCTGCATTTGCAGCAGGAGCGCTCCTTGTGCTTATTTTGCTCTCGGGCGGATTACTCATAGTCTTAAATTCGGGTTGCGTCGATCCAGGTGCGGATCAAGCGATTCCTCCCATAGAGCGCTGGGCGGCGAAAACTTCGATTCGAGCATATTTGAAAGGGCATACGCCTGCCACAAAGAATCCATTGCAGATCAGCGAGATGAATCTTTCTACTGGATGTAGTCTCTACATAAACAACTGTGCCGTTTGCCACGGACTTGCTGATGGAAAGACAACAAAGATTGCGCAAGGTTTCTACAAAAGTGCGCCCCAATTTTCCAAGGAAGACTGGTCAAAGGATGCTGATGGCCTGGTTTATTGGTTCATCGAACATGGTGTTCGACTCACGGCCATGCCTGCTTACAATGCGACTTTGAGTGATACGGAAAAATGGCAAATTGTAATGTTCGTCAAAGAAATGGGACGGCTTCCAGAAGCAGTCGGCAAAAAGTGGAAGTCAGCAAAAAGCATTCAAATCACAGAATAGCAATTCGATGGAATTGATTGGCATAGCAATACAACCAAAAGAAAAGATACAATGACACGGTCGAAAGCCAGTGCCGGGTGCTACATAGCAATTAAGCTAACATCAAATCGCGTTTGATCCAGCTTGTTGTTTTAGCGATGCCTTCATCGCAAGTCCAGCGTCCTGCCGGACTATACACGTTATATTTCAACGTCACCACAGTTTTTCCGAGTGCGTTTGTGCACACAGAAGCAACCAGGCGAAGTTGCCTTCTAGCTGAAGACATACCACCGGCCCCGCCTGCTATCGGCTCCTCGAACTTCAAAGTTCCAATGATTTTCATTGTAGTTTGCATCGGTTGCACCGACCAATAGGTTGGTCCGTAAGCTGCTTCAGCCAAGCATCCGTATATAGTACTGAAGGCTCTTTCAGGAGAGCAGTCCACCACGAATGGTGCTGGATTCTCCAAATCGCTATTTGCCTTTCCTTGGGCTTTCATGCATAGTGCGAACACAATGCCGCCAGCAATCAATCCAGGCATAATTCCCGCGCCGGGATCTGGAGCGGCAGTGCCGACCAGAGCACCAACCAGAAGAAATACAAAGATCGAGAGTGGAATTCCAAATGTGTAGGCTAGCATAATTCATTCTCCTTGCTTAAGAGCAAAAGATTTGACACGACATCAATGAGAGAGAAAACGTACTTAGCTAGTGGATGACGCCCTTAGAAACAAGGTCGCACACCAAAAGCCAATGACAGGAGGCTGTGAACCAGGCTGTCGCTGGAACGTCTTCGCCCTTCTTCTGAATCAAGCAACGAAAACTGACAACCGCGATTACCACACTCACCAAGCGAATTAGATTTACATCCATAGTTTTTACCTCTGTATGCTTACGCAAATAAGCAGGCTTTTCAGCCTGCTGTGTAACTCTGCGATTCCAATTGAAGGGAGAGTGGAGCCGAGATTGCCGCGCTAGCACATTTACTAGACCCGATCGTGTGTAAACATCTACACGATAAACTGACCTCTGTAAGCTCTGAACATGAATTCAGGTTTTTTTGCTCCATCGGTTTTCCTCCCTGCAATATCAACTGTCGTTTCGAGCGACAGCCGGAATCAAAAAAAGAAGAAAGCTGAAAAATTTCAGCCGGAAATAAGAAACCAGCATTAAGCTGAAATCTACGACCGCATCTAGAACTGCACCGCGATGCACTGACTTTCGACTGGGCGTCACTTTTGAGACATCTGCGGCTTTGGTGCCGCGTCTCACCTCGGTCCCGCGATAGGACCTAAGTACTGTTATACCTCCTGGCGGTTGAAATTTGTTTGAAATTTTCTGTCAAGCAGTAATTTGTTGAAATGACCTTGGTCACTGGCTTCTAGCGATTAAGAATTCTTGAATACCTGCAAATCCAATCGCAGCAAATCGGACGGGATTTGGGCAATTACATGACCGTCATTACCTGATTTTTCCTCTATTTTCCCCCACAATTTCGTGGAACAATAGAAACATGGGCGGCGTTTTCTGACCGGCGCCGGACTGTCGACGATTCGTCGAAATGAGGTCAGCCCCGGTGGGAGGCGGAAGAAATCCGCTATTAATCCCAAAGAGAACGCCCACGCTCATTGAACTTGGAACAAGACAGCTTCTTGAGAAACAACTGCCTAGATAGCGTTTGTTTCGGTTTCTTGCTTGACGTGAGTCAGAAATGACTTGCGTTTTCTCCTTTTATTTTTTACGGGAGTCGAAAAACTCTCAAATATCCAGGAGGATAGATATGAGTTGGGAACAAGATATGCGACTTGGTCGTGATGCTCTTTCCGAATCTCTATACGATGTTGCAGAAATGCGTTTACGTTCCGCCCTTGCCACCGCCAGCAGTGAATTTTGGTATCCCACTGAGGAACTCGCCGAAATTCAAACGCTGCTAGCAGAGGCATTGCTTTTGAAGGGACGCTATGCGGAGGCGAAGCCTCTCTTCGAGCAATCCGAGAAATTTTTCTTGGATCAGGGCGAGTCTGTCGAAGGTATTGTCAGGGCAATGAACTGGTTCGGGCTTGCTGAAATAAACTTTCAGCAGCTTGAAACAGCAAATATTGCTCTTGAGTTATTCAAGAAGTCTGCTCCTTTTCTCTTGCATGGTACAGGACATCGGCAGTTGTTCCACAAGCGAGCAATCGCTTTTGTGGATGAGACTGGTGATGCACCACCTATGCCATGGGAAAAGGCTGAAATGGAGCGCTTAGCGCAAATACGACAAGTGACTGAGTCAATTGTCGTTTGCGGTGAGCTTCCACAAGATGTGATGGCACAGCTTGTGGAGTGGGAAGGTTTGCTTGAGAAGTCCCGGAATTGTTTAGCGAAGGAAACCCCAGAGGATGTCCTCGAAGGTTACAAGCTGGCAAATCAGGCTCTTGGGTTAGCCACCAGGCTCTTTCCTCTTCATCACGGTGCTTCCGCATATTCCATGACAGTGATGGCATCAGCTTCTGGTGCCATGCGCATGCTCGGACAAGCAGAGGATCTTTATACGGTTGCTATAGAGATTCACGAAATGATATCCGGGAAGAAAAGCATGGAAGCTGGGCTAACCAGATTGAATTTCGCGCACCTCTACCGAAAGGCTGAGTTGTTTGAAGAAGCCGACGTGCAATTTCGCATGGCGGCTGAAATTCTTTCGAGGAACCACGAGGTGAATCAGGATGAATTTCAGCGGCATTCCAGTATGTTCTGCGATATGCTTGCTGCGTGGAGAACAGCGCAGGAAGCATGTCTTCTTATTCAGCATGGAAAAGAACTGGAGTTAGCGCAGAAGTTAGATGCGGCTTTAATCAGCCTTATCAAAGCTAAGCGTATGCTCTCGGAGAAATTTCCTGACGAGCATAAGATTTGCTTGATTGTCCGCGAGGCGATAATGCAAGTTTATGAAAAACTCGGCTGGCATGAGGATGTTGCAAAAGTTTCGCGCGAGATTGAAACCATCAAGAATGCTCTTGATGATAAAGAAATCGCATGGAAGAAAGTTGCGACGGCGGCTCCTCCGTTGGCGATAGCCAAGAAGGCGGCTTAAAAATCGCTTTGCTTGTTTCCAAGTTCAGTGGGTGGCTTGTCCACCCACAAACTGACGAGAATCTTCATTTGGAGCGGTTCTATATAGCAGACCAATCGGTCTGCTTTCTGCTGTGTTTACAAAACACATTTCGATTTCTCTTTCGGGAGAAACAAAAAGTAGGAGTATATACCTATGACCTGGGAACACGAAATCAATGCAGGACGCGTTGCGCTTCTTTGTCACGATTACATTGTTGCGGAGGAGCACTTCCGTCAAGCTCTTGTTTCGCTGGGTGAAAAAACTGATATTTGGGATTCATTTTTCCCGAAGACAGTGGCTTTGCTCGGTGAGACTTTGTTTCTAAGAAAGAACTATGCGGAAGCAAAGTTCTACTTCGAGCAATTAGAGAGGATATTAAAACTGTCATCTGGTGACGTTTACAGCAGGGCAGTGATGAATTATTGTCTGGCGGAGATCCATCTCTGGCTGGGTGATGATCAAACCGCTTTGCGTTTCTTCAGATCAGCCGCTCCAGATCTCGATTCTATCTTTCACATGGATCACCGGTACTGCCGTAGAACTACGGAATTTATTGGTGATGACCGTGAAATGATAGAAGTACTTGGTCAAAAATCTGATGCTCTTCAAGAAGTCCTTCAATGGGCGATTGATGGGCAAATAACAGAGCAGTTGGCAAAGCAACTAACGTGTGTTGACACTATGAATGATTGGATTCGCTATGCACAAGAGAACTTGCGTTTGGAAACACACGCAGGTCGACTTGAAGCATATGCAGCCATGAATCATGCGTTAGCATTATCGACATGGTGCATGCCACATGTGAGTTCAGATTCCGCAGACGTTTTGTCGATGATGGCGGAAATCGCTGTTGTCGTGCGCGCTGACGATTTTGCTGCCAGACTCGCACATGCAAATCTAGAGATTACTCTGGCTTGTTATGGTGAGCTGTCAGTGCCGGTCGCCAAAGCAAAGGAAATACTTGCGGCTTTGTACGCTCAACAGGGACAATTGCAGGTAGCTGAGGAATTATTCACAAGTGCTCTTGAGTGCTTGAGACTGATTCAAATAAAAGCAGAAATGGTTATGCCTGAAGGGCTTGAGATTTTCGAGAAGTTGAAAACATATCGACACTGCCTGAGAACGGCAGACGACCTGTTTCGTCAAGGCGAAGAACATTTCAAGCAAGGCAAATTCAGGAGTGCACGCAAGTGCCTTGAGAAGGCGAAGCAAGAAATGCTCAAGCGTTTTCCTGTTGATAATGAAATACTCTTGCCTGTGCATCAATGCCTGGTAGAAGTGTATCAACGCCTGGATATGCATCAAATGGTGCACCATGCGAAAAGGCGGATTGCGCATATCGAGAAGACGAGAACGGACCGGCTGCACTCTAAGGATTCGATGGTTCGAAGACTTCCCGCTTTGGCTTGCTGGATTGATGATCCACTAGCCTGAGTTTGATCGATTCTCGTCAGGCACAGAGCGCCCTGCGAAAGCGGGGCGCTTATGTGCGCTTGTTTATTGTTGCAATCAAGCCGGCAACAGCTTCACAATCCATGGAAACATCTATACTAGAAGGACGTGAAGTTTCAATTGTTGTCTCTAGTCAAGGCAGTGACGCGTGATCGCTAGGTAAAATGATTTTGTACTATTTTGGATTTCAAAGATGCAGCACACTGGAATATTGAAAAAATCAGAATTTTCCGCTCTGCGTAAGCAAGTGTTCGATTTCAATCCGTCAGAGCCCCTACGCCAAATAAACAGGGACGAGGCAGTATTTGCGGCTCTTCAAGCAGCTGAATTCTACAAAGGGATTTACTTTCTTGAAAATCTACGGAGAGCGAAACAAGTCCCAGGTAGTATGCAAATTGTCCTCCAGTCAATGGAATCGCTGCATTTTGCCATGCGCTGGATTTTTCAATCGTGTTTTTTCGCCCCTTCCCTAGTGTTGCCTGCACCATCAGTGAATAGTAAGACAATAATTTCGGATCTTATCAATCTGTCTTACATTTACACTCCCGTGGATCAATTACTCGACACTGTCACTGCTGACTTTGCGCAAGCGGAAAGATTGAATGATGGAACCATATCAATCTCTCAATCCGATCAAAATCTTTCATGTGCATTCTATGCAAATGCTAATCTAACAAGGAACCAAGGACTGGCAAAGGCCAAACCTGATGAGATGCGAGAACCGGATCCAGGAGCCCTAAGTGCTGCAGTCGATACTGCCATAATACTAAGCCCTCGAGATTATTCCATTTCAACATCGGCGTTTGAGCGATGCTTGCAGAATCACGACGCAGAGCGGGATATAACTTGGACCTTCGGTCCTAACGTTTCGCTTGGCGATTATACCTTTGGAGAACTGAGACAATTCTGGATGTGCCTTTATACGATATGTTTATTGCACATATGCATCTGTCGAAAATTGAAAGCACATGTGATCTTATTCAAGCCACGAACGGCATGGACAGAAGAACTCTCACAGAAGAGTGGACTGTGCCGCGATACAGTAAGTGCGATTCTAGACGATCTCGTTTATGATCCCGCCCTCTATCAGAAGGGCGCTGTTCAGGCAAATATAGCTTCCCAGCCATTCTTTCCTGTAGGAAACGGTGAACTGGCCCTGAGCAATATACTCGTGATACCTAGTGACGCTGAAAGAAACATCTGGGAACTAGTTTCTATAAAAAGGCCTACAGTCTTCTCAACTGCAGAATCTGAGAAAGAAGAGCAGTGGGCAAAAACTGTACTTGTTCCGTGGTTGAATAAACTAGGATATGGAGCTTGGCCAAACACAAAATTCGACAATTCCGAGGAACTCCGAGGCGATGTGGATTTATTTGTATTAGACAGAAATTCGAATTTCGCTTTGGCAATCGAGCTGAAATGGCTTAAAGCACAACACACGCTGAAAGACTTGGGGCACATTAACGAGAGGCTTGTATACGCTGTAGAACAGGCCAGCCGGTCTGACAAATGGCTCAGAACATGTCCGCAACAAATTTTACAAAAGACCGGACTTACATCTGCCGAATTCAGAGCGTTGCGGTTAGCACCGCTCGTAGTATCGCGCGCTTCTTTAGGAGGTCCTTCCGTGCATTCTCTCACGGTGCCTATCATCAATGAATTTTTAGCCCACCTGATCCTTGATGCTCCGCACAAGCGTAACTTGGAAGAGCTTCTAAAGGTTGCGAGGAACCGCTCATATCTCCCAAAATATGGGCGACATTTTGTTCTAGATAGTTGGGAGGAATCGTATGCCGGCATCAGATTCCGTTCTCACTTAAGTCCAAAAATACTGAAGGAATGGGACTCTCTGACCGACATAGCCTTTTAGCCATATTTTCTCGCTCAAGTACAATTGTCTTGACTGTCGGTATCCATTTCGGAAAAAATACACGGCAGCTTGAGTTGTAATTCTCGCAATATTTAGTTGCTTAAACAGCCAGTCGAGTAGCACACTGTAGGCAAGAATCCATTCAAACTAGGTTTATTGTATTCTGGTGTTCATTCACAAACTCTACGAGTATTGGTACTGACTTATTAATTAGCATGCAAGATCTATCAACAATTGTTTGACTGGTGGGGCCTATGAAGCCCGTTGAACGAGCTATTTCCGAGAGCCTATCTCTTGCGGATTTCTCGAATTCATCAATGTGATCCAAGCAATGGCTTAAAATCGTCGCGTGTGGATAAGAATCAGCTTCCGATAACCGCAAGTGCTTAGGCCCAATTTCGCAAATAGAAATTACTTCTTTACGAATTTTGTCTCGCTCTTCTTCTGTTTTGAATGCTAGATAGAGTTCGAAACTTAGTCGCATTTCTTTCGCATCAAAGTGAATTGACTGCTGCCAAGGCTGGTCGTAATGAACTACGAACTTGTTTCGCATGATCTTGATGTGGTTGTTTAGCCAACAAAGGTCGGAAGACATAACATTGCGAATTCTAGCTAATAGGCGTATTCCCGGTTCGGAGGTAGCATCGCCAGACCCATCTATGTAGGTTCTGACGAACTCATTAAATCCGATATCTTTTCGAAAACCGGCTAAGCTACCGCACATGACAGCCCAGAGATCAATCAAGCTGCTTGCTGTTTCATACAAGCCCTCAATATCTGAAATAATCGACTCTTGAACTTGGATCGCCTTCAGCAGGTCGGATGTTTTTTTTCTCCGAAGGTCTTCCAAACCACCAGGGTTGTAGAATGTCTCGCAAAAGAATTTTTCGTCTTGCGCCGATCTCTCCAGTCGAATCCCTAACCTTTGTACAAGCTGTTGCGCTCGCCGTAAATTCCAGTGCACCCTAAGTTGATGAGTCAATCCCGGACGTGCCGCGTCGATAGCTTGCGTCAGAAGAGAGAGAGCATTTACGGAATCTTGTATTTCAACGGACGCTAGAGTGTTCATGTACCTAATTGCTCCGATGTAAGGCCTGTGCTAGATATAAAATTTGTACTTGCGCTGGGGCTCCACTGTATCGGGTATTTCCCGCATTATGTCTCCAACCAAGCGCGAAAACATCAAGGTTATCGGGACCTTGCTGTACATGTTTGCACTGTTCCAGTTCATTTTTGTCAAAGACAGTACTTCGTTCAATATTTTATTTTTTGTTGTGTCACCAACGTGATCTGTAATTCTAATTGGAGAAGGTACATGCCCGTGCGGATAAGCTTGCCTGCTCCTGAGATAGCCACTTGTATATAAATAGCTGTCATGCCCAACCGAAAAAGAAGTTCCGCGAAGTGGAGGAAACTGACCACTTCGTATTAGGCGCACATCACTTGTTTGGCTGAGCGACACTAAATCATATTCACTGACATATTTTTTCAAAACCTCTTCGAACCCGTCTCGCTCCGGTATTCCAAAGCGAGATGATTTGTGAATTACTACCCTTCGAGGCAATTGCCGTCGTTCTTCCTTATACTGGTCTAACACCATCGATATCAGAGAACTTGCTAAATCAGCGGGCAAATACGGAGTCTTTCCATCTTTGTCTTCGTCCCACTTAAAGTTGTGTCCGCGAAGAACAAGTCCCTCGCCATTTTCGTCGAACGCTTGAGCCACACTTGTTCGAATTAATGAGCTACCTTGATTCGGCTTATAAAAGCTAATTCCAATAAAGCAAGTGCCTGGAGCAATATGAGCCGGTCCCCAGGGGAGTGCGTCAACTTTGAAATAAAGCCCTGTGAATAAGTTCCAGGCCCTAATTGCTTTGTGATCTGCATTCTTTGGAGTCAAGTCAGGGTCCGTCGTTCTCTCCAAGAGAATCTGCGTCGGCTTTTGGTATCTCATGGCGAGCACCTTGAAAGCGCGTCGCAGATCTCTGTGCACTTTGACACCGCCATCAATGTAGTTTGTTACGCGGCATTTTGCCGCAAGTTCATTAGAAAGGGCAAGGACAATATAATCTAAAGGGTGGTCCTTCTGAGTAAGTAACTGCAACTTTCGATCAAGAAGCAAAAGCAATTGCTCAAAGCGCTCCCTACTTCTTTTAATCTCAAGTATATTTTTCAGCTCTTGTCTCGTGATTGTTTCAACCAGTTCATCGGCAAAGATCAGATCGGATCTAAAGCCGCGGTCAGACTTAAAGCCAGGGAATGGAACATGAGCATCATCACCGTCAACGCCATTTGCGCATGATGATAGAAACTCCTGAGCCCTGCTAACTGTCTCTGCAGGCCCAATAAATCCAATATGAACTTGTGACTTATGCCTGCTAGTGCCAAACGACCGTGGTCCATATAATGGAATTCCAACTTGAGGATCTATATGGAGGTGGTCGCCACTAAAGGAAAGAAGTGGTTCATCAAACCAGTCTGCTCGCACTACTGGACTATTCAAAGCTAGAGCAGGAAACCTTTCAGCAGCCATTGTTATACCTCCTCGTCATCTTCTTCGAAGTCATCTTCAAATTCTGAATTAGTTGGTGGCAAACCTGCGATTGCCCGTTCGAATTCCGCTAGAGAAAACATATCCTCTTCGAGCTCCTGATTCTTATAAGGTTTGTCATCATTTTCGATGCCAGGCCACACAACGTCGAATGTCTGCAAGGTTGAGCTGATGACAAGGCTCTGCATACCGAATTCAAGGATTAATCGAGGGCGACTATTTGACAGAAATCCGCGCCAGAAATTTACTTCCGTTAGATACCCTTCGTTATACATTCTGGCCTTTTGCCTTGTCACTACCGGTCCAACTTTTTCTGGCAAAAGAGGTGTAATTCCGTCGCTGGTTACATGACGCTCGGGACGAATACTGAGTACCCAATCCTTGTCGCCGACATTGTGAAATTTCAGTTTGGCGGCTCTATGAAGCCAATACTTTTTTCCTTCTCCCGTAGCCTTTGTAATTGGATTCCAAGCAACCTTCAAAGTGCTCTGACGAAGATTTAACGGCTTATAGGTGACCGAGCGATCTTTGCCCTCCTCGTCTACTGGAAAATAGAACCTGCTGTGCATCGGATCGTAACGAACATTCAGCCTGGAGCAATATTTGAACATAGCACTATTGAGTAACCGCACAAGAAGTTTCTTGCCTTCCGGCAGAGCCCATAGTTCATGAGCACTCATCAACGTTACTTTCTGGCGGTTTACACAATCTGCGAATGGATTTTTTTCCACTCGCAAATCGTGGAAAGCATAGAGGTGCCCACTGTGCAACACGTAAGGCGCTAGCTCCATCTTGTTGCGAGGCCACTTAATTAGAGCTTTCAACTCATCGTGCTCCGCGTAAGTAAAGTTGCACGGCGCAACAAAAACTGTTTGCGGAATATGGGTAACACTCATCAACGTGCTGAATATTTTGTCTTGGCTAAGACTGATTTCCGCTTGCTCTTTGGGCGTTCTCTTTGCCCGATTTTTCTGGTCCATTTTCATCTGAATCAAAACAGGGATACTATATTGGTTTTTCTGGCTATCGATAATAGTGTGGTGTTTCTTGCAAAGCAGAAGAAGATTCTGGTGTTTACTCCGTTCGTCATCTTTTAAACCAGAATCGCCGCGCGGACCCTGGCGGCTAGCGCCGACGATGTGGGCGATGTCTCCAAGAAAGACTTCTTCGTCGTCTTCCGTAGCATCGGCAACCAAATATTCTGGACAATCCGGAAATGCGCAATAACCGCCGGACTCGGCAATTAGAATTTTCCAGTCTTTTGCCGATACTGGCTTCCGATCTGTTTGATTTCTATTTGGTGCTTTTGATTTCGACGACGACATTTTAGTTTTCATTGCGCAATACCAATGTGGCGGATTTGATGCGGCATCCATCGATAAGAGCCGGCGGTGTTCTTGGCGGAGATTTTTCAACCACCTGCCAAATTTCTATTTATTGTTATCGATGCCATCATTCTGCCGCAAAGCTTCAGGTTTGGCGAGATGGCCGTCTGCATATGCAGACGGCACAAATTGGACTAGTAGGCAAAAGTTACCGACTGGAACGAAGTTGATATCCTGACTATATGCAAACGGGTTGCAAGCGATAGCCTTTCTTCTCACGGAACGAATGCCTGTCAAAGTGATACTGCGGATGATGACAACTAAGAAAGGCGAAAGTTCTTTCCTTAACTTTTCTCCTTTTTTCTCAAAAACATTACGCCCGCATTACGCAGGAGTGTTTTGCCTACCCCAAAAGAAAACCGCCCTCCTTTCGGAGAGCGGCTATTAATCAGCTTTCTGATTGGCCTGCCCGGCATGATTCGAACATGCGACCTCATGGTTCGTAGCTACGTGAATCCAAGAAGTCGCCTTCCCTGCGACAAGATAAATTATGTTTCAGTTTGTTCCGAAAGTTTTGCCGCGTGCTCAAACCAAGCTTTTTGTGCTTTCTGTCTGGCCTCAAGTTGAGCTTGTCTATTCGTTCTTATATAGGCTCTCATTGTAGTCCTTTCGTCAGTATGCGCCAACGCCTGTTTCACAATGGCTACGTTGGCTCCTGTATTAGCCATCGCTGACGCTAGGCTTCGGCGCAAATCATGAATCCACAGATCTTCAAGCCCGAGCTTTTCTCGCAAAGTTTCCCAAGCATTTCCTGGATCTTCGATATGTCCGCTGGCGCTTTTATCGCTGGGAAACACGAATTCGGTGAACTTGTCTGCTTCCCTAAGCAAAGTCTTTCTTTGATCAAGTATTTCGATTTCTGCTGGTCCCAGTAAAATTTCCTGCATTTTGCCGCCCTTCATTTTGCCAGCAGGAATTCTCCAAACCCACGCATTCTCATCGATTTCTTCCCACTCCATGCTTAACATCACAGTTTTACGGACGCCAGTTAGCATCCACAACAAGATCAAATCAGCTAAGGTTCTCTCCTGGCAGTGCTGCATAGGCACATTGCTAATGGCTTGTATTAGTTTGCCAGCTTCTTCATCACTGAGAACTCTATCTCTTTGATTTTCGGGATAAAGAGAAACACCAGCAAAAGGGTTGTCTAAACGGTTGATGAATCGCGTTTTTATGCCGTGATTAAACATTGCTTTACCTAATTGAATAGCACGATTTGCGCTGCCCGGTGTCTTTGCCATTTGTTTGTGCAGCCATGATGCATCAGCGTGTGAAAATTCAATTGCTTTTTTATTCTCAAGTCTCCGTTTTACAAACCAACGCTTGAAGTTGTTTTCATTTTCCTGTGCGCGTTTGCCCTTTTTTTCTAAGTGCTCAGTTTTGTAATGGTCGAAGAGATCTTGCACAGTGGGTTCTGTGCTTGGCTTTTTGACTTGCTCAAATATCTTTTCGCCTCTATTTCTGCGAGCCGTTAGTTCAGCAGCGCGGGTTTTTGCTTCAATCATGGCGCTGCGAATGAAACTGTCCTCTAAGGATTCATCGAATTTGCAATTTAAGTCTATCGTGCGCCAGTTGCCTTCATGTTTGCATCGAAAAATAAATGCTTTTGTTTGTGCTCGCCCGATAGATACATATAAATGTACGTCGGGTAATACGGATACATAGATTTGCTTCATATGTGCAGGGCATGTCAGTGACCGGATATGTTTAACGCTGAATTTCTTGGTTGCGCCGTCGTCTTTTGGGGTCATTTGTTGAACCTTGCCTTACCCTTTGCCTTACCCTAATTCAGTATAATTCACAAAATTCTGGAAAGCCAGAGAAAAACATGCGATCCCCAAAAGGCTTTACCATGCATAATTAGCAACACTTTGCTAACATTAAGAAAACCTCGGAAAATGAATAACCTTTGGGCTCATAACCCAAAGGTCGACAGTTCAAATCTGTCCCCCGCAACCAAATTGAACATTCGGAAATCGGCCATCAATAGTGATGAGCCGGTTTTTCTTTAGGCAGGGAATCAATTAAAGACAGCCATTCATTCATAGCTGAATCCATCAAAGAGCATCTGAACTCAAATGAAATTACCTCGATGGAAAATCTGAACATGTCCATGCGCTTACAGTCTATGTGTTTGACGAAGAGAGTGTCTGTGTACTAGCTCTCGGGTTTCTGCTGAACCGGTGGGTTGGTGTACTCTTTGATAATGGATTTGAGGTCCTCTATTTTGAACGGCTTGCTAAGATAGCCGTTCATACCGGCCTCAAGGCATCTGTTTTTATCTCCTTGCATTGCATTTGCGGTCATTGCAATTATGGGGACATGCTTGCCTGTTTGCTTTTCCATCGTTCTAATTAAGCGGGTGGCTTCGAGTCCGTCCATTTCTGGCATTTGCCAGTCCATAAGCACCAGGTTGTAGCTTTTATTGGAAAGCGCGGCAATTGCCTCTTTGCCATTGGATACAATTTCCACTTCGCATCCAAGCTTTTCCAGCAACTGGCGGACCATTACTTGCAATACAAGGCTATCTTCTGCAACAAGCACCGAGCATGATACCGGCCCTAATTCTGCTGGTGTAAGTTCACTTAAGCTGGGCCTTTCTGCGAGAGGTTCCGCTGCTGTTGATTTATTTTCAGCGTTAGGCAAGAAAGGCAGATCAAAACTAAATGTCGATCCTTTTCCTTCAGTACTTTCAACACTAATTTGACCACCCATCAATTCGACCAGATGTTTGCTAATAGAAAGTCCTAATCCAGTGCCACCAAACCGACGAGTAGTAGAACCATCAGCTTGTACGAATGGTCTGAATAAACGCGTCTGTGCTTCGTTAGAAATGCCAATTCCCGTGTCAATTACGCTAAACCTGGCGCGAGGAACCCCTCGTTCATCCAAAGTTTTTGCCACGCGTATCAGTATTTGTCCTGAGCTAGTAAATTTTGCAGCGTTGCCTGTCAGATTTAGTAGTATTTGGCGTAACCTTGTTGGGTCGGCGCTGATGGACTCATCACCGAGTTCCGGATCTGCCACTGCAGCTAGTGTCAATCCCTTCGCTTGAACAACTGGTGCTAGCACGTCGCAAACTTCTTTCAAAACAGAATTCAGTGAGAACTTTACTGTCTGAATTTCCAGTCGACCGGCCTCAATCTTTGAAAAATCAAGGATGTCGTTAATGATGCCGAGGAGTGATTGTGCCGAATCTTTAGCAAGTGCGGCATACTGTTTTTGCTTTTCGTCCAGTTTTGTATTGAGCAAGAGTGAATTCATTCCAATAACGGCGCTGAGTGGTGTTCGCAGTTCATGGGAAATATTGGCTACGAACTCCGATTTGAGGCGAGAACCTTCAAGCGCCTGATCTCTTGCTGCAGATAGTTCTTGATTAAGAGCTGCGAGTTGCTTGTTCAAGGTTTCAAGTTCTTTCGCCCGTGCTAGTGCAGCTCGAGCAAGCACAAGTGATATGGTCATCAGTGCACCAATGATAAAGCCAAATATCAAAGTGAATTCAGGAAAACGCCTTATGTTTTCCGTCGCATTGTTGATTGCAGCAGAGGGTGAAAACAGCTTGCCGGCATTTTTAATGAGCTTTCTTAAGCTGTTATCTCTTTCTGAACTCAATACTGTGCTTGGACGTGCAGAATTCAGTGGAATCCGGCTTTGAGCTGGATGGACGCTGGCTTTTCTGCCGTCACCGCTTTCGTTGTTCTCGATGCTGCTGCTGCTTGTTTCAGCAGGGTCTTGCGCTTTGTTGCTCTTTTCGGGCGTTGCATTTTTATCTACACTGTTCGAGCCACCTGATGTCTCGTGTTTTGTTGCGGGTGGAGTTTGATTTCCGCTTTTTTCTGGCTGCTTGACTCCAATCTCATGAGAATTAAAACCAGCTGGCGTCAGATCTCTCGCTGAGACACTTGCGCCTGCATTAATGGAAGGGATAGCTGCTAGCACCGTAGATCTCAAACTGCCTGATGCTGCACCGCTTGCTGCAGTAGCCGAAGATGATGCCGCCTGCGAGGCCGAAGACGGACCTGATGCTGGTGCAGGCACTGGCACTGGCACTGGCGCTGGTACTGGCGCAGGCGATGGAGGCTGAGGTATCGGGGGCGGTGGCACTGGCACCGGCGTAGGTGAACGGCTCGCAAGCAAGTTGCTTATTGTTCCGATTGCCAGATTGCTTGCATGGGCGACTGTATTGGCCGCTGCAATAGTCAGCCCACTAATTGGTTCGGATTTATTGCTTTGTTCTGATGAGTCCGTCTGTACGGCTTTATTTGTTTGTTCTGATGAATCCATCTGAAGCGGAGCAGAAAAGAGAAATCCCTCAGAGCCCCGTGCATTAGCCAAAATAGCCGCAGTCTTGGACACTCTGCTCAGCAGTTTTGAATTCGTTTGCGAGGAGCTGAAAAGTTGAGGCTGTGACTTAATAAAACTAGGAAGGTGTAGCTCAGATACAGCCATAAGACCATCACCGATTAGCACTGAGTTCCGCCGGGCGATGCCATCTGCTGGAGTCAGCCCTTCGTGGGTGAGCCTTTCATTTGATGCGACCAATTCATAACCAGGCAGGATCGCTATCGTTTGTTCACCGTTTTGAGATGCGCTGTTCTGCAAACGCACGCTGTTACTTATGCTCGTCAAGTTCATGACACGCAGAACGCCGTTTGAGTAATTTACGAATACGTCTCCCTGCTTGCCCAGCCAGAGTCTGCCTAATGGTGTTTCAATTGTGCTTGCACTTTTACTTCGTGGAAGAGAAATGAGTATGCTGCCATTGTCAAGGCTGAGGGATCCTGTTTTAATTTCGTGCACTTTAGCATCAGTGCTTAGTTGCACAAAAGGCAAAACTGATTTGCCGCTTAGTGGAGGCAGCATGCTTGCGGAATTATTCAGTACGGAGATTCCGCGAACCATATCCGGGCTTGGTGCCAGCCGCAATTGTGGTGTTACTACCTGTTGTGCTACTTGCCGAAACGTGCTTCGAACGTCTGGGCTTGCAGCGTTGCTCTTCTGTCCATATGCAGGGTTGCTGTTGCGAATACTGGTCAGAGAGGATCCAAATACATTTAAAGGCAGCGCTGTTGCACCTGGGACGGATATTGCAGTACCTGCATTTTGCATAGGCTTGACTGCATTTGCACTATTTATGGGCACTGAGACAGCCACGCCAAAGCCCTGTGCGGAATTTCCGTTAGCTTGCCCAGCAATATTTGTTGTCGGTAGTACCTGACTCAAAAAATGCGCTGGTGTGTTTAGCAGACTGTTCAAATAGGGATTATGCTGTTGTGCGTTGGTGCTGCCTGAATTTCCCACATTATCTGCACGCACTAAACACGTGCTGGAAACGCTGTTCAGAAATGAAAGTATTACCAACGCAATTGATGATCTTGCGATCAGTTTCTTTGAATTTTTCTTTAGGGTATGGTCATTCATACAGAACGGTCTCAGTAGCTCAGCCGATTGAGCAACGACACCAAGAGCATTCGATTTTGTTTTGGAATTGGCTTCTAATCTGTCTCGACTGAGTTGGATAAAGGAGGTTCTTCATATATCATGCAAGATTCCAGTCGATCACGCTTGAGCTGAATAACGTCATCTCTTCATATCATAAGCTTAATCGCGTTCTGCTGCTGCAAGTTCTGGCGCCTGTTTCCGACTACCGATGTGTTTGTCCGTTTTCTTCCTGGTGCACCTTTTTGGCTTGATAAGCTATAGCTATCCCCAGCAATTTGGTGGATATCCACATCGACTAAGTGCTGCGCTAACACACAATCATGCGGAACTTTGATATTAGGGTCTCGTCCCCCCACGGGAAACTAAAATCGTGGAAATGAATGATGCTCAAAAATATAGCGATTTTTGCGGCTTGTTGTGCCGCTGCACTCTATGCCACCAAGTTGGCCGTGCGGCAAACACGAAAAATGAAATCCTGGCAGGACCAGGTTGTAGTAATTACAGGCGGATCTCGCGGGCTTGGCCTCGTGCTTGCTCGCAAGCTCATGGCGGCAGGTGCTGAGGTAACTCTAATTGCGCGCGACCGCAATGAACTGTTGAGAGCAGAACAATATTTATTGGAGCATGAGGTGGGCACCGCCCTGATTCTCGAGTGCGATGTAACTGATCAGGAGCAGGTGAAAAAACGGTTCCAGCAAATTTACAGAAGATTCTTGCGAATTGATGTGTTGATAAATAATGCCGGAACAATAGAGGTCGGCCCATTTGATTGCATGACAGTTGACGATTTTAAAGAGGCAATGAACTTGCATTTCTGGGCTCCGCTTTACACGTCCATGGAAGCCATACCCATCATGCGACAGGGTAAGTACGGGCGCATTGTGAATATCGCGTCTATTGGAGGCAAGATCAGCATTCCACACATGTTGCCCTATTCGGCAAGTAAATTTGCTGAAGTCGGTTTATCGGAAGGGTTGCGTGCTGAACTGATCAAGGACAACATACTTGTCACTACTGTTTGCCCAGGACTGATGCGAACAGGCAGTCACGTGAATGCGTACTTCAAAGGAGACAGTCAGGCTGAGTATGAATGGTTCAGCTTTATTGCTGCGTCTCCCGTTTTTAGTGTTGATGCCGAAACCGCTGCCGAGCAAATCATAAATGCTTGTCGTTATGGTGAGCCAGAGTTGATTATAAGTCCTCAAGCTCAGTTTTTGTCTAAGCTGGAAGGAATCGCGCCTGGACTGTTCAGCGAGCTTGCCTCACTAGCCGTTTCATTCATGCCAAAGCCGGATGGTATTGGGCGTTCGCGAGCATCAGGCAAACAAAGCCAAACTGATAGGTCTCCTTCCGTATTG
>JBIKOL010000206.1:0-13193 GCA_044358055.1 Obscuribacteraceae bacterium (SeqCode)
ATCTATCTCCATGGATTTGCATCTGGACCAGGCTCAAGTAAAGCAAAATATTTTGCTGAGAACTGCCGGGCGCTTGGTTTGAATATTGTGATACCAGATTTGAATGAGCCATCATTTGCATCAATGACTTTGAGTTCGCAAATTGCCCTTGTCGATGATGAAGTAAAAAGAGCCGAAGCTGAAAATGAATCGCTGACATTGATCGGATCCAGCATGGGTGGATTGATCGCTGTTCTTTCTTCCTTGCGGCACAAATCAATTGATCGACTCATCCTTCTTGCTCCAGCGTTTGCAATTCAATATCGCTGGCAAGCACTTTGGACTAAAGATAAATTAGATGAATGGCAAAAGAGTGGACAGCTCGATGTATATCATTATGGATATCAGAAGGATATGCGATTAGGGTCCGCCTTCATTGCAGACCTGGCTAATCATAAGACGGAGGATTTGAAGATCGAGATTCCTGCAATGGTGTTCCATGGGCGTGCTGATGATATAGTCCCTGTCGATCTGAGTATTGGATTTGCTGCCAATAACCCGTCTGTAACATTGCACGTGCTGGATGATGATCATCAACTATTGAGCAGCGTGCCGTTAATCTGGAATATGAGTCGGGAGTTTCTTTTGAGCTCGCCAACGAAAAAGTGCTGAATGCACTCTGCAGAAGCATTAGGGACAAAAAGCGAGGGGACTCACTGAGTGAATCCCCTCACAAAGCATATTAATGCTTATCGGCTTTAGCCCTCGCCGCCTTCTCCACCGCCGGCAGGAGCTTCTGCTGCTGCTTTTGGTTTACGAGTCGACTTCTTTCGGGTTGTTTTCTTTGCGCCGGCTTTTTTAGGAGCTGCTTTACGAGTTGCCTTTTTAGCTGCGGGCTTCTTCGCGGCTGTCTTTTTGGCAGCTGGTTTCCGACCGGGCTTTTTGGCAGCCGTCTTTTTGGCGGCTGTTTTTCTCTTAGCTCCAGCTTTTTTGGCTGGCTTAGCGGCTGCCTTTTTAGCTGGTTTTTTTGCTGCTGTCTTTTTGGCAGCTGGTTTTCTGCCTCTTTTTGCTGGTTTCTTAGCAGCGGCTTTTTTGGCAGGAGCCTTTTTAGCTGTTGCTTTCTTTGGTCCGCGTTTTGCAGGTGCTTTTTTGGCTGTTGCCTTCTTAGCAGTTGCTTTCTTCGCGCCAGCCTTACGGGTGGTCTTCTTAGCTGCCTTTTTCGGTGCCTCGGCGCCTGCTTCCATAGCGGCGGCCGGGTTAGCGCTTACGCGCTTCTTGGCTGCTTTTCTTTTCTTTGGCTTAGTTGCTGCCATTAACGTTCCTCCATCTTATATATAGAATGGCTTGAGCAAAATCCTTGGATGAGCTTTTCAATTAACGCCTGCAGAATATCAATTCTGAATTTCATGCTCGGCTATGTTTGGAACCCTCTCAGAAACATTTCGCTTGTGCCACCACTTTTAGTGAGAGCATGTGGATACTCTCGTTGATCACACCACACATAAAATAGGTTACTTTCTATCTGAAGAAATTGCAAGACCACCTACCTCTGAAAAAGATCCATTCCCAGAATCGATCCTTTCCAATCATCAGAGAATGGCATCGATGGAGAACAGCTTTTCATCAGTGTTTTGTTGAGTTCGATCTTTGACGATGAATGGACTTTAGAGGACAAAATGAGCCAAAAAAATTTTTTCAAAATTTTTTTTCGGGGATCTCTCTGAACTGGCCCCCCAAAATTTGAGCTGAGCATTTTTATGCTATGAAATCTCATGAAGAACCTCATCAAAAGCCAATCGCATTGATCGAATTTTCTTTCAGACGGATAAGCTCACCCTCGGGGGATCATTTTTGGGAACCGATACAAAAAAGCTTCCGACTCATTCATGAATTGTTTACATCTTAGCTTTCAACTAAGCCAACTAGCAGCTCTGCTTATGACACTGCTAATGGTACCACTATTTAGGGCCGCTGTCGCCCTAATCTATTGGGGCACAATGTTTAAGAGCGTGCTCCGCCAGGATAACCAAACGCAGATCGGAAGCCCTCGGTCTGAACTGATTTCAAATCCGAAAAGTCAATGACGTCGTGGTCAATCAACCTTTCGTACTCACCCGGTAAAGTGCAAGGTGCAGGATTGCGTCCTGGGTTATCAGTGCAAATCGCAATAGATACTCCAGCCTTGCGACACCTATCGAAGACGGTCTTCAGCTGATGAAAGTCCTTGAGAACACCAGTCTGTCTATAGCTTGTTGGACATACTTCAAGTGTGATTTGTCGTTTAGCTAATTCTTTTAGCAGCTCCGGTTTAACGAGAGGAATGTGTATGCCATGACCTATCCTGTCGAGCACTGGAAGGTACTCCGCGTGAACGTTCTCTATGCCTGTTTCGCCAAGGTGGGCGGTCGTTTTCAGTCCCGTAGCTCTGGCTTTTGCCATCATCTTTACCCACACTTCCCATTTGTGAGGTTCAATTTCGGGACCGGCCACATCAATGCCAACTACCGGTCCAAGATTTTCCTTCGCGACTTTGAGAATTGCTTCATTGATGCTTGCAGGTAATCTCCTATCGAGGCAAAGGATCTGTTTTACCGTGATTGGGTATTCCGCTGGACGAAGATTTGCAGTGATCACTTCTACAATGTCAGTCATCTGACCGATCCGTTTTTGAGTCGTCAAATTTTTGTCTGTTCTGAAATATGGGTTGTAACGTATCTCCATGTACTGCAAATTCTCGAAGGTATACGCTCCTCTGCAGAGCCGCAAACAGAAATAGGGCAAGTGTTCCAGGCTTTGCAGCTCTTCAACGAGGCTGTGTATTTTGACAAATTCCTCGAGCGTTCTGCAGGGACGGGTAAACCAGCTCAAGAATCCATCGTAGTCAGGAAAATAATTCAAAACTGGGTGGTCATTCTTCTGGAGAAACTTGTAAATGATGCGAGGATGTAATGCGCCGCCCAGATGACGATGTAGATCTGCATATAGAGTCATGGATTTGAAATGAACCCCGATTGGTGAAATTGCGACGCGATATTGGTCTTTTCAATATATACCTCTGGCTTGTTGTAAATTAACTATCAGCAAAAAGCCAGCCTGGCATAGAAGCAGGCCGCCAGACCCCAATTCACTAAAAGCGGCAGTTGGAGCCAGTTTCGGACAGGACAAAAAAACGACTGCTCTGCACTTAAAACCAGTTCAAAGCTTGCTTGCATCGGGCAATCCCATCTCTGTCGCTGCAACGCTCATACATCTTTTTTGCTTCAGACCAGTTTTTTGCTCTTTCGAAACATTCAGCTGCTTCTTTGAAGAGCCGTGCATGTTTGAATGATTCGGCGGCCTTTTGAGAATCACCTGATTCAAGATAAAGTATTGCTGACTCGCGATGCTTTCCAGATTTTTCGAGACACTCGGCCGCTTTTGCTAGCATGAGGCAGTCTTTATATTTTTCAGCAGCCCCGAGGAAGTCCTTCTTCAGTTCGAGCAATTGAGCCGCGGCTGCGGTTCTTCGCGATTCCAGGCAGGAATCGATCAGTTTCTTAAAATCGTCTTCTGATTTTGCTTTATTCACATATGAAGAACTTGTATTGCTCACAAGTTCAAATGCTTGTGCAATCTGACCGGCAATGATATGAAATTGTGCCGCTTCAAGTTTTCGCTCTGTACGAGCAAGACAATTCGCCGCATTTGCGAAACTATTCGTTTTCAAATAAAGATCTGCTGCCTGTAGAAAATCGTTCGCTTGCTCAAAACACGCTGCAGCGTTATTGATCAATCCTAATTGCAAGAAGATTTGCGCTGCTTCCATAAACCGGCCGGAGTTCTCGTGGCAGCGGGCGATCAATTCCCTGTTATTGCAGTCCTGAGCAAGCTTTAGGGACTTTTCCCATTCTTGTGCCTGAGCATAAAGCTGAGCCGCTTTTTCAATCTTGCCCGCGGCTTCATAAAGCTGCGCTGCTTTTTTCTGGTTACCGGTACGTATGTAAATATCGGCGGCATTCTCCGGCGAATTTGCATCTTCAAATGAACGTGCAGAGTCAAGCAGTTTACCAGCCTGCAGAAACAAATTAGCAGCACGTAAATGAAGCCGGGCCATTCGAGCGGATTCTGCTGCTTCGAAATAATGTTTCTCTTCCTCGAAAAGCTGGATTGATTTTGTATAGTCTTTTGCTTTCTGAAAACAGAGAGCGGCGTGCAGCTTCTCCCCGGCTTGCAAATACATGTTTCCAGCCTCGAGATAGTCGTCGACGCGAGCATATAGGTCTGCGGATTTTTTGTGATCGCCGTTCACTCTATAGATGTCCGCTGCTGATCTGAGCATTCCTGCTTTTTCACTTGTGTAGGCAGCTTTCTTGAGATTTCCGGCGCTCTGATAATTTCGCGCGGACTCAGCCCAATTTTGATCTTGCTCGAAAAGTTCAGCTGCCCTGGAGAATTCTTTCAGCTGCTCCCAGCAACGTGCAGCGTCACTTCTGAGATTAGCATTCTCGAATTGAGAGGCTGCTTCTGCAAAATGCCGGCAAGCTTCAAGACAATTTGCAGTTTCCTTGAAACGCCCACTACGATGCAAATATTTGGATGCTGCTTCGAATTGACCGAGTTCCATCAATGCCGTTCCGAGTGAACTGTAGTCAAGACAACGCTGCCAGAGTCTCAGTGCACGATCTCTGCATTTTTTTGCATATTGGCTGAGTTTTGCTTCATTCGCTTCTTGATCGCCTGCCTTCCAATTATCAGACGTGTTTTTGCGTTTTTCGTAAAGGAACTCCTGCCAGAGATCTTGAGCGATCTTTCGCTCGAGAAAAATTACATTGTAATCAGGCACATGCAATTCACGCTTCTGCCAGAATTCCCTGAATCCTGTCTCTGCAGATACTTGATCCAGCAAGGAATAAAATTCCGAAGAACGATCGAGCAAAAGTTCTTGAAGCGCTTGCTGGTCCTCCTTTGTTTGAAGCAGCAAGAGATTTTTTCTGGCTCGGCTTATGCCCATATACCAGAGATCGAAAAACCTCGCGCTTTCAGCTCCCCTGTTCTTGCTAAACGATGAAAATGCTCGATGGATAATAACGTCTTCAAATTCCATTCCTTTGCTGTTGGTGAGTGAGAGCAAGAATATGGATTCGTCATCGCTTAGTTCATGTCTCAGGTAATTGAGAGAATCTTCATCCTCAACGAGAATCACGATAGGATTGCTTGAATCCTTAGCGCGGCATCTCTTCTTCAAAATTTGCAGCAAGTCCTGGTCGTCAGCTATTGCAATTCGGGGTTTTTCAGCTTCCAACGCTGGAGCAATTCCCAGATCACTCCTGTCGCTGCTGAACCTTCTAATAAATGCTGCTAATTGGTGAATTTCTTTCGTATTGCGAAAGTTCTGATGCAGTGTCAGCATCTTCAGCGAGTTTGGCCGATGCAGATTCTTTAGAATGCTCTGCAAATAGCCTTCGAGTTCCTGCCAGCGAAAACCGGAGCGGCTGATGTTCTGATTGATATCCCCAGACATAAAAGGGAATGTGAGAGATCCTTGTTTGCAATGATTCTCCCAGAACAACAGAATAGACTTCCATTCCAGTTCTGTGAAATCCTGAACCTCATCAATGACAATCCACAGGCGCCTGCTCGGATTTGCAAGCAGGGCTTTCTCTTTCAAGGTTTCATAGCTGAGTCGGATGATATCAGCCTCATCAAGATATTGATGTATCTGGATTCGCTGCTGGTACAGCGAGAATATCTCGAGAATCTCTTCAAATGATTCCGGCATGCCGCCGTAGTCGCGAAAGATGCGCTCATAATCTTCCTTGCTTGCGGGAAGACGATCGGAGCCGGGTACGAATCTGCCCTTTAGTATTGAATAAATCAGAGAATAAAGTTCATCAGCGAGAAAATTTCTTGACCAGCGCGGCTTCTGCAACAAAATCTGCTTCAAAATCTGAATGCTTTCCGTTTTGTTGATCCACTGAACTCCTTTTGCTTCTGTTAGTGGATTCTTTCTCAGATGCTGTCGGCAAAATTCAATGTAGGAGAAGACCTTGATACCAGTTTCTTGATCTTCATCGTCGCCGAGCAAATTGACTTTATAGGCTCGGCAGACGCAGGCCAGTTCTTCGTGATAAGTGAACAAGTAAACAAGGTCATCGGTATATTCTTCGAAGCGATTAAGTGCGTTAAAGAGTGCCAGTGTGGTTTTGCCGGTACCGGCTGGTCCTTGCACTAACAACGCTTTGTCTTTGATATTGAGTATTGCTTTTTGTTCTTCGCTGAGAATCAAATAACGATCAAGTGTTTTCTCGTATTGAATGTACTTATCGGGATTGCTCAATAAATAATGCGGAACCTTGAACAATTGCACCGGAACTGGTGCAGTATATGGTGCGTTCGATTCATGCTCCAGCTCTTCGCTGAGATCTATTTGAACATTTGCAATTGAGTCAGATTCATCTGTGAAAACTTCCAGCGGAGATTCCAACTCTGAACCAGCAGCTTCCTGGCGCTCTACCCGGTTGTACGCAGCATCATGATGATTCAGCTCGTGAATGATCAGAGAAGAACCAGCTTCCTCCTTTCTCATCGAGAAAATCAAACGCATCTCTTTGTTCAAGCGTGCTGAGTAGAGCTTGCGGCTTTTGCTGTAGAGCTTCTCTACGTTGAGCCCTGGAATTCCGAATTTGCCATCTCTGAGTTTTGAGAGCAAGTGCCAAAATTTCTTGTGCAGCTGTGCTTGTACAACTTTGTGTAACGAAGCTCGAACTCTGGGGGTTATATATACACTGCTGAAAATGGGCATGAATACGTAAATTTGTTTCGCTTATTCATATATACTACTATGTCGATTTTTTGACGTAATGAAGGGCAATTAGACAAGCCAGACGTTCTTTTATTCAAGCTCAGCAGCAAGAGGCAAATAATTACTAGAGCTACTTTCTATGCCAGTTTCAAGAAATCTAGTTCATAAATGAGCAAAGAACATCAAGCCACTTTCTGCAGGCAGAGGAGCGTTTGATTGCTTGCTCTGCTTGCAGCTACTCGCACGTATTAAACAGTCGTGATATAAAACTACTAGCAGCTATTACTAGATGCTAAGGCATCAACAAGGAGTATTTGTAATGAAGAAGATTCTGGGTCTGTCCCTTGTGGGGATGTTTGCAATGTCATTATTTGTAGCCTCCCCAGCAATGGCGGATGACAACAAAATTGTTGAAGGTACCAAAGCTCTGGGCAAAGGCATTATGTGGGCACCCAAAAAGCTCTGGGAAGGAACGAAAAAAGGTATGACTGCCATGGGCAATGGCGCTAAGAAAATGATGGGCAAGTCCTAAAATATTGCCGGAATTGCATAGAGGGGGCTCGTTTGAGCCCCCTTTTTTTTGACTATTTAAGTTTGCAGGTGTGCGGCCTCGACGACTTGATGAATCTTCTTCTGATCAACGCTGTTTGCTCCTGAGTCGCTGAGCAGGAGCAAAAATTCAATGTTTCCCTGCGGTCCTTTCAATGGGGAAAAGCTCAGATCCAGGGCTCGAAGCGAAAGCTGCGCACATTTTTCGATCACCTGAGCAATAACTTCTTCGTGTACTTCAGCAGAGCGCACGACACCTCCCTTGCCTACCTTTTCAGGACCAGCTTCGAATTGAGGTTTTAGCAGCGCGACAATTTGAAACTGAGGGCTGAGACAGTTTTGTACAGCGGGCAAGACTTTTGCCAGTGAGATGAAAGAGACATCCATCACCGCGAGTTCCGGAGTTTTGAAATCAGGATCACTCTCTTTCAAATTCTCAATAGTGAGATTGCGGGCGTTTATTCGCTCCAGCACTTTGACACGGGAGTCAGTTCGGAGTGACCAGGCTATTTGTCCATAACCAACATCGACAGCATAGACGCGAGATGCTCCTGCCTGGATCAGGCAATCAGTGAAGCCGCCCGTTGATGCTCCGATATCCAGGCATACTTTCTGGTTTACATTGATATCGAAATCCGCCAGGGCCTTTTCAAGTTTGTAGCCTCCCCTGCTTACATACTTTTGGATCTGCCAGGCGCTTGTCAACTGAATGCTTGCCCCTTCCTTTATAAGGGTGCCGGGTTTAGTTATTTTTATTCCGTCCACCAGGACGCCGCCGTCCATGATTGCTGTTCTGGCAACCTGTCTGGACTGGAAGTGGCCCAGTTCTTCCAGCAAAAGGTCTAAACGCTTCTTTTCTTTTGACATCTCTAGCTTTGCTCAAATCCATTTACGTTTTCGACATCAGCCAATATTCTGTCGTAAAATGGAGCCTTATATTCAGCAGTTTTCTGTGGAGCAGACCTGGCTGGATGAAGACACCGCCTTGAAAGCGGCTGCCCGAAAGGGTTGGGGGTTCGAGTCCCTCCTGCTCCGAGTTATTCAATATGTAAATGTGCAGATATTGCATTGATAAGGCAGCTTGATCGAGCTGTCCCTGGAACTCTGGCGCTTTATTATTAAGGTTCGTCGACAGTGAACTCGTCCGGTGTCACTGTTACTCTCATAGGTACTAAGCCGTCGCTGGTTTTCGGAGGTGCCGGAAAAGGCACTTTGCTTTGAATTGCTTTCTCGACGGAGTGATCAACATCTTCCATGCCTGAGCTGTATTTGGTTTCCATTTTGGCGATTTTGCCTTCGCTGTTTATGTTAAAGACAATCTGGTATTTATTTGCGCGGTCCGCGCCGTCGGGCGCTTTGTAAGCAGCTTTGATCGACTCGCCCACCTTTTGCCGGTAAGCTTGCACTTCTTCTGCACTCGCCTGCGTTGCTGCTGGTGAAGAAGTCCCAGATTCGCTTGAGTTTGTTTCAGTAAACATTCGCTCAATTGTATTGATGGTGTTTTTGTAGTCGAGCTCACCTTCGCCTTTGTAAGGGTATGCCACCACAAGAATGGATTTGTCGGGCTGATTTGTTGTGAAGCATCCGATCAAGGCTGCAGTAGCTTTCTGGTTCTTGCCCTCTTTGTCACCCTTGTTCAGATAGCGCCAGGCTTTCCAGTACATGTTGTGCATCTCGGATGTGCCTTCATCGATGCGACCGCCGTATTCAAAAGGAACAAGCGGAATGAAAGGAGGCGTTTTGGTATTGCTATCAACTGCTGCACGCACGTCTGGGTTCGGCCAGACAACAAAGAGAATTTTTTGATTAGCTTGCTCAGACTCTAATCCGAATGAGGGCTTTGGCATAGTGTCTTTGCTTGTATCCGTATAGACAAATGGCGGCAAGGCTGTTTGTTTGAAGCTTGCAATACTTACCGCCTGTTTCATTGAATCCGCACCAGAAACCGTAGGCTGGCCACTGCTCGAAGCTGTAGATGTCGAAGTGCTTGTGTTTACGGCTGCAGGCGTTGGCACCGCTGATGGTTTCGGTGACATCATTGCGCCCATCGACATCAGCAGCCCGATCAAGAACATGCCGCCGCCTGCTCCCAATATCTGAATCTTGCTGAATTTCTGCAAAATTTCAGGTTCGTTGCTTGGTGCTGCTGCTTGCGTTTCCCCTTCTAAATTTTGAGGAGCAGTAAGCTCTGGAGGCAAAATTGCATGCGGTCTGGTTTTTAGACCAGTCATGGTTCCACGACCAGCACTCGGGATGGCTGCCATTTCTTCTGAGTCGGCTGCGCTCATTTCTGTTGCCCTAATTCTCTTGGCGCTCATTTCACTCAATGAACCTACCCAGATCATCTGACTGAGCGGGAAGGGCGGCGGATTTTGCATGACCGCTGTATATTTGCCGTTGTGAACTCCGATAAGCCTTCCATCTTTAATTACCGCAGCGCCGTATTTGCAGTGTGGCAATGGCATTGTGTGCAGCAATGTGCTCAAGTTCAATAATTTGTTGGAACCAAAATAATTCCCCTGCACTGCAACAGGCAGATTGGAGAGGTCGTCAAGATAGAACGCAGTCAGCGGGTCCCAGAATTTGAGATCGACATCATGCCCTGGTGTCAGAGCTGCGCCCAGTTGGCCAGAGCGGTGAAATTGCTCGCTGTTATCCTGGCCAACCAATCCAAGATGCTTCATCTCCCATAATGCCTGCACAGCTGTCCATGAATCGACGCCCAGTCGCTCCGATAATTTAGTCAGCGGAAGACCTCCGTCCAGAGCAGGCCAAATTTTTTCAACGACCCAGCGAATCTGAGGATTTATCTGGTTGAGATCGATTTGTGGACGGCTTTTGACATAACGGGCATTGGGTCCGCCAAGTGCGTCCAGCATTCTCGGGAGGTCGTTACAGCGGCGGTTTGCCTCATTTGCAAGCTGATCTGTCGGCATTTGAATATCGCCGATTGGACCCCAGTTGAGGTTCTCCATCGAGAGAACAAAGTTTCCGCCCGGCTTGCGCCACATCAATTCGCATATTGCGTATTCATTTTGCAAGTTCTGATAAACAGCTTTGGCAATGCGCCCACCTTTTACCAGCACTCGGCAAAACGGCACTTTACGCTCGTCAAAAAAGTTCAGCACACCGTTGCGCCCGCTGCTCAGGGCTTTCTGCAGAATATTACCGGTGTCGCCAGCGCGCATGACACCTGAGAGATCTTGCGGCGAGATATTCAGTTGGAGTGAAAGCGCTCTTGTCAGCTCTTGAACACGATCAGGCTGAAGCTCCGGAATTTCCGTGTCAAGTGTTATGGTGGCAATGTCATTGTCCATTATGATCTGCTGAGGCAAGAGCTCTTTTGCCTGCCCCAGATAGTGATCGCGAGCCGCTCTTTTGTTGAACTCGGGATGCAGCGAAATTGCCTTCACGGAAAAGGTCAAATCGGGATAGGGGAACTTTACAAGAAGTGCCCAGGGCGCGTCGGCATAGTTGGCTATTGTGCTGGCCAGCACCACCATGCGGCTCTTGGAGATAATCCATCCTTGCCCGACAACTTGCTCAGGGGTGACTGTTCTGTCGATGATAAAACCGGTTACGTCTGAAAGTGCTTGAACCGACCTGTCCAAAACTGTTGCCATTAAATCACCTGCGCCAACGCTCCAAGAGATTTATATCACAACGAGCCCTTTGCTGTGAGCCAAAAGCTGAATCATCTAGCAGCTTTTACTGCCTTGCATCTTCATTAGGCTTGCAATACAAATTTCAGCTGCAAGCTTTGGGCAATAGGGGGTTCCAAGAGCTTTGATTCGGCTGCTAATTGGATGCGGAAAATCCGGCTCTGCAGAGATAAATGGATCTGCAAATGGAAGGCATGTATTCTGCGCCCTTCGCGCCCGGCTGAAAGCCTCTCATCTAAGTAGTAGAACCTTCTTTAAAAGCGAAATGATAATATGAAATTTTCGATTTATATCGTCGGTTGGTGGTATAAAAATAGTACAACCCTGGGCGACTCTACGTTAAAGCTTTATGCTAAACCAAACACAAGGTCGGGTCCCCAGGGCATTTTTTTTGAATTTTATGAAAAGCTCTCTCTGACTGTGTTCGCTGCAGCGGGACAGAAGCGTTCTTTTTCTTGAAACAACGAATCTATTTAGTAGTTTTAGCACCGACCTGCACCACCTGCGGTGGCATTTTGCATTCGACTCTATCTGAGTCTGGAGTTTTTTCAAGCAAGCGGGCCTCGACACTCAGAGTCCAGGATGGCATACACCAGTTGCAGGGACTCATTCCCAGCAGCTTCGCTTTTTCTCGCGATTGAAAGAACACCCGCCTTCGCTTTGCCATTATCTTCGCAAACTCACAGGAAGGCAGGTGAAATTTCATGGAATCAATGTTTCCGATGTATTCCTCATTGATCTTCCTAGCTCGACTAGCTTCTGTCTCAGAATTTTGGATTTCAGATCCATCAGCACTGGCTGCACCGAGCAAAATAAAAATTTCTGCCAAAAATAAAATCTTGCTGCGCATAATGATTCTCGCCGACCCTGTATAGGGTTAATAACGAGAAAATCGCGTCAAGAGTTCAACGTATTGCTTACAAACTATGTAAAACTTCGCCGGCGCACATTTTCTTCTCTACGCCTTTGACCCACACCTTCAATAGCTTAAAATGCGTTTCTTGCCGATCGCTCAGCTTATCCTTCTCCTTAAGTTCGTTGTAATACTTGAGGAGATTGGTGAACAATCTGAGCACTGCCTCAGATTGAGATTTCCCGTAGCAGCAAATATCAAGCTCGGGTACTGAGACCATTACGCCTTTTCCCTTTTGCCATAGTCTTGCAGACAGGCTGCCGTCGCTCCAGGGCACCGGAAGATTCCAGACGTTTTCTAGATTTTTGCTTTGCATAAAATTGACCTGTGATGAAGATCGGCAAGGTACTATTTTGCTGATCTATTTCCTTTGGCTGCCTCTTGTCTGTGCCTTTAGTTCGGCACGTTTGGAGGAAATCAAGAAGTCCTCATCTAGTATATAACTATTTCCTGTTTTAGGAAGCGAATTTTCTGCGATCAATTTGTCCTGAGATTTCGGTACGCTCAGCAAAAGCCGCTTTAGGACTGTGAAGTGAAGGTTCGCACCATATCTAAAACCTGAAGTTCAATTTTTTCTCGGGAAAGCTCATCAACGAAGAACCAATTAATATCCGGGTTGCTTTTGAACCACATCATTTGTCTTCTAGCTAGCTGGTAGTTGTGTCTGCCTGCCTCTGTAAGCGCTTGCTCCATGCTTAGCTCTCCGGCAAGATATTTGAGCAGGTCGCGATAGTTAACTGTGTTCATCATTTTTTGCGTGCTGCCGAAGCGATTGAGCAGCTCTTTGACCTCAGCGAGCATTCCTGTTGCCATCTGCTCATCGAGCCTTTTCTTGATCAGTAATTTCAACTTGTCTCTGTCTTTTATACTCAAGCCAATCCAGAGAACGTCATAAGGAGCCTTATGCACGCTAGCCAACTCAGTAAATGATTTTCCCGTGACAATACAAACTTCAAGTGCCCGAATCAGCCTGAACTGATCGTTTGGATTCAGTCGTGCAGCACTTACAGGGTCTAAGTCTGAGAGCCTCTTGTGCAGCCAACCCGGGTCGCCTGCTTCTTTCTCTTTGAGTTCCGCTCTTAGTTCCTCCTGTGGTGGAACTTCTGGAATGCCCAGTCCCTGCAAAAGTGCCCTCGCGTAAAAGCCTGTTCCACCACAAACAATCGGTAGCCTGTTTCGTGCGGTGATTTCTTCAATAGCTCTCTGTCCAAGCTGTGCGAACTGGGCCGCTGTAAAGTTCTCATCCGGCTCTGCCATATCTATTAAATGATGGGGAATTGCCGCGCGTTCCTCATTACTCGGTTTAGCA
>JBIKOL010000285.1:0-32650 GCA_044358055.1 Obscuribacteraceae bacterium (SeqCode)
AACGCAATTTACAGCCGAGAAAGAACATTCATGATCTGCATAGTACTTTTTCTAACTGCGGCCCTTATCGTACAACTTAAAACCAGCAATTTTGACAGGTATTACCTTCTGGGGCTCGCGCCATTCTTGCTCTGCCTGGTGCCCAGTTGGAGAATTCTAAATCCGAAGAAGCTGCGTTTGGCAGCACTCCTGCTAAGCTGTCTAGCAGGGGCGTATGCGTTGCTAGCCGCATCAGACGTGATGAATTTTGGAAGAGCACAGTGGCAAGCAATACAGACCCTGGAGCGAAGTGGTGTTCCTTCAGATCGGATAGATGGCGGAGCCATGCATTCTATTCACCGAATTAAGCATCCGATTTTTGCATCTACATTTAGACAAGCAATTGGTTGGCCTGAAAGAGTACGAGGCTCAAAAGAATTGTGCAACTACAGGTGGTGGCCGGTTATAGGCGAAGACTACGTCATTGCCAGTTGCAAACTACCGAAATACAAAGAAATTGCTGCAGTGAAATACTGGAGTTCGCTGGCATTCAAAACAAGAAAAATCCTGATCTTAAAGAAGGACCTTTGAAGCAAAAGCAAAACTAGCGTTCACCAAGCGGCTCGTTTAAGCAACCCAATAAATAAACATCGACAAAGCGCCCTTGACTCCATCTATCAGCGCGCAAAGTGCCTTCTAGCACGAAGCCTGCTTTTTCAAAGGCTCTTCTGGCGCGCTTATTGTCTTCCAAAACAAAAGCGTAAACCTTGTGCAAGTTCAAAAATTTGAAGGAATAATCCACAATTAATTTGAGTGCTTCAGCTCCCAAACCCTTGCTTTGCTCGTCTGACTCACCGATTACAATTCTAACTTCGGCCTTTCTGTGTCTGTGATCTATATCCCAGAGCCACACATTTCCAATATGTCGCTTATGCTCGTTTGATTCGATAGCGAAGTGAACAACATCAGCTCTGCCTAGCTGTTCTTCGTACCAGCGTGAGTGCTCGAGCTCAGAAACAGGCACCGCGCGACCAAGAAAGGCGCAAATCTCTGGATTGTTTATCCAGGCGCGCAAGCGATCCAGGTGCGCTCGCTCGAAAGGCTCTAGAGAGAGTTTAGCGGAAGACAGCATAGAAACGAGACTCCTTGTGCCAAATGAAAAATCGGGCAAATGTCCAGGCACATCACAATAAAATAGAAACAAAAAAGCTGCTTAAAAACTGCTTAATCACCCTGAAGCATTTCCGCAAATTATTCCTTGCTAGCTGTCTCTAATTCAGCTATCCACTAGCTTTCTGCTTTATTGTGCAAATGTAATATTAGCCGGGCGGCAGGATGGCAGCCAGAATTATGAAATGAACAGATGGTTTTGTTAGTTGCGAACCCATTACAATAGGCGAAGTTAATGTTCAAATGGACTCAGGTCAGAGATGGAATCCCTGCTAGGGCTTAGAGAAACAAGACAAATAGTTTCCGAGGCAAAAAAGGAAACAATACTTGCAGTATTGCAACCTGGTTATTTGCCTTGGCTGGGCTTCTTTGACCAGATGGAACGAGCTGATGTATTTATAATTTATGATGACGTCCAATACGATAAAAACGGCTGGCGAAACCGAAACCGAATAAAAACTCATTCGGGCCCACAGTGGCTTAGCGTTCCGGTGCACGTCAAACTCGGACAGCCCATCAATACAGTAAGCATCGATAATTCGAAAAACTGGGCCAAAAAACATCTAACGTCAATCCGGCAGATGTATAAAACAGCCCCACATTTTGCTGCTTATATGCCTGAACTAGAGAAGATCCTGGAGCAAAGGTGGGAACGGATTATAGACCTTGATTTGGCCTTGATCAAACAAATGGGCCAGTGGTTAGGAATTAAAACACCAGTAAAACTCTCATCAGCACTAAAAGTCGAAGGCGACCGCAACGAACGCCTGATTAACTTTTGCAGGCACGAAAAAGCGAACCATTATTTCAGCGGAAATGCAGCCAAGGTCTATCTTGACGTGGAGGCTTTCAAATTAGCCGGCATCGAGGTGAGCTTTCAGGAATACAAGCATCCTTCGTATCCCCAGCTTCATGGCGAATTCATACCATATCTTTCCACGCTGGACTTACTGATGAACTGTGGCAATACAAGCCTTGCGATAATCAAACAATGTAATTCGAGGGATAAATGAAGACTATTTTAATTACTGGCGGTGCAGGATTTATAGGGTCGAATTTCGTTCGCCACCTGTTCACGAAATATCCGAATTATCGAATAGTTGTTGTCGATTCCCTAACTTACGCTGGAAGCGTTCAAAATTTCCCCGACGGAGCTTTTGAGTCAGATCGATACGAATTCTGGTACGGTGACGTTCGAAATGGCGAACTTATGGATACGCTAGTTTCCCAGGCCGACATCGTCGTACACATGGCAGCCGAATCGCATGTGACTCGCTCGATCTATGACAATCGTCTATTCTTCGAAACTGATGTACTGGGCACACAAACCGTTGCAAATGCGGTTGCAAAATATCGTCACGAAGTGGAGCGATTCATACACATCTCAACATCGGAAGTTTATGGAACGGCCCTTAAAGACGCCATCGATGAAGATCATCCGCTCAATCCCATGAGTCCCTATGCAGCAGCTAAGTGTGGCGCGGATAGGCTGGTCTATTCTTACTGGACCACATACAAAATACCTGCCGTAATTATTCGTCCGTTTAACAACTTCGGACCATACCAGCATCTGGAAAAGCTGGTACCACGCTTTATCACCAGCTTGCTTTTGGGCGAACCAATGACTGTTCATGGTGATGGTTCAGCAGCTCGCGATTGGCTTTTCGTTGAAGATCATTGCGATGCGCTCGACAAGGTAATGCATGCAGATCTGGACAAGATTGTCGGAGAAACAATCAACATCGGGACAGGTACCCATCGAAACATTCTCGAGATTGCTGATGCAATTGAAAACGTGATGTCGCGAATGGATGGTCGTGTTCTAGCCGCGAGATCAGGCAGCTCCCGAGGTTCCTCCGTGAGCATTGCAAATAAGGAAGCTGCTACAGCAAGCGAAGCCACACAGTTATCCAGTACCAAGGTCAAGTATATTGGCGACCGGCCTGGACAGGTTTTCAGACATACTTGCAATTTCTCGAAAGCTAAAGAATTACTTGGCTGGGAGCCTTCCACCAGTTTTGAGGATGGTATTACAAAAACTATCGAATGGTATCAAAACAACAGAGAGTGGTGGTCTCGCCAAATGTGGATGCGCCACATTCCTATTGTGACGGCCTCCGGCAAACGCGAAATGCATTAACAAGCACAGGTGCAGTAATGAAAACAATGACAACAGTTCCTTTCTTTCATCATGATCTGGGCAGTGCCGAGCTAGAGTCAATCGCCAAGGTGCTTAAAGGCCCGATTTTGACCACTGGAGATACGGTAAAGGAATTTGAAACCAGTTTTGCAAAGCTGATGGGCAGCCAACATGCACTTGGGGTTACTAGCTGCACTGGAGCATTGCACATGTCACTGGTGGCTTTAGGAATCGGCGCCGGAGATGAAGTAATCACAACACCGATGACGTTTATTGCTACTGCGACTTCGATAATAGAAGCAGGAGCCAAGCCGGTTCTCGTTGATTGTGAACCAGACACGGGAAATCTTGATGCAGAGAGAATCGAGTCTGCAATCAGCTCAAAGACAAAAGCAATAATGCCCGTGCATTTATACGGACAGATGTGCGATATGCGAAGAATTCATGCAATTGCACAAAAGCATAACTTGCAGGTTATTGAAGATGCGGCTCATTGTGTTGAAGGTAGCAGAGACGGCGTGCGCCCAGGAGAACTTGCAGACACCTGCTGCTTCTCGTTTTATGCTACAAAAAATTTGACCTGTGGAGAAGGTGGCGCGGTCACCTGCAATTCAGACGAATTACAAAATAAGTTGCGACTTTTGCGAACACACGGCATGGACAAAACCGCTGCAGATAGAGCAAAAGAAGGCTATCAGCATTGGGACATGGTAATGCTCGGCTGGAAATACAACATGGATAATATCCAGGCCGCCATACTTCTTCCACAAATGGATAGGCTTGAGGACAACTTTAAGAAGCGCCAAAACCTAGCGGAGTATTTTGAAAGAAAGATAGCGACTATCAATGGGCTGCGCACGCCGGCAATGCGCCCGGACGTGGTGCATGCGCGACATTTGTTTCCCATACTCATCGATGGGGGCAGGCGCGATCATTTTATAAATGGACTTAAAGCCAGGAACATCGGCGTCATGGTGAATTATCGTGCAATTCACTTACTCAGCTATTTCAGGAACAGCTATGGTTATAAATCAGGCGATTTTCCCAACGCAGAAAAATTCGGTGACTCTATTTTATCGCTCCCGTTTTATCCAAATATGCCAGAGGAGCATGTTGACATAATTGCAGAGGCACTAAAAGAAATCGCCGCAACTCATTAATAGCAGGAAACTTATGAAAGACCAAGCTTCTCTTCAAAATATTTCGGCACAGCAAACTGGTTTGGCAATAGCCAACAACCATGTGCCACCGTATATGGAGCCGGCCTCAAGCACAGACTTAAGCCTGACCAGTCTTTCAGAGTTGATGCAGCAAACGCAAGAGAATTTGCTCAGCGCGGGTGAGTTCAATGCTGAACCAAAATCAAACGGTTGTTTTCATTGCAAGGTAATGCCCAAAGGTAAGTTCAAAAAGGGCGTTTCGATGCTTGCCTGGGCCTACAATGAGGAAGGGCTCGTTGAAATTTTCCTCAATCGGGCGGTTGAACTACTCGATCGAAATGTTGAAGATTGGGAAATCGTAATTGTTAACGACGGAAGCACAGATCGCACTGGCGAAATTCTAAATGAATATGCCAAACGTGAACCACGCGTTCGGCCTGTTCATAACGAAAGAAACATGAATGTAGGGGCCTCCTGCAAACGAGCAATAAAATGCGCGAAAAAAGAGTATTTGTTCTGGCAAACTGCCGATTGGTCATATGACATTAGCAATCTGCGCCTATTTCTAGAACTCTTGAATTATTATGATGTGGTACAGGGGGTACGCCCCACACCGATAAGACTGTTCAGCTACATTCCAGTTTTGCGTTCTATCTATAGAGTCAAAACTCGCTCAGACAATTTCAAGAAAGCAATTGTTTCGCTAAGCAACTATTACATACTGAGAATCCTGTTTGGTGCTAAATTCCAGGATTTTCAGAATGTGACTTTCTATCCAACAAAGTTATTACAGTCTGTAGACTTGAAAGGAGACAGTTCCTTTCTGAACCCGGAGTGTTTACTTAGAACCTATGAGAAGGGCGCGCGCTTCATTGAAGTCCCAATACCATTTATACCGAGAACGATGGGAGAAGCGAAGGGAACCAAAATAACTTCAATACTCCGGTCTATAAGAGACATTCTTGCCGGCTGGCTAAAATGGGGATGGGCATACAGAGCCGCATTGAAAAAATTTCCGGAAAGTAGAATTGACAGAGTTTCCACTCCTTTTCAACTACCGGCCGAGGTAGCAACCCTGGCGCTGCCAATGTTCAAGCACTTCAAATAAGGAACAGCAAATGACCTCAGGAAATACACAAGTGACAGAACAAACATACGGTCTGCGGCCGGGTGCAGAGGAGTTTCCTCTGATGATTGTCTTTTCTATCATTTATCCTTGCAACTTCGGCTGTCCGATGTGTCCATACACCGACGGAAACTCCGATATTCGTAAATTCTATAGGGAACGCAACGGCGAACTTTTTCCCGAAAAACTCTGGAACAGTATTGCCGAAGAATGCGGTCAATATCAAGCATGGATGCGTTGCACCGGCGGTGGAGAACCCATGCTGCATCCACGCATGACCGAGATGATCGAGTTTGCGAAAGAGAAAGGCGCTCGCGTTTGGATGAACACAAACGGAAGCATGTTCGGACCGCATCCAAAAAACCGGAAAAATCTTGAAAGGCTCATAACTGCTGGCATCGACCTCATTGAGTTTTCCATGGACGCATCGGACCCGATAACATATGCCAAGCTGCGTCCGCCAAAAGGTGGCGTGGTCAATGACCCACAGCAGTGGTGGGACAAGCACCTGGGAAACATCAAAGCGGCCCTGGAGCTTAGAAAGAAGCTATCCAAGCCGACCAGAGTTGTGGTTTCGATCATCCGCCAGGAAGCAATAGAAGGCAAACTGGATGAAGCCATAAAGTTCTGGCTTAATGAAGTTGGCGTAGATGAAGTCATCACGCGCAAGTTTCTCTCCTGGGACGACAATACCAACATCAATCTGGTTAATGCGCTCGACAAACATTTGTATAAAGACCTCCCAAGCGAAAAGAAAGAGCCATGCGTATGGCCTTTTGAAAGACTGAATGTAGATACGTTGGGAAGAATTGCGCTTTGCGGGCAAGACATCGGCTTCCAAACAGCCCATCTTTTCCCGAATGCAAATGATGTATCGATGAGAGATATCTGGAAAGGTGAGGTATTCAACTGGTATCGCAAAATGCATCTCGAGGGGCGTGGTACGGAGTGCTCACCATGCCGCGGCTGCTCAGCCTGGTTAGCTGGAGTGCGAGACTGGGAACATGGGTGGCTGAAGGTTCTACGAAACACAGAAGATCACGTCAGGCAAGTACTATCTGAAGATCTTGGCGCAGAAGTTGACGTATATACCCCGGAAGCAGCCAAAGCAATTAAATAGGTAGGAGCGGTGTATGGAAGGGGCTGCTTTTAATTGGAATTTACTGTTTTCAGGCGGCAGTTTTTTAGCACCTGAGCTCAGTCTTGAATGCCAGGCTTTCATACGAATTTCTTATGGAGTATTGATGCTGGGCTTTCTCCTCTGGAACCTGCCGCAATGGAAACGCTTCTTTTTGACCGAAAAATTTGGTGGCTATGCTGAAGATTCCAATTTCACAACGCCGATCCAAAACCCTATCGGCACTTCGATTATTGCTATCGTATGGTCAGCCTCTTGTATTGGTTTAGTCAGCGGATTTTTTCCCATGGCTGCAGCACTTACAAACCTGCTGCTCTGCCACTATTTTTTCGTTCAAATGCGCTGGCGTGGAATAGTTCGAGGGTTGGGTGCGCCTGGCTTTATGAGCTATTGGCTGGGAATGGCTGTGTTCCTTCTTGAACTAGGCAGCGCAATATCGCCTGCTTCAAGAACTCTAGCTTTACTCGTGGCGCAGATAGACTTCGCCTTCATCATGTTTTCTGCCGGATTCTATAAGTTTACCGCCGGATATGCGAAAAATGAAGGCATGGAATATGGAATGGCGAATCCGGAATGGGGATATTGGTGGAAATTATACAAAAATGTTGCTCCCGGCAATTTTGTATTCAAACTTCTAGATCAGCTAGCATGGTCAACCGAAGTGGTGGCAGCTGTCTTGATGATTATCCCGCAAACGAGATTCATCGGTGCGATGCTTATTTTGCTCAGCTTCATATTCATCAGAACACAAATCAGACTTGGCCTGCTTTGCGAAAAAGTTATCTTGTGTTGTTTTCTGTTTTTCCACCCGGCGTCGATAGCGAATCAGTGGCTCAATAAGTTACTGCCGGCAAATCAAGCCGCTAGCACTGCGATGATGCCAAATGCGGAAGCTGCCAGCGCGCTATTCAACGGACTGCTCTGGGCCTATCTAATCTTATTGCCCCTGGCGCACGCAGGACTCTTCTATAACTTTTACGGCAAAAAGCCTCTCATTGCTCCGCTGCAACTGGCACTGGAAAAATATACGAACTGGTTTGGGCTTATTATTTGGCGAGTTTTTTCAGTGGACCACACCAATTTCTTTATTCTGGTCTATCAGAGAAACAGGGAAACAGGTGCGCGTAAGCTGATCTCCAACTATGGATGGCAAGGCGGGTTTAGATTCAACCATGTTGCCGAATCAATTACAGTAACATCGCTTTTTACGACACTAAAGTACTATGCAAGCAATCAAGCTCTGTTCAAAGAGCGCTTGTTTAGATATGCAAAAACACTTTCCTGTCCTGATGATTGCGTGCTCGAATTTGAATATATGAGCATAAAGAAAGGAGAGCTGTCTTTCGAATTCATTCCAGTAGCTGTCTATGAATTAGACTTGCTCCAAGATGATTTAAAAGAGACGATTTTAGATGACTCTGTCTCTGTTAAGGCTGTGCATAAGACTTCTCCTGCTCATGAAGGCGGAAGACCAGGTAGCTATGTACCTTTAGGTAATTAGTATGTGTGGAATCGCAGGAATCTTTGGAACAAATGACATAGACACAACAAGAAGCATGCTTGACTGCATGATTCATAGAGGACCAGATGACGGTTATGCTGTGTCAGGAAAAGACTATGCCTTTGGAGCCAGACGCCTTAGTATAGTTGGGTTAGCTGACGGTAGACAGCCGCTGTCAAATCAAGGCGGTGATATCTGGGCAGCCCAAAACGGGGAGCTATACAATTTCCCCGAAGCAAGAGCTTTTCTGCTCGAGAAAGGCCATAAATTGCGCACCTCCTGTGATACTGAAATCATTCCACACCTTTACGAAGAATTTGGAAACGATTTTGTACAGCATATAGATGGCATGTTTGCTATCTGCATCTGGGACGAAAATCGACGCAAAGGACTTTTGGCTAGAGACAGGATGGGAAAAAAGCCCCTTTATTATTTTCATCAGAACGGCATTCTTTATTTCGCTTCAGAGATAAAATGCTTTCTTCGCTTACCAGGGTTTCAACGAAGAATCAACCTTGAAGCGTTGAGCTATTACTTGAGTTTCAAACATGTGCCTGCACCACTGACTATTTTTGAAGGCATACAAGTGCTGCCTCCAGCGCACATCTTGCTTTTTGATAGTGGTGCCATAACGCTAAAACGATATTGGGACTTAGATTTTTCACCTGGCAAATATGATGATGCAAGCGAAGACGAACTATGTGAAGAGATGCTTTCCAGGCTGAGAGAGGGCGTCAAAAAAAGACTGATGTCTGATGTGCCCGTTGGATTTTTCCTCAGTGGCGGTATTGACTCCAGTCTCTCAACAGCCTTAGCTGCGGAGATCTGTCCTGATCCTGTCAAAACTTTTACTCTTACCTATGAAGATGGATCAACAACGTCCGGCAAGGAAGAAGACAAAAAATGGGCCCGCTGGACCGCTGATAAATATAGAACCGAACACCATGAAGAAGTCGTCCAGTACAAGCGCTTTCCCGATCAACTCAGAAGAATTATCAGCTGTTTTGACGAGCCGTTTGCCGGTACAGTTTCAACCTATTTCTTATCCTCGCTAATAGCCAAGCATGTGAAAGTTGCAGTGTCCGGCGACGGTGCTGATGAATTGTTCGGCAGTTATCTCTCACACAGGCTCGCGCAACCTTTAGCTAACTACACCACTTATGCACAGAGCGGAGAGGCTCAACTTATCTCACCGTTTGAAGAAGAGACAGAACGGCTCAAACAGTTGCATGAAGAGGAAGATTGGAAATGGCGCTCAAAACTTCTCGTTTATCGAGAAGATGAAAAGTTACAGTTATACGATAGGGGAATATCAGGGCAGATAGGAAAATACAGCGCCGAAAGAAGGCTTGAAAGCGATTTTGCGAATCTGACCGCAAAAGATCCGTTAAACCGAGTATTGGAAGCAGAATACAAAACAATTTTTGCAGACCAGGTTCTGGCCTTTGTCGACAGGCTATCCATGGCGCATTCGCTCGAAGTTCGAAGTGCTTTCTTAGATACCAAACTTGTGGAATTCGTTGCGCAACTTCCCGGCAATCTCAAAATAAAGAACGGGCAAACCAAATATCTGCTCAAGAAAGCAGCGCTGAAGTATTTTCCTGAGCAAATGGTTAATCGTAAGAAAGAAGGATTTTTGATGCCCATTACCGAGTGGTTATCGGGCGAATTAGAACCGTACGTGCGAGATGTATTGAGCAAAGAACGCCTGGCAAAACATCAGCTCTTTGATGCCGATGCTGTCACCAATCTGGTCAACAAGCTTTATCTGGATAAATGCGACTATACGCACGTCAATAAAGTATTTGCACTCGTGGTATTTCAAGAATGGTACGAACTATACATGGGGTCAACAGCCAATTGCCAGGCTCAGGTGGAACCAGCTCAACTTTAAGTGCTGAGTTTTAATTCATTAATGGAAGCTTGTCCTGCGCTTTCCGGAGCAAGGCGAGTAAAAAGATATAAATGAGAGTTAGCGGCGCTTAACATTCTCGATTGCGCTTGGCTTGACCAGGAAAAGGCAGCTCCAGTGCCATCCTTCTTGTGATTCTAATAAGCATAAAGGGCTTTGTTTTTCGAAGATAAAACGCTTGAAATAAAAGCAGGGCTTCTTCGTGCGATTATTGTCAAGCTCAAGAAAAAGAAACGCAAATGTCCACAATTGCAGAAAAAACAAGCGCTACAATCAAAGAAGATTTGCGTTCAAAGATGCCGTCCCAATACAGTCTCGGCTATATTCCGGCGCTTGATGGACTTCGCGCTCTTTCTATTTTGCTTGTAATTGCCAGCCACGAAATCGGACCAGTAACATCTCAAATTGGACGGGACTTCAACGGTTGGATCGGAGTTGATGTTTTCTTTGTAATAAGCGGTTTCTTGATCAGCTCAATTCTGCTAAAGGAATCAAAAAAACACGGCGACGCTTTAGCTGCAAAGTTCAGCCTTGGCAATTTCTATGCAAGACGCTGGCTCCGAATTTGCCCAGTCTATTATGTTTACCTCTGTGCAGTTAGTGCATGGTATATCTGGGGTGGAGATCATCACATCAGGCCTTTTGTTTGTGCGGCATTCTACCTGACTAACCTTGATATAGCGTATGGATGGAATTTGATTCCCATGAAGCCCTTTCTGACGCATTTGTGGTCGCTCGGGCTTGAAGAGCAGTTCTACCTGGTATGGCCGGCATGCCTTAAAGTAGCAAAAAAATACGCGCTTCCTGTCGTTGGCGGCGCTATAGCACTAGTCTATTTATGGCGGCTCTATCTGGTTGCACATGGTGCGCAGTGGTACAGGCTGGTCAACGGTTTTGATACAAAGATAGATGCGCTGCTAGCAGGGGTGTTTCTGGCAATTTTGCTTACACTTCAACCCGTTGTTGAGCTGGCCAAAAAGACTCTTGGTCAGCCAATCATGCAATGTGCTCTTGCTGTGGCCATGCTACAAACATTCAGGTGGATTGGACACCCAAGCTACGGCACAATGAATGAGCAGCTCGTTTTCTGGGCTGTCAAAATGCCGTTGACTACTACCGTAATTACTCTGTTCCTTGCATCAATTTTGTCTGGAGAGAAGGGTCCTCTGGCGCGACTACTAGGCACAGCAATTCCTGTGTTTATAGGAAGACTTTCCTATAGTCTTTATCTCTGGCACCCGCTCGTCCATTTACTATATTGTGCCTTTTTTTGGAATTACTTTTGCCGGCACCCCGTTACTGCCGAGTTGTATCAATATGGATATATATTCGGACTGGCGGCCTTTTCATATTTTTGTATAGAACAACCATTCCTAAAACTAAAATCGCGTTTTAGCAGTTGAGGCAATGAGAACAGAGATGCATAGAACTTTTCAAAATCCAGCAAAAAACAAAGCAATTAGCACAGGAAAGGCAGCCTTAAGTTCGGCCTTGCTAATTTCAACTCTTGGTCTTTCCTATGCTACTAAAGCAACAGCACAAGATGGTCCTGACTGGCTTGACGATGGAAGAAGCAAAGCATTGCCCGCAGGCGTAGTAAGCAATGACAATGTTTCGATAAGCGAGGATTCGACGCCATTCCAACTAACGGTGGAAGCAGAACGAGCACTAAAATCGAACAAGCCGGATCGCGCAATAGCTATCATCAAAAAATCCCTTGAGCTGGACAACGAAGATCTCGAAGCACACCTGATCTACGCCAACGCACTTGAACGCAAGCTCGGCAATCAATCTACAGAAGATCCGGAACTTTTTAATCGTTGCGTACGTGAATGGTTGATTGTATTGCGGAATCAGTTTGGTGAAGAGAAAGGCGAAAATTTTCACGGAATAGGTATTCCCGGATTAAGCGGAAAATGGTACTCCGACGAACGACAAGATAGAGCTCGCACGCACTTAATAAAGCTCACGGGTTCGGCACCAAAGGTTTGGGAAACCAACGAAAAATGGTTACAAAAGGTTTGTCGATCGGGTGAGACAAGTGTAAGAGCGAAACTCTTGAATAATGAAAACAAGAAGAAAGATAAGCTGGAAGCCGCAAACCCTGACGATAAATTGGATTAGTCATGGCAAACACTATCGAACAAAAAATAGAAACTGCGAGCTTTAACGGATCCGATCCTTGTGCAAATGGAAACGTTTCAAACAAGAAAGCCCTCGTCTTATCCGTAGTACTTGTGGCATCACTGCTTGCAATTGCTTTCACTGCATTCACTCCTGCCTACAGGACTAACGACGATGTCGGGCTGAGTTTACTTGTTTCAGGCTGTGGCTGGACACTCAATCCAGAGCCCAAACTTATGTTTTCCAATGCTCTTATAGGAATCGTCCTATCATTCCTTTATGGAGAACTTCCCTCCATTCCCTGGTATGGATTTTACCTGCTCTCCGTTTCTTTGCTCGGCTTGCTCGCCGTCAGCTTTGGCGTTTTGAAGAGACGTATAGATAGATGGGCAATTATTGGTTTAGGCTTTTTCTATGCGGTTTTCGGACTAAATGCACTGGTGTCCATGCAATTCACTGTAGCATCTTACCTCGCTGGCTTAGGTGGTTTTACCTTACTACTTTCTTCCTGGGAGCAGCAATTGCAGGTTAAAGAGAACAGATGCATCACCACAAAGGTGCTGGCCTTGTTACTTCTATGGATTTGCTCCTTGGTGCGTTTGGAATGCTTCTTCATGGTTTTAGTTGTTGGCGCGCTCGTTCTCGGCTTAAGAAGTATGGACAAGCAAGTGATCTCAAACTGCAAGAATCTGCTTTCTCCAGTTTTACTTTTATCTATATCTTGCTTGTTAGCTTTTGGCAGTAAGGCGCTCAGTGATGAGTACTATCGCCAGTCGCCTGATTCCGAAGAAGTTTTGAAAAGAGATCTGATCAGAAACTTCGCCGATTACGGCTATGGCTTTTATGCCACTGGGGAGCAAATAAAAGAGCTAAACAAAGCAAATGGCTGGTCGCAAAATGACCTTCTCTTGATTCAGAACCTGTTTTGTCTGGACAGCAGAACTTTTTCAAACGAACGCCTGCAGATTGCATCCCAATTTTTTGAAAACACACACAAGAAATCAAAGGCGGAAATGCTTGCACTGCTAAAAGTGGTATTTTCGGATCCTATAGTTGTGCCGAGCCTGGAGGTCTTGTTGCTCTTGTTTATTTTTGCAGGCAGCAAGGGATTTTCGCGAAAGAAAACATTTTCGCTAGCTGCTGCTGTGTTCATGCTTTCGGCATGGCTGCTTTACGACAAGAAACTGCCAGCATGGGTGTACTGTCCTTTGTGGGGCTCAGTTGTGCTCGCCCCAATAATTTACTGGCGAGACAGGGCAATAGATTCCGCTTTGAACAAGCGTCTTCTTACAGTGCTCTCATTGGCGACCCTAACATTGGTCTCAATTCAGTCCTTCAAATATTGGAAATCCACGAATAAACGCATTTGCACGAAAAATTCTTTGCTTCGGATAGCAAGCAAGGAGATACAGTCGTCTGCTCCAAGTATTCTTTTTACCTGGAGGGAGTTCTATCCTTATGATGCAATATTGCCTTTCGATGATGTGCATAAATACTTCGGAAACATAAGAGTGATTCCATTTGGACTTCGTGCAAATGATCATATTGCTGGTCAAATGTTTAAGAAGCTTGGTCTGAGCCTCGATAACTTCTCCGGCACGCTTTGCAGACCAGATGTGTTAATAGCTTCAAGAGATGAGCAAAATTTGCTGCTGCAAAAATATTTGCTTGAACATTACAAGATTCACGCAAGACCTGAACTTGTTAAGGACTACCAGGCCTTAGGCTTTGGGCTCTTTAGATTCCAGGAACTCAAACAATCGCAGAAAGCGCGCTAGCAAGAGCGCCTTAGCTTGGGTCAAGGGACGCATAACGCTGTGTTCCTAGAATTGCGAAGGGCGATGCCGAAACATCGCCCCTCTGCATTTATATAAGAACCGCCGAGCTAATTACTTGCGGCTTGTACCAGCGGCACCAGGCTGTGCGGCATAGTTGAGATATTGGCCGTGCTTAGAAGTGACTTGCTGAATAACAGCAGCCATCTTAACCAGCTTGTTAGCAATTGGCTTATCAACCGGGTTCACGCTCGTAACCAGGTCAGACAAGCAGGATGAATTCTCTTCTTGCAGCAATGCGGTCAGAGGAATCTCAGCGCGTTGCATGAACATGCCACCAGGCACATCGATACCACGTACTTTGCGGCGACCGAGTTGGTCTTTAGCGAGCGCTTTGTTGACACCAATTTGATCCCATCCGAGGATGGACTCTTCACCAGCGGCGATATCAACATATTTGCCGGCGACACTCTGGCGAATTTCACCATGTCCGAGTTCCCAGAGGTTGCGAACCTTGGTTACTTTGTTCTCTACGGTGATCAAAGCGATCGTATTCGGATTTACTGTGATCATCGAGTGAGGTGTCTTCACCATGGTGACCTTGTCGGCAGCAACCATGATTTCGCCTTCTTGCAGTTGCATGATGGTCGGGTGTTCGAATCCAATAACTGCTTTACCGTCATGCTTCACCATTGCAGTGTGTGTTTGAACGTTGTGCAGATGCTTGGAAGCACCAGAGGTTTCCTTGAAGGAAATCGGCTTCATGAGCGACTCTTCAGTCAGAACAGGCAGTGTAAGATCGCTGGTTTCTTTGATCTGCTTGCTGTCGCTGCTTGCTTGCTCAGTGTAGCTGACGTTCGCTGCAATTGGCAGTCCGTTGCTCTGAACACTATTGCTTGGCACAGTCATACTCTTCATGAGCGGCTTGTCGCTGGAAGGCCTGAGAGGCTTAGCTTCTTTGTTGACCTTATCTTTGAGGTTGTTGATCTTGCTCTTCGCTTGATAGAAGCTTCCGGCGTTACATACCAGCAACTTCTCTTTCTCAACCATCATCTTCTGGTCGAACTTGTTCTTAGCCATCTTCACACCAGGTACGGTGATAGAACCGATGATTGGTTCACGATCCACACCGTCAACTGGAATCAATTCTTCCTCAGATAGTGATTGATCTGCCAGACAGATTTCTTCACCGGCTTGAACAACCTGAGTTTCGATCTTGCCGTTCTTGTTGATGGTGACTGTGGTCGCCTTACCGGAGAGGTTGGCTACGCGGGTGACACCTTCAGCCGTTTGCTGGATGATGGCGGCGCTGTTGCCGGCAACGGTGACATCACCGAATCCGGTGTTAACCTTGATTGGCTGCTTACCAACCATCGCCACAATCTTACCTTGTTGCAGAGTGACTGTGCGGTTGTTCTCTTTGAACGCGGTTCCCTTTTCACCGACCATCATAGTATCGCTGTCATCTTCAAGGAAGAACGGTTGGCAGGCTCCACCAGCTATATAGTATGCGTTGGTGTTCTGCTCAGATTCCTTCTTGAGTCTGCTGTTGTCCAACATGCTTTGTGCTTGTTGGCTCAGCGATATGGTCACGGTTCTGGTAGAGTCGGTTGCGACGATACCAGTGCTCAGTATGTTGCTGAGTGAAAATGCAGACTGGCTCTGAACGACGACAACTCCGTTTACGACGGTTCCACCACCGGTGTTAACCACAACGTTAGGTCTAGGATCAATCAATGGAGCTACCGTCTGAACGGTTGCGCCACCAAGATCAATGCTTGGCCCTGCCGGTGCCGGCGGGTCGATTACGACAAGACCGCCATTTGAACTGAAAGTGAAATTGGTGTTCACTATCTTGCCTGCTTGTGTCTGACCTGCAGCACCCTGCTCAACCATGACCACGCCTAGCGCGCCATGTGCCAACCCTGATGGGTTGTAGGTGCCAGTCAATCCAACCACTGACAAAATTGCTACCGCGTTTCGCTGTTGTACACCATAAGCAAGTTCGAGCTGCGGCATGTAGAGGTTGACACCGGGTTGAGGTGCTGGAACCGGATAGGGCGGTCCACCAAGCGCTGGGTCGGTGGAGTTCACAGACGCATAGACGCCCATTGGTACGCCAGCATAGATACCCGCAGCACCACCAGAGGCCATATACAAGGGCAGCTTGCCAGGAGCAAGATTCGAGTTATCGACAGGTGGCTTATTCGTGAATGTAGTTATCAACGGAATGCTTACGGGGCTGCCCGGAGCAAGCGCCGAACGGACTGTACTGCCGGCTCCTATAAGCCCAGAATAAGCACCGCCAAGGTTGTTCGTTGTTAAGCTGGAACCGTTGGTGAAGCTCAACGTAGTCAGCGCTGTGTTGGAAGCCACATTGAATGTTGTAACTGGAGCCGCGGCGACCGAGCCCACCAATCCTGCCGAGACTTTAGTAGTTATGGTGCCACCACCGGTGAAAGTTGCTACTGTAACCTGGTTGCCGAATCCATCTATAACTGTATTTGTGCTGGCCACTCCGGTTGTGACGTTGCCGGACACCTGTGTTGAAACACTCTGTCCACCTGCAAAGTTAGTCGTGGAAGTAGCAGAGCCAGCAACAATATTTGTAGTGAACGGTGTACCGCCAGCAAAGTTCAAGTTTGCCGGAGGAAGTCCTGCAAAATTGGCGGTCATGGTCAAACCGTTGCTGAGCTGCATGATGTTCTGAATAGCCTCGGGCACAATTGCACCGACAGAGAACAGTGTGTTCTGTGGATTGCTTGGCGAAGAGGGAGTCTTGATGTGGACGTTATTGGCAGCATCTATAATCAAGTCGCCGCCGTAGGAACCCATCGTTAAGCCTTCACCAGTCAAGAATGAGTTAGCAGACTTAATGATTGTGCCACCGACTATAGTGCCATTATTCCAGGCCGTCTGGGCGTACGGATTGTTTGGAGTGCCTGTGTCATTCCTGTTTTTCAGGTCAGACGAACCGCCGATCGAGACCATGTTGACGTTGTCTCCAATCAGAATTTCGCGGTTGGTATTGCCGTTGCCGCCTATATTTGCAGGCTCCCAAGCTCCACTTGGAGCGCCACCGGCAGCTGTTCCAATCTTGGAAGTTGCAGGTAGCAACTGACCGGGGCTATATGGATTCCTGTTGTCGATGAGGATTCCACCGATGGTCTTGAATGGAGATTGAATGGTTGAGGCCGAGCCATTCATCGGGACGCAACTTGGACACAGACCGGTTGTTACCAGGAAGTTCGCATTGGTTCCGCAGCCGGCACAGGTAGGATCGAGATTTGGCGGAAGCGGTGCGCCCCCAATCTGTGGTCCAGCCGTGGTATAGGTAAAGCTTGGATCAAACCCGCCTGCCTGGATGGTCACCCCACTGGAAGCAGCTGCTGTGTTCACTGAATTGTTATCACTGCCTGCGCTAATTACATTACCGATCCTGATATTGCCAGTTGCAACTATGGTCATGTTGAAGGCCGATTGCAACTTGGTATTATCCAGCACATTGAGATTCAAAACTGGAACGGTGATGGAGCCACCGCTCGTCTGTGTGGCGGCGAAGGCGGCACCTTGAGTAGGATCAAGAGCCTGTAGCGTTACATTACCATTACTGGAGACTACCGAACCTTGTGCACCACCGCTAGTAGTACCGCCAACATTCAAGTCTGAGTTACGGCTGGTGAACTTAAAGTCAGAGTGGCTTAAATTCCAGAAATTGGAAAGTACGGTTTGTCCGCTGGCGTTCAAAATGTACATGTTAGAGCCATCGGTTGCCAATGTCGGGTCACCGGTGTAGATAGCGGCACCGCCAGCGAGTCCGTTGAGCTTGCCTGTGATGCTCTGGACGTCTCCAGTAACGGAGCCAGTGGGCGCAGACAGAGTCACACCATTGCCGGCACCAGCATTGATCTTGGTGTTGGTAGAGACGAACGGGATGCTCATATCGCCATTATCTACTTTGATTGACATATCACCACTCGATTTGAGCGTGTTGTCTAGGTTAATCGTGTATGTCGTGCCGATTCCCTTACCGGCGAAGTCTAGTGTCATGGTGCCACCACTAGCCAGCTGGACGCCTTTGGAGCCGATGTTGATCAGCCCCTGCGCAGCACCGGTGGTGGTAATGCTCATGTTGCCCGTGCTGCTACCACCCACGATGCCGCCAGACTTCGCGATGCTTCCTTGCGTGATGGTGGTAGTGCCCAGGCTGTTGAACACCAAGGTGCCACTACCGTCGACATTGCCGGCACCACTCATCGTCAAGTTAGCCGAGCTGTTTACAGCAACAGAGTTCGTTGCAGACATATTACCGGCGTTTACGATTGTGATCTGTCCGAGGCTGCTTATAGCCAGCTTGTTAGTCGCATTGATTCCCTGGTTGTTGGTGATATTTAATCCAGCACCAGGAGTAATGGCAGTGCCACCGAGATTCAGATCATCAAATGTCACGTTGGTCGCCTGGATCAAATTGCTGTTGTTGGTTATGGATTGCTGACCAGCCAGAGTACCGGCGTGCAGGATCATGTTGCCGCCAGCTTGAGCTGTATTCGCCTGACCGCCAAAAGTATTTGGAAGTGTAAAGCCCATGTCAGATTCGAGGTTAACATCACCAGTTATTGCTTTGCCTGTGGTCTGGTTAATTACCAACACTAGAGGCGAAGTCGCATTTTTGTCTGTCATAACGATCGGCTGCGCGGTGCCGCTTATCTTACCGAGATCTCCGTTAGCGATATTGAATATTGCAGTTGGTGTGGTTCCAGTAAATGCAATATTCGTAGTGGAGGCCTGGTAGAGGGAAACTGCAGATGTAATTCCAAGGTTGCTGGCAACAGTAGATGAACCAGCACCGAATACTGCAGGCATGTTATCGATGGTCATGCCACCGGCATTGGTGGCACCGGAATTGTTGATGTACACATCGCCACCAGCTTTGAATCGCAGAGTGGAAACATCAACGGCGATAGGCTTGGCCGCAGTCCCTATTGAGCCATTGACCGCCATTAGTGATAGGTCGGTGCCGGTGACTCTAGCACCCGCGCCACCTCCCATCGAGATCGCGGGGATGCCACCCTTATCTACTGCACTGCCTGCATTGATGTTGAGAGTGTAATTGCTGAATCCACCGCAGCCTCCGCAATTGGCCACGATATTATCGAGAACGATTGGTGCTGCAACTGGAGAACCGAGGGTTGAGCCGATAGTCAGAACACTAGTCCTGATCTTGGAGAAATCACCTTGTGTCATCGAATAGCCGGCTCCACCTGCACCGCCGAGGTAGATATTCGCGACGTTAGCATCTGGTATCATGCGCAAGGTCTTGCTGCCTCCGCCGACATCAAACTGACCGCCACCAGCCGCGATACTGACCGTGGCTGACGTGACGGTAGTATTGGCATCGGTCACAAGGGTTGTAGTTCCACCGCCGGTGTTGCGAATAGCGAAACTGACCCCGGTTGTACCGGCACCGTTTATGGACAAGGCTTGTCCACCAGTAAACACGTTGAATTTTGCCGCGCCTGCAACATTGCTATTCACATCAAACTGTGACAAGGTCCCAAAGTTCACGGACAGAGGATGCGCAGCGGTCGTGATGGTGCCGGAGGTTCCGCCACCTGTTCCATCGATGAAGATGCGATCGTTGGTGATTTGCAACGGAAGGAAAGAGTTCTCGTTGATTGCAACTACTGCATTATTTTGAAGGTTGATCTGACCCCCCTTCGTATTAATGACGACACTGCTTCCAAAGGGTAGCTGGTTTACGGCATTGCCTAAGGTTTGATTGCGATTGAAGGTCAAAGTGCCGTTGACACCCGTAGTGAATGATTCAGTAAGCACGTTTTTCGTACCGGCTGCGTCATTTTGGATAACTCCAGGTGCAGCTGCGCCGTTTATAATCAGGTTGTTGCTCGAACTAACATTCAAATTCGCCCCGGCGCTCTGAATCGTTCCAGCATTGTTCAACGTAAGATCGCCACCAGCTGATTGTATGGTCATGTCGCCAGTACTCTTGGTAACACTGGTAGCCAGCGTATTACCAAAGTTCAAGCTGCCGGCTGTTGATTTCGCGGTAAACGTGCCACCACTCTGAATCGTTCCATTGGACTGGAAGTTAACGCTAGCACCTTGAAGCAACATGTCACTGCCGCTGGTGAGGTTCGCATTGTTCACCGTGCTAGTCAGAGCGCCATTGGCAAGAAGGGACATTGTTGTGGAACTTTGAACAAGTCCTGTGTTGTTGAACGTGAGATTGCCGGCGCCCACTTGTGACTGAACAGTCACTGCACCTCCGGTGCTGTTGACGGTGCCATTGCCACCACCGGTGCCGTTGTTGAACGTACCGCCACCATCAAGCTGGAAGTTCATGCTGCTGTCAGCAACTAAGTCCAATCTGTTGGCGTTTGCGTTTCCAACGGAAACAGTGTGTGTATTGGCGCCGGTGGTTTGGACGATGGAACCACCGAGGAGATTCAGTGTAGTACCACCACCGTTCGTGGCTTCGAAATCAACGGATGAACCTGCCGGGCTGCTGTTCAAGAACTGGAAGCCAGCACCGGCATTGTTGCCGAGTTGAATCGTAGTCGAGCCATTTGCTCCACCCGTGCCTACATTTATATTCAGCGGCGAAGCAACTGCCGAATTTGTATTGAAGGTTGCGGAATTACCAGATACGTCTAATACCTTGCCACCACCAGCGAACAAACCGAGGTTCAAGGTGTTGGCTTTAACTGCCAGATTAGATCCGCCAGTTATTGATTCAGTATTACCATCGTTTATTTGTACAGTGCTGCCCAGCATGGTGACAGTATTGCCGGAACCAGCGCTGAAGCTGCCAGTGTTTGTGAAGGTAATTGCAGTCGCGGTAGCCGGAGTTTGAGCGACAAGCGGTGCATTACTACCTTGAAGAACAAGTGCCTTGTCCGTTGAGATGCTAGTGTTGTTGTCCAGATTAGCTGCATTTACAGAGAGAACAAGCGTTCCACCATTTGTATTTGTAGTCAGATTATTTCCAGCAGCAGCAGCGTTGACCTTTAGATTTTGTCCCGCATTAGTATTAGCTATGAGAATGTTCGAGCCGCTGGTATTCATTTGAGCGTTCGTACCATTCAGATTGACGGTCAGCGCACCACCACCATTAGGCTGAACAGTGATACCATTTCCTGCAGCTGTATTTGATTGCATTAAGGTGTTGGCACCCAAATTTAAGGTATCTGCTTTTAGATTGAGCAGTCCGGCGGTCTCGATAGTATTGTTGCCCGCGGTGCTCAGCGAAGCCCCCTGGAAGTTGTAATTGCTTGTCTGGAATGGTCCACCAGGAAGCGTTCCACTCGCTACATTGGCACCATTGGTGAAGTTGATAGCGTTCACACCGTTGAAGTTGACGGTGCCGTTTGCACCTGCGTCAACTGTACTGTTGCCGCTAACGGTGATTACACCGCCAGCTGCATCTGTGGCATTATAGTTAATCGTGTTTGCAAGATTACCGAATACCTGGGTTGTAGAAGCAACGCCTCCAGAACCATTGACTTGAAGATTACCGTGGAAGGCGTTGACGGTTATTGAGTTGGCACCGCTGTTGGTGGTCAGCTGTACTGATTTGCCCGTACCGGTGGCCGCTTGACTGATAGATATTGTACCCACACCTATTCCTGTAATAATTGTTCCAGCCGGAATGGTAGGCCCGGTTATCGCGGCTCCAACTACAAATCCGGCGGTGCTGCCAACCTGAATAGTCGTGGTGTTGTTTGTCTTGCCCGAGAAGTTATACATGTTAGCAACAATGCTGCCGGTGTTGTTGAAAATGCCACCGAATCCATTCGGAGCGCCGGCATTGCCAAAATTGACAAGCACACTTCCGGCAGCCGTCATCGAGCCGCTATTGGTGAATGTTGCGGGACCAGCAGCAGCACCGTTAAGAGACTGCTGGGTGAAATTAAATACTGTCGAATTAGCGCCAGGACCAGATACTTGAAGGGTACCGAGGTTTTGGAAGATTCCGTCGGTTGTGCTGCCATAGGTAAAGGTAGAGGTTGCTCCCGGCGTATTAGTATTCACTACTTTCACAACGGTGTTAGTTGGTATCGTTGAGATTGGATTGATCGAGCCTGCCGTAACCGTACTTGTCAGCGATTGGTTTGCAACGGAAGTGGTCGCTCCGGCTGTGGTTGACAAATTCAAGTTGATAGTGTTTCCGACCACGGAGACGATCGTGGCCGTCACTCCCGCGGGGAGCGCCCCGGCAACCGCAGTGAACCCTGTGACGGTTGAGCCCGGCACGAAGATTGCTGCATCAGGAACACCAGTCATTTGTGCGACGGTGGAAGCATTGTTCAGCTTAAGAGTGCCCGCGAAGTTGGCCTGGGTGCTGGTGCCATTCCACGTGACGGTACCGGTAGCGGAGTCCAGGACCAGGGTGGTTGGAGTGCCTGCGGTCGAGGCCACCGCAGTGATACCACCACCGCTGTTCAGTGTTATGCCGCCGCCGGTAGACTGGATAGTGCCGGTGGCATTGTTCGGTGTCACGATGGACAGTTGGCTACCGAAAGCCTGTGCACCGGTTGCGCCGGTGAAAGCCTTACTCAAAGTTATAGAGTTGCCTGCGATACCTGTGATTGTCGTACCGGCCGCTATTCCAGGACCGGTAATGACGGTGTTGAGGCTGAGACCACCGGGAACGCCGCCAACGTTGTTTAGTACCTTACTGCCATTAGTCGCGTTTGCCGTGAAGACTGGATTTGTTATGTTCACTACACTGCCGGAAAGCAATCCGCCTACGATCAGGCGGTCAGTTGCAATACTGATAGGATTGTTTGAGACGATGGAACCATTAGGATCCTGGTTGAAGCCGTTCGGCGCATTTAAGGCCGCTGGTGTAAAGAATCTGACGTAATCTTGCACCAGTGAAAACGCATTAGAGCCGGCACCAACGTTAACCGTTACTGGTGACTGCCCGACAATACCCGCATTTATTCTAAAGTCATGACCGGCGCTGCCCTGACCTACAGTCGCGTTGTTATAGAAGTCGATGCGATTTCCGGCAGAACCACTACCTGCATTCATATTGAGGATTCCATTTGTGGCCAGAATGTTCACCTGCGTGAAGGGAGCGTTGGGACCACCAGTCTGGTCGATAGAAGTACCCTGGAATAGCAGGTTGTTACCAGCGTAGCTCGTGATAGTCACGAGTGGGGAACCGCTGCCGTTGCCATTTGTTGCACCAAATTGCGTCGACGGACCGGCATTAGTTGGTTGGAACGTCATCGTGTTAGCGGTGTAATTCACAGCTGTTGGGGCTGTATTGGTGTTACCGACAATCTGCTGCGTGTTGCCCAGGAAGTTCATAACATAGTTGACAGCAGGGAACGCTTGCGTGACCGAAGCGCCTGGAGTCGTTACGGCTTTAACGCCATTGCCTGCGCTGAAATTGACAGTGCCACCGTTGGTTCCAGCAATGTTTGCATCGCTAAGATATGTTAGGGTTCCACCCAGATTGAGGTCACCCTTGGAACTCACATTTATAACGTTACCAGCATTATTGGCACTTGTCTGGATGGTGCCGTTTGTTCCGGTTAGAGTCAGCGGGTCTAAGACCGCACCGCCACTGTTGGCCTGAATCGTGAGATTGGCTCCGGCTTTTTGATCATCGATCACGCCGTCGACTGTCAAGGTACTGCCGCCATTGATGGTCCAGGTCTGGTCATTGGCAGAAGCTACTGTCATGAATTTGTTGACAGAAGTATTGCCGGTGGTGTTGACAGCGACAGCCCCTCCATTTAGCTGAAGCTTATCGCCTGCGGCGAAGCCATTAAAGTTAACCGCTGCACCAGCTCCGCCTGTGATGGTGGTTCCGCCGGTTGCAGTCACTGTAGTTGTGCCGCCTTTTGCGTTAATGTTCAGCACTCCGGCAGAGCTGATATTAGTAGCTCCGCTGGATGACAACACTGCACCACCTGTAAGACCTACGTCTAATTGCCCAGTGGTACTAGTCGAGATTTGCAGATTACCACCGTTAGCTTGTGTACTTGAAGTTGCGCTAAAATTCACGATGAGATTGTTCGTGCCAGCGGCGCCATTATCAAACGACACTCCGCCAGCAGAGCTAGCAACGGTACCATTTTGCTGGATGGTGCCATTGAGCTGATGCAAGTTGATGTTTCCAACCGCATTGAGAGTAGTACCAGCATTCACTGTCATGGTACCGCTGTTCGAAGTCAACGCGAAGAAGCCACCAGAAGAATTGGCTCCGGTCAGGGTGACGCTGCCAGCGTTTGTAATTGTTACATTGCCTGTACCACCAGCAACAATATTGTTCAAGGTCGGAAGATTGGTATTCAGCGCACCAATGTTCCCGGATACTGTGCTGAAAGTTCCAACTCCGGCAGTTGACGTAATCACGCCGCCAGTTGAGGTGATGTTCCCAGTTCCTGCACCATTCACAGCCAAGTTGATTGTGCCAGTGGTGCTGGTGCTGGTGATCGGAGTGACAAGATTGATGTCGCTGGCAGCTGCTCCTGCAACGGTGTTCGTCACCGTAAGATTGTTAAGCAGGTTGGGTACCGACAAATTTAGAGTCCCGCTTGCAGCAGTTGCATTGTTTGTCACGGTGGCGCTACCTGCTACAGCGCTCAAAGTCAAATTAGCAGTTGTCGTGACTGCGTTTGTTATATCGCTGGCACCGGAAGTACCCGCCGTGAGCTTGACAGTGCCCGTATCAGAACGAAGCGTCTTGTTGTTTACATTCAGCGTTCCTACTCCACCGGCAATGCTTATATCGATGGTGCCGCTGCTGGTGCTGGTGATATTGCCACCAATTGTGACGTTTCCACCGGCTACGTTGCTGAACGTCAAATTATTACCTAAGGAAGGTGCCGTGAGTGTTACAGCAGAGCCGCCCAGGTTACTGACAGTTGCGTTTCCAGCGCCACTTGTAGACAGACTAATTGCAGTAGCATTTTTCGTTAAAACCGGGCTGCCCGCGGCTCCGATGCTTCCACCTTTATTAGCTGTCAGATTGACAGCTCCAGATGTTTGCAGCACTGCCAAATTGTTAGTTGCGGCAGCCTCCACGATGCTTCCCGTCGTGCCGGCTGTTCCAGCAGTGAATGAAATTGTCCCGGCAGCTGTCACCGCATTCGCTTGCACCCCTGCTGCGCTGCTTAGCGTTATGCCGCCTGCTCCACTATTAGTCACGCTGACGGCACCGCCGGCAGTTCCTGTGGCTGTAATCGGTCCAATTACATTCGAACCGGACCCTGGCGCTACGGTATTGACAGTTAAGGTCGTTGCCGATGACTCGCTAATGGTGACAGCCCCGGCGGTGCTCGCTGCACTGCTGGAGTTAATCGTTCCATATATATTGATCTGAGTTGGAGTAGTACCACCTTGTCCAATCAGGATGGCCCCACCGGCATTTCCTGCTCCGGAGCCCTGAGCGCTCAAGGCGTTGAATTGCATGTTGCCCGTGGCATCGAGGTTGATGGAGCCGGCTGCACCAGTACCGTTGTCGGTGGTTATCGTTCCTCCGTTTGTAATGTTTCCGGCTGTTGCTTTTACCACTACGGCATTGGCACCGCCACCAATGGTGGTGATGTTTGCTCCACTATTGCCGGTTCCTTGCAAGTCTACACTTCCGGCGACTATGCTTACAGTTTTGCCAGCAATGCCGGTCATGTCGATATTACCAAGCGGGTTGCCTGCTGTATTCAGTGCAAATGTGGCAGCTCCTGTTGCTGCAACATCCAGGTTGCCGCCGCTAGAGTTGATGCCGCCACCATTTGTAGTTATCGTTACTCCGCCTGCGGTTGCATTCAACTGGCCAGCTGTGGGTCCCATTGTGAATTTGTTATTTGCACCGAGCAATTGCACATTGATTGACTGGGCAGTAACTGCTGAGTTCAAGGTCAGGTTGCCTGATTGCTGTTGAACGACATAGCTACCTGCAAGTGCTTCGTTGGTACCACCAAGAATATTGGCCAGGCTTCCAACATTAGTCTTTATTGCAGTTCCAGCAACACCAGCGTTGGTAGCCGCATCCAGAGTGAGGGCAGCCGTCGTGGTGATTGTTCCTACCGGTTGCGTGATGCTGCCAGCGGAAGCCTTCAAGGCAATGTTGTTATTGCCGGTTGAAGTTATGCTTGTGTTGAGGGTCAAGCCGCTATCGCTCTGAACAGCAATGGTACCAGCTGCGTTCATCGTGTTGACATTGAGAGAGCTGCCATTGGTGTTGATTATGTTGACGCTGCCTGTTCCCGGTCCAGGTAAACCTGAGCCGACATTGATCACAGAAGTGTTAGTTGCAACCGCTGTAGCAGCATTGAGGTTGCCTGTACCTACGTTGACACCCGCGTTCAAGGTAAGGCCAGTAACGGCATCGCTTGTCTGGATCACACCGTTACCTGCTCCGGAACCATTTATGCTTCCTTTGGCCGACACTGTCACGGCGGCATTCGAATTGATTGCGCTGCCTGCGCCGGAGAAGCTAACATCGCCGGCAAGGTTTGACACGGTCATCGTGCCGGAAGCGCCTGTACCTGTATCCGTTACAGGACCGATCGACTGCGCAGCAGCTGTATTTACTGCGCTGATTGTCAATGCAGTTGTATTGTTTAGCACTGCAAGTTGAACTTGTCCGGAGGTACCAGTGCCACCACTGGCGTTGATTCCGTTATCGACTCTCAGCGAGGACGAAGTCGATGTTGCTGCATTCGCAAGCAAGGTTACTGCACCGCCTGTGCTGGTACCGCTTGTATTGATTGAGCCACCGACCACTGCAATAGTTCCATTTATTACAGCGCTTTCGTCGAGTTTGACGAAGCCGCCGGCTCCAGCACCGCCGCTGGCATTGATGTTGCCTGTTACGGTGATAGCATTTCCGCCGGTGACGGTCACATTTCCGCCGCTGCCGCCAGCAAGATTGCTGCTGATTACGCCGGTGTTCGTTGCCGAGCCGGAATTATTGTTCGTAACGTTGATCGTTCCGCCCGAGTTTGTCAGAGTTCCGACGTTGATGGCGCCATTGGATGTTACGGCAAGTGTGTTGCCAGTGCCGCCTGCTTTCAAGTTCAGGGCTTGACCGCTTGTACCGATCGCGCCATTGCTTGCCGTCACCGTCAGGTTGCCCACTGATGTCACCGTCTGTGCTGCAGCGTTCGTGATAGCACCGAGGCTGGTCAGGATGCTTACATTACCAGCGCCGCCAGCATTAGATATGTTACCGGCAAGTGCGATACTGCCGCTGCTTCCACCAAGATCGCCAACTTGAATTGTTCCAGATCCGGTAATAGCGCCCAGGGACGTGATGCCGCCTGCGGTGTTGTCTACTTTGATAGTTCCGGAACCGCCAGTGATAGCGAAGGAATTGCCATTAATCGTTCCACCGGCGGATTGGACAGTTATTGTGCCCGCACCGTTTGTGGAGAGAGTTCCACCCAAAGTGACACCGCCTGCGCCATTCTGGGAAATTACTGAGATGGTTCCACCTTTGCCACCGGCTGCGCTTACGTCTACTGCGCCTATTGCCGCCACAGATCCGCCATTAACAGTTATGAATACGCCGTTGGCGCTATTGTCACCAGTTCCAACAGCTTTACCATTGATCGCACCAGTGCTTACAGCAGTGTTGCCTGCATTTGCGGTGAGGCTGGTGTCGGAAATAATCGTGATCAGGCCGCCAGTGCTATTTCCACCATTGCCAGATGTGGTGATTGCGCCTGCGGTTATACTGCCATTGAAGGTCTTCAATGTGACAGCACCGCCATTGCCTGCCACGTTGTTGGTGGTGAACGCAGAACCCCCGGCGATATTGCCTGCAGCGCCTTGCACTTCAATGTCCACGCTACCGTTTGCCTTTGCCATCGACACTGTTGCCGGCAATGTTATATTTCCACCGGCGGTGTTGAAGAATTGCAATGTGTTGTTGATATTTGAAAGCGTCAGCGCAACATTTGATCCACCACCGTTTGATACAAAGGCACTTCCAGTGCCGACCGCGTCGGTGTTAATAGTTACACCAGTAGCGTTGTTTGTGAGGATTGGGCTTGCAGCACTACCAATGTTTCCACCTTTGCTGGAATTCAGGAATACAGTTGCTCCAGTTTGCAAGACAGCCAGGTTCTGTGTAGCCGCAGCTTCCAAAATGCTAGCTGTCGTGACACCAGCGCTGCCTGCTGTCAGTGTGATATTGCCTGCAGCGTTAACTGCATTAGCTTTGACACCAGCTGCACTGCTCAAAGTGATTCCGCCGGCGCCGCTGTTGCTAACGCCTACGACTCCGCCACCGGTGCCTGTTGCTGTGATAGGTCCGATCGTGTTATTGCCCGAGCCTGGGGCTACGGTGTTTATTGTCAACGCTGTGCCGGACGATTCGCTGATGGTCACCGCGCCAGCTGTGCTCAATGCACTGCTCGAGTTAATGGTTCCATATATATTGATCTGAGTTGGAGTCGTACCACCTTGACCAATCAGGATGGCTCCGCCGGCATTTCCAACTCCTGAGCCCTGTGCACTCAAGGCATTGAATTGCATGGTGCCCGTCGCATCCAGGTTGATGGTACCTGCTGCACCGGCGCCGTTATCTGTAGTTATGGTTCCGCCATTGGTGATGTTACCAGCACTTGCTTTGACCACGACAGCGCTCGCGCCACCGCCGACAGTCGTGATGTTGGCTCCGGCGTTACCCGTACCTTTGAGGTCAACGCTTCCACCAACAATACTCACCGTGGTGCCGGCGCTACCAGACATGTCGATGTTGCCTGGATTAGCAGCTGTGTTCAGGGCAAATGTCGCAGCACCAGTTGCCGAAACATTGAGGCTGCCACCGCTGCTGTTGATGCCGCCACCATTGCTTGTGATGGTGACACCACCGGCGGTTGCCTTGAGCTGACCAGCAGTTGCACCCATGGTGAATGTGTTGTTAGCACCGAGCAGCTGCAAATTGATTGACTGAGCAGTAACTGCTGAGTTTAAAGTCAGGCTGCCTGATTGTTGTTGAACAACATAGCTGCCCGCAAGCGCTTCATTGGTACCGCCCAAGACATTAGCCAGACTGCCGACGTTCGTCTTAATTGGAGTACCGACAACTCCGGCGTTGGCTGAAGCGTCTAGTGTCAGCGCACCTGTCGTGGTTATAGTTCCGGCTGACTGTGTGATGCTACCTGCGGAAGCCTTCAAGGCAATGTTGTTATTGCCGGTTGAAGTTATGCTGGTGTTGATGGTCAACCCGCTATCGCTCTGAACAGCAATCGCGCCTGACGCATTCATTGTATTGATGCTAAGCGAGCTGCCGTTGGTGTTGATTATGTTGACGCTGCCTGTTCCCGGTCCTGGTGCAGCTGAGCCGACATTGATCACAGAAGTGTTGGTTGCAACCGCTGTCGCAGTATTGAGGTTGCCTGTGCCTACGTTGACTCCGGCGTTCAAGGTCACGCCAGTCACGGCATCGCTTGTCTGAATCACACCGTTACCTGCTCCGGAGCCATTTATGCTTCCTTTGGCCGACACTGTCACGGCGGCATTCGAATTGATTGCGCTACCTGCGCCGGCGAAGCTTACATCACCGGCAAGGTTTGACACGGTCATCGTGCCGGAAGCGCCCGTACCTGTATCCGTCACAGGACCGATCGACTGCGCAGCAGCTGTATTCACTCCGCTCATTGTCAATGCAGTTGTATTGTTCAGCACTGCAAGTTGAACTTGTCCGGAGGTACCAGTGCCACCATTGGCGTTGATTCCGTTATCGACTCTTAGCGAGGACGAAGTCGATGTTGCTGCATTTGCAAACAAGGTTACTGCACCGCCTGTGCTGGTACCGCTTGTATTGATTGAGCCACCGACCACTGCAATAGTTCCATTTATTACAGCGCTTTCGTCGAGTTTGACGAACCCGCCGGCTCCAGCACCGCCGCTGGCATTGATATTGCCTGTTACGGTGATAGCATTTCCACCGGTGACGGTCACATTTCCGCCGCTACCACCAGCAAGATTGCTGCTGATCACGCCGGTGTTCGTTGCTGTGCCTGAGTTATTGTTGGTGACGTTAATTGTGCCACCGGAGTTCGTTAGAGCGCCGACGTTGATGGCGCCATTCGAAGTGACGGCAAGTATATTACCAGTGCCGCCAGCATTCAATGTGAGGGCTTGACCAGCTGTGCCGATCGCGCCATTGCTGGCGGTCAAGGTGAGGTTGCCGACCGAAGTCACTGTGCGTGGTGCTGCGTTCGTGATAACACCAAGGCTGGTCAGGATGCTTACATCACCAGCGCCGCCAGCATTGGATATGTTGCCTGCAAGAGCAATACTGCCGCTACTGCCACCAAGATCGCCAACTTGAATTGTTCCAGATCCGGTGATAGCACCCAGGGAGGTGATGCTGCCAGCGGTGTTGTCTACTTTGATCGTTCCGGAACCGCCATTGATGGCGAAGGAATTGCCATTAATCGTTCCGCCGGCGGATTGGACAGTAATTGTGTCCGCGCCGTTTGTGGTGAGGGTTCCACCCAAAGTGACACCGCCTGCGCCATTCTGGGAAATTACTGAAATCGTTCCACCTTTGCCGGCGGCTGCGCTTACGTCTACTGCGCCTATTACTGCCACAGATCCGCCATTAACAGTTATGAACACGCCGTTGGCGCTATTGTCACCAGTTCCAACAGCTTTACCGTTGATCGCTCCTGTGCTTACAGCAGTGTTGCCTGCATTTGCAGTGAGGCTGGTGTCGGAAATAATCGTGATCAGGCCGCCAGTGCTATTTCCACCATTTCCAGAGGTGGTGATTGCGCCTGCGGTTATGCTGCCATTGAAGGTCTTCAATGTGACAGCACCACCATTGCCTGCGGCGTTATTGGTGGTGAACGCAGAACCGCCAGCGATATTACCTGCAGCGCCTTGCACTTCAATGTCCACGCTACCATTAGCCTTTGCCATCGACACCGTCGCCGGCAATGTGATATTTCCACCGGCGGTGTTGAAGAATTGCAATGTGTTGTTGATATTGGAAAGCGTCAGCGCAACATTTGATCCACCACCGTTTGATACAAAGGCACTTCCCGTGCCAACCGCGTCGGTGTTAATGGTTACACCAGTAGCGTTGTTTGTGAGGATTGGGCTTGCAGCACTACCAATATTTCCACCTTTGCTGGAATTCAGGATTACGCTTGCTCCAGTCTGCAAGACTGCCAAATTCTGCGTAGCAGCAGCTTCCGAAATGCTAGCTGTTGTGACACCAGCGCTGCCCGCTGTCAGTGTGATATTGCCTGCAGCGTTAACCGCGTTAGCTTTGACACCGGCTGCACTGCTCAAAGTGATTCCGCCGGCACCGCTGTTGCTGATGCCTACGGTTCCGCCACCTGCGCCTGTGGCAGTGATCGGTCCGATAGTATTGTTGCCTGCGCCCGGAGCAACAGTGTTAACGCTCAATGTTGTGCCGCTTGATTCGCTGATCGTCACAGCACCACCTAAGCTTGCCCCGCTGCTGGAATTGATCGTTCCATATATATTGATTTGTGTAGGAGTGGTACCACCTTGACCTATCAGGATGGCTCCGCCGGCATTTCCTGCTCCCGAGCCCTGTGCACTCAAGGCATTGAATTGCATGGTGCCGGTAGCGTCAAGGTTTATTGTACCGCCGGAGAGGATATTACCATCGGTGGTGATGGAGCCACCATTGGTGATATTACCCCCAGTTGCTTTAACTATTACGGCAAAGGCTCCGCCACCATTGGTAGTAATGTTGGCCCCAGTATTGCCGGTTCCTTTGAGGTCTACACTACTGCCAACGATGCTGACTGTGGCGGCGATACTACCGGACATATCGATGTTGCCTGGATTAGCAGCTGTGTTCAGTGCAAATGTTGCAGCACCTGTAGCGGAAACGTCGAGGTTGCCGCCGCCGCTGGTGATGCCTCCACCATTTGTGGTGATTGTAACGCCGCCGGCGGTAGCCTTGAGCTGACCAGCGGTTCCCATCGAAAACGTGTTGTTAGCGCCAAGCAATTGAACGTTAATCGACTGCGCAGTAATGCCAGAGTTCAAGGTCAGGTTGCCTGATTGTTGTTGAACAACATAGCTACCTGCAAGTGCTTCGTTGGTTCCACCCAAGACATTAGCCAGACTGCCCACGTTCGTCTTGATTGGAGTCCCGACAACACCAGCGTTAGCTGAAGCGTCCAGTGTCAATTTACCTGTCGTGGTGATGGTTCCGGCTGACTGTGTGATGCTACCTGCGGAAGCCTTCAAGGCGATGTTGCTTCCGCCTGAAGAGGTAATGCTGGTGTTGATGGTCAACCCGCTATCGCTCTGAACAGCAATCGCGCCTGACGCATTCATTGTATTGATGCTAAGCGAGCTGCCGTTGGTGTTGATTATGTTGACGCTGCCTGTTCCCGGTCCAGGTAAACCTGAGCCGACATTGATCACAGAAGTGTTGGTTGCAACCGCTGTAGCAGTGTTGAGATTGCCTGTGCCTACGTTGACACCGGCGTTCAAGGTCACGCCAGTCACGGCATCGCTTGTCTGTATCACACCGTTACCGGCTCCGGAGCCATTTATGCTTCCTTTGGCCGATATTGTCACGGCGGCATTCGAATTGATTGCGCTACCTGCGCCGGAGAAGCTTACATCACCGGCAAGGTTT
>JBIKOL010000070.1:0-42307 GCA_044358055.1 Obscuribacteraceae bacterium (SeqCode)
GATCCTTCATAAGCCGGCAGGCTGCCGGCGCTCCCGGGATAGCTGCAGAAATTCAAGATGCGGATCCTATATATTCCGCAACTCATCACAATAGAGATCTCATCAAAATAGAGATATTGCGTTGAGCCTAGTAGCTGCGCCCGTTACTTGCAACTTGCTGGAAGACACCGTGACTGGCAGTAACTTGTTGCAAGCAAGCATGCATCTTCATTACGGCTGCGATAGTACGGCGATCTTCTTTGTCAGCACTTAGATATAGTTGCTTAAGCAGCGGAGAATTATTCATCAGCGAGGCAATCGAGAACTCGCATTTGGTCATCGATATATGTGATGCTTTGTCCATTTCGACATTGTGCATCTTTCTTCGACCAAGGCGATCGTTTTGCATCTCGTTGTTGATTGAACCCGCGCTGCTTCCGATGATCAACTCCTGACCAGCTGAAAGCAGAGTATTTTTGCCGGAGACATGAACTTTCACCGACTCAAGAGACGATTCGTTGATATTGCGAATCTTCACCAGATCCTTTTTGGCAACGAGAAGAACGCAGGCGCCTTTGCGAAGTTCAACTATTGAATTGCCAAGTTTGATTCTGGCATTTTCATCGGCCTTGATGATTGCTTCACCTGTTCCCATGACGAACTCTCCGTCGCCGTTGAGTTCGGCTTTGCTTCCGGCCATAAATTTGGCTACGCCCTTATCACCTGCAAGAGTAGTGATCTTTTCCTGCTTCGTCGTAGATACGGAAACCGGATCTTTCAGACTCACCGGCACAAAGTAGTTAGCAAACAGCGAAGGGCGATATGCTGAAGGAATACGATCTGGAGCTTTGGGATCCACCTTTGGTTCCACACCGGGTTTCTTGCCTGAAGCGTCGCTATCGTTGCTCAATATCTTATTGACGAGCCCGTCAAAGCTGCTTCTCATGTGAGGAGTCATACGGTTGGTTTCAGCAGATTCAAAAGCAGAGATCTGCTCTGAACTATTTGATTTACCTTGATTGATGTTGAGCCCGAGATTGTTGGGCAGTTCCTTGGTACCTGCAAGGACAAAATCGGAAACACCAGCAAGAGCAACTTTGTTATCAGCAGCACTGATCTGCTCACCAGCTGCAATCTGATAGCTATTCTTTTGACCAGCATGAGCGAGATTCAGGGTTGTCTCAGAACCACGCAGGGTCGACACATAGACATTACCGAATCGTCCCTGTTTTACCACAGCTACTGTATTAGCAGGTACGGTCAAAGAACCTAAAACTGTTTGAACAGTAATGCTCTGGTCATAAGCAAATACTGTCAGAGAACCTTCTTTAAGATTCAGAGCATGATCAGCCGCAACCTGGAACACCGTTCCCGGGCTGGCAAGCATCATCGATTTCAAATCACCAGTGAAACCAAATGGTTCGCCCGCGTCATGAGAGGTGACCCAGTGGCTAACTCCGGCTTCTCCGGAAGGCGCGATTGCAAGGTAACGCGGACCCTTTCCTGTGTCCTTAGGCTCACCAACCGGTACGCTTCGTTTTACCAGGTCAGTCGGCGGTAGTGCACTGTAAAAGGATGGGCTAGTGAAGGAATACTGCCTTGAACTGTTGTCGACAACAGTTACACCCAGGGCTGTAGCCTGTGCAACTGGGAAGCAGTTGATAGCATTGCATTTAAATGCCCCGTGAACAATCAGCAGAGCAAATGGGTATGGATTCAGATAACCGGCTTTTTGAGAGGCCAGATCGAGAGTTGTTGTATTCAGGTTGCCGACAGCTACCCATTCTCCGGCAAATAACTTACCGCTTCCCGTAATGCTCAGGTCTTTACCTGGTCCAGAATGGAAACCGATTCTTCCAGAGTCGTTCTTGTTGTTTGTCGCCTGAACAAATCCGTCAATAATGGTTGTGAGAGGCAGCTTGCCCGGCTTGTCTGTGGTGAACAGAACCTGCCCGCCATTACCAGTGGTGCCATTTGCATAAATGCCGCAGCAGCCCTGAACATGTTGACCAGCATGATTTCTCAGTTCAATTCTGCCACCATTTCTGCCATCAGCCAACAACATGCCGGCTGTGCCATTGACAAAATCATCCTTCCGTATTTCGTCGCCTTCACCCTTCTGGGGCTTCTGCCCGATAACGAACATGTTGTTCGAGGTTGTGGTGATGAGAATATTCCCAGCGTTGCCGCCACCATATTTGCCACGGTTAATGCCTGTATAGCTGGATACGTCCATGGTTACGGAGTCGCATGCGCCACAGCCAGCCTTTAGATTCTTGCTGAAAGTGCTGATATTGCCACCATCAGCGCCAAGCCGGCCGGAAGCATCGAGGTTGCCTACGCGAATATTTCCATGCGCCGCAAGCAAGTTGATATCGCCGGCAGATGACTCCCTTCCGTAGCCATTGCTTGAAATGTTGGTGCACTGATTCAACAGAATTGAACCTTTCTTGCTTTCTATGCTGACATCGCCACCATTGCCACCATCTCTGCCACCTTTTCCAGGAAGCCCGCCATTAGCAAAAATACTGGTTCGGGAATAATTGTTGATGTCAAACTTGGCTTTGATTTTTACATTGCCTGCATCTCCACCTGAACCCGGAACGTCGCCTCTGCCACCGTTACCACCCTGGGATCCGATTGGTCCATTGAACCTGATGCTACCGTTGCTGCTGACAATTGTTACGTTGCCGGCGTCGCCACCAGATCCTGCTCTGCCTAAGAAATCTTCGCAATCTTCGCACTCACCTTTGCCAAAGCTTGCATTTCCGCCATTTCCACCTCTAGAAATGACAGCTCCGTTGAGGCTAATCTTGCCGCGGGCGCTGATTTGGATACCATTGCTATCACCACCATCACCACCGCTAAACGATCCATTACCACCGCGTCCGCCGATGCTTTTCACATCGCCATTAACGCTGATGCTTCCGCCTTTAAGCGTGATCTTTTGGGCATCGCCACCATCAGCACCGTAGGCTCCGTTGCCACCTCTGCCGCCTTTGGCATAAATGCCGCCGGAGACGTTGAGAGAATTGCGGGCTTCCAGCGTTATAGAACTGCTTCGTCCGCCTTGTCCGCCTTCATAGCCGCTGCCGCCGCTACCGCCCTTGCCGTAGATACTTCCGTTGATGCGGATTTCCGAACCTGTAATTTTTACAAGTCCGCCATTACCACCTCGGCCTCCGCTGAAATTAAATTCGCCCTCGCCCCATCTGGATCCGGCTCCGCCCTTGCCACCGTTATCGTAGATATTTCCGACAATCTTGACGCTACCGCCTTTAATACGTATGTCTCCAGCATTGCCGCCGTTGCCGCCGTTTCTACCGGAGGATGCGTTTCCACCATTTGCTGAGATACCATCTCCAACATATAAGTAATCACCGGCACTCAATCTAATATTGCCGCCGTTACCACCATTCTTGCCTTTTAAGAAGAACTCCTTTTCTCCTTTCCAGCCTTCACCTTTATTAGAGAAGCTGTTGCCTCCATTTGAGGAGATGTGGCCGTTAATTTTCAAGCGCTCACCAGCTCTAGCAGTTATGTCTCCACCATTGCCGCCACGGCCACCATATGAGTTGCCGCCATTGCTGCTGAGCCCGCCTTTAACAGTGAGCCAATCACAGGCAGCCAGGCTAATGAAGCCACCCTTGCCGCCGTTGCCACCATGGCCGGTGCCACCGTTGCTATTCATGCTGCCTTTGACATAGATGTCTGAGGCACTCAGCTTAATAGCTCCGCCATTGCCACCACGCCCACCATAGCCATTGCCGCCGTTGCTCTTAATGCCGCCACGTATGCTTATCTCATCGGCCTTTAACCTTATTTCGCCGCCATTTCCACCGCTACCGTATTTTGCATTTCCGCCATTGCTGGAAATGCCAGCACGAATCTTGATGAAATCTTCGGCATTCAGCTTGATCTTGCCACCATTACCACCTTCGCAGCCACCATTGCCACCATTGGCGCTAAGTGAACCATTAACCCTTATCTGCTCAGCACTAAGCGTTTGGCTGCCACCATTACCGCCTCTGCCGTATTTGGCGTTTCCACCATTACTGGAGATAGAGCCATAGATCTTGATGAAATCGTCGCCGTTCAGTTTGATTTTTCCGCCATTGCCGCCCTGGCTGCTGCCATTGCCGCCGTTGGCGCTGAGTAAACCATCAACCGTAATCTTGTCAGCACTGAGAGTCTGGCTGCCACCATTTCCTCCACGGCCGTCACTGCCGCGCCCTCCATTGCTTGTGATGTCTCCGTTTACACGAAGGGTTGTTCCAGCATTCAAGCGAATCGCTCCGCCGTCGCCTCCACGGCCGTCACTGCCGCGCCCTCCATTGCTTGAAATGTCTCCGTTTACACGAAGTGACGTTCCAGCCTTAAGGCGAATTGCTCCGCCATCGCCTCCGCGGCCGTCAGAACCCCGACCACCCTTACTCAAAATGTCGCCATTTACAAGGATGGTGCTTCCGCCATTCAAACGAATAGCGCCACCATTACCACCTCTGCCGTCCTCGCCACGTCCACCGTTGCTAATAATTTCGCATTGAACTGCAATACTGCGGCGTGCACCCAGATCGATGGCACCACCATTGCCACCACGCCCAGCTCCAGAGCCACCACTGGCAAAGAGCCCACCGCCAAGTTTGATCCATTGACCATGAACTTTTATCGAGCCAGCATTTCCACCATCACCGTCAGATTCGCCGCCTCTGCCACCGTTGGCAGAGATGCTGGAACCGATGCTGACGTATCCATGAGAATTAAGCGAGACGTTTCCGGCATTAGCGCCGTCACCGCGTCTGCCACCATTGCCTCCGTTAGCAGATATTCCTTTTCCTAATTTTATGAAATCGTCAGCAGTCAGGGATACATTGCCACCGCGCCCACCGTTTCCACGATTGGAACCATTACCGCCATTAGCTTTGATGCCGCCGCCAAGTTCAATTTCGTCACGGCTTAACAACTTGACGTTTCCAGCTCGGCCACCATTTGAGGAACGACTGTTTCCGCCATTGGCAGAAATGTTGCGCCCAATTTGGATATCGTCGCTGGCATAGAGGTCGACATTACCACCTTTGCCACCATATGCGTTGCTCTGCTCGCGCCCTTTTTCCCCTTCACGCTTATTGCCATTGCCGCCGTTGCCACCGTTGGCTGTGATTGACCCGCCTACAGAGACCACTCCTTCGCCGGCACGCATGCAGACATCACCGGCGTTGCCACCATGCCCGCTGCCACCATTACCACCGTTGGCTGAGACGCTATGCACGACTTTCACACTGCCATCGCGGGCAATTAAGGTCACAGACCCGCCATTGCCGCCATTTCCATTGAAGCCGCCATTGCCACCATTAGCGGTGACGCCCTGTAGCTTAATGCCGAACTCCTCTCGGCTGGAGATGAAGACGTTACCGGCTTTGCCGCCATTCCCAAAGCAGGCGTCATTGCCGTTAGTGTTGATGTATCCTGCATTTACGCTGCCTGCAGACACAACAGTAAGGTTGCCGGCACTACCGCCTTTTTGAATGGCGGTAGTATTGATATCACCGAGATTGATACTGCGACCAGTATATATACTCAAGTCACCGCTCTGAATTCCGCCTGTGACCTTGTAGCGATCTACCTCAACAGCTGCGCCGCCAATGACAGTGATCTCACCACCAACGCCATTGTGTGCTCTTGCCTGGGTGTTGATCAGTTCACCATCGACATCTCGAGCCACCTTAATGTAAACATCGCCGGCCTTCCCATTTCGGCCCGTCGCTCCTGCATCGATATTGCCAAATTCCAGCGATCCTTTTTTAGAAACAATATTTACATCGCCGCCGTTCTTACCACCCGAGCTATTAATATCGCGCAATTCCACATTCTGCCCGGCGTGAAGCGTTACATCGCCGCCATTGCGGCCGCCATGACTGTCAACGTTCAAGAGAGAAATTGAGTCTCCGGCTTGTACGAAAACTGTTCCACCGACGCTGCCGCCATAGCTGTCGAGTGGTCCTGCATTAACCTCGGAATCTGCTTTTATTGTAATCGACCCGCCACGCTTGTCCGCGAAGCTATAAATGAATCCAAGATTGGCATCATCGCCCGATGTGATACTGACGCTTCCGCCGTTATTGCGGCCAGCGCTGACGATATCTTTTGTCTTCACCGATCCGGCAGCGTTTACGATCACTTCGCCACCGTTGCCCAGGCTGCCCCATGCACTTACATTGCCAAGTTCAACTTTTCCATGCTTGCTTGACACATATATCGCCGGGCCGTCATTGTCGGCAGCACTGCCACCTGTTGCAAACAAATTACCTGTACTTACAAAGGAATCTCTGGCAGTCAGGCTGATGGAACCGGCGTCACCAAGCCCGAGTCCAGTTCCATTGCCGCTAGCAGAAATGCCTTGTGTCTTAATAGATTGGCTCGCTTTGATCGAGATGCTTCCGCCGCTACCTCCGAAGATAGAATCTGCCCCGGCTTTTCCTGAGACTCCATCGCTTCCTCTGGCGCCAGAGACTCCCTTGGAACCGCTAGCACCCAGCACACCAGCCAGCCCGGGAGTTCCCGATACGCCTTTGCTGCCATCTGTTCCGTCGGCTCCATTTTTGCCCAGAAATAGGACTGGACCGTCGTCGCCCTCATCGGATAGCTGAACGTAAATACCCCAGCCGCCAGCTCCCCCCTCACCGCCTTTGCCACCTGCGCCACCAGCACCGGCTGCGCCTCCGGCTCCGGCTGAACCGGCTTTGCCACCTTCACCGCCGGCGCCAGCAAGACCAGCTTTCCCGCCCAGACCACCAAGCCCGGCGGCTCCGCCATCTGCTGATATTTGTCCTTTAACAAGTACAGATCCACCTTGCGCGTTAACGGAGATCTGCCCTCCAGCAGCGCCCGCACCGCCTAAGCCACCATTGCCACCATTGCCCGCGGAGCCACCGGCGCCACCTGCACCACCATTGCCTGCAGCACCACCGGCACCACCATCGCCGCCATGCCCACCAGTGCCGCCGGCACCGCCATTTCCACCATCCTTACCGTCAAACATCAAGTAATAGTTTAATGGACCCCAGGCATCGCCCTGGCCGCCAGTGCCACCTGCTCCACCGACGCCACCAGCGCCACCAGCTCCACCGGCTGCACCATTGCCTCCTTCGCCACCTCTGCCGCCTGCGCCTCCACTGCCACCACGGCCGCCTGCGCCACCTTGCCCACCGGCTCCGCCGTTGGAGGCAAGGGAATTCATAGTTATGCTGCCATTGCTGGTCTCCAGTTTGATGATACCTCCGCCACCACCAGTGCCACCAACGCCGCCGCTGCCACCGCGGCCTCCATTGCCTCCCGGACCACCAGCTTGTCCGGCACTACCACTTGCCCCGACGCTTCCGTCGCCACCGGCTCCACCAGTGCCGCCGGCTCCGCCGTCACCGCCAGTTCCATTCTTCCAAGCACCGTCCCAGTCAAGAACTGCCAGACCGCGCTGCCCGTTGCCCCCTGCTCCGCCGGTGCCACCTCGTCCACCGGATGCACCGGTGCCGCTGCCGTTCTGACCTGCAGAGCCGGCGCCGCCAGCCTCACCTGGCTGACCTGCTACGCCTGACTCGGCATCACTGGTGCCGTCCGCTCCTCTGGAGCCGGTCGCTCCGTTGGCGCCGGCAATCCCCGTATTTATACCGTTGGCGCCCTTAGCACCTTTTGACCCGGGTGTCCCATAAGAGCCGAGTTCACCCGTCAGTCCGACTCCACCTCGTCCACCGCTGGCAATGACATCTCCCAGAATCAGCGAGCCAGTTCCCTTGTTGTTCACGGATATTGATCCGCCGGAGCCGCCCTTGCCACCTTTGCCATCGGCTCCAATTCCGCCAACTGCGATAATGTCGCCCGTGCTGATGTTGTTTGAACCCTTAAGTGAATTCGAAACGATCGAAATGATTCCACCGGCGCCTCCATTAGGTCTGGCGAAATTGCCCGATGCACCATTTGAGATTAGATTAGCTGTATTGATAAAAGAGTCGGCCGTAATGCTGAGTTTTCCTCCAGCGGCTCCGGCAGACCCAGCACTGGCATTTACGGAACCGATCTTTATAGAACCAGACTCCGACTTGCCACCATTGGCAGTTGCGACAAAGTTAGCACCGCCCGTATTGAAGCTTATTTGTTGCAGCTGAATATTTCCACCGCTTGTGGAGGCTTTGTTCAGGTCATAATTCCAACCAGACTTCAAAGTGATATCAAAACCATTGCTGCTTATCGATTCGCCGACAGCCTTTCCTTTGCTGTTAATTGAAAGAATATTGCCTGAAGCAATGGCGATGAATTTGCTGTTGTTAGAAAAGTTGGGATTGTAAAATCCAGCTGGGTAGAATATGCCACCGATATTGAGGTCGCCGCCACCTGCAATCAATGTAGGATCGTCAATGACCTGGCCGCCATTGCTGAAAGAAACGAGATTTATGCCACCATTGTGAGCATCCAGGTTCATGTTGCTTGCATTAACCGTGATAGCTCCATCCAGTTGTTTTACATTTGCGCTAACGGAACCGCCCAATGCATCAAACTGTATAGTTTTGGCTTGCAAACTGCCAGCATTGATATTGATATTTGCATTTCGACTGACTTGAAAAAGGATTTGATCTCTTGCACTTATTTTGCCGATGCCGACCACGTTTTCGATGATGTTATTCACGTTCAGGTCTGAACCAGTCAGATTCCTTATGTTAACGTTGCCTTGCAATGCTTGAATAATATTGCTGTTATTCAACAAGGCAGTTGCTGCAGTAACGTTGGCAGACGTTGACTGGATGGTACCTGTATTTATGATTTGGGCAGCGCTCAGTTGAGCTGCCTGAACCGCCTGTATCAAGCCGGAATTATTTAGAATATTTGTGGCGTTTAAATTGAGCGAACTTGCAACTATGCTCCCCTGGTTGGTGATGGAGTTTGCACCTACATTGAGAGCGCCAAGATTGTTTGTTATGTGGGCATTGGTGTAGTTGTTGAAATTGGCAACATTGCTGAAACTGATGTTGAAATTGGAAAGCAATCCAGTCAGGTGCAGACTGGAAAGTACTTGAGGAATGTTGCTGGGTCCCAGTGTTGTGATGTTCGAGTAGTTATTGACATTGTTTCCACCAAGGTTCAAGACCCCTGTAGTCACATTAGGATTGGTGGAAAAAAGGTAGATGGCGCCATTATTCGTGAGGTTTCCACCAGTGATGTTCAGAGTACTGGTGTGGTTGCTGGTGTTACCGCTGGTGCCAAAATTAATGACAACCACGCTGTTGTTGCCCACATTCAGCCCTGAAGTCTGATCGGAATTCACAACCGTTGGACCAGGAGACGGCGGCGGTTGGTTGATTGTCCCGGCATAAGCCGGCGGAAGCGTCGCCGAAAGAAGCAGCGAGAAGCAACTACTTAACACGATGGTTTTAGAAATATTGCGTTTGTATATCGACTTGACACTGTCCATGGTTGCACCTTTGAAATTGACGCTGCTCCGCACAGCGAGATGGTATCACCTCGGAAGTGATGAACAATGCGGGTTTTACGATATCAGCGCTGCATAAAAGTTGAACTTTCATTGAGAACAGCTCAACTGTCAACAAAATTAATTTCACTGCCGGAAAAACGGCGAGGGAGTGATTGATACGGGTTTCCCGAATCGAAAAAATTAATATAGAGCTCGCTGAAGACTCATTTTTAATTTATTCTCTTATTGTCATATAGCTTAGCAATTCTGTACGAAGGTGCTTTTTACACGGCTATGAGACCAGATAAACTTGGCAAGAAAAAAGGACCGGCGAAATTCACGCCAGTCCTTTTCCTAGTGCTTGTCGGTTTCTACTTGCTTTGACGTGCACGCAGAAATTCGGGAATATCCAGAATATCTGAAGCCAGTTTCTTGAACTCGCCTGTATTTGCAGACTTGGTTTCGCTAGTTGTTTCTTTCGCTTGCTGCTTTGGATTTGCAGATTGCGTGTTTCTAGGCTTTGGGGTGTCCTGAGCCACCATGTCAAAACCCGTTGCGATAACGGTGATGAGTACTTCGCCGTGGACGCGCTCGTCGATGATGGCACCAAATATGATGTTTGCATCTTCGGATACGCTTGCGTAAACCACATTTGCTGCTTCTTGAACTTCATGCAGCGTGAGGTCTGGTCCACCGGTGACCGTGAAGATCACACCAGAGGCACCATCGATGGTGGTTTCGAGCAGTGGGCTGTTTATGGCGTTGCGGGCGGCTTCCATAGCTCTGCCTTCGCCAGTTGCTTTGCCGACGCCCATCAATGCAGAACCTGCTGTTTGCATGATTGCCTTCACGTCAGCGAAGTCGACATTGATCAGACCAGGAACCGTGATGATATCGGAAATTGCTTGAACACCTTGCATCAACACTTTGTCGGCCTCGACGAATGCATCTTGCATAGAAGCGCGATGATCGACAACTTCCAACAAACGCTGGTTCGGGATGGTGATGAGTGTGTCAACTCTTTCTTTCACTTGCCCTATGCCGTTGTCAGCTTGTGTGCTGCGGCGCTTGCCTTCAAAAAGAAATGGCTTTGTTACGACGCCGACTGTAAGCGCGCCCATTTCTTTGGCGACTTCAGCCACGATTGGTGCAGCTCCTGTGCCGGTGCCGCCGCCCATGCCTGCTGCGATGAAGACCATGTCTGCACCTTGGAGGGCGTTGGCGATTTCTTCGCGGCTTTCTTCAGCAGCTTTTTCGCCGATTGTTGGGTTGCCACCGGCACCCAGCCCGCGAGTCAACTTGACGCCAATTTGAATTCTATTTTTTGCAGATGAGAGCTCAAGAGCTTGTGCATCTGTATTGCATGTCCAAAACTCGATGCCATTAAGACCGGCTGCAATCATTCGGTTGACCGCGTTTGAACCCGCGCCGCCAACACCGACGACCTTAATATTGGCCTTACTCATTTCTTTGGACTTGTCGTTCTTATCGGTTCGCTCCGCCACGGTGATTAGACCTCATGAAGTAATACAAAAACTGTTTGTGATCGGAAGTGGGGCGCAGCGCCCCGTCCGGCCATCATAGCGCGAACTCATAAGTATTCTTGAGTTCCGGACTGGCTTATCGTATGGCCTCAGACGATCATTTGCAAGGGAGAAAGGCGCTCAGGTTGTTAAGAATCCGCTAGTAAATTGGCGAGCTGGATTCCCATTCCCCTTATCGTCAATCTCTTGGCTGCCTTTGCTAAGCGCTGCAAAAAATACAGCAAATAAGAAAAAACAAATTGTAACGACACCTTATTGCAGCGGATATCTCTTATATAGAGATTACTTTTTGGCTTGCAGCTTCTTCAGTGCGCTCTTATAGTCGGCGTTATTTGGATCGAGCGCAACAGCTTGTTTTGCCGATTCAATTGCGCCAGGGAAATTGTCTTGTCCGGCCTGCACAGCAGCCAGCATGTTATATGCCATTGCATATCGCGGATCCAGTTCGATAGCTGATTGCAATTCCTTCTTTGACTCATTTAGCTTGCCTTGATTGAAATAGGCGCTGCCGAGATAGAAGTGCGAATCAGGATCTTTCGGGTTCAAACTTATAGCTTTTTCCTCTTCCTGGATCTGCGCCTGGAAATCTCCCTTCAAGCCCAGGGCAGCACCCAATTCGCGGTGTGCAACCGCATTGCCCGAATTGCTTTTTATAGCCTGACGAAAATGTTCAATTGCTTCATCATCTTTTGATTTGCGGCAGAGAAGTTGACCAAGCCTGATGTGATAATCAGCATTATTTGGATCTCGCTTACATGCTTCCTTAAAAGCATTCAATGCGCCATCCATATCTTTCTTGCGCATCAATACCCGGCCCAGACTGAAGGCAGAGACACCGTCTCCAGGTGCCAGGTCCATGGCTGTCTTATATTCCTTGGAAGCGCCTTCCAAATTTCCGGACATCATGTAGGCATCTCCCAGCTTGAGATGCGTGTCGGGATTTTGTGGATTTACTCCAATCGCAGCTTGATAGCGAATAATCGTATTCTGTATATCTTGTTTTTCTTGCTCATTTGCTGCATGTACGCTGACTGTACAAAGCGATGAAAATAAAATGGAAGCGAGCGCAAGCGACCTATACATAAATATGCTCCTGTTTGCCTTCAGCCTGTAAGAATTAGATTTCATTGCCCGGGGCAATGCCTGACAAATTCAGCTTATCAATTGGGCGACGGTCGTGACACGCTAAGTTGCCCACCACCGAGTTTCTTTATATTGTTAGCTGGTCCAATTTTTCCGCCCCCTGATTCGAGCATTCGGGCCAGAGCTCTCTGGCAGTCTCCATCTTTTGGAGCTAAAGCAACGGCTCTGGTGTACTCTTCTATAGCTGGACGTCGCTGGCTTTGCAATTCATATAAGTAGCCCTGCATCAAATGGACAAAATGACTTTTACCGGCAGACAATTTCGCTGCGTGAGTAAGCAAAGTCTGCGCAGACTTAAAATCATTTTTTGCAATTAAACATTTTGCCAATGAGCAATAGGAATTTACGTTGTCTGGCTGAAGTTCAATGACTCTCTTGTAATACTTTGCAGCCTCTTCGTACATATTCTTCAATTCATAGGAACCTGCAAGGTTGTAGGCAGCCATAACATTTTTGGGATCTTTTTCCAGAATGTATTTGTAGTGCCCAATGGCATGGTCAGTTTGTCCCATCATTGCCAGGCACATGGCCAGATTGCGACGAGCCGATAGATCATTGATATTCTGCTGCAATATCTGCAAATATTGACCGCCAGCTTCATCCCAGCGGGCATCAGCCATGAGAATTCGGCCCCACATTGCACGTGCCGCCATGCTATTGGGATCGCAGCGCAATGCTTCATATGACTCAAGTTGTCCCTGCTCCGTCTTACCAGTTGCAAGATAACAAGCAGCAAGCCCAAGATGCGAATCGCAGCTGCTCCGGTCGAGGGTTATGCAGCGCAAGAAACAGACCTGCGCCAGCGCGTAGTTGTTCTGCTTCAAGTACAGGTTGCCGTTTTCGTAACTAAGCTTGAATTCTTTTTGCTGTTCCTTGGTCAAGACAGGCTTAGGCACCACATCTAGTGCCTCGTCTTCCTCTTTATCTTTACTTGCCTTCCCAAAAGGAAGAGCCATGCTCTGTGTGCAGAACACCGAACTACATATCAAGAGACATGCACAAAGGGCGCTGAATCTCATGCCATGCCGGCATTTGATAGGCTTCAACCGAATTCCGTTAATTTGCATATTTTTCTTGCGTCCAGATTGCAACCAGTTCCAGCCATCCATCTAAATACCCTGGCGGGCAGTTGGCAGTATAGTCTACGATCTTATTGACATGAAACCATTAACTGACTTTGATATAGTTGTCTTGTATAGATTTAACTTAAGTTTAGAAGTCCCAATTCTCTGACCCAGCAATATTTTTTCCGTGGATTTTCATCAATTATTAAACGATCCGATCCGGCTGTTCTGGAGCTTTATATTTCCGCCGATCTTTTATGCTCTCCACGGTTGGCTGGCTACCGCCATGGCAATTGCGGCACTTTTTCGTCCCTATGAAGCCTGGTACTTTCCCTTCACACGCTGGCAGATACCCTGCACCCCGGGAATTTTTCCAAAACGGCGCAATAAACTGGCGGCGGCAGTGGCAGGGACAATAACAGACACCCTGCTTACGACCTCTGACGTGAAACGCCAGGTCGAGAGCTTGGTTACTGAACAAAACATTTATCTTGCCGTCGATGGCTTCATCGATGCAATTCTTAGAGAATTCCGCGATACGGAAAAGCTACATCGACTGGCGCGCGACATTTCGGAACTCAGTCCAGCTATTTTGCAGCAGTACGTGGTTTCGATTGTCGATGGAGTTGAAAAAGGGCAAGACAGACGGGTAGGAACAATGGTCGAGAAATTGTTCGACCATATTATTCTTTCCACTCGCATTTCAAAAGAACAATCGGAAGAATTTGCAGATCGCATCATGGAAAACATGGTCAACCCGGTTCAAATTCGCAGCATAATCGTAAACTTGCTTACGCCCCAGAATATCGGCGCTCTGGATGATTCCATCCAGGCTCATGCCACGCCACCGTTAAAATTGCTGGCAAGAATAATAAACGTTAAAAACGTCTGCAATGAATCTCGTAAATTTATGGAGAGCGAGCCGGAGAAAGCAAACAAAGTCATTACAGATCTGATCAAACGTTTCGAAATTAGAGAGCAGATAGCTCAAAAAATCATGACTTTCGACATGCGTTCCATGCCCTTGCAGAGCATAGCGAATTTGCGAAATAGCCTCATCAGTTTCGTTGAATCCTTTCTCGTTGAACACCGGCAAGATCTCATCAGTGGTGTTGAACGCATTCAGGGCGAGGCGGTGGGAACCGTTCAGGCAGCCATTATTCGCTTTAATCCCGGTGCAATTCCGGGTGATTGGCTTGAGCGAGTAAAGCGTGAGGTCTCAGCATTCATGTATTTCTATCTCAAGCGAGAACTTGGGGCATTGCTCGAACAAGCACTGCCTAAGCTAGGAACTTACGGAATGATTGCAAATAAAATCGAACAGTTCTCGCCCCAGCAGCTGGAAATGTTGGTTCAGCGCATCTGCCATACAGAATTGAAATGGCTCGGCATACTTGGTGGCTTCATTGGGTTCTGGCTCGGACTGGTACAAGACATCGTCAACTTCGGCTCTATGCACCACATCGGTCACTAGGATATATAGAAGCGGATCCGCCGGAAGCGCAACCTGCTGAGGCGCGGCTTTTATGCAACAAGCCTTCAGAGAGTGGCATCCTGAGAGCGATCTCAAATACAATTAGATTTGCATGAATTGCAAAGCAAATCTGCAGAGCTTTTATACAGCTGTGCTTCTTCGCCTTTTGCCCGTGTACAAAGCTTTTCCGGACAGAATTCACGAAGAAGCATCATGTATAATTTAGTGTCTGCAGAACGGGCTTTCGCAAACTCGCATGTATATACAATTTGTCTTCGAGCTGAATTACAGCTCATGTTTGCGCAGATGGATTAACGGCACGGCAAGTAAATTACCGAGCCGAAGGGAGTCTATTTCTTTCCATGATAATCACAGGTATCAGCATGGCTCTTGAGAAGGACATGTTCACAAAACAGGATTCCATCGTTGTCAGAGGAGCCAGACAGCACAACCTCAAGAATATAAACGTATGTATTCCGCGTAATAAGCTAGTGGTCATAACAGGCGTCAGCGGGTCAGGCAAGTCATCGCTGGCATTCGACACTATATTTGCGGAAGGTCAGCGCCGTTATGTCGAGTCACTTTCAGCTTACGCGCGCCAGTTTCTCGGACAGCTCGACAAGCCGGATGTGGACGCCATCGAAGGCTTGAGCCCGGCAATTTCAATCGATCAAAAATCAACAAGTCACAACCCACGTTCAACTGTGGGAACAGTTACTGAAATCTATGATTACCTCCGCTTACTCTACGCCCGCATTGGCGTGCCTCACTGCCCGAAATGCAATCAGAAAATCAATCCACAAACTGTTGATCAAATTGTAGATCAGGTGTTGGCATTGGACGAAGGCACAAAAATTCAGGTGATGGCACCGCTGGTGGTGGGCAGAAAAGGAGAGTATCAGCAGCTCTTCACCGATTTACGCAAAGAAGGCTTCGCACGAGTCCGCGTTGATGGCGAGGTACTTCTGCTCGAGGATGACATCAAACTCGACAAAAATAAAAAGCACACAGTCGACCTTGTTATCGACCGCCTTGTTGTTAAAGAAAGCATCAAATCCCGTCTGGCAGACAGCGTCTCGCTGGGTTTGAAATGGGGAAAGTCGAATGTACTTATTGATGTGCTTTCTGAAAACAGGCAACTGCTTTTTTCAGAACAATTTGCCTGCGCAATTTGCGGTCTTAGCTTTGCGGAAATCGCACCACGTACATTTAGCTTTAACAGCCCGTATGGTGCCTGCGAAGGCTGCAATGGTCTTGGGTGCACCTTCGAAATCGACCCATCACTGGTAGTACCGGATAAGAAAAAATCATTGCGCGAAGGAGCAATTTATCCCTGGGCCCGCACAGGCAATAATTATTACGAACAGATTCTCGAATCTGTAGCTAAGCACTATAAGTTCAGCATGGATACGCCGTTCGAAAAGCTGTCAAAAGCCAATCGAGACATAGTTTTCTATGGCAGTGGCAACGAAAACCTCAAACTAGTTCACGACTCATTCGATGGCCGTGAAACCTGGGAATATCGCAAACCATTTGAAGGCGTAATCAACAATCTCAAACGCCGGCACGAAGAATCAAACTCGGACAAAGTGCGTGCAGACATCGAGAATTATATGAAAGAGATGCCCTGCGCATCCTGTAATGGCGCTCGTCTCAAACCTGAAGCGCTGGCAGTCAAGGTCGGCAATGCATCTATTGCAGAGTTCTGCGGCATGCCGGTTTCATCAGCTCTGGAATTCACGCAAAAGCTGCCGGCAAAACTTACAGATAGAGAGCGTACAATTGCAAAACAGGTTCTCAAAGAAGTTGAAGCACGGCTACGATTTCTCGTTGACGTAGGCTTGACCTACCTCACGCTGGAACGAAAAGCCTCAACGCTTTCAGGCGGCGAAGCACAGCGTATAAGGCTTGCGACGCAAATCGGCTCCGGTTTATCTGGTGTGCTTTACGTTCTGGACGAACCATCAATCGGTTTGCACCAACGAGACAACAACAAACTGATATCAACGTTGCAACGCCTTCGCGATCTCGGCAATACTCTCATCGTTGTTGAGCATGACGAAGACACCATCGCATCATCTGACTGGATCATCGACATAGGCCCAGGTGCAGGTATGCATGGTGGCAAACTAGTAGCAGAAGGAAGGCTCGAAGATATCTGCGCTAACGAGGAGTCACTGACAGGGCTCTACATATCCGGGCGCAAGGTAATTTCAGTCCCGAAGAAGCGCAGAAAAGGCAACGGTAACAGCCTGCTTGTGCGCAATGCACACATCAACAATTTGAAAAACATCAATGTAGAAATACCGCTTGGTAAATTTGTTGCCGTAACAGGCGTAAGTGGATCAGGCAAGAGTTCCTTAGTGAACGATCTTCTGTTCACTTATTTGCGCCATAAAATCTACGGCACTGTAGCTTCACCAGGCGGCATAGACGAAGTCGAAGGCTGGGAAGAACTGGACAAAGTCATCGACATCGATCAATCTCCAATCGGTCGCACTCCCCGTTCCAACCCGGCAACTTACACAGGGCTTTTTGATGTCATCCGCGAAGTATTCTCGATGACAAACGAAGCAAAAGCACGCGGTTATCTGCCCGGACGCTTCTCCTTCAATGTCAAAGGCGGCAGATGCGAAGCCTGTCGCGGCGAAGGCATGAATGAAATTGAGATGAACTTCTTGCCCTCGGTGTTTGTCAATTGTGAGGTCTGCAAAGGCGCGCGCTACAACCGAGAGACTCTCGAGGTCAAATTCAAAGGCAAATCCATTTCCGATGTTCTGGAGATGACTGTGGAAGAGGGTCTGGAGTTCTTCTCCAATATTCCAAAAGCCGAATCCAAGCTGCAAACGCTGAAAGACGTCGGGCTCGATTACATCAAACTAGGGCAACCAGCCACGACACTTTCAGGTGGTGAAGCCCAGCGAGTGAAGCTTGCAGAGCAACTCTCCAAGCGCTCCACAGGCAGAACAATCTATATTCTGGATGAACCGACCACAGGTCTTTCATTTGCAGATGTGGACAAACTGCTAAGCGTGCTCAACACGCTTGTAGACACTGGGAATACCGTACTCATCATCGAGCACAATCTGGATGTGATCAAGCAAGCCGACCACATCATTGACCTGGGACCCGAAGGCGGTGTTGGCGGCGGCACAGTAATTGCTTCAGGTACGCCGGAAAAGATCTGCGAAGTTAAGGCATCTTTCACTGGGCAATATTTGAAGACTCATATGGAGCCGGAAAAGTACAAAAAGAACCTGAAAAAAGCGGAAGCGGAGGTAGCTCAGGCTAAATAAACATTTCATTAGCTCCCTTTCAGTATACTGAAGTGGTAAATTAGTAACTGTCAGGTATGGCTGTGAACTGCGCCATCCCACAAAAAGCATCCTTCGGAACTGAGAAACGTGCCGACTCGAAGCAAAAATACTGAAGAAGATCAAAACGGCTCCGGTAAATCGGCGTACGATAGCCTGCGCAAAAAAGGTCATAGAATCACGGCGCAGCGAGAAACGATTCTGGCAATTTTTCGCGAACAAGAGCACGGCACCCATCTTTCTGCCGAAGAGTTATATGGCATTTTGCGCAGCCGGGGCTCGAATGTCAGCCTTGCCACAACCTACAGAACCTTGAAGCTGCTTTCGCAAATCGGCTTGCTTCGAGAACTTGATTTTGCCGAAGGCCACAAACACTATGAGCTGAAGCAAGACGATCTTCCGCACCAGCACATAATTTGCTTGAGTTGCAATAAAACGCTCGAGTTCGAGGATCATTTCTTGCAGGAAGCCGGACAGAAAATCGGTGCTCGATATAATTTCGAAGTTATTGATGCGCAATTCAAAATTTTCGGCATGTGTCCCGAATGCCGAACTCAAAAGAAGCGGGGCGCAGTGAACAAATCATGACTCTTGCAGATGCAAAAGACGGCGACATGTTAATCGTGCTGTCTACAGGCGATGAAGAGATAAGCTTGCAAACATTGCGTTTCGGTATCGACAGCGGTGCCGAAATTGAGGTGCAAAAAAATATTCGCGGTGGTCCAGTTATTGTGTCGAGAAACCATCTCGAGATTGCGATCGGACGCGAGATCGCTAAAAATATAGAAGTAGTCTTGCGAGAGAAGGTCTGATCATGTACGAAAATCTGATCTGCCCGAATTGCAAATATGCACTTAGCGCTCCGCCTTCACAAACACAGGTAGCTTGCCCTCGTTGCTGCACTTGGCTGGAACTTGAAGCTCGCTGCAATGGAGTATGCATTAGCTGTCATGCCGCTAAGAAAGCAGCGGATACGGGCACCTGTGCGTCTAGCTCGCCTACCGCTGACAACACACAAGCGGTGCAAATTGAGCGCAGCAAAGACACGAAAAAGCCCGGGCCGCTCAAGTCTCTCATCAAAAAAGTGTTCGAGTCACACGACTGATAAATATAGCTCGAAAAGCTAACGGAGCACCCGCGAAGTGCTATGATAAAAAACGAGCTCTCGATTTTATGCGGCTGAGGTTTCAGACACAGGGCAATCGAGGTATTTTAGTATAGGATTGATTTGGTTCTATTTTCTAGCGTCCGGATTTTCGTATGAATCGTTGGAAGGGTCCTGGTTATAAAGCCGGGCAGACAATCGCCTGTAAAGTCCTGGCAGCCGAGCCAGGGGGCTATGCTGTGATCATTCCAAAGGATAATTTACGTGGGTTCTTGCCAACCGAAGCCAGGCTAAAAATCGGTGAAGAGGTTCTGGCAACCTACGTTTGCGTGCACAACAACCGCATCCTCTTATCAGCCAGATTAGCGCCAAGCCAGACAAACAATGCGCCCAAGCAAGCGGCACAGACAGACTGGACTCAAGTAGCCTCAACAGGCAGCCACCCAGCTGCAACGGGTAATATGGCGGCCACCGGAGCTCATCAAGCTGCCGATGGCAATTACGCCCCAGGACAATCGGGTGCCTACCCGGGTCAAACTCCGCAAGGTATTCCGGAAGCCGAAAGGGCCTTCCTCGTTTATGCGCAGGGCACTCCCATGAATATTCGCTTGCGCAGAGCAATAGACCTCATTCTTCCTCCGCTGGACAAGAACCAACAACCAAACAAAATGCGTATCGGTCAGGGAGATGATTTGCTCTGGCTGATAACCGACCTGGAAGGCGGAATGCGCACAGGTTGTGTAAAAGCATTCTGCGAGCCAAAAAAATCAAGATCAGCTGTACTACTGTACAAGGGACGCGCAGTCGGCTGTATCTACGGCAACAAGCAGATGAAAGAACCTTTGCCTACCGAGAGCTCTTTACAAATGATGCTTTCGGACTGCACGACTCCAGATACGCACCTTGTCATGTACGGTCTGCCTGAAGAAGTGACGCTTGCGATGTCGGCTCTTTTTCTCGGCTATCCAGTCGAGCGTTCAGACAGCCTCGATGCCCGCTCTTATATGGATTACATCATGAGCTGGTTCGCGCAGAAAGAGCAGACAGCTTGCCTGGCATTCTCTCTGCCTTCAACAGGTGGCACACTTCTCAGCTTCGTCCACAAGGGACAGTTCGTCGGTTCGTTTTACGTCGAGACTCAAGAATTTGCTCGTGAAATTGATTTCGTATACAACCTCTTGCGCCAGGATTCTCAGGCGCGAGTAGAGGCGACGATTCTTCCCCCTGAATTAACATCTGCCTCAGTTAGATTGGGATTTAGTTTGAGCATGAACATGCCCAAGATGTAGTTGTTGCCGAAGAGTTTTGCAGAGCCACAAAATTAGCAAGTGGGGACAAATTTTGGATCTACAAAGAAGCAGTTTGGATGAGACTCTTGTTGCTGCCAGACAACGGGCTTCGGCAGGGGACGTCGACAGAGCCGGAAAATACTTCGAAGAAGCCATCTGGAAATCTGAACAGCATGGACTGGAAACACAAATCCATGTGCTCAAAGAAGCGATAGAATTCTACGCAAGCGAGCGAATAGATCTCAAATTGATAAATGCCTGTCAGCGTTTGCTGCAAATAACCAGGTCTAGCTGGCAGGATAAAGATCCACGTCGTCTGCCTTATTATGATCACCTGAGCCGCGCGTACTATCGCACTCGAGCAGGCAAAGAACTGGAAGAAGCAATTGTAAAAGCGCTGGAGATTGAACGAGCAGTAAGTGGCGACAGAACGCTCACTTACGCAAAAAGACTCGAATACGCAGCTAACATGTTTGTCGATTGCGGAAAACGAGAGCTGGCTGAAACATTGAAGGGCATATGCCGCCAGATTCGTCAGGAGATTTCTCGCACATCAGCAGAAACGCCGAGCACAAAACCGGCGGCTCAATTACTGGTGGCAGATCGCCGAGTGTTTTTGGGTTTGATATTGACTGGCGCTGGAATTGTTCCAGTGACTCGCTTTCAGGAGCATTTGCACGCGTCAAAGCAGCTCGGCATGCATGTCGGGGAGGTCCTGGTTAGCGCCGGACTTTTGAGCGAAGAGCAGTTATACACGGCGCTTCAATTGCAACTATATGTACGTAGCAATAAGCTAACGATGGAAAAAGCGATAGACGCGTTTGCAGCGGCTTGCAACGAAAACCTTCCTCTGGAAGAGCTAATCATCAGGTACGACCTTTCGAATTTCCAGCTCGACGATATGGATAGGCTCGGTCGCATTTTGGAATCGGCAGATTTGCTTACGGAAGAAAGACTGGAAGAAGCGCTTGCTAAGTGCAGAGAACAAAAGCTTCCACTTGCTCGCTATCTGGTTAAGCAAAAGCTGGTGGCACCAACTGTGGTGGCGCAGGCACTGGAGCTGCAGAATTATATACGAAATGGCAGCATCTCTCGCGATGCTGCGATCAATAAATTAAAAGCTGCTGCCACTGGCAAGAAGTCAACCGTTCTTCAGTTGAGACGGCAGTAGGGCGCAATCTCAGAAGTTTCAGACTACGGATCAGTTCTCCAGTGTAGGTAAAATGGTGGCGCTCCGAGGGCTCGCTGCTTACCCTGTAAATTCATTTCTTTAAAGGGATACTCAAGAGCGCCTCAGATAATGGTCCTCACAGAAAGGGCGCCCATGAGGCGCCCCTACCCGTTAGTCACACAAGCTTCACTCAAGCGAGCTCAGCTTGGATCAATTAGCTGTTTTGTCCCCAGCCCCAGTGTTGGTGAACTGCTTGTTCTTCACCGCTCGACTCCTCTTCACCTGAGGAAGACTCATCTGAGCCGTTTTCGTGCTCATGCGAGGCATGATGTTCATGCACTTGCTGTTCAGATTCGCTCGATTCACCAAATGGCAATTCTAGTTGCTGATGCTGTTCTACTTGCTCGCCCTCTTCTGCAGCTTCCTGGAATTCCTGATGCTCGAATGAATGGGCCTCCATCTCAGCCTGATTTTCCTGGAAGTATGGCTCTCTTGAAAGCGGCTCGTCCTCGGAAAGAACTTCAGCAGCACTTTGCGATTCATTTTTGTCTTTTGGCTTTAGCCGGTAAACACCTGTCACCGGATCGACTTCTGTTTCAAAATTGCTTTCCGTTTCCGCCATTGGAGTAGCCTGAACCACAACTTCGGGCTCATCTTCCTCAGCTTCGACAAAATCAGCAGGCTCAGATGCTGTTTCAAGATCGCCAGTATCAACTGCGGTGACTTCTACAGCTTCGCCAGTTTCATCGGCAGAGCCAAGATCGGTTATATCTTCGTCTTCATCCGAATCAAATTCTTCGACAAAAGCGCTTCTATAAGACTCAGCAGGTTTGGATGCTGTGCGTGAAGACGCCATGTATGGCACTTCTTCCTCGGCTTCGTCATCTTCTTGATCACGCTTGCTGAAATGTGTCCTTGCACCACCAAATGAGGCTTCCTCAGCGATGCTATCGAGAAGCTCGTCAGGCATTTGATCGAGAATTTCCACAGGAACATCAATTTCCTCTGTTACTTCATCGATTTCTTCCTCAAGCTCCGGCTCGAAGTCTTGCACGGAAGGTTGCAGGCGTCCACTATTGGCTGAAACGGCGCGCAATTGGCCGGCTCCGCGACCGGGCATATTGCCACGTCCTTTGCCTGCGCCCCCTTTGCCGCCTTTGGCGTTTTCATCTTCCTTGCTCGGCATGGTGATAACTCGCTTGTTATCACCAGAGCCCAGAGTCAGTGTTGGTACAGCACCAGTTCCAGAACAATGAGGACATACTTCCGCAAAAAGTTCACGCAGGCTCTGCCCCTGTCTGCGACGCGTCAATTCAACAAGACCGAGATCGGACATCTGCCCCATTTGCGGCTTGGCGCGATCTTCTTCAAGTGCGCGATTGAATACTTCCAGCACTTGCTGCTGATCGCGGCGGCTTTCCATATCGATGAAATCGACAATCACCATGCCGCCGATATTGCGCAAACGCAATTGGCGTGGGATTTCCTGCGCCGCTTCCAGGTTGGTCTTACGCACAGTTTCTGCTTGAGTTCGAGAACTCGTAAAGCGACCTGAGTTGACGTCAATGACGGTGAGAGCCTCTGTAGGTTGGATGTTGAGGTGACCTCCCGAGGGCAGCTCAGCTCGGTCGGAGAGCACTGATTCGATATCTTTATCAATGCCGCGTGAAATCAATAAAGGATCGTCGCCCAGATGCTGCAATACCTTGGTTGTACGACCGGCCCAGCCGGACATAAACTCCGCCGCGCGTTTCTGGCCGTCAAGTGAATCAACTACAATTTCAGTGACATCCGTCGAGTAAGCATCACGAATAACGCGATAGAGCAGGTCCTGATCGCGATACACAAGCTTCGGTCCAATCGAGGCTTCGCCTTCAGACACGATTGTCTGCCAGCGATCCCACAATTGTTCGAAATCTTCAAACAGCGAGGCTTCGTTCTGTCCTTTAGCTTCAGTTCTGATGATTACGCCAACACCTGGCGGCTTCATCAATGTGACTACTGATTTCAAACGCGAACGTTCTTTTGATTCAGAAATGCGCCGTGAAATCGAAATTCCTCTTTCTTCAGGAACCAGAACCAGGAAGCGCCCCGGCAAACTAATTGCCGTCGATACGCGAGGTCCTTTGTGACCCGTTGGCTCTTTTGTAATCTGAACGAGCAATTTCTGCTTCGGCACAAGACGCTCTCTCAGGGCACCTTCGCCAGGAATATCATTGGCGTGAAGGAAGCCCATCTTGTCTTTGCCTAAATTTACGAATGCGGCATCGATACCCGGAAGGATATTTTCGACTATGGCGACATAAATATCGCCTAGCAGCAATTCACCGCGATTAACGAAGAACTCGACAACGCGGTCATTTTCAGTGAGTGCCGCAATGCTGTCTGCTTCAGAAATGATGATTGACTTTTTCATGACAATACCGTTTGTGCTCCTTGGTCTATGCATTGCAAATCCATCGGAGCGCAGCCAATTTGCTGCGCTCGTATGATGTATTGCATTGATTTATGTGGAATTACCGTTCTTTGCTTCATTAGCCTAAACACTTGCTTCAAAAATTCCGCGGCCATCATCCGTAAGGAGTGAGCTGCGGGTAATCTGCCAGGCAGCTTGCGGCACAAGAAGCTTCAGGACTTCCGTCGGCTTAAGGTGCTCTCGCGAACCGTGTGATATGCAGAATTCGACAATGATTGGATCATTATTCGTCACTGCAATTGAAAAAATATTTGGTCGAATGTTTTTCTTCTTGACCGCATCAGTGGGTTGACCATAGCGCGAGGCGCGTTTTGCAGCCTTTTCCGAAAGCGGCTGTTCGATAACAAGTTCTGTTGCCGAAAGCAATTCGTTGATGCGCGCATTAAGGTTGCTTGCATCTTGCGCAGGTTCTGAACTGATTAACTGGGCTTTGTAGCATGCTCTGCCGACAAGCGTTGCCAGAGAAGGTGCAATCTTCTCTACCTTGCGTGCCCTTGTGATTTGAATATCTGCAGGTAATTGCTGATTGAGAGCCGCAACAAGTTCTTCGGGGTCGGGCTCATTGCACAGTTCAATATCTGCAAGTTCTGCGTTTGCCTCTGCAAAAATTGGCAGAGAAAGCGCAATTGAAATTTTCGGACTCGGATTGAATCCTTCCGTATAAGCAAGCTGCAGCTCAGCACGTCGTGCCGCTCTGATAAGGAGATGCTGCAGATCGAGGTGGGAAATAAACTTAAAATCGCCGGTTTTGCTGAACTCGATTCGCATGCGGCTGGCTACCTTATTGCTGGGAGCCTCAGGTGCTTTCTCGAAGAAGAGCGATGGATGAACATCACCATCGCTTTCAACACGAGCTGCCAGCTCTTTGACAAAAGGATTTTTCTTCATCACCTCTGGCTTTGGTGCAGCCAGCTGGTGTACGGTATCAAGCTCGGTGCATACGCCACAGGCATGGCAAGTATTTTCTGTGCAGGGAGCAGTTTCTTTTACATTGACCGATTTTTCCCACTCTTTGACCAGCCACCAGTCAGCCAGGCCGACATGCACAATATCCCACGGCTGTCTTGAGCCCACAGGGCGCTCTTTTGCCGCCTCTTCTTCCAGAGGCATGCCGAGTGCTCTGGCTTCTTCATGCCAGATTTGCGATTTGAAAAGTTCGTCCCAGGCGTCAAATACGCAGCCTCGTTTCCAGCAATTTAAAATCAACTGGGCTATATTTCGTCCGCCTCTGGAAATCACTGACTCAAGCAAGCTGATCTCGGTGCCTGTGCAATTCAATGAAACGTTGCGCAAGCCGGATGCTCTTAACTTGTCTCGCAAATAAACTTGCTTGCGTGCAAATTCTTTAGGCAATACCTGGGGGAACCACTGAAATGGAGTAAATGGCTTTGGCACAAAATTTGAAATTGTGCAGGTGAACTCGATTCCTTTCTTGTAGACTTCAGGATCGCCCTCTTTCTTAATTTTGCGGCAGAGATTGGTGGCTTCCTGCAATGTAGCCACGATGCCATCCAGATCTTCATCTGTTTCTGTTGGCAGCCCTATCATGTAATAAAGCTTGATTGACGTCCAGCCGGACTTATAAGCCGATTCAATTGCCGAAATAATTTGCTCGTGCTTCAAACCTTTGTTGATTACAGCGCGCAAACGCTCAGTTCCTGCCTCAGGGGCAAGAGTTATACCGGACTTTCTTACAACCTTCAGCTCTTCAGCAATATCAAGATTCATCCGATCCGCACGCTGGGATGGGAATGACATCGAGGTGCGTTGTGCAGCATGAATTTGATTGAGAGACCTGACTGATTCATGCAAGCTTGTGTAATCGCTCACACAAAGCGAGAGCATTGAATACTCCTCATAACCGCTTTTCTTGATTGCGTCCTGGCTCAGGCGAACAAGATCGTCAGTGGAGCGCTCCCGCACCGGAAGGAATGTATATCCAGGTTGGCAAAAACGGCAGCCACGATCGCAGCCACGTCTTACTTCGAGCACCTGCCTGTCATGCACCAGTGATAAATATGGCACAAGTCCAAGGGTTGGCTGATTGCTGTCAGTCAGCGGCGATACCTGCCTCAAAACGCGAGCAGGCACTCCCTCTTCGACAGGAGTCACATATGGACTGTCCGGACGCTCTTCATATAAGGATGGAACATAAACACCGGAAACAGAAGCAAGTTTTCGCAGAAGCTGCTTTCTGCCTTCAATTTCGTCCTTACCGTTCCACTCAGCCTTGAAATTTTTGACAATTTCCATTACTTCCAAGACAGCGCGCTCGCCGTCACCAATAACGAAGAAGTCCATAAACATGGCCATTGGCTCGGGATTTACTGCCGAGGGACCTCCGCCAAATACCAGCGGGAAAATATTTCGTCTATCTTCAGCCTTCAGGGGAATTCCGGACAGATCAAGCATGTTTAAAACGTTGGTATAGGTCAGCTCGTACTGCAAAGAGAAACCGAGCAGTTCGAAATTGCGCAGAGCCTGGCGACTTTCCCAGCCCCAGAGCGCAATATCCTTTTGCCTCAGCAAGGCTTCCATATCCTGGCCAGGAGCATAGCTACGATCGCACATGAAATCGGAGCTTTCATTTACCAACTGGTAAAGAATGCGCTGCCCGAAATTGGACATGCCCAGCTCGTACAAATCTGGAAAGCAAAGGCTAAGTCTTGTCTTTGCCTGGGTGAAAGATTTCTTGTAAGCGCCCCACTCGTTTCCGAGATACTGCCCGGGACGCTCAACTTTCAAAAGCAGATCATAATTGAGTAGTCCACTCAATTGATCGGGTTCTAGAGCTAGCTTCTTAGCGGCTGTCTCGGTGCGTCCGGACAGGCTTGTGACTGGATTTATGGTTGTGCTCCCACAAATAAAATCTACCTTGACTGTTCCTGCCTTCTGCGCTTCCGGCAAGCAGCCAGGAATGCTTTGAGAAAGAACTGAAGTCGAAAAACTTCTGATGATTTCCAGGACGTAGTGCTGAACTCAGCGCTCCATTCTGCAATTTTGCCTTGGAGGAAAAGGCTTTTCTCAGCAATTTCCTAAGAAAGGTGCCGAAGTTCCAATTCCTCAGAAACCTGGCTCCCATTCTACTATATGCCCAGCCCTCAAACCTCTTGACTTAATCTCAGATAAAGCTTTCCAGGGAATGTCAGGCTGCTCAGCCGAGCAGAGTAAGAGCCTCAATGGTCCCATTTGCCCGCTTCCGGCAACCCGAAAATTTCTTGCTGTAAAAAGTTAAAAATTCTATCAGCCGGTGCTGCCGAGACTTATCTTGAAAAGGGTTGCCGAGAATGCAAGCGATGCCTTAAGCTTGAAGAAGGCGCCTCTTGGCTGCTTTCTCGACAAATCGCCAGTTTTGACTCATTCTTTTCAGCTTAATTTACAGGTTTTTCCCTTGATTATTGAAGCCTTCGCCAAATATCTACAAAGCGCGGACCCCGAGCAATCGGCGGTTAGCGTGCTTGTAAGGTGGCTCTGGGAAAGACTGACTCTTCCGGCACAAAATAATGTCGATAGAGTCATTAAGCATGAGGTCCGAATTGAACGCATGGAGGAGACTGAGGAACAGGAGAAGGAAAACGCTGATAAAGAATCACGCTTTACCTTCGTCGCACTTTCAAGCAGCGGCAGCCGGCTCTTAAAGTCTCTCTACGAATATGCAATGAGTTATGAGCAACAAAAATGGGCCCGTTGGGTACACTGCATCAAAGCAAGCGATTTTAAGACAGTTCGCAAAGAGTAAGGCAATGTCGAGAAAAAAGAATCAAAATTTTACCGCTGCCGGTCTAATACTAACAGCTTTGCTTTTTCAAGGCAGTGCCGTGCCCTATCCACAGGCTGCAGAAGCAGCGGAGAATTTGCGCTTGCGTGAGGGTCTTTCATACGTGCACGATCTGGACAAGGGCTTCCCGATCCTCGGCGACAAGCTGGACGATGTAAAAGTAGAATCCGGTAAAGCCACATTGATATTTTTCGGTGCTGCCGGCGACCTTAATACAAACAGGCAGGCAAAACGGGTGGTTGAGCTTTACAAGAAATACAAAGACCAGCTCAAGTTCATTATTGTTGATGTAGATCATGTCACCGGGGCCGATACCAAACAGTTGATCAAGAACCACTACCAGGGGTACATTCCGCAAGAAGTAATCCTGGACAAGCAGGGCAAAACTTTCTGGACTCACATTGGTGAAATCGACGGGGGCTCGCTTTCCGCGCAGTTGGACAAATCTTTGCAATAAAAACGCCGGACAAGCAGTTTCTAACGATAGGATCGTTCACTGAGCTCCCTGGGAGCATTGCGTCGCCCCCTCAACCCGCACTTGCTATCGCTCGCACGGGTCCCCATTCGGTGGCTAGCTGCCATCCTGGCGGCTTTTTAAAAATCGGATCTGCCTTGCCGGAGTAGAAGCCGGCAGGCTGCCGGCGCTCCCGGGGATAATTAAGCGCCTTGAATTTTTTCGTGGGCTTCGTCGAGGCGTTGCACCACATCTGGTGCGACTCTTATTGTGCCAATTGAAGCGGGAAAATCTTCAAACGGACCGTGACAGTCGGATCCTCCCGTAATAAGCAAATTCATCGTTCTTGCAAGTTTAAGGTATTTTTTCACCATAGCAAGTGAATGTCCGCGGTGATAAGCTTCAATTGCCTTTAAACCAGCTAGACACAGCTCCGGGAGCAGGACATCCATGTTTTTCTCCTTGCCGGGATGAGCAAGTGAAGGAATGCCTCCTGCAGCAGTGATTGCCGATATTGCCTGAGCAGGTGAAATAGAACGGCGGTCGATCCTGAATTCAGAATGCCTGTTCATCAACATTCGATAAGCTTTACTGACGTCGTTTATCGCGCCGGATTTCAACATGGCCATGCAAATATGAGGGCGACCGACAGATCCTTTCCCCGCTGCATTCAAAACATCTTGTATGTCTATCTTGAATCCGCCGCTGCGTAATTTTTTTACTGTCTCTTCAACATAGTCAATTCTTGCTTTTTGTTGAGTTTGAATAGCCTCTTGTAGCTGCGAATTTTGGGGATCGATGAAATAGCCGAGAATATGGACATCCTGCCTGAAGCCTTCCGGATTTAGCCAGACTGTATTTAATTCAATTCCATCAATAAGGCGGATTCTTCCTTGAGCGCTTTCATGCGCCTCAGCAAGACCAGCAACGGTATCATGATCTGTTACAGCCATGCACTCGAAATTGAGCCGTACTGCCTCATCCACCAGCTGCCTGGGACTCCAGTTGCCATCGGAATAATGAGTATGCAAGTGCAAATCAGCACTCATCAGTGTGAACTTTCCTCGAATCTAATTCGATGTATGCCCAGCGCTTTTCCGCTTTCCTTATCGACGGTAATTGAAACGCCGCAGACGGCTGCGGGTCCTTCAGCCACTTCAAAACGCGAGGGCAGTTGTTGAATCATACGTCGATAAACACCATCGAATTGCATGCCGATGACGCTGTTTATGGGCCCACAGGCGCCAGCATCGGTTAGATAAGCTGTGCCCTTTGGCAAGATTCGCTCATCGGCTGTTTGCACATGAGTGTGAGTACCAACGACTGCTGAGACTTTGCCGTCCAGGTGAAATCCCATGGCCATTTTTTCAGCTGTTGCTTCAGCATGGAAATCAACAAATATGATATTGGTTTCTTCTTTGAGTTGTGCAATCAGCTCATCAGCAACCAGAAACGGTGAACGCAAGGGTTCCATGAACACGCGACCGTGCAAATTGAGAATCCCAACTTTGGTATCGCCAACCTGAACAATGCAATGCCCGCGACCCGGGGTGCCTTCAGGGTAATTGGCGGGGCGCAGCACATTTGGATAATTTCCAATGAAGTCAAAAATTTCGCGCCGGTCGAACGTGTGATTGCCCCCTGAAAGAACTCGTACTCCCGCATCGATAAGCTCAGTAATATGTGTTTCCTGGATGCCGAATCCATGAGCGGCATTTTCACCATTTGCAATAATCAGATCAGCAGTCTCAAGACGTGACGACCTCAAATAGGTGCCCAGAGCGCGTCTTCCGGGCTTGCCAATGATGTCTCCAAAAAACAGAATTTTTAAGGTTTCGCTCATTGCTCAAGCATACCGTACAATGAGCAATGAAGAAACAGCTGTGGTCTTTTCAAGATTCAATAACTGGCATCATTTCGTGAAAATACAGATAAGTTCAATTTTATTGATATTTCTCCTCTGCAATTTGGAAGCAATAGCAGCCGCTGCTGCCAACGACAGCAAGCCTTCCGATCAAGAGAGAGCGACTGCACCTGCAGCAAAGCTGACAAGTACAGCAGGAAAGCAAGCAGGGGGCAATGCGAACGCCAACAACGTGAGAGTCAACAACGCGAAAGACAACAACGCGAAAGCCAACAATACAAATGTCAGCACTGCAAAGGCAAACTCAGCAAAAGAAGAAAACTCAAAAGAAGAAGACAATACAAAAGCAGACAGCACAAAAGCCGCAAGTGTAAAGTCGACATCGAAGACGCCGCCGTCGACGTCGAAGAAAAAAGGCGGAGCTTCTGCAGCTCAACGAAAAAGCTCCTTTGTACCTCCGCCACCACCCACGGTGCCAACCCTGAGCCAGATTGGTATGCCAGGCGCAAACATCATATTTATGGGCGAGAATGTCGAACTCTTGCCTCTTGCAGATGTGAAAGATTTGCAGACTAAAACTGAATCGGATTTATCCAAAGCGAGAAGATCTCTGGACGAGGAAATTACTGTCGCAGCTGAGAAAAAACAGCGGGCAGACTCATTCGATCAGCTTTATGCGGAAGGAGTTGTAAGCCGCAGAGAACTCGAGTCCAGCAAAACTGAAAACGAGAAAGCGACTCAAGATCTTGCCGATGCAAAATCTCTGGTTTACAACCTCGAGCAAAAATATGCGCGAATTGAAAAACGACTGGCTGAATTAGAGAAAGCAAAAAAATCGAGCTCTGCTTCAGCAAAAGCAGGGACCAAGCACCGTAGCAAAAATTAATTGCAAGCCAGAACGATCGCCAATCTTCCAAGTTTTTGCCATCAGAACATATCAGCTCTGCTGAGGAATATACTTTTCCAGAATTTGCTTCATGTCATTTATTAAAGCTGGTTTTTGCAAGAAATCATCCATACCGGCTTTCAAACAGGCTTGGCGTTCGGAGTGTGCGGTCAATCCGATAATGTACAAATGGCAGCCCTCTTCATTCGGGTCATTTTGCTCTTTATCTCTAATTGCTTTTGCAGTTGCAATTCCATCCATTCCCGGTAAGCCGATGTCCATGAAAATAACTTTGAATGAATCAGCTGCAAGAACCTGCATTGCTTCCTCGCCGCTGCCAACCGTTTCACAAGGATATCCTAACTGCTCAAGTTGCTTGGCAGCCAACATACGCAAGACGGGATCATCTTCAACAACGAGAATTCTCTTGTTTTCAGCCATGCCTGCTTTGCTCAGATAGTCCAAAAGGCAGCTCGAACCAGAAAGTAGAACCATGCTCGAGTTCACTTTCCACGCCTATCCTGCCTCCCATGAGTTCCACAAGGCTTTGCGATATAGTCAAACCCAATCCAGTGCCACCATACATTCTGCTGATGTAATGCTGCGCCTGCTCAAACGGCTCGAAAATTTTTGTCAGTTTATCGCTTGCGATACCAATTCCAGTATCCGTAATTGAGAATCGAACAATTAGCTTATCTCCGTGTTCTTCTCGAAATTCAGCCTTGATTTCAATCTGCCCATGCTCTGTAAACTTGCAAGCATTAAAGCCAATGTTGAGAAGAATTTGTCTCAGTCGCAGTTCATCACCCCAGACAAAATCCGGCAGTCGCTCATCACAGTGCACATTTATCTGGAGCTGCTTTTTGTCGGCATCGGGTTTGATAAGCTGGGCTACATCAGCAACTACAACCTTGACAGGAAAACTCCTGTTCTCGATTGTCAGTTTGCCTTCTCCTAATTTTGAGGCATCCAGAACATCATTGAGAATCTGCAAAAGCCTTTGTGAAGAGTCAAAAACCGCTCGTACGGTCTTATTGTTATCTTCGCCAAGGTTTTGAAACGTCAGCAGTTCCGTAAGTCCAATAATTCCTGCCATTGGAGTTCTTACCTCATGGCTTACAGTTGCTAAAAAGCGGCTTTTTGTTTCCAGAGCATGTTCGGCTAGCTCCTTGGCGGTTCGCAATTCTTCAACCTTAATCTCGAGAGCACTCTTTGCACTCTCCAATTCTTCCGTAGCCTGCTGTAATTTCTTGTTTGCGGCATCTAGTTCTACAGGACTGCGTAATTTCAAGGCTTCAGGAATAAGTGGGAGCAGCAAAAATGCAGTAATCATGGAAACGCCGGCGGTCCACAGATCAACGACGGCTTCCACCCAATATGCCGGGTAATATAGAGTCCAGACCTTTATTAAATGTGTAACGCCGCAAGAAAGAATGAAAGCAGCAAAGAGGCGAAACATATGAGGATAAGGAAGGTCCTTGCGTTTCCCAACGAAATGCCGCAACGCGGTAGGAATAATAAAATAGGCTATCGCAATGCCGAGATTGCCTATGATGAAGACAAACAGCAAGGGTCCGTCCCATCGAAGGCAATATCCATGAGGCATGAAACCGCCAGCCAATATTTTCCATACGTCCATTCTAGTCCTCAAGCCATCAATTATGGCGTTGCAATAATACAACTAAAAATCAGCGTTTTGCTGCATTTGCAAAGCTCTTAAAACCATATGGAATCTTGATTTGAGTCGCTGTGACTTATGGTCTGAATATCCCAGAATGATGAATGCCGGTTGATTGAGCTTTAAGCACGAGAATCGAAAATCTGCTTTTGCATTTAAATGATCTGCTTAGGTCGAAAGTGATAACGATGCGTCTAAAAAATGTTTTTCGATGATCGTCTGAATTCGATTTTCGGGGTATGGAAAAATCTTTTGGAACTCTAGCAATTGCCACTTTTAGCCCGCATTTTATGCACTCCACTTAATCATTTTTCGACTGCAAATGACTACAGATTCGTCGACTTTTCGCTGACATATTAAGAGCTGCAGAAGAGCGTATTTACTGGCTTTCAGGCGGTTTCCAAGCGCAATCTAGATCAAATTCGGAATTCCTAGCTTGCCTAAACGGGGTTAAGCTAAACTGTTCACATCGGAATCCGGAAAGCAGAAATAACAAGTGACGCAAAGATGTCTTGTGCGCCGCTGACTTTCTGCATCCAGACGAAAGTTATTCCTTGGAGGGACTAAGTAATGTTCTATAACAGATTTGCACGCCAATTCCCGGTTGACACCAGAAGAACATATGTTCGCCCGAGCCTGGGTCATCAACATCCGTTGACCTACAGCCCGATGAGCTATGGCTATTCACGCCTCAGCCGCGACATTCGCGAGCTAAATCAGAACCAGCAACACATGATGTGGAACAGCAGCAACACCAACTGCAACTGGAACGCCGGCTACACCTGCACAACAGCACCAGCCGACATCCTCGAGCTCGACGAGCAATTCATCATTGAAGTCGCTCTTCCAGGTGTTGTTCTCGATGATGTTCAATTGAAGATTGAAGAGAATGTACTCTCCATCACCGCCAAGCGCACCCCGACATTGTTTGAAGAAAGAGCCACAGTTCTGCAGAAAGAACTGCCGGCAGTTTACTTGCTCCGTCAATTCGAATTCGACACTGAAATCGTTTGCGAGCAAATCGATGCCCGCCTCGATCGCGGAATTCTGTACATCAGCGTTCCCAAAGTCGAAGCAGCTTACCGCGTTCCTGTCAGCGCCGGCATGATCGAAAGCCATGTCCCAAACGCTCCCAAGACCCGCGTTGCAAGCTCCAAGCACGAAGTAGCAGTCAAGTAAATTTGACTCTATGGTTGTTTGAGTCTGAAGGGCTCGGATTATAAAATGAAGAGGGGATCGAAAGGTCCCCTCTTTTCAATGCTCAGGCTTCGAACTTTGCTCGAAAAAAACTCAAAACAACGTGTAAATCATCGGCGCAAGCGGGGTCGATTGGATGAATATAGAAACCAGTCCAAGGCAGATGATCACGAGCAAGCTTGGCATGATTAGAAGATCTCCATTGGAAAACAAATAGGAGAAAAGTTGAACTATGTGATTTGAACCCAATCTATTCTTGCTCAAAAGCAAATGTCTTTCATCAGAACATTTCTTTGGCGTCCAACCTTCAAGCTCAGAGTCCAGAGGTGGAGAAGCAGCTTCCCATGAGTAGAACGGAGCACGCCCCCTGCGACTTTGTATTAGCATGCCAGCCGGGCATACAACAAAACAATAGACTAGCGCAAGCAGCGCTTGCAATAAGAAGGTCGAAACATTCGAGCCTATATGTTCCAGTTTGGCGCGCAGACCCTGCACCATATCAGGTGCAACAACGCCAATCAATAGCAATGCGTTTCCGATCATTAAAGGCAAGAGCCAGGCATCTTCCAAAAGAATAAAATAGCGAAACCCGGCAAGCAAGCTGAGAGTCCATCCAAGAACTTGTGCAAAGACAATATTCGCCTTTTGCAGCTTGCGGCTGCGTCGGAGCTTTAGGTTCTGCAGATAATTGTACCTGGAATACACGAGATATTCTCCCCTTTATCTAATCAGGCTTACACTCAGTTGTCTTGCATTGCTGCCACTGCTAGTGGAAGTAAATCGCGCACTAATCATAAGCTCTGAAAGAAGTGTATTATCTTCCGGTAAAGTAAAGGAAATTGAATTCCCTTTTTTAAATCCGAGATCTTTCTCCTTGCTCGCTAAGTATTCATGACTGTCTAGATTTTCCTCGCCAATAGCAATTGCGCATTCAAGTAAGTCGGTACCGCTGATTCGAACGGTTCTTATTTTTTGAGGATATTCAAGATTCAATTGAACATATGCACGTCGCATCGGCATTGTCGGAAGATCATCGTCTGAGGCCGGATAGCTAATCAAGTAATCATTTGAATCCAGCTTCTGAAGGTCGAGTGAAGCAGGCAACCAGTCATTGATGTTCAACGTAGCGTTTGAGTGCTCAGTTCCCTTGGGACCAAGATAATCCTTATAGTCTTTCTCAAGGAAATCCGCAGTTTCCCTTGCATAGAAATGTGTTGCGGCAGGCCCAGGATGATTATCCACAGGACAGACACCCACGACTAATTCCGGCTTCGCTTGAACCCCGGGATAATTCTTCCTATACCAGGCGAGCATATCATCAAGAAGATCAAGGCAGACAATCTTGTTTTGCTTGAATAGAGCTTTTACAGGTTCCAGCCGAGCCTGGTAGCGCTCACGATCTGGACTCGGCATGGTTACGACAAACTGCGGTATTTTGCTTTCGGAAACGAACTTACCCAATCTTGCAACTGTTTGCTTGTAGGCTTCAAAGTTGGGCCCCTGCAACACCCGTAACTCCCAGGTTTCCCATTTGTATCCATATTTACTATCGTTGTTTTTAGCTCTGAAATGGTCGCTTCGCAACTCTACCAGATGATAAACAAGATTTGGAAACAGTGGATGCAATAGCTTTGCCAGACCGGAATACTCTGTCTTAGTAATAACAGGTTGTGCTGGTACAAGGGGAGGTTTGTTTTTCTCGAACTCTATAGGATCATTTATGACATAGCTCCAGATGATCATATCTGGGTGGAATTTCTGCAGGAACCCAGGAGCCCAATCTAATTCCATATGAGTATTGGCACCGCAAATACCCGCGGCAATCACTTCTACATCATAGCCGCGGCGATTTAACTCCAACTGCAATTGGCGCCACCATAGGTGGTTCCAGTTAGAAACGCCATGGCCCCAGACATATGAGTCGCCGAGCACCAGAATTCGTTTGGAACGCGGGCATTTTTCACTCACTGGGTTGGCGTAGGTAAAACACAAAGGATCTTCATATCGCCCGTGATTACGTGCAAGCATATGCCTGCTTAACGCTTCATTTTGCAGCCGCCAGTTTTCACAAGCTAGAATTCCTCGATTTTCCAGCTCCGGAAGCACAATTCTGTCTAGCAGGACGGCGATTGCGATGACTGAGAGCAAGCTGTAGAGAAAGTATTTAATGGCGGCTAGCGGAAATAAGTCCACTGAATTCGCTTGCAAGCCCGCATCAGATGCTTGAGCACTCATTGTTGATTGGAACTCACTGTGCTCTTGCCGTCGTCTGCGGACCCTTCCGTTCCAATGTCCGGACCTTCACCTGTGTGTGTTTTTTCTGCTGCGGCCGTCGCCATTTCTGCTGTGACACGACGATTGTTGTTTCGATAACCGTAGAGGAAGTAAATCACCATTCCGATCGCCATCCAGATAAAGAAGCGTATCCATGTCATAACGGGCAGACTAATCATCAGCAACATACAACATAGTATTCCTGCTATTGGCAAGAAAGGCGAGAGCGGACACTTGAACGGCCTGGGCAAGTCCGGGTGAGACTTTCGCAACATCATGACACCACCGCAAACAAGAACAAATGCAGCCAGCGTTCCAATATTCGTTAACTCTGCAGCCTGTCCGATGTCCATAAGCATTGCCGCGATACCAACAAAAGCTCCTGTTAATATTGTCGGCCAGAGTGGTGTGCGAAATTTGGGATGTAAAACACCAAACATGCGGGGCAGCAAACCATCGCGAGACATGGCCATAAAAATTCTCGGTTGCCCCAGTTGAAATACAAGAATTACGGAGGTCATTCCGGCAATGGCTCCAATGGTCACGAGAGCCTCAGCCCAGCGGGCATTAGCACCAACTGAATGCAGCGCAGTAGCAACGGGCGCTGCATCGCCGGCATAAGTCTGGTATGGAAGCATGCCTGTCAAAACGAGCGAAACTGCAATATACAATACGGAACACAAAAGCAGGCTGCCGATCATTCCAATCGGCATATCACGCTGAGGATTCTTCGTTTCCTCCGCAGCTGAGCTCAAAGCATCGAAACCTACAAAACTAAAGAAGACGATAGCGGAAGCTCCCAGTACTGCTGACATTCCGTGCGGTGCAAACGGAACCCAGTTTTCAGGTTTCACGAAAAAGGCACCATAAAATATGAAGAAAAGCACTGCTGATGTTTTTACTATTACCGCAGCCAGGTTCATCTTGGCGCTCTCTTGCACGCCAACAACGAGAAACCATGTAATCAATACCATGATTGCAAGGGCCGGCACGTCGAAGGCTATCGGATGTCCAAACAACTGTGGCAGATCAAGGCTCGAATAAATATTCATCGCCGGATTTTTCTCTATCTCGTGCAACCTTATTGCCGCAGTGCCGGCATCCACAGCCAGCCACAGAGGTAAGTCGATCTGACACATATGGAGCAAGCGCACAAAGTAATCGGACCAGCTAACGGCAATTGCGATATTGCCAATTGCGTATTCCAGAATTAAATCCCAGCCGATTATCCATGCCACCATTTCACCAAGCGCGGCATAAGCGAATGTGTAGGCGGAACCAGAAACCGGAATCATGGCTGCAAGTTCCGCATAACACAAGGCAGTCAAGCCGCAGCAAAGCGCTGCAATCAAGAAGGAAATCACGATAGCTGGTCCAGCGCCTTCTCTTCCCAGAGTGTCTGCGTTAAACATAAGGAAATTGATAATTGGAGTATCAATCCATGCACGTGATATTTCAGCTTGCCCGGCAGCGGCCGTTCCGGTCAGGGCAAAAATGCCGGATCCAATAGTTGCGCCGACACCCATCGCGATCAAGTCGAAGGCATTGAGGCTCTTTTTCATTAGCCTCGATTCACTATATGCTTCGTCGATGAGATCTTTAGGCGACCTCGTGCGCGAGATATTTTTCTTGAACAGCCCCCAGCTACTTGATGCTTGCTGACTTGCTGGCTGTATTACCGGCTCTGTCACTTACCTTGACCTCGAATTTCTTTGCACTCGAGCTGCAAGGGACATCGCTGGCGATGAGAGTGCAGCTCAACCCGTCGCTTGTATTGCTGGTTGCGGCAAAAGCGAAGTAGTCACCTTCATCAAATCGAAACATCGCGTTTACGATGGGGCTTTGTTTGTCTTTGACGATAACCTTGCATTCTACTTTGTTATTGGGTTTGCGTTTGCACTCGATGAGCTCAATTTCAGGTGCGGTATTGTCTACCGTCACTGGTCTGACATTTATTGTACGATGGTGGTCTTCGGGATTTGACAGCCTGTCGTCCAGGGTGAACCTTAGCATGTAATTACCGTCTTTTTGCTTGCTCGAGTCCCAGCTGTAGCTGAAAGTTTCAGTTGAAGTGCCTTCACTCGCTTTGCCGGAGCTTGAGCTGCTGCTTGTGCTATCGGAGCCTTTCGTGCTCTTTGACTTGCTCTTCTTTTTGTCGTCATCGTCCTTTTTGCTCTCGTCTTTGCTGTCCGAATCTGAATCTTTCTTGTCCTTGTCGGAACTGTCTCCAGAATCCTTAGAGCTGTCTTTGCTCTCGTCTTTATTCTCGTCTTTGTTTTCGCCTTTATTCTCTTCCTCGAGTCTAATGGGCGTTTGTTCAGTACTCGACGATTGTTTCTTCTCGTTTGAATCCTTTTTGTGCTTCGATTTTTTGTTATCGGCTTTCTCGCTATTTGAGGATTCCTTGCCCTTCTTATCCGATTTATCTGCAGAGCCTTTCAGCTTGACGGAGGAATCAGAGGAATCGCTTTTCTTATCAGAATCACTTTTCTTATCCGAATCAGAATCCTTCTTTTCCGATTTGTCGCCGTCTTTTTTCTCTCCATCTTTTTTATCAGTGGAACTGGAGCTTTCTTTCTTGGCGTTCTTCGGACGCAAGTCAGTAACAAGCTTTTCCCATGTCTTGCCACCGTCTCCCGAAATGTCGATACTGCAGAGCATGTTATCTCCGTCAGCATCAGTCCCGGTTACGGTAATGGTTTGTTTTCCGTTTACCGCACTTGCTGTTTTCAATGAAATGCTCGAAATTTGCGGTGCCACATCCTTCGGCATGTAGACCACATCAACCCGTCCAATTTGTGGACCAGCGTGCTTGATGTTACTTGCGTCAGTGCTGGAAGTCCAGGTCAGCCTGAACTGCAAGAAACGTCCTGCAGGAGAACTGAGCACGTAGGATTCGCCATCGTAAGTAGCCGCAGACCACGGACTCCATGTTGCATCCGCAATAGAAGTGTTTCCTGTTCGCGTTTCTACTTTCAAGTATTTGGCCACGTCTTTTTCCAGCTCTGTGAAATGACCGTTGGTACGCAAGCGCACCCAGTTGGCCAGACGTCCGCCGTCCTTCACTTTCGATTCGTAATAGGGCAATCTCGATGCCGAAAGATTGAAAGACTTGAGCAGAGAAATGTTAGATGCAGCGGCAACCAGTTGCTTTTGATTGCTCGAAATCGCGAGCACCGCTTCCTCATCCGTGTGGCAAACCGGGATGAAATAAGGCTGCTCTGTCAGTGCATCGATCGCAGCCATAGTGATATCACCCTCTGCATCACCAGAGAACACCGCATCGTGATCCTGATCGTAATAAAGCGTGTAGAACGCTTCGCTGGTTGCAAGCGATTCTGCTTCACCAGAACTCAAGACTCGCACAAGCTTGCCTGAATTAGATGTGGCGACATAGACATCACCAGCTTTTGTTTTGGCAATGCCTGTGACAATATGGTCCGGTGTTTGATAAATGGCTTTTGTTTTGCCATTTTCGTCTATTCGATAAACCGATCCCTTCTCGCCCGTTCCGATATAAAGCTGTTTGAATGGTTTTGAATAGAACAGGGCCGTGACATGCGCCTGACCAGTATCAAAAAGCAGGCTTGACTGGCGGTTCTTATCCAGCTTGTAGACTTTGCCATTTCCGGCAACGCCTAAATATATATTGTCGTTGTCGTCGGCACAAAGGGTAGTTACAACAGCCTCGGCCGGCTTGAAAATTTGCTTCGGAGCTCCGCCAGGAGGAATCGCATAGACTCCACCGCCAGGTACTGCGGCTGCATAAATTGTGCCGCTCGAATCAGAGGTAATTGCCGGAATCATCGAAGTATCTATCGTTGCGACTTTTTCCGGTTGGCTGTCGTCTGCTTTCCAGCGGAAGATCTTGTTGCCGCTGGCAAAATAGAAATTGCCCTGCGACCAGGTTCCGGACCAAATGGTTGACTCCGGCGCAACAGACTTGCTGGCGACACAATCAAGACCCGGGAATATTCGTCCCCAGCTGTCGATTGTCGCCCCTTCGGTTTTGCCGTTGCGGAATTCGTCTTCAGAGTCTTGCCTCCATATCTGGTGCAAGCGCATGTGTGGATAGAGTTTGCCTGCAGAAGAAAATACTGATCCGGTTGAGCTTGTTGTTTTGGAGACCGGCGTACTGGATGAGTTGCCGCTGGATTGAACGACAGTAGCGGTGGCGGCAATGCCCCCCTGGATGATCGTTACGGCTGGCTGAACTCGCCCCGATTTAGGCACAGAGGCATTACCTAAGGTCTTGCGGGCGAGATCAGTCATTGCAGGTTCATCGCCACCCAAATACGCAGGCATGCTGGAAGGAGCAGATTTAGCTGCAGCCTTATCGGGATTTCTCACTTCGACAGTCAAAATATGGCTGCCGTAAAGCATGTAGTCCGTTTGTTTTGTGGTGAGCAATTCACCTTTCACTATTTGAGGACCACGGGTGTGTCTGTTTGAGAAAAGAATTTTTGCCCAGTGGCTCGGCGGGTCGGGTATTTTGACTCCATTCATGATCAGAGTTTGCTCGGGCAAACCTACGACCAGATTAATGGCATCACCGCGACCTTCTTTGCGCAGTTCTTCAACAATTTGCTTAAGTGATTCGGGGTCGGGATCCGAAAGCCCCATGCGATGCCGGACATAATCAATTTGATCTCCACCGGCAACGCCAATGACCAGATTGCCATCTGGTGCATCACGCGGAATCTGGAAACTCATTGTTTCAATCTTGGGTTCCTGATTATAAGGTCTGAGAATGCATTGAACCTTTACCTGCTCACCAGGGGCTGCAAACGGCTTCTCGACATAGACCCTATCGATGGTTGCCGTGCGATGGCCATCTTCGAGCGTGACTTTGATTTTGAAAGACTTGATTGAGGCTTTCTGGAATTCATTGTTTGCAATGCTTGATGCGTTGCGGAAGACGGAACCGGCGACAGAATTCCCCATCATGAAGCCCATCAGCATTTCAAGGATGGAGTGTGCGGCAATATTCGATGCATAACGATCTGTTCTTACCAGTGGCTCGATGCCGTCAGCCTCAAGACGGCTTTCTACTTTTGCAATATATGGACCAGCATACTGGTGAGTCGCTTCCACTGCGGACATGGTTGTTGCCGCAAGCAATTGTGGAGTGAGATCGGGATGATCGACTATTTTGGAATTGAATGTTCGTTCAATTTTTCTTGTTTCATCAACGATGTCGAAAGAACAGGGAATCATATGTGATGCCTTGCCTACCTGCCCGCCGCAAGACCAGGGTCTATCTGCAGTAAAGGAGCCGACTTCCGCTACTGGTGATGCAACTTTGAACGAGACAGAAAGACAGGGCAGTACCTTATGCACCACAGATGTGGTCATAGGAAATTCAACCGAACCGGCCGACATAAAGGGGTGTCCGAAAGCGATGACCCGGTTGCCGAAACGAGCTGTTGTCGTGCCGGTTGCGACCATATTGAAATCGCCCGAACTGAGGAGAACTCCCACAGATGATCCGGGCTTGATTTGAGATGATGCCGCCATGTTCAATCCGCTTGTGGCGAGACCACCGGACGAACCAGATGTAACCATCATTCCCATGTCTTTGAATTGCTTCGAGAGAAACTTCTCTGCGTTTGGAGAAAAACCGACTAAAGCAACAGGTGAAACAAGCGGTGTCATTCTCAATTCGCCGCTAGTTACATTGTGCAATCCGCTTTGGGTCGCCGGCACATTGAAGCCACGGTCTTCGCCCTTTGCGATTGGAACTTTACCATCATGATTTTCTGCCAGGGCATCAAGCATATCTACAATAGGCGTGATACCCGCTATAGGCTCTTTGGAAAAATCGTAGCCGAATGAAATGGCGCCAATAAGCTTGCCGTTGATATAACAGGGGCTGCCGGACATACCGCGAATGACGCAGTTTTTGTCCATTTCTTTGCCTGACATTCTCACGAGAATTGCATCGCGCCCAGAAAGGGCTTTCTTCATGATGCCTATCACTGTGATGTTGAATTTTTCAATGTTCGTGCCTTCAAAAACAGAAAGACCGTATCCGGTCATGCCTGGTTTGATCTCATTGGGTGTCATGTACGAACCAGCAGGCAGATACTTATGCACAAAGCTGGAATTGTAGGTATCGACAAAGTGGCCGCGTTCGACCTTCAATGGATGCTCTTCG
>JBIKOL010000071.1:0-42230 GCA_044358055.1 Obscuribacteraceae bacterium (SeqCode)
CGTCGCGCTGCAAAACGATCTCCTTTTGGTCCTCAAGATCGAATGCAAGAATATTTCCCGTTTCGATCTCACTATCAGAATCGCAAAGAGGAGATTGCGGTCTTATTGGAAATCGCGTGTAAACGACTCGACCTTTACTGCAAGCCTGCAGCTGCCTGTAATCGGCTTGATCTACCGGGAGAGCCAGGATGCGCCCGTTGATACCATTGAAGTCTATTTTTAATTCTGAATCCTTATCCAGATTAGTGCCTTTATCTGAATCAGCGTCTTCTTTGATAAACGGGCGCACCTTAGGTGTCAACGGAGATTGAAGATCGGAACGCAGAGTGACGAGGTAGGGTCTGGTGGCGACAGGAAAACTCCAGTTGAATTGAGTTTCGTCAGCCACTGGATAAAAGTCGCGTGTTGATAAGAAGAAAAGGTACTTCCCTTGCGGATCAAATTCGGGAGAAAAATCATAACGAACTGGCCGAGTTATGTCATGTACTTCTCCAGTTTCGGCATCTGCAATTCTAATAATGCTTGCAGTCGTAGATTGGGCATACGTATAGGCGAGCCATCGTCCATCGGGTGACCAGGCAAGGTCCGCGACAGTTCGTGCCGGACTGTGATCTATTTTTTTGAGTTTCTTTTTTGCATAGTCCAAGATGTAGAGATCATGTTTATGATTTGTGAATGCCAGTCGATTTTTTGCAGGAGAGATTATCACTTCAATTATTCTGCCGAGATCTTCCTCAGTGATTATTTCTGGAGCCTCTGTTTCGTCAAGCCTATGTATCTTTAGCTGATGAAATCCGTTTTCATCGGTAACGACGAGAAATTTTTTTCCATCCGGCAACCAGTGAAATTGTTCGTATCGCACTCTGCTGCCTCGCCCATGATGAATTACAGCTCCTTCAAACATGGGCATCGTGAAAATTTGTCCTCGCGAGATAATACCAACAGAATGACCTTCGGGGTGGATATCGAATTCTTCTAGATATTCGTCTGCAGGAACGAACTTTCGTTTCGCCTGTGTGATGTTGCTTGCAGCTGTAACGTTGATGACTTTATTGGTATTGGTTTGAGGGTCGAGCAAATGGATGCGCGCACCTGCAGTATAGACAATCCTCTGTCCATCGCTGGAAGGGTAACGGGCATAGTATTCAAGTTCATTGCTATGTCTGCGAATGTCAGTTCCATCAAGATTTGCCGAATAGATGTTACCGACACCTTCGTGATCGGAAAGAAAGTAGATGCGTTGACCGATCCACATTGGCCAGGCAAGGTTGCCGTTCAATTTGAGTATCTGATGAAATTTCGAGCTAGTTGAATTCCCCTGCCAAATTTCGCCAGTAGAGCCGCCACGGTAGCGTTTCCAGCGAGCGGGATCAATGCAGTTTCTGCCTAACAGAACACTGCCAGTGTTGCTGATAGCAACCGTTTTTGCACCACCTAAATTGAGTGGGCGAACTCTGCCACCATCGGGAGTCACTGCAAAGACAAAAAAGTCTTCAGAGAAGTTAGACCGTGCATTGCAAGAGAATAGAACTTCTTTGCCATCTGCAGTCCATCCGCTTACATAGAGCGACGAGGCTCCCATGTGAGTTATCCGCCGGGCTTCTCCGCCATCAGCTGGGATTATATAGACCTCTGGCGCTCCTTCCTCAGTGCTTACGAAGGCTATTAGTTTGCCGTCTGGAGAAAAGCGAGGTAATGAAGAAACACCTTTGCTTGCAGTTAGCCGTCGTGCAGTGCCACCACTGTCTGAGACTGTCCATAAATCATCTTCTGAGCAGAAAACAATTTGATGGTCGTGAATTGTCGCATACCTGCAGTATCCCTGACAATGTTGTTGTAGTTGTTGTTGATCATTTTGGATGCAGGCTGAACTTGGCTTTTCATGCGAATCTGCGAGGGCAGGAATCGGTGCCTGCTGGACGAGGCACAATAAAATGCAGAGAAAAATTGTTTTGAGCGAGTCCAACATTTTCGAATTGGGGAGTTTCGAATTAACGGTTGTTGTGGGGTCAAATACGATGCTCTGAATTAGTCAGAGCAAGAAATACAAATTGGATCTGAGGTGCTCGAATTGACGAGCTGTCCTTGCATTTAGTTTCGAACATTTTGATTTGATATTATCGAAGCGGGCGGGACGCCCGCGGTCCCGGGGCTCCGCTGCTCATTATCCGCTCATCACTTAGCCGTTTATTCAAATGCCAGGCTTTGCTACTGATTAAAGCCACAGACATTTGAGCATGCAATGCAGCAGATAGTACTAGCGCTACTCTAGTCTGAACGTGTATGATGAGCATGTCGTCGATTATTGCAGATGGAAATGCAGCACAAGGAAAAGGAAGCAGAGAAAAGTCTTATCCTTGCGTGGCCCAGCCCGCAGGATTATAACGAGGCTTTGCAAAATCCTCAGATCAGTTTTTCGGATCCCGATCTGGCAAATGGACAGCCTGCTCTCGACATTTTTGGTTTGCCAAAACCTACGAGCGGTATGTTTGCAAGTGTATATCGTATACAGACCAGTAAAAGCAATTGGGCCGTTCGTTGCTTCTTAAGATCGAAGGCTGATCAAATCTATCGATATTCGTCTATTAAGAAAGCGTTGAAAGACGCAGCCCTTTCATCTACCGTGCATTTTGATTTGCAAGAGGAAGGAATTAGAGTTGGCGGGCACCAGTTTCCCATGCTTAAGATGGAGTGGTGCGACGGTGAGCCACTCAATAACTGGCTGGAAGATCATTTGAAAAACAAGCCGATGCTTGAAGAGTTTTTGGAGAAGTGGCGTTCTCTTGTGATAGAGCTGAGTAGTCATGGTATCGCCCACGGTGACTTGCAGCATGGCAATGTCTTGATCACCGAAGCGGGTGAGATAAAACTCGTAGATTACGATGGCATGTATGTCCCTCAATTTCTTGGATTGCAAAGCAATGAGTTGGGACACCCTAACTATCAGCATCCCGGTAGGAATGAATTGCAGTTTGGTCCGAATCTCGATAATTTCTCGGCCTGGTTGATATATCTTTCTGTATTGATATGTGGGTGTGATCCGCATTTATTCTTTGATTTTGAAGGCGGAGATGAATGCATTATTTTCCGCAGACAAGATTTGCTCGCTCCTTTGAATTCTGAGCTATTTTATGTTTTAGAGCATCACCATAACCCACAAATTAAAGAAAGTGCTCGTCTCTTACGCTATTTGCTCAGCCTGCCTGCAGACGAGGTACCTGGTTTGGAATCACCGATTGCGGTACCCGATGAGTTTCCGCAGTTTACTGGTACTTTAAGCGAGATGCCTGATTGGGTGAATGATCTCAAAAGCGAAACGGAGAGGGGAGAGGAAAAGGTTCTTTCCAGAAGAAAGCGTCGCCGATCAGTTCCTTACAAACGAAAGAAAAAAGATCAACAAGCTACGGGTGTACGCGGGCGATGGATTTATGATGACCATGGTCTTGTTTTTGTGCCGGAGCATGAGACCAGTGCTAGCCACCATCAGTCTGCCGCCCCAACTAGCTCTGCAAAAAGATCTTCCAGTCCAACTAGCCCTGCAATAACCCCCAAGCAGTTTCACACGAAGCAATTGCATTCGCCCTTGCTGGAAGCCTACTTGAATCAGAACAGTTCTCCGGGTAATACTGCCGCGAATTTTGGCGGGCCCAAAAATCTGTATGAGCAGGGTTCATTTGCCGGCTTCAAGCTGATTTTAGTATTGGCGACGGCGGTTGTTCTCGGGTTAAGCGGCTTGCTCAGGCATTCCTCAGGACCAAGCAGTGATCCTGTCTCCCTTCCTGCCGCTGATTCCCTCTGGACAAAAAACGGTGAATATGTCGATCTAATAAATAGCAAGGCTTTATTAAAGGATGGAGATTTCACCCGGGCAGAACCGGTGATAAAGCACGGACTTCAGCATCTCACCGTAGGTTCCAAAGACAGGAACAGCATTCTCACAGCTGGATTGCTGCATGAATACTTGGGGGATGTGTACGCTTACCACAAAAATTGGAAAGACGCAGAGGCGCAATATAAATCATCAATGGAATTATGGAAGAATTATTCCGGCGCAGAATCTTCTGATTATGCCGGTCTTCTCGTTAAACTCGCACATACGTATGCACAAGAGAATCAGCTAGCTCTTGCTGACCGCACGTATCAGCAAGCAATTTCCTTATTAGCCAGGAACTATTACAAGCCTGATGATCCCTATATGAAAAGCGTTATCGACTCCTGCCGCAAAGTAATGAAGCAGGAGAAGAAAAACGCCGATAAGATCATCAATGATTTAATTGCAAAAGCACAAAAGGATTAGATTACCACCAGCCTCTATTGCCCTGTTGCATGCGCTGGCGCCAGTAGCCCCAGGCATTGCCGCGTGGTACATTTCCGTTTCCCAGGAATCCGTTGCCTACATTAGTGGGCCATCCATTTGTGGGAACGTTTCCCAGCCATGGTGCTGTGCCCTGGCCGTTCCAGTTATTCAAGCCGTTGTTATACATGCCCCTGTTATATGGATTGTTGCAGTTATTGTTGAGCCAGGAATTATTGTTGTTGTATCCGTTGAAAAAGTTGTGGTGGTGTCTGTGGTGCCGGAAGTGATTGGTATTGAAAGGCATTCCTGTAAGCGGATTTGCCCCTGGAATAATTGAATTTGTTCCATTGAAAAAGTTTTGATTGTTGTAATTGCCGAAATAGTGTCGGTGTCTAGCTTCGGCTGGTGAAAAAGCGATGACACTTCCGATTAAGGAAGCAAGAATTGCCATCGACATTAGTTGTCGCATTATAGTAATCCTCAATTTGGAGCGAAGGACAGAATTTAGTGACGCGCACAAACCCACAGACGAAGGCATTCTTCTACTGTTCCGATTGTTGAATGAAAAAAATACCGCCCTCGGGTGGGGGGCGGTATCAGGCTCTGGGTAATTACATTCCGAAAAGTGCCATTTGCTGAAGCTGAGCCATTTGTTCTGGGGTTGCTGCGCCTGTCTCGGCCAGGAGGGAAAGACGAAGTCCTTCCGGTCCAGCCCAATCAGCGCTGTTTGCAAATGCGGTCCACGCGCCAGCGGGATCGGTCTGCATCATGTTAATCAACTCAGGACTCATATAACCGACGAAGACACCGTGCTGGTAAATCGGCTGATAGCCAGGACCAGGAGCTGGGGGAAGATTGCTGTTTGCGGGATTGGTGGAACCTGTCGAGCCGTAGTTGATCGGTGGATCTTTAGGTGGGAGGTCGCATATGCTGATATCAACACTGCTTGTTGCAGTTGGTGGAAGCGAATATCTGTAGTTGCTTCTGGACGGAGCAACTGCTTGCTGAACTGCTTGATTCATCGCCTGATTGGCTGCAATTCTGCGGACAATAGACTTTGCCACCGGGGCAAAGTCTTGCCAGGGGTTGGTAGGAACGTCTTGAGCATAGTCTTGAGCATATGCAGGAAGATTTACTAACGCCGCAACCAGGAGAATCAAGAGTTTTACCAGTTTACCCATTTCCCAACCCCTCGCGTTTCCGTGCTTTCATAATAGGGCGGGGATACTGGCAAACTATGGGCGCAAGATTGGCTTTTTATTGGCACGCCTTGAGATTGTCAGCTCATTACTGCTGACGCGCTTATGCCGCATGGTATTGATCTGGGGGCTGCTCCTTGCTCTCTTTTTGGACTGCGATGGGGCTTTTGCGCAACCACGCTTCCAGGGTGCGTTTGAGATGCTCAATCGGTATTGGCTTTGCCAAATAGTCATTCATTCCCGAAGATACCGCGTGCTCACGGTCTCCGCGCATTGCACCAGCTGTCATGGCAATGATTGGAATCGGCTCTCTCCTGGCACTCAATTCTAGAGCTCGAATAGCTTCTGTTGCTTCCAGACCGGTTATATCAGGCAGGTTGATGTCCATGAGAATGATATGAAATTTGTTGGACATGGCAAGCTCTATGGCTTCACGTCCGAAAACCGTTGCTTCGGAATTCAGGCCGAGGCTCGACAGTTGTCTGAGCACCAGGTCTTGCAGTATGAGGTTATCTTCGACGACAAGTATCAGTCTTCCTCTGCTAAGCTCAGCTGTGATTGGCTCCAGTTTGAGATTTGCCAGCACGTCTGTTCCCAGTTCCTTAATACAGGATTCCTTTCTGCAGAGTGGCACTCGGAACCAGAAAGTCGAACCCCTGCCGATATCGCTGTCGACCCCTATGTCGCCACCCATCATTTCTAGCAGCCTTTTACTTATTGCTAAGCCGAGTCCAGTGCCGCCAAAGCGCTTAGTGCTGCTGTCGTCAAGCTGTTGAAAAGGCGTGAATAAAAGCCGCTGCTCTTCTTTTGCGATACCGATTCCTGTATCTTTCACCGACACTTCTAGCAGTGCCCTTTGTGCATCAATTGTTCTCAGATCAACCCTTATTGAGACTGAACCTTTTTCGGTGAACTTGAGTGCATTTCCGACGATGGCGAGCAAAATCTGGCGCAAATGAGAGACATCGCCAAAAAGAGCGTCCGGCATTTTCGGATCTATCCAGAGAGCTAAGCCGATACCTTTCTGCTGCGCTGACGGAGCCAGGAGATTTCTAAACTCTTTGAAGAACTCAATTGGATTGAACTGAATGTAGTCGAATACTATTTTTCCTTCTTCTATTTTTGAAATGTCCAAAATGTCATTTAAAACACCAAGCAAGGCTTCTGCACTGTCTTGCACCATCCTGGTTGATTCCTTTTCCTCCGGGCTGAGATGGGGGCTTTGCAAAATCATTTCATTGAGTCCCAGAATACCGCTCAGAGGTGTGCGAATCTCGTGTGATATGTTTGCACAAAATGCAGTCTTCAAGTTCGACGCTTGCAGTGCTTGGTCTCTTGCTGCTTGCAAGGCTGCGGTTTGTTCAGCCAGTTCATAAACTCTGTCTTTCAATTGTTTATTCAGCTGGTTTATTTCCATCTTATGCATTTTTTCTCCGCTTATATCTCGCGCTATCAATGCGGCTCCAATTATCCTGCCATTTGCATTTCGAAGAGGCGACACCGATACCGATACATATTTCAGGTTGCCGGCTTTAGTTGTGTGCGCGGTTTCATAAAATTCAATGCGAACTCCTCGTGTAATTTTATCTAGAAGATCGTTTGTCTCGGCTGTGTTTCGTGACTCGATTAGCATTGAGAGATGCTGACCTAATGCCTCGCTGCTTGTGTAGCCGTAGAGTTCTTCTGCACCATTATTCCAGCTGCATATGGCGCCGTTCAGGTCAAAAGAAATAATAGCGTCCTGTGAGGATTCAACTATTGCAGCAAGCTTTGAATCGAGTTCCGCTAAGTGCAATCGATCGGAAATATTTACAGAAATGCCACCAATTAGCATGTCATTGCTGAGCCCATGAATCGGAAATTTAACCGTGAGCCACGGCTGGGGCTCAACACCACAGCAGGAAATGTAATCGATGGTGGAGCTTGGGCTGTTGCGTTCAAGAACAAACATATCGCTTTCTCGGACCCTTTGAGCCGAGTCGAATGTCAGCCATTTAGATTGTGGGTGACCAATTACCTGATCTCTTGTAAGTTTGAATGTGTTTTCGAATGCTTTATTCACGTAGAGGAAATTTCCATTGCTGTCTTTGATAAATTTCAGCGTAGGACTGTGATCCATAAAAGCATCGAAAAGACGCCGATAGTAGTTCAAGTGCTTTATTGCATCTTCGAGTTCCGCGTATGTAGGCGTTGCCAGCAGTGAATGCATCGTGGGCCAAACACTCACCCCCAATAGCAAGGCTAGTGCCGCATTAAAGCTGTCGCTCAAGATTTCATAAGTACTGATGTAGTAGGGAGCTAGAAAAGCCTTGTTGAAACCCTCTATGCTAAAGAATAGAAACAACAAGCTGAGCAATCCCAGGAATTTTGGATAGCGGATTCTTTGTTTCAGCACACTGGTGCCAAGACCAGCACATATGGAAAGCGTCCCCAGCGCAAACAGGACATTTACAATCGTGTAATAGTTGTGGGTCATAGTTGAGAGATCCTGCAATTCTGTTTTTTTGACTTGTTGTGAGTTGCCCTCGTTCCTAGTGAACAGGTTCTTGCATGAATGAATAACACTTTTGCTGGCATACGCCATTTGACTGAATTCGTAGATCTTTTCGTAAGTCTCATTTGGCTGTTGAGCGTTGAAACATTCTTGAAACAAAAACTGAACAAAGCTGAAACATGGTGAGAATAGACTCTAATCATTCAAGTCAATGCGCTGCTGATGGCGGGCAAATAAATGGAGAATACGATCATGTTAGAGATGAACCAAAAGACAGAACAAAACAACGAACTCAATCAAGTGCTAAAAGATGTTGGCAATACTCTTACCAATGAGTTGCAGACCATGTTTCAAAAGGATCCGTCGAGCGTAATCAACGTGCTTGACGATTTGAGAGGCTCTCAATCAATGCCGGCTGGCTTCGCAAGCGCCGACCAGTTACTCGGTGATAACAGTGGATACAACAATGCTTCTTCTTTACTATCGCCCGCACCGGACTATAATTTTGGCCAATCGTACGCTCCCGAAGCGCAAGCACCTCAGATAGTGATCAACATTTATGAAGGACCTGCCGCAGCGGGCAACAACATGCAAGCGACGCCATTTGATATGGCTAATGCTCAAGCGAATGTTCCGGCTAATCAGATGAGCGATAAAGCTGTCCATGCTAATGCAATCAAGGCACCGCAATCACATCATGACGCTTTCGGTCTGATGGATTACTTGAAGTCTGGTGGTAAGTTGCTGAGTCAATTAGAACAAAACTTCTCGAACCCTAACGGTGATCCTCTTGCTGGAGTTGGCGATATTCTGAAGGGTGCATTTGGCAAGTCCGGCACTGGCGCAGAAGTTGGTGGTATCCTGGGAAGCGTAGTCAACTCGCTGGACAAGAGCTTTAGCCCTAACTATCACCAGAGCATTTCGCAAGCAGCTTCCGGTAACAGCAATGCAGGTGGTGCCGGCGGACTCGGTAATTTGTTCAACTCCTTCGCCGGTCAGGGTGGAGGCCTCGAGAATATTGCCGGCAACCTTGGTAATCAGTTCTCCAGCATCGGTGATACCGCCAGTAGTTTTGTCGGTGATGCCGCAGGTCAGATTGGTGACTTCGCAAGCGGAGCTGGTGACATCGCCGGTGAAGCAGCTGGAGCTATCGGTAATGTTGCCGGTGACGCCGCAGGTGCCGTAGGCGACCTCGCGGGAAGCGCAGCGAGCGGAATTGGTGAGCTTGCCGGTGAAGTCGCTCCTGTCTTGTTCTCCCTTATTTAATCCAAACGATGTATTTCAGCAAGAAGGGGACCATTTAAGGGTCCCTTTCCTTGTCATTTGATGGGCTTTTTTCAAATGGTCTCTTGAGCTGAGGGAACTATTCAGCAATACAGCCTTCTAAATTCGCGGATCGATTGATTGGAGGAGGGCTATACATGAACCGATTTCTTCTAGGTGGAATACTTGGGGCACTCCTGGGTGTGCTCTTCGCCCCGGCAAATGGTCGAACCACAAGAGCTAAAATCAAAGACAAAGCAAACAAATTTCAGAACGAATTTAGTGATTATGTGGACAAAAAGAGCAAGCACCTCGGAAATAAGATGCAAGGTTTAAATCATGAACTGAGCAAATTTTCCGAACAAGCTAAGGACAAATCTGAAGAGCTTAAACAGCAAGCCAAAGAAGGCAGCCAGAAATTGAAAACTCAAATGGGAGAGAAGGCCCAGGAACTGAGACAAAAGATGGAACAGTTCAAACAAGAAACGATGGACAAAGCAGCTCAATCTACCCGCCAAATTACAGAACGAATGCAAGACTTCACCCCGCCTTCCGGCTCAAAGCAGGCTGCACAAACAGGCAATCAAGATTACAACCCGCAAATTTAACGCGTGCTTGAGTCTGTCTCGGACCCCGGGAGCGCCGGCGGCTCGCCGGCTTCTTCGAACAAATTTACTGCCACACCAACGCCACCCCGGTTTCGAGGTGGCGCATGGTTCTTTGTGCGCGCTGTTGCTATGCCCAGGTGTCGCTATCCTGGGCTATCCTGGGCTATTCCGTGATTCTCTACTATGCAAATTTCGATGCAAGTTACGATGCAAGCTTGCTGATGTTTCCCACACCGTTAATTTGCTGGTGAATTTTTGGATCACCTTTGTATTTGATGTTGCCTGCGCCTGTAATGCTCGCGTCAAGTTGCTCGCTTGCATTGACTTCAGCATTCCCAGCGCCGGTGATGCTGACTTTTGCTTTCTTTGCTTCAAGACCGCCAGCATGCACATCCCCTGCACCATTCAGGCTCGCATCGAATTTATCGAGTTTGCCATTTGCAGTAATAGTTGAGGCACCATCTGATTCTACATTGAGTTTGCCGCCGGAGAAGCCGTCAAGGGAAATTTTACCTGCGCCATCCACCTTCAAATCGTCTAGTTTGCTGGTATTTACGCTGATTTTCAATTCATGCATGCTTTGAATGTTGGTATCACTGGTGATGCGTAATTTGCCGTCCTCTACTTTGGTAGTAATGTGTGGGAGCACGGTCTCATCGGTTTCCACCGTCATATCTCCGTCCGAACCGACCTTGACGATTAAGGTCGCAGGCAGGTCGATATCAATAGCGTGAAATGCTCCGACCTTGCGAGTTTCACTCTTCGATTTGCCCGTGCCTGTGACGGTTTCGCTCGAAGCTGATTTTTCGATGTTAGAAGAACACGCGCTGATAGAGCTTGCGAAGAATATGCTGGCTGCAATAAGCAAAAGTGAACGTGCCATGGAACGAACCTCGGATTGAAGATAGCCTGTTATACCATGTCCTGTTTTCTGAGCGTGTTCCGGGAGCGGCAACCGATTCGAGAAACTGTGCCACTTGGCGCTTGACAAGTTTTGCTCGACAGGTTCTAATCTATGTCTCTTCGCCTTAAGGATGCACTGAACTATGAAATCGCCTTTGCTAGCACATGAAATGCGAGTTCTAGCCATCTCGATTCTTGAGGGAGCAAATATGCCACAGCAGGCGCTGGAGGTCAAATTGAATTACGCAGACTGTCTAGAAAAGCTTGGAAAAGGCGCAGAAGCTTCTGAATTGCGGAAAAAGAAATAGCCGATATGCTCGAATGTTCGATCCTTGAACTGGTCGATAATGCAACAAGCTAACAATTTAACGGTATTACAATCTAACAATCCTTGAACTGGTCGATAATGCAACAAACTAACAATTTAACGGTATTACAATCTAACAGTACAACCATCCGACCGTACATCCAGTGAACAAGTCGTATTGTCGACATGATGAAATTGGTTAAAGACTTTATCGGCCCCAATTGCCTGGAGTAAAGCATGAATTGTTGTATGGTCGTACTGTCAACCACACATCCTGATGAACTTACTTATTTCAGTAAATTCAACTCATCGACTGCTCGCGTAGCTCAAAGCGGTGCGGGATCCACTCCACTATTCGTCATTTTGATCGGAATTATGTTGCCGTCTTTGTCAAATTCAACCTTATCTATCGCGATCATGCGGCTGTCTGGGAGTCTGTCACCTGGATGCGTGTTGTTCCAGCGGTGATAGGCGATGTACCACTGTCCTGTGTTCGGATTTTGCAAAAACGCATGGTGCCCCGGACCCATGTGCTCATCATTTGTTTGGAGAATTGGTCCTTTGTATGTCCATGGTCCAGTTGGCGAATCAGAAATCGAATAATGGACTGAATATTCTGGGCTCCAAAACACTCCATGGCTATAAGACATGTAATACTTGCCGTCGCGATAACTCATGAAAGCGCCTTCGCTGAAGTTCTTCGGCGTACTTACAGGAAGCTCTTTATCCACGGTTACCATATCGGGATTTAGCTTATAAACGTGCATCTTAGTGCCGCCGGCGCCACCACAATAAAGCAAGTGGTCGCCCGATTTCGGATCGGTGAAAACCATCGCATCTATGGCTTGGAATCCGTTTCCACCAGATATCAATGGATGTCCGATGTCTTTGAATTGCCCATCAGGCGTATCGCTGACAGCTACACCAATTTTGCATTGTTTTCCATCCGGCACACCCATCGTGTAATAGAGATAGTATTTGTTATTTTCGTGCACTATACCCGGTGCCCAGAGGTCATGCCGCGATTGTCCGTCTCCCTGGATCCATGGAGCATCGGACGTTTTAAATACCGGCCCGCGTGTATCCCAGTGTTGAAGATCTTTCGAGGAGTGAACGTAAATTGAATCGGTCTTGTCTCCTGCGCCAGTCGGGTACATCCAATAGGATTTGTCGCCGATGCATACATCAGGATCTGCTCCTGGAAATAAAGGATTCCCCGGTCCTGCATCATGAGGTGTAGCATTTAGCTTCTGCTGAGCGCTTTGGCGCTCGTTTTGAATACTGACTGCAGATTCTTTTGGCGCAGGAACGAGCGAGGTCAGGCTCAATGGTGATTGTTCTGATGTGTTTGCTACAGCAGATTTTTCTGCAAGTTCAAATGCTCCCGACATAAAGCTTCTCCCCATCTGCGATGCCCGAACTGATGCCACAGCTGAGCTATTTTGCATGTAGGCTGGAAAAATTTTGGGAAGAATTTGTGTAAGTTTGCGGTATTGATTGGCGATTATACGAACGAAAACGGGACTATTTTTTTAATCGAATGCGATTACTGTTGCGACGGCGTACTCTCGTTCGTGGCTGATGCTGAGTTCCCAGCTTTTCAAACCCATTTTCTGGGCTCGTGTTGCCGCTCGTCCGTGAAGATAAAGCCTTGGTTCGCCGCTGGGAAGACGGCTGATTTCGATTTCTTTCCAGCCGATGCCGTACCAGCCCGTACCTAGAGCTTTTGATGCCGCTTCCTTCGCCGCAAAACGCCCGGCAATACGTGCGGTTGTATGGGCGCGGCTGCTTAGCACGTAGGTCTTCTCTGATTCAGTCAGTATTCTGTTAAGAAAACGATCGCCGAAACGCTCGTAAGCTGCAGCAATCCGCTTAAGAGAGCAAATATCTGTACCAACTCGGATCAACCCATAACTCCATTAGGAAGGTTCTACTTAGATCATACTTCTGTTTTGCACCCGTCGCTAAAATCGATCTGTGAAAAGAGTCAATTGCAGCATTGTTAGAATTAGCTTCCTTTGGAAGCATCCACTTGTGTCTGCCCTGCCTGGGGTATGAATCAGAACTCAGGCATTGCCGTGCATACTCGGTTATAAAATAGCGATGTCTCAAAAAATTCTGGCGATTGATGTCGGTAATTCTGAAACCAAAATCGGCACTGTTGACGGTGGCGTCGTCAGTACGGTTTCTCGCTATCCTACGCGCCAAATAGATAGTGCTATTAACGAAATCCTGAAGGCAGACTGTCCCATTGCGCTGTGTTCTGTGAGACAGCATGCAAGCGAGACTATAATAACGGCTCTCGAAAAATCCGGAAAACAATTAGCTCTCCAGGTCGACTGCAATGTCACTGGTCCTGTCTCAGGATTTTATGCTGGTATGGGTGCAGACCGTGTTGCAGAGCTGGCTGCTGCCTGGGTGGATTTTGCCGGAGCCCGTCCGGTTGCAGTAGTTGGTCTGGGAACTGCCAGCACAATTGCTAGCGCATCTACATCGGGTGAATTCAAAGGTGGCTTCATCAGCATGGGACTCGGTGCCATTTGTTCTACTCTCACAGATGCTTTGCCTGAGTTGCCGCCGGTAGATCCCAATCAAGCGAATTCACTGGCACCGGCTTTCGACACTTATTCTTCGATTTGCCGTGGAACAGTTGCTGGGCACATTGGGATGATCGAGAAATGGATTTCCATTTTTAGAGAAGAACTTGGCACTGAGATGGCTGTAGTTGCAACCGGCGGCTGGAGCCATTTGCTTGAGTCGTGGTGTCCGTTTTTTGATAAGGTTGATCCTGTTCTTAGCCTGCGAGGAATTTGGGCGATATATAAGGAATCGTTTCGCTGAAGGATCGGATCGATCTTGCCGGAGTAGAAGCCGGCAGGCTGCCGGCGCTCCCGGGGCTCCTGGCGATCTCGGAGCTTCCGGCGATCTCGGAGCTTCCGGCGTTATTTAGCTTAATTGAATATAGTGAAGCAGGCTTCGTATTTACCTCAGTTTGTACCGCTAAATTACACAAATCATTCCGGAATTTACAGGCGCTCAGGCAATACTTTGATTATGTCAACAGGTATTGTTTGAACGCGTTATTGGGTGATTTTGGTATGTTAGACAACGTAGCAGGCAAGGATTTACCACAGCCATCGAATGAGCAAGCTAATGCGATGAATAGCTTGCATGAAGACGCCCTGTCTGCGATGCGGAACGCTTCAGTTCAGAAGCCCGAATCCAAAGTTGAGGTACAGAGCGTCCAGACCGCAGGCAAGGAAGAATCGGCAAACGATCGCCGGATAAAATCAGAAAGCAAATTTTTCACGTACCTGTATACAAAAGCAAATGTAGATCTTGATCCAGCCCAAATGAAAAATGGTGCGCTTCAATGCCTGCAGCAGATGCAGAAAGACGGAAAAATCTCCATGAGCCAGGAGCGAATGCAAGCAGAAGCTAAGCGGATTGAAGAACGTGATGAAAAGGATCCGTCAATCCGATCCGGCGGGCACGAAAAATTGTGGTCCGAGAAAGAAATAAAACAGATGGTTGACGCCATGGTAGCCCGGCCTAAAGGCATTGATGTTTCCAACTGGCAATCAAAAATCGACTGGAAACAAGTTAAGGATGCAGGCTATCAGTTTGTGTTTATGAAGGCGACTGAGGGCAATGATTTCATCGACCATACCTTTGATGAATACCGCAAAGGCGCTCGTGATGCCGGGTTGAAGGTTGGATATTATCACTTCTACCAACCCTCTGTTCCTGTTGACGAGCAGATCAATCTGTTTTGTTCTGTTGTAGGCAAGGCTGAGCCAGATGCTTTGCGTCTTGTCATTGATGCTGAGGATGATTCTATATGGCAGAAATATCCGCAGGAAGAACGCGCTCGCATGGTTGATGAGTTCTTGACGGGCGTACAAAAGAAGCTTGGCGTAACACCCCAAGTTGCAATCTATTGCAGCAATGAATTCGCAAATGGCATGTTAGGAAATGCACCAGAATTGAAGAAGTTCAGCCCCTGGATAGCATATTGGGGAACGCACGATCCGCCGGTTCCACAACCCTGGGATAACTGGGATTTCTGGCAATACACCGACATTGGCGACGTAGCTGGAATACCAGACAAGGTCGATCTCGACGTCTTCAATGGAACAAGTATGGATCAAGCCATTAGAAAAAGTCCGGTAATTCACCCCGGGAGCGCCGGCGGCTCGCCGGCTTCAAAAAAATAATTTGATCGATTGGTAGGAGCCGGCGAGCCGCCGGCGCTCCCGGGTCAGAAGTTCAGATGGAGATTGTAGATGGAAAGTTTTCGATCAGAAAGTGTTCAAAAGCAAGACGAAGTGAACCCCGTATTGCATAAGATCGATCCAGCCGAAGCAGATGCCCTGCATAGCGGTACATCTTCATTAGCAACAGCGCTTGCGTCAGAAGCAAGAAAAGCCATAGCCGATCCACAATATCTCGAAAATAATTACGGACACGTTTTTGCGGAAGTCAAAGCTCCGATAAATGATGGAAGTGGCGAGAACCTCTATTTACGCGCCATGCTTTACGGTGTTGAGATCAACAAGAACCCGAACGATTCCGCCATTTCCATTGATGAGTTCAAACAAAAGCAAATTGATCCTGCTGCTCAGACCGCACTTGAGCGCATGCGGTTCACCGGATTGCTTGGTGGTCCTGCCAATCTGAATTTAAGCGATGCGGACAACAAAGCATTTGAGCTCTCTGCAAAAATCAGCGACGTCGAAGTCTTCAGAATGAACAAGAAGGGAGACACACCTCAGAGTTTGGCCGAATCAATCGCAGCTGATGTCTTTCCCCTTGTCATACACCAGCCAACAAAAGACCGCTGGCTAAATGCATTGCACAATGATGCTGTAAGACTCTCGCAAAGCAGCCCACAGTGGCAAAGTTCACTAAAGGAAAAAATTGACTATTTCCATGCAAGTGGAATGGTGCCTCAAATTGATTTTCTTCCCGGCAGCGTAATCGACATCAAAATTCCGAACGCCAATGGAAATAAAACTGCAGAAATAGTCGCTTCTCCTGACAAGCCTACAAGCTATGTTGAATTCTAGCCTGGTCGCTATTGCTCAACAGGAACGAGCGCCTCGTTCCTGTCTCTGATGAGACTAAGTACTGTCACCGCGCTGTCACTATGAATTGGATACTCTCCTGTAGAAAAATATCGTTGGAGAGTATTCATTGGATAAGTCTATTTCCTCAGATCAGCCAGCTCCGCTCAGTAAAAATCTGCTTTCAAATGAAGATTTGAAGCAATCAAACAATCCTGGCTTTTTATCCGAGCTTGCTCGCTCATTTGCATTTTCTGCTGTTCAGGCACCTACAAATGGAGTAGTTCAACTTTACGATTACTTTATGGGCACTAAACATCTGCCCGAAGTGCAATTAGTCTCACCGTGTAAAGAAGCCGATTTCGGCTCTGCTAATTGGCATGCTCAACAAATCGGCGCCGGGCTGGGAACAGCTGTAGATTTCCTCCTATTGAATGCATCACTAGTGGGAGTCGGAAAAGTTTGCGCTGGCATCGGGAGAATGTTAGCAACAGCAGAGAAAGCAGAAAGCTCATTGCCGTTAGCCAGGAATGTCATCGCCTGCGAGCCGAGCTTCACAAAAAAATTATGCACAAATGCCGCGTCTGGATTTATTTTTGATGGAATATTCCACGAATCAAAAGAAAAGGAAGGAGACTCTCTCCTCGGCAGGAGACTGGCGCAAGCAGTCACTGGTGCCGCCACATTTTCAGTTTTGGCAGCTAGCTCGGAAGCTGCTTCTTTGGCTGGATATTCTCGTCCTGTTGGATCTGCAATGGCCGGAGTCCCAGCCGGTATGCTCAATGTGCAACTGAATTCCTTGCTTGCAGGAGATGGATTTGCGGGATTCAACGACACGAACAAAGGTGCCTATAGTTTCTTGTTCACCGGCGGCGTTCTAGGACTCATGCATGGGAAAGATGAGCCCAAGAGTAATAACGAGACAGAGTCTATTAAAAATGAAACCAAGCGCCCAAGTGAAACGAAGCGTCCAACAATGTCTTCGGACGAAATGATGGTCATTGCTGAAAGAAGAGGAACTGATTTGAAACCGTCCTCAGAAAATTCGCCCAATCGCTCAGTGATTTCGACCGAGAATTATTTCAATCGGATCTGGACTTCGTTGGAAAAGAAAAATAGAGACCTCCCAGAATGGCAAAAGTCGGCTGCAGAAAAGGCTTGGGAAGCAGGCAAGAATAATAACAGTACGTTAGCAAGGATCTTTGATCAATATAAAGAAAAGCTCGATTCATATTTGCAAGGCACCGCGGGTAGTTTCTACAAATCGGCTGGAGACCTGCGAAAGTATATTGGATTGTTCCGTGACCTGCAAGCTCCTCACAGAGATGCCCTGTACTCTTTTCTGACGAAATATTACTCGAACCGGGAGGATGCGTTCAATTTACTAAATGGTCTGAAAACCAAAGCATTCGTTAACGCGTATGAGCAAATGTACAACTTTTATACTAGGGTGTATGGACATGCACGAGGGGCTGAATCTTATGCTGCTGAATCAGCTTTGAAGTTCACTAATGTTTTTGGTAATGACTGGCGGCGATGGGTTAGCGGTGAAAATCCCTCTCTTTCGGCAAAGTCAAGCCTTCCTTTCGACTCTGCAAGGAATCTGGACGGACTAGGTTCATGGTTGTTGGCAAATTCAAGAAATTCTTATTCCGACCTGAGTTTCGTGGGAGATTATTGGAGCAAACTGAGCCCAAAACAACGCGAACTCAATTGCCGAGATCTTATCGATTCAATCAAGATCCAGCGTTATGGAAAAGTCACTAGCCATGGCTTCGCAAAGGAATGTGCAAAGTGGAATATCCCTACAACAGATTACGCGGAGTTGGAGGCTCGTTTCCTTAATTCGCAGGCTGTACCTTCACCAGTTCCTTTAGAAAAGTCCTGGAAGTCAGGGGACTTTAGCGGAAGATTTTTGCCGAGGTCTGATGCCCGGGGAATGTTCTTGGGAGAACATACTGATTGCTGTCAACATCCAGGCGGTGTGGGCGAAAAATGCGCATTCTATGGACAGGAGGCACCAAATAGCTGCTTCTTTGTTGTGGAAGATCAACGAGGGCGCATCATCGCTCAATCATGGGCTTGGGTATCTTCTGATGGCGGTCTTTGTTTTGACAATATCGAAGGCAAATCTCTTGGACCACGAGAAGCTGAAGTTGTTGCAGTATACGAAAAAGCTGCGCACGATTTAAGATCGCTATTTCACACTGTAACCGCTGGGGTCGGAAATTCCAAAGTTCACCCGAACTGGAAGGCTGCGTCTGAGCGTACTCTGCGCGCCCCGGCAGACTATCGTGGTTATTCAGACAGCCAAGTGCAAATGCTGGTAGGCGAAAAAGGGGAGCCGCCGCATGGACAGCGACTACACACGCCTCCTAATGAAAATCTCGTAAATGCTTTGCAAGCGGTTGCTAACCAATTTGCAATCGATCATCCTCCCACAGGGAAGCCTGGTATTCACGAATTCGAGTCTACCCTTCACGGATTGCAACAGCAACCCCAATTGCGGCCCGAGAGTCCCTTGGCACCAGCCGAGCGCTTCCCATGGGGGCACTCCGCGCCCGAAGTTTGGAGCCAGGTTCCTGATGATGTCCTTGGGCCGTTTGCACCACGTACGATTCCTTCCCGTCCAGAGCCTGTGAGTCCGGACGGACATGCTCCCGACGCCCAACAATGGGAAGGTACAATTTCTACTTGAGTGTTTTCAATCATGTTGCTTCCTTTTTGATGGCGGCCGTTTTGGTCACACGTCAAAGACCAAGACGAATATGCCCAGTACCCTCAGGACTAGAGGCAATCCTGCAGCGGCCTTCTAGCCGTTTATCAGCCACACTTCGCATAATCTCCAGCTTCTCATAATGTATATTATGTTTCATTGGCACTTCTCGTCCCTCTAATCGCCCGCTGTGTCTCAATCTGCAGGCTCTGATTTATTTTGACGAATAAGCGTTTTTCGAGCGCACTGGCCTGCTTTGATCCCTTGAACTAAAAATGCAGGTCAGCAAATGATAAAGTGTGACACTGGACGATGAAGGTATGACTACCGGACTGCTTAGCTGCTAGAATCCATTTCGACTGCGAGGAGCTGCTATTAATGAGACTACATTCGTTGTACGTTGCCGTGACAGATATGGATCGTTCTGTCGAATTCTATAGCAAGCTCTTCCGCAAAAGTCCCAGCAAGTTTTCAAAGCAATATTCCGAGTTCGACCTGGCACCAATGCAATTTGGTTTGATAAACAAGGACAATTACTGGCACAAGCTTGTTAATGGAAACAATTGCATTCCTACCTTCGAAGTTCAAAATATTGATTACGAACAAAAACGAATAGGCAAATTTTCCGAACGGGTCAGCGACCTGCGATCTGTAGGCTCTTATATTCTCTTTGAATTTGCTGACCCAGACGGCAATGTTCTTGAATGCTTCTATATTTCCGACCAATGTGATTTGACATCGCCCTCGGTACCATTTGTTAAAGTCGCAGCAACTAAGGCTGTAGACGATTGGTTTGAGGATTATGTAAGCAGAGTTTATGGAATTGAAGACGGCAAGTACAGGGCTCCAAAGGGGCAAAAGAAAACTGGACCTATGTCTGCGACAGACTTTGGACACCGTCTCTCGGCGCGCTTTAACGAGCTTGATCTCGTGCCGAAAGATGGACTCGTATCTTATCTCGAAATTGAGCGAGCGCTTTCAAATCCGCTTCTTCATTGGGATGAATTGGATATTGCCATGTTGAAGTTGTTGCGCAAGTACTATCACTCACTCATTGAATTATCGGACGATGAAAGAGAACGAATGGATCAAGGTATCTCCCTGCACGATGTAGAGACCCTTGTAAGCGGCATAGACGAGCGAGTTGAAAGGTTCCGGGTGAAGTTCCAGGAAGAACAGGAAAACAATTGATCCTGCGCATTTTTCATCGAGTGAACACGGCAAAGTTTGAGAACAAGGGAATACTTGTCTTGCTCTTGAGTGTGCTTTTGTTTTCAGGCGACTTGAGGGATTCGGTAGAGGCTACTGAACTGCCGGCTTATTTGAAAAAGGTAGAAGCTCTCGTGGTCTCGAATAAATACGATGAAGCTATTAAAACCGCCCGCGGCCTGGAAAAATCCCACCCTAAATCGGCTGTTTTAAAAGGACTTATCGCCAGTGCTTACATGTATAAAGGTGATAATGAAGCAGCGCGAAAAGCAGCAGAAGAAGCCTTGAAGATAGACGGCAGAAACTATGAAGGCCATTGGGTTTTGAGTAACGTCTATATGGCGCTTGGAAAGCCGGAACTTGGCGCAAAGGAATCACAGCTCGCAATGAAATATCAGTCAAAGAAATTCTGCAAGCCCTGCGCGAAGAAGAAATTGCTACCTGCAAAACCTGACTAGACTTTGACTATTAGTTTTCCGAGATTCTTGCCTTCAAACAGGCTGTTGAGTGCCTGCGGCAGTTTATCAAAGCCTTCCACGAAGGTTTCTTCAAACACAATTTCTTTGTTCTTCACCCATGGTGTCACGATGGCGAGCATCTCGTCCATGCGATGGTTGTAATCGCGGGCAAGGATTCCCTGAATGGTAGCGCGCTGATAAAGCATGTGTTGAAGCACTCGGGGCGCTAATTCCGGCTCATCGAGTTTGCCGTCATACTGACTGATGGCACCGCATATGATGATGCGTCCATGCAGCTTCACATGAGGGATGATGGCATCGCTGATGGTGCCGCCCACATTGTCAAAGTAAATGTCGAAACCACCCGTGACACGTTCAATCTCCTTGGATAGCGCTTCTGGAGCCGTAAATGCCCGGTAATCAATTGCCGCATCGATTTTTAATTTTTCCAGGAGGAACTTGCATTTTTCTGGTCCGCCTGCCAGGCCAACCACACGGCATCCCGCTTTTTTGCCGAACTGGCAAACGAGTGAGCCAACTGCTCCAGCTGCGCCTGATACGATCAAAGTCTCACCGGGTCGAGGTCTGCCAGCTTCCATCAAGCCGAACCAGGCTGTGCGTCCTGGCATCCCAAGAACTCCTAGAGCTGTCGATACAGGAGCTTCGTCCGGATAAAGCATGCGCAACTCGCTACTGTGACACACTGCATAACGCTGCCAGCCGGTATAGGAAAGAACCCAATCGCCATCTCTAAAAATGGGGCTATTGCTTTCGACGATCTGCCCAACTGCTCCGCCTCTCTGAACAATTCCTAGAGGATGCGGAAAATCAAATGTGCGGCGTTCGGCCTGCTGAATGCGCATATAAGGATCAACACTTATGTATCGTGCTTCAACAAGAACTTCATTCAAAGCCAATTCGGGGTAAAGTTCTACGTCCTGCAACTCGTAGTTTTCTTCGCCTACTCGCCCGGTGGGACGTTTAGCATAAATCCACTGTTTGTTTCGATACAGCCGGGTGGTTTTTCTATTCATGCGATTGCCCTTTATTAAATGCGCATTTGATAAGTATGAGTTGTTATGGGATGCCTGGCAGATTTAGATCTACTACTTCAAAGCAGCTAATACTGCGGGATCTAGCCAACCGCGCTTGCAAAAAATCTCATCCAAACCAGACATGGTGGTGCGTTGATCGATCAAAGCGATTTTCACCATATCCAGAGTCACAACTCCCATAGCAAGCAGACGCTTCACGATAGATTCGAGTGGACGGTTTGGTGCACCGTATAACTTCAGGCCCATGAGCATGCCTTCCAACTCCGTTTGAGACAGCAAACGTCGTTCTTGCAGTATTTGCCCAAGCGGAAGATCGATATCAGTCTGCCTGCTAATCGCATCCATAAGATCTGGATAGGAAATGATTCCCGCCGCCACACAGACGTGTCCAAGGAACGGTTTCAGTTGTTCAGGAGCGAACGGTTCCGGATTTGCGGCCTGCTCCGTTGCATGCTTCTCCCGAAACTGAGCGTCTTGTAGTGCCATTTGAGCTTCACGAGCCTTGTTTAGAATCGTCGAGGCGAATTCAAGCGCGTTTGGATTGTCTGCGAAATTCGTTGGACTGAGTTTCTTTGCCAAGGCTTCGTAAGCGGCGTTTATCGCATTTACGTCAGCGCTTGAATCAAGTCCGAGAATTAGAAAGTAATTTGGTTTGAACATAACTGGTGAATTAAGAATACAACAATCCTCCGCGCTTGGTTGCTGTTAAATAGATATCAAGTCGACAATAAAGACATTGGTAAAAGTGTAGAGGATTCCAGCCAACTATTATGCGTTAAGCGTGTCGGAATTCAGGGATAAATGCCTCAATTTTTAAGGCTCATGATTGTATACTGCTGCAACTGACTTTTTGAGGTGCAGCTTGGATTCCCTTGTTTTAATAGCCGTCGCCGCAGTCGCTGGTATCATCGGTTTCTTGATTGGTCGGGCGACGAAAAATTCCAGCGCGCGGAGTACCGAGAGCTTAGAGGCTCGTGCAGAGCGCAAGACGGAGCAACGCGAAAATGTGCAATCAAGTGATTTGAAGCATGAAATTCAGGAACACATCGCGCAAGGCAGCTCTAAGATTGATGCAATTAAAGAAGTGCGAGAACGCACCGGAATGGGTCTTGCAGATGCTAAGTCCTATGTTGAGAGCCTGGATAAGTTGGATTCGCCAGTTAGCAGCGTGCCGGCCAATCATGGGTCAGGCAAAATTACGGAACTGGCAGACCTTGGAAGAGTGAAAGAGCTTCTTAAGAATGGACGCAAAATCGAAGCTCTTAAGGCATACAGGGAGCTTTCAGGACTTGGTTTGAAAGAAGCTAAGGATGAGTTGGATCGGATCGAAAGAGCTATTCGCCTGGATCGCAACTAGAGCCAATTTTATCGGTAGAAAGCAGAAAATATCTATTGTCGACAATACGACAATAGAGTCATAAGTATATTCGACATTAGATCGGTATGACTGTACAAACGTTTGTCAATTTGACCAATCGAATAGACGTAATTAAAAACATACGTCAGCTCGTCAATCAAGTGGCCGTTCCTGGGGAGCTTAGAACTCACCGCTTATCCGCCTGGCATGCAACCCATATACATTCGCCTGCCGGAGAAAAACTGAGCTTCTTTGAATGTAGCAAAAGAGGCAATGCGGTATTGTTTAGCTGCACTGCATGGAGGTTGGTATCTGATGGGACGCAGCCAGAGAGAGCTCGCTTCTGTTATCGAGAGAGGACGCGGTCCAATTGAAGACCCGTTGACTCTGCCGCCTGGTGAGCAATTCCTTACTAGAGGCTTTCTCCTGCAACATAGACGGCATCTGGTCAGCACCGCAGTGGTATTACTGGTGGTGGCATCGTTACTTAGCTATTTTATCAAACCACGTGCCCCTATGGCTGAATTGGTCAATCCGGAGCAAGAACTTCCCGGATTCGCAGCTCAATATCCTGGCGACAATGCATTAGCAAAGCGCGTGACGAATTCTTTCTCTCTTGCGATTGTTCTCATCGGCAGCCCCTACACCGGCACAAATGTTCGCGCACTGGAAAACGTCAGAAGCTGGGCTCAAGACAAATTCCAGAGCCAACCTGACTTCCTTCATCCTGTCAGCATTAGACAAGAACAGGAACCTAACGACACCATAGTTGGTGCCCTGGGTTACAACTTATTCGCTTCAATCAGGTACAATCTCGAGTCTCTTGTAGGTTCATTCCTGCGTGCGCGTATCGCTGATTTTCACAACGATCCAGCCTACAAAAGCTTTTCAAGTTCCTATTTCGACATCTATGGAAAGGACGCCGAAGCAGCTACGTTATTAGCGAAATATCAATCAGATCGCGCGAAGCAATCAATCGACGTAATCCTGTGGACGCTTAGCTGGGTTGCTCTTTCGTCTCTCAGCCTTCTTTATGTTGCGCTTTCGCCTAGACGCCAGAGATTTGAACGAATTAGACAATCTCTTGTTCTGACCTGGCTCTTAATCGCTACGGCATACGGCGCCAGTGCCTGGTTGAGCAATTCGATTCCGTCCCTGGTGACAGCTCTTCTTGCCAGTGCCTGTTCTGCTTACTTTTTAAAACCATTCGTCTTGCTGACGCGTCCAGATGCCAGCTTGAAGATCGTCTTTATACAATTAAGTTCTCGCTGGATAGCTTTCTCCGTTTGGGCGACCTACAGCATGCTGGCGATAACAGTACTCACCTGGATTCGCTGCACCTTGCCAGCTAATACCGATCCAGTTTCCTTGTTTCTTTCAGGATTGAGCGGAAATTTCCTCTACGATCCAGAAGAGGGCAAGCGCTTGATAGCAAGAATTCTCGGCATCGTCTGGCTGGTCGTTTCGGCCTGGGTGTTCTTCCAAAAGGATAAAGACGCAAGAATTAGCGACCAGCTCGAGGCTGAACTAGCATCGCTATAGGCATAAGAAAATCCAAAAAACGATAATCCCTGCACCGACATAAGTCAGTCCAGGGATCAAAGGAAGCTGCGACCAATTTGCGTCCAACAGGTGATTGCTGCTGCTCAGTCTTACATCAGTACTTATTGGAAAGAAACTGCTACAGCTTCCTTTTTTCTAGAGGATTCCGGTTCCCTTGATTACTAATATGCTACTCGGAATGCTTTCTCGCTATCCTTTGAGCGGAGGATTCCCTCCTCGGTCATTCGGCGGATAATTTGCCGTCTCGTTGAAGCTGTTGCCTGACGAGAACTTCGTATTATCTGTGAGTTGTGCGCATGTTGAGCCGCACCGAATTTTGTCCGCAAAGGTTCACTTATTATTCACGAGCCGTTCCGGATTGTTTCGACTTCCAGAGACTTTAATTGGCTCATAAACACTTGGATTGATCATTTTTGATCTCAAAATTGGAGCCAGAATAATGTCAGACAAAGCTACAGAGCAAAATGCAAGCGACACGAAGCAAGTGGGAACCAAAGGTGTCTCGCACGAAGAACAAAGAGGACAGTGGATGGCAGACTTTCATTCTACAAAGTCTGCTGCGCTCGATTCAAGCAAAGCATCAGAATCTGAAATTAAAGAACCGGCTGCTCCAACTGGCTCGCACGAAATAGCTGAAAAATACCCCGAGACGCCTCAATCTCTTGTCGATAAGCTAAAAGGAGACAGTTACAAGCTACCGACAGTGCAGATCGAGCCGGGCTCCGGGGCAGGCGAGAATGTTGTGATCGTCACTGGTAATGGTGTTGAGGCGCCTGAATTCACTGAAGTGTATAAGGCTCTGCAAGCATCAGGAGCTGATGTGAAGGTAGCGACCCCCGATTGGATGTGGGACTACCAGAATCCACCAGGTGCATTTTCGCTCGCTCAATGGCTGAGAAATGATCATTTCGCTCAATCTGACATGCGAGTATCGCAAGCTCTGGATATGGCTAAGAACGGACAGCTCGACGCTCTCTACGTTCCAGGTGGCGCCGGTAATACAGCAGCTCTGCGTACTGACGGTGGAGTGCAGGATTTGATCAAGGCAGTACACGCAAGTGGAGATGACGTCTGGACAATATGCCATGGTCCGCAAGTCATCATAAGTTCGGAAGCCTTTCCTAAGGGAACGGTTATGACAGGCTCTCCTGACATACGCCCGCAGGATATTCCGAACGCAGGGTTTGTCGTTCCGAAAGAACAGGTTGCATGGGATGCAAATCAACGCCTGCTCAGCGGACAAGATCCCAATGCTCTAGATCTATTCTTAACAGAAATGCAAAAGAGGCTCAACCAAATCCATGCCGAAAAGACTTCTCCAGCGGCGTAGTGAAATCAATTTCTGCTGCGCGGATTATTCACTAACTGCTTGTCCTCAATAATTTCCCGGCGATACTCTCTTGACCTCAAGTGTCTCTGATGAGATTTTGCTGCTAAAATGATGAACCATTTTATTCGAACATCAGGATTTATTCAGGCAAATCCCTGGAGAGATGGGAACCTTGGATTGCGTATTTTGCAAAATCGCAAACGGTGAACAGCCTTGTCACTTGACCTGGCAGGACGAAAAGTACATGAGTTTTTTATCCAGCCATCCAAACACAGAAGGCTTTTCAGTTGTGATTCCGAAGCAGCACTACTCGTCGTATGCCTTTGATCTGCCTGATGCTGTTTTGGCAGAATTAGTGTTGGCGGCAAAGAAAGTAGCTATACTCCTCGATGAAAGGCTAAATGATGTGGGACGGACTGGACTTATCTTTGAAGGATTTGGTGTGGATCATGTCCACGCTAAGCTGTTTCCCATGCATGGAACAAAGCTTGATCAATGGAAACCCATCAAATCAAGCGTAGATAAGTATTTCGATGCCTACGAGGGCTACATTTCATCTCACGAGGGCAAAAAAGCAGAGTTTGAAAAATTGGCAAAACTTGCGGCGCAAATAAGAGGTGATTAGTTCAGTGTTGGAATCAGCACGCATTTGATCAAGCAAGATTCACATCGAAAGGAACGCAGGTAATCTCACGATGAGTAGCAATATTTCAAAGTATTTTGAGGGCTTTTCTGAGCTAAATAGTAATGCACAGAAATATCTGGAAACTACGTTGTCTTTCTTCGATAAGTGTGGATTTATCGGGCTGCTTGTCAAATATGGGAAGCATGCTCGACTTGATGATTTGGGAGAGCGATTGTCCATTCAAGAAAATGACTATAGCGTATTCGATCGAACCCAGTTCGAGCGAGAGATTGCATTTTTTCAAAAATTTGGCGCTTTTATGGCAATTCCCAATGTGCAGAAACCTTTAATCGAGGTGCGGCTGAATCTTGTGGTGGCACACGAAATGGCGCATCAAATTCAGATGCTGGTGCAGGAAAAATGGCTAGATCAATTTGTCAATCTATACAATGAACGCCACCAGGCGTGCAAACACACAGTTGGCATGCGAGAGCTTATAGTGCCAGCTGAGCTTGATAGACGGCATTTCATTACTGGTTATGCGAGTCTCAGTCCCTGGGAATTTTTTGCAGAATCATTTTGCTGTTTCGCGGTCAGAGATGCCCACCTAAAGCTTAGAGCGTTAGATCGCGATGTTCACGAACATCTCTGCGAACTTTTTCATAGCCCCGAGAATATGTTTGAAATGCCCTGGAATATGACGCTGGCTAGCATGCGTGCATTTCACAAGGTCGACAAAGAATCTGTCCTCAAACTTCTGGGAGACGGCATGGCTAGTATTTGATCTTCTCACATGCTAACGCAGAACGCTTGTGTGCTTCCACTTACCGAACATAGGCAATGTCAATTTCTACGGAGTAAAATACTTTTCCAGCCCAGATTGTGTGAACGAGGCATGCATGGCATGACAAAAGAGCAACAAGATAATGATGGGGAAACTCAGGCTGCTCCTGAAGCACCGACCGTGACTATTGCGGCAGCAGTCGTTGATGCGCCGACTAAAACTATCGTGTCAGGAGTTGAAGCTTCGCCAGCAAGCACAGAATCAATTGCCAGTGACGGTACATGCAAGACTTTGATTGCTGACAGATACGAAGTGCTCGAAGTGTTGGGATTAGGCGGCATGGGTACGGTGTACAAAGTAAGACATATTCATTTAAGGAACAAGGTTTTTGCGCTAAAAATCTTGCAGAAGCTCACGTTCGAGTCTGTTCAACGCTTCCAGCAAGAGGCAAAGGCTTGCAGTTTGCTAGAGCATCCGAACATTGTCAGAGTGCGCGACTTTGGAGTAACGGGCGACCAGCAGCCCTTCATGCTAATGGATTATTTGGAAGGGCAGTCGCTGGCCGAAATAATAAAAAATGAAGGACCTTTGAGCCCAGAAAGAGTGATTCATTTGTTTGGGCAAATTGCCGGTGCGTTAGCCAATGCTCATGCTCAAGGAATTATTCACAGGGATGTGAAGCCTAGCAACATTATGATTAGAGTGAGAGAAGACGGTGTTGAGCAGGCAATTCTAGTAGACTTTGGCATCGCTAAACTCAGTCCAAGTGAGGAAGCCAAGTCAGAAAAAGCATTGACTCAGACGGGAGAAATCTTTGGTACGCCAAAATATATGAGTTGTGAACAGTGTCTTGGGCAGTCGGTCGATGCACGCTCCGATATTTATTCACTCGGTTGTGTCATGTTTGAGGCATTAACCGGCAATCCACCATTCAGCGGAGACAGCGCTTATGAGGTTATTCACAAGCAGATTAATGAAGCTCCTCCGGATTTCCCCGAAAGGATGCGAAAAACGGGCATCGGTCGCCGGCTCGAAGCACTTGTTTTGAAAGCCATGGCTAAAGCACCGCAGAACCGCCACAAACTGATGCTGGAGCTTGCAAGTGATCTACATCAGTGCAGCACAGGATTTGGTGGGATGAGCGACCTTAAATCCATTTGGGGCATCATTACAGGACGAAGACGAGCAGCTGACGCGAAGACAGTGATCGAAAAGAATCTGCTCCAAGCACTTGCTGTTGGCGCGGTTTTGATTTCCGTTGCTCTCATTGTTTGTCCTCCGGAAATGTCCCGTTTGCAGATCCAGTGTGAGAGAGACAAGAAGATACTTCGAATTTTGGATGATTTGCTTAGTCAAGGTGCGGGCCAAGGTATCGACATCAAAGTAGGAAAGGAAAAGGCGCTTCCAGCGATGATCGCCCAATCGCGCAAGAAGCTCAGTGCTTTGAGAAAATTAATGGCTACGGAGACTCAGTTCTCCCCCTCGTTTAGAAGGTTTGACGAAAAAGCAAGGGTATCTTTATCTGACGAAAGTGCGTTGGCGGCAGAAATATCTAATTTGGTACTTTCAGACGTGAGCTTTTCTGAAGGTATGTTTCAATTGCGGGAAAGAATGCAGTCATTCAATTTGGCAATGGCGGAAACGAGAAACGAGCAGGCGCAATTGATTCTTGCCATTAGGAATCGTTTTCTCATGCACTACCAAAAACTTGAAGTTCTGAGTGCCATACTAATATTTGCCGCTTCTGGTGCTATACCGATCTTGGTTATATTGCTGGCACTATTGTTCAGAGCTTTTCGTCAAAAGTTGGGACAGTTCCCAACATGTGCAAGACCTAAATAAAGCAAGCAAATTTGGCGCTACCATGTCAGGCGCAAAAAGCTGGATTTTACGCGAATCGTTGCCACACACCTACGAGAGTGGGTTCGCCTCAAAATGTCAGACGTCTTGTTTTCCATCACCATGGAGAAAAGATCGTAGCAGAGCCCCGACTCGTTCTGCCTCGCCAATCTCGTACTTGCCCTGCAGCATGTATGGTAAGACCCCATCGTTAGCATAGCGGGGCACGACGTGCACATGAGCATGAGGAACGTCCTGACCAGCATGAATGCCATTGTTCATCTTTATAATTACCGAGTCCGTATTCATTGCCTGTCGAATAGCTTCAGAGACATGCTTAACGGTCTTCGCCACATGTTCCCAATGCGATTCAGACAACTCAAAAATTGAGCCAAGGTGCTCACATGGAACAACCAAAGTGTGGCCAGCATTTGCCGGGTGCTTATCGAGGAATGCGACGGTGTATTCGTCACGAAAAACAATCGATGAGCTTGTTTGGTTTTCGATGATACTGCAGAAAATGCATGGCATCATTAGCCTCCTTGCACAGACAACTGCATTGCTTTTTGTAATTTGCCGAACCTCATTTTTTCAGCTCCCTTTCTGATGGAAGGCAACGATTTGCTTGATTGGGCATGTGCCGCGTGATAAGTCGGCATAACTATCCACACCGGTTTAAGCAAGAAGTAGCACGAACCAAATCGCGGAGAAGGTCCGTCTGGATGCAACATCAGATCCAGCGCCCCGTATTTCGGTCTGTGCCTGTTCGTAACGCCCTCTTGATGATACGCGCCGCCAAATATCTTCTCCTCCCACAAATCTCTTTGACCACCAGGAAATGCAGAAACACTACCACTCGATAGCATGGTTTCGAATTGGCTTTTGTATAAACCGCTATCTAAGAACGCGTCAGCAACTGATTTCATCTCCGCATCAGGTCTGTCTGGATGAAAGTGAAGCGCAACCCTTGCGTAAGTTTTTATGTTTTGTACAGCAGTTTCAAAGGCGCTGATTGGAATATTTGACATTTCAAGTACATGGCGAATTTCAGCTTGAGCATTCGTCTTTCGCGACTTTGCGTAATTTGTGATGTGTTGCAGTGCAGCTTGTTGAGATTCAGCCAATTTCTCGCATGGGTTCATTGTGCATTACCCCGCGGATGTACTTCAACGCGATGCATTATGGTTGCTCCTATTCTTAGCGCAGGTAATACGTCACGGATTTTCATAGTCTCAATGTCCTATCGAGAAGTTCTTGCACAGTCTCCAACACTCGCCGTTGCAGTTCCAATTGCTCTTTCTCGTTGTCCACGCATAGAAACTCAGCCACTGCTTTTGGACCCCAAGCGTCAATCGTGGCAAACTTCTGTTCTATGATCGACAAACCCTCCGCCACAAGCTCGTGTTGTATATCCCGCGCAATCAGCTTGCCTATAGCTGCTAGACTGCCAGGATAATTTCGTAAAACAAAATCCAAGTCGTAGGCATCCTTCGGCTTCATACGTTTGCCCATTACAATACCCTTAAACACTATCAGGGGGACTACTCCCATAATTCTACATTTGACGCTGTGAGAGCCGCTCCTACCTGGTAAGGTCCCAGTTAGGGCAACGATCTCAGACCGTGCAAATACCAGATCTGAACCACGCACGGTTCGCCAATTTTTCCCAGCCTTTCCTGCATAATCCCTTTCTGTCTCGCCTGTTAGAAAATCAACTGGGACTCTGTATGTTTTCCCATCAATCACTACTTCCCTCAGATATTTGAGCTTCGGCTCTATCTTTTTTTCTTGCCTATACCCGTGGTCTCTAAAAATTTTTCCAATGGTGGCATAACCTGCTTCGCTAATCTTCTGCCCATTCAAGAGCAGGTCTACGTCCAGCGACCTGATATGCGGCTCTATTGCACTTGGAATAAGCAATGTCGGCACCCAGCCTCCGACAACAGACATGTCATCAACGAAATCCGCAAGGATATGCATAACCTCAATCAGAACATCATAACTTGCCTTGATTCTTGCTTCGGAGAATTCGAATGCTGACGGATACATCCTTGCTTTTATGTCCCTAACAGTGAGCCTTTTCGCGCAATTCCGATTTAATCTTGGATGATCATCGTCAAACAGTTCAACTTCACTTCTGAAGTCGGTTGATTAGCAAAAACCCGATAGCTTTTAGTTCCTTCGTTCAAGCAAACGGCAAGAGATCAGGGCAGCGTGTAACCACTCATCATAGCCGCAGAACCATGCCTTGTGAACGAGGCGCAGAAAACTCAAAACCGTATTTCCTATAAAGGTGATGTGCATCTCCATCAGCCAGCAGACTTATATGAGCTGTTGCTGCAATATTCTCTCTAGCGAAATCCATCAATGTTGACATGATGAGCTTACCTAGTCCTTTTCCCTGGTGCTCTGGAAGGACTGCGATGTCGACAATTTGAAAAAAACACCCGCCATCGCCAATTATTCTACCCATACCTACAACTTGGCTGCCCTGAGTGATACTGACTCCATAATAGGTTCCAGCTAATCCGAGTCGTGCCGCGTCGGCACTCTTATTGCTTAGTCCTGTGGAAGCTCTCAAATGGAGGTAAGATTCGACATCTGGCGGGTTGGGTATTATTTGATAGTCCATTTTGATCAAGAATTCCTTCCGTACTAATTCATTGGAGCTCAAGTCGATAGATCGTAGAGGTGTGCTATCTGTCGAACTAGATCAGCTTTGATCACGAAAAGTCACCACTATTTTCCCAAGTAGACTGCAGCTTTTTGCCATCGACTTTCCACATACCATATGGCGATTGCGGATGTGGTCCCAGGTTGATTTGTGAAGTGGTGAACCAAAGGCTTCCATCCGGGCCAAACGATATGCTGTCCGGCCAGTGAAGGTCGGAACCCTGTGCCACCGTCTCAACTGTCTTTTCCGTTCCCGGCTTCCACCGGTTGACTGCATTATGTTCAATGTCCGTCAGATACAGGTAGCCATCTGGACCAAATTCCATACCGTCGGGGGCAGCTGTTTTCATGACAAACTGAACATCCTTTGTTAGTTGTTCGTCGTCCTTGCTTTTGTCGATAAGATCAGCAATTGGTATCTTAAAGAGCGAATGGCTGCTCATGGCGTGATAATAAAGATCGCCGTGTTCGTTATCGATCGCGATACCATCAGATTGAACTGCCACCACTTTCCCATTTCTCAACCAGGTCTTGCCTTCAATTGTTAAGTCAGGTGGATTCTCCGCCCGCGTTGAAGGATCATTAGCAAGCACCCGGCGGCTTTGTCCTGATTGCAAATCCATGACGACGAGTCCGCCCAGATTCGAGTCTGTGAGAAACGCGTGTTTTGTGTCCTTATCAAACCGGACGTCGTTAAGATAGCTTCCGTCTGGCGCAACGGATTGCGGAAAAAAGTATTTGTTCAGAACATCTCCACTAGATGGATTCAGCTCCACCAATTTTGCTTGTCCTCCCTTCATCCCTGGAACATCTGGATGTCCTGTGTCAAGCACCCACAAGTTGTTATCGGGACCCGTTACAACGGATTGAACACATATGAATTCATTTTCGCCTGATTCGCCTGGCTTCCAGTTGTTCCAGCTTTCATTTGGAAACGGAGTAACTTGTCCAGATTGAACATCTAACTTTCCAACAGACGTTGTAGTTTCATTTGACCAGCGAGGATAGTTGACAAAAACCTGTCCAGTTTTGTCCACGGCAACTCCCGTCCATTGGCTTCTCGAGCTGGTTTCATCAATGGCTTTATTGACTGATTCGGGTATACGCTCGGCTGAGGTTTTGGTCCAGACCTCATCGGAAAGCGGATTTCCATGAGTTGGCTTGTCTGCTTGTTCGCTTCTTTCGAAATGTTTTTCAGACACGTTAGAGGTACCCGAGGTGTGAAATAGCTTTTTGCTAATTGTGCTGTTCATCATAATTGTCGAGTGAAAACAAAATACGGAACAGTTCGTGTCCATTTTGTGTAACACACGAGCAACTTGGGTCTAAATGGTCAAGAAGTTTGTTTTCTTGATTTACAAGATCACGAAAATCGATCGGCAACCGGTTGGATCGCCGGGTCCCTTAACAGAAAGTTCGACGACGCGTCCACGAGCTGCTGTCCGCGCGAAATGCAAAAAATCAGTGAATGTTTGTGCAAGACTAAACGATCGAGCGCACTGTACCGCCATCGACACGTAATGCCGATCCATTAGTTGCTGCAGCAAGTTCACTGGACAAATAAACAACCATATTTGCGACTTCCTGACTGCTGGCAAATCTCTTTATCAGGCTCGATGGCCTGACATTTTGGAAGAACTCTGCTTCAACGACCGACGAATCGACGCCTCTGTCGCGTGCTACCTGTGAAACAAAAGTATCCACACCTTCGGATTTAGTCGGTCCGGGAAGTACTGAATTTACGGTAACGTTTGAGCCGGCTGTAAGTTCAGCTAATCCTCTAGCAATAGCCAGCTGAGCCGTCTTGCTTGTTCCGTAGTGGATCATTTCTGCTGGGATTTGAACGCCTGATTCGCTGGAAATGAATATGATTCTGCCCCAGTTTTTTTCAAGCATTTTTGGCAAGTAATGGCGACTTAAACGTACTCCGCTGAGCACATTTGCCTCGAAGATATTGAACCAATCAGCGTCGGTAATATCAAAAAAGGCCTTGGGCTCATAGACACCCATGTTGTTGATGAGAATGTCCACTTCGGGAAGGGCTGCAATGAGCGCTCTCGCGCCTGGTTCTTTAGAAACATCAGCTGCGATTCCTGTAATTTTCTGGTTGCCGGTTTTGCCCTTTAGCAAATCAACAGCTTCCGTAACGCGCGATGGCGAGCGCCCGTTTATGACAACATCTGCGCCTTCTGCTGCAAACAATTCGGCTATAGCAAATCCAATTCCTGCTGTTGAGCCGGTAACGAGAACTTTCTTGTTGGCTAATTTTAAATCCATGATGTACTCCGTAGTCAAAATAAATAGCTGTGCGGCTCGCACTCATTGATAAGATGAGCCTGCAAAATATTTTGGCAATTAACGACTTCGGTTTCCTTAGTGGATTGAATCATGTGATCCAATCGACCATGCAATACTAGACCGGTCGTCTAGTATTGTCAACTAAATTAAAACAGCTTTGTAACCTTAAACTCGGACCATCTATGTCTTGTGGCTTAGAGGCTTCCAGCTGCTTTTGAAATAGAGAACTTTCCAGTCGCTTTCTTCTCGTTCAAATATTTCAGAACACCAGGATTCCAATTGGGTCGGCTTTTCACCAGCCAGAGTTTTTACCGCCCGAAAAGAAACCATCGCCGTATCGCCTTTGACTGCTACAAAGGGATTGTAGACGGTCAGGTCTGTAACGGCCGGGGCTGTTGCTGTTCCTAGAACATTTTTGTTGATGTGATTCATTACCGCATCTTTGCCAGAAACAAGATTATGACTGCGATTATCGAACAGTATTACCTCGGAACTGAGGCAGGAAGCTATTTGATCCGTATTACGCTGCTCGAGTCCTTGCATCAATTTTTTGAATGCATCAAGCACTTTCTCAGAGTCGGGATTTTGGGTGTCAGCACCGACTATTTCAATCTTGGGTGCCCTGGCCTTTTCCTCAGCCATGGCAGAAGGCAGGAAGAACGTGCTGCTGAAGCATACGCAAAGGAGCAAGGCTGGAGATAATAACTGTCTAATTGAATGATTTGATTTGCCCATTTTAGCGTCCTCTGTATGCAGCGTCTTGCGCGGCAAGCTAATTTTAGGCTAATACCGGAATAGTATGAATGCTCCAATCGGATGATCTGAATAAGCTGGGAGATTGATGTTTTAGATCTCCGAAGCAATAGAATTGACGGGTTCGCAGGTGATACACTTGTGCGCTATTGCCCTCATTCATCTAACGGATCTGCCCATATGAACAAGAAAATTGCGTTCGCAAGTTTGACTCTCGCATTGTCGTTATTTCTGCAAGCCCCTTCAGCAGAGGCACAAGCTCAATCTCCCCAGGTATCTGTAGTGAACTTGCAAGTCGTTCCAGGTCCAAATGGCGGACAGGAAGTACTCACTCCCAAAGGCGACCTGGCACCATTACCTGGCGGCGGAGTGAACGGAAACGTTGTCCAGATTTATATGGGCTCGCAGGGCGGTTTCTGGTATGTTGACAGAACTGGTCAGACGATAGACTTGACTCCTTACGTCGCGGCATTGCAGCAGTCGCGAGCTGCCAGAACGGCGCAGGTTCCGCAATATGCACCGCAATATCAGGAACAGCCTATGAATTCGTCAAGCTCATCTAACTCGAACTCATCTTCCGGTGGTGGTTCATCTGCTCTGGGCACAGCTGCTGCCGCAGCCGGTGGTGCCATGCTTGGTACAACCATGTCAAACATGATGTATCACAATTATCCTTATGGAACGCCATACGGCTATGGAGCAGGCGGCGCATATTATGGTTACGGCAACGGTGAAAATGAATTGAACCAGAACCAGAAAATGGCAATCTACAATCAGCAAAAGCTCCAGCAGGAAAATCAACAGCGGGCGATGGCAGAGGCTCAGTCAAATCAAGCCAGCCGCCAACAGGCCGCCAGCCAAAATCAAGCTGCTCGCCAACAAGCTTATGGTAATTCCGCAGCCAGTATGCCACCAGAATATAACAAGCAACAGCAGTGGTATCAGCAGCAGTTACAGCAGAATCCACAAAAGTGGGACAAGAACACACAAAATCCTTTCGTTAACCAGCAAGCCATGGCAAATCGCAGCGCAGGCGGTGAAGCCGCTGCTCAAGGCCAAGAAGGCGGACGCAGAGGACGGGAAGGACAGGAAGCTGGCGCTGGACAATTTGCCGGTCGCGGACAAGAAGGCGCCGAAGGCGGAGGACGCTTCGGTGGTCGAGGACAGGAAGCATCTGAAGGCGCAGGACGCTTTGGTGGCCGTGGACAGGAAGCATCTGAAGGCGGCAGTCGCTTTGGCGGCCGTGGCGAAGGCGAAGGTGGCGGTCGCTTCGGTGGCGAAGGCGGACGAGCTGCCCGCGGCGGTGGACGTCGTCGCTAATTTGACCTTAGACGTATAAATGAGAGAGGGCAGCTTTTAGTCTCCCTCTCTTTTCTTTTATTTCTTGAGTTCTTTCAAAAACGCTTTCTCTTCTTCAATGAGAGGAACTTCTTGGCGCAACTGGTGCAAGCTCGCGTTTCCTGCTGTGCTGCCCAATTGTGTTCAACTCGCTTTTTTATCAGAGCATATACCATCGGCCGAGTTCCGATACAGAAGCGGATTCCAACCAAAAGGCTAATGTTAAAACTTGTGCGCGGCCCGTGCATTCAACATCGCTTCGATATGCATATGCAATACAGCCGAGCTTGACACCGTTTTTTACAAACCATAGGATTTAATCGTCTCAGCAAATAAGCAGCGCCCGCCAATGCGCGGACGCCTGACTTATATCGTTTATATGCATAAAGAGAGGAGCGTTGCAGTTCTGCCATGACAAAAATTGCCATTATCAGCCAGGCTGAACAAGGTGTTTTAATAGATATCAGCGGTTGCTCCTCAGTGACAGAAGCGAAGCAATATCTAACTTCGACGTTGCAGGTTTCAAGCCAGTTCTGGGAAGGACTGATTGTAGATCTCAACCTGGGTCCATTGGTCCTTACTCCGGAACAGGCTGAAGAGATTCAGGCAATCGTTTCAAATGTCGGCGTGCAGCCGCGGCAAATATTCTCACACAGCCCAATTACACGCGCTTCGCTAGTACAGTGCAGAATGCCGATCGGTCTGACCACTCAATTGCAGGGATATGCTGGAGCTCAGCTTCCTGAGCCGTCGGCCGTCGAAGCAATTGAAGCTGCCAGCAAAACGAATATTGCTTCTGAATTGCATGCTGCAATTAATGGGCAAGAAGCTAATACCACTGCTGGTGGCTCAGCGACTGCGACAAAAGAGCATGCCTGGTCTGACGACAGTTACGCTGGTGTCGGCTTGACACCGCTGTCCAGGTCAAACCAGGGTCCGGTGGAACCGTTCCACAAATCTGAACTCGCCAAGAAAGAAGCCGCAAACTTCAACCCGGCAGATCAAATCATTCCGAGCATTTCAATTGCAACAGATGCTCCTGAAACTGCAGCAGCCGAAACAGCAACACCTGTGAAAGCTGCAGCAGTAAAAGCAGCCCCAGCACCGGCTCCTGCAAGGCCACAGACCCCAGCAGTTCTTATGATGAAACAAACCTTACGTTCAGGGCAGCGTGTTTCACATAAAGGACATCTGGTAATCATTGGTGATGTAAATCCAGGTGCTGAACTTGTTGCAGATGGCGACATCACCATCTGGGGAGCACTGCGCGGTATGGCACATGCCGGCGCAAGCGGGAACTCCAGTTCTGAAATCAGAGCACTGAAATTCGAACCAATTCAATTGAGAATTGCGCAAGCAATTGCTCGCTCACCCGATCGCAACAAGCCAGGCAACAATCATTCTGCTGGTCCTGAGACTGCAAGAATTATTGAAGGCAAAATTCGCATTTCCGGCAGCGAACCTGACTAGCATTAGAGATTTAGTTTTACCTGCATACGAGCGCATAAATATGAGGAACAAAAGATGAGTGGCAGAGTGGTTGTGGTTACGTCGGGGAAAGGTGGGGTCGGCAAGACTACTGCCTCCGCAAACATTGGTTTAGCTCTGGCTGCAAGCGGTCCGTCAGTGGCACTTGTAGACATGGATATCGGATTGCGTAATCTCGATATTTTGATGGGTCTGGAAAATCGCGTTGTCTATAACCTCGTTGATGTTGTAGAGGAGAAATGCAAGTTGCGTCAGGCACTCGTCAAAGACAAGCGCTTGCCGAACCTGTGCTTGCTTCCTGCCGCACAGACGCGCGACAAAACAGCAGTGAATGCAGAGCAAATGAAGAAACTGACTGCAGAACTAAAAACGATGTTCGACTACGTTTTGATCGACAGCCCTGCAGGCATCGAAAGCGGATTCCAAAACGCCATTGCCGGCGCTGAAGAAGCCGTGGTTATCTGTACCCCAGAAATGTCTGCTGTTCGCGATGCCGACAGAGTCATTGGCTTGCTTGAAGCACGCAAAGAAGAAATCGGTCAATACAGATTGATCATCAACAGAATTCGCCCGCAGATGGTAAAGAGCAACGACATGATGAGCGTCCAGGACGTTCTTGAAATTCTCTCGGTAAAACTTCTCGGAGTTGTGCCTGAAGATGATCAGGTTATTGTGTCGACCAACAAAGGAGAACCGCTTTCCGGTTCATCCGAGAACCAAAGAGCCGGACAGGCTTATAGAAATATCGCCCAGCGTTTGCAGGGCGAAGAAGTACCTTTCCTTGACCTGGACTCGCTGAACCCCACCTGGTTCACCAAGGTAGTCAAGTTCTTTAACCCGGCTGTGCGAGTCTAATTTGCGGAGGAATTAATTGTGCAAGTTTTAAACTGGTTTTTCCGCAAAACGGGAGACGACGTCAGGGCTACGGCTAAAACCCGCATGCGCCAGATGCTTATACACGACCGACTGGAATTGCCGCCAGATCGCTTGGCAAGTCTTGAAGAAGAACTTGTTGCGGTTGTTCTGAGGTATTTCGAAATTGATCGCGACACAACTCGCTTTGATCTGCAACAATATGAAAGACGAGCATCCTTAGTCGCCAATTTCCCCTTGCTGAGGTCAAAGACGTAATCTGACGTTCGGGTCACAATTGCTATCAGAAGGTCGTCAATCATCTCCTATACCGGCCTTGGTCAATCTCGCTATCTCCTTGTTGGGAAGCGTTGATTGGGCACTGGTTTGCGCGACCGCGTTTCTGATTTATGTTGGGCTCACAACTCTCACGGGTTCGAGTGCAACTACAGAATTTCATGATAAGCAGTTGGAGTTCGTCTACGCAGGCGGTGCGGCGGCTTTTATATTCTGGCTTGTTCCTTATAAAACCTGGACAAGCAAATATGTGCTTCCCATTCTATATACGATCAACATCTTGCTGCTGGTGGCAGTTATGGTGGCAGGTCATTCCGCACTTGGTGCACAGCGCTGGTTGTCGCTTGGTCCAATCAAGCTGCAGCCTTCTGAAATCGCCAAGCTTGTAATAATCTTCACGCTGGCGAAATGGCTGGCGTGGAGACCAATCAAGAATTTTTGGGATAACTTTCTTGCCATCGCAATTATCGCGGTGCCTGCGCTTCTGGTCTTTAAGCAGCCAGACCTTGGCACATCGCTTGTGTTCGGTGCTGTACTGCTCGGAATGACCTTCTGGGCTGGTGCTTCCATCTGCGATATTCTCATTCTGGCAAGTCCTGTATTTACATTGATATTGAACGCAATTGATGCGCCGATGCTCGCCTGGATTTATCGAGGTGTGCCGATGGGCACAGACCTCAGCGGTGTGCCGCCCACAGGCTATGAGAATTACATCTGGATGGGTTTTCTTGCCCTGCTAGGTACGATTCTTGCTTTATTCTGGCGGCATCGCAACTTCAACGTTTTCGTTCGTTTGCTTTTGATTGCATGCATTGTCGGTGCTAATTTTGCCGTCGCACATGAGCGGCCTAAACTATGGAATGTATTGAAGCCATACCAGCAAAAACGTTTGACCAGCTTCGTTAATCCATATTCGGATCCGCGCGGTTCGGGTTATCACATTCTGCAGAGTTTGATTGCAATTGGTTCCGGCGGAATAAACGGTGCTGGCTTAGGCAAAGGAAATCAAACCCAGGGTGCGTTCATTCCAGAAAAACATACTGACTTTATTTTTGCTGTTGTAGGCGAAGAACTCGGTTTCAAGACCTGCATTCTTGTGATATTTAGCTATCTGCTCATTTGCATTCGTGCAATTCTCATTGCTTTTCAAAGCAGAGAAGAACCTGTCGGAAGTTTGATGGCCATCGGCATTATGTGCATGTTTGTTTTCCACGCCTTCCTGAATATTGGAATGACGATGGGCATCATGCCTGTAGCAGGCGTTCCACTGCCGTTCTTGAGCTATGGTGGAACCGCACTGATCATTGATCTTGTTGCAATCGGTTTACTTATGTCGATTCGAACTGTGAATCCTCCACCAAAGAAGAAAGACAACTGGTGGTAAAGTCAGAGCACTAAGCGCAGAGAAAAAGAACCTCGTTGAGGAGCTGAACTAACTTGGCGGCATATTACTTCAGGAAAGTAACTGTTTACAAGCTTTTTCTGATTGCTGTGACTATGCTGCTCAGCTTAGCTTGCCAATTGACTTTGCCGACCGCTTATGCCGCTGAAGCCGCTAATAATGATGATGCTCGCGATGAAGAAGAGGTCAATGTTCCAGAAGCTCAAAGTCCTCTTTCTTCACGATATCCAGGAATGATTATTCGTCCAGTAAAAATTGCAGATACAGATCCTCAGCTTGCAGGACAAGACGTTCGCCGCCATTGGGTCTTTTATCAACCAGGTGTCAAACACCGCGGAATTTTATTAGTAGATTTACCGGGAACCCATGGCAAAGCTAGTGACAAAGGCGAATTCGATGCCTTAGCAGCACAGCTTGGTTATCACGTACTGGATTTGACTTATCGCTCTGCGATAGCGGTTGCAATATTCAGAATGTCCCCAGATCCAGATGCTTATTTAAAAGGACGCGAAAACATCATCTACGGAAGCCAGCCAATAGCCAATCTGAAAGTGGACAAAACAAACTCGATTATGAACAGGCTAGTGAAGGCGCTTCAATATTTGAGCAAAAATTTCCCTCAGGAGGGCTGGGGAGAATTCTTAAATGGTGATGTGCCAAATTGGAAAAAGCTTGCTTTAACTGGAGTATCGCAGGGCGGTGGGCATGCATTGTTGCTTGGAATGCAACACCCGGTCGAACGTGTAATCATGTTTGGTGCACCGAAGGATTTCAGTTTGCAATTTAAGAAGCCAGCTCCATGGCTTTCAATGAATTCAGCGACTCCGATTACCAGTTTTTTCTGCTTCAATCATAGCGGTGACAATCATCACGGCTGTTCTTATCCAGAGCAGGTAGAAAATTACAAAGCCATGCATTTGTATCCACGCTTTCCTATCGTTGATGTAGAGAGTGAGAAGCCGCCATATAGGCACTCAAGACTGCTCACTGCTCATACGCCTGCGGATATTCCAAAACATAATCATGGCATGGTTGCCGGAAACACAATGTTTATGCCGGCGTGGCAATACCTTTTAACTGAGCCATGCGGTGCTGAGAAAAAAGCCGGCGTTCTTGAATAATTCTTAGAAATTGCAAATCTTAGCGGCGCTCTGCGAGGTCGCTCTGATGGGGCTTTTCCCATTGTTAGCATTCGTTGGCATTGATACTTTGATCACGGGGTTCATAAGTGAACTGCATTTTGCTGTTCGTGCGTATGGGATGTTTTGTTTGAGGGATAAAGGCAATGGCCGACAATACAAATTACAATGATAATGTTAGAAAGCTTACCACCGCTGCAGAGCAAGATGACGCGGTGACAACTGGGAGGATTCTGCAAGATCTAGGACCAGAACAATGGGGAAAAGCCGTTAAAGATATGCTTGCTCTCAACCAGAAAGACATTAAAGATGCCCAGGACAGTGGCAGATACGATCTCTTTATACCTGCACTTTCTGTTGAGCTTGATAAAGCAGGCAGCAAAGAAACTCTCACTGTTTATCAGGCTGCAAAAGAACCATTTGCAGTTGCAAAAATAACAGAAGATGTGGCCGGCAAGAACCTTACGCCTACGCTTGCTAATGACGTAACAAGGCAACTGACCAGCGCTGCAGAGAGTGGAGATGCCGTTGAGACTGCTCGAATTTTGAAGTCCATTGGACCTGATAAATGGGCTCAAGTGACTAAGGACATGGTTGCACTCAATCAGCAGGATATTCGCAACAGAACTGACCTAAATCATCGACCGCCTTTCGTTTCAGTATCATATGAAAAGAATGGTTCGGAAGAGACTATAAGCGTTTATTCTGCGCCCGAATATCAGAGCAACGCTCCGCTGGCACGAGTTACTGAAAAAAAGTAACAAGCCACGGCTTATGATGATCAACAATCTATGTGTAGGGGCGACGCCATGCGTCGCCCTTCCTCCTATACAAGTTTCTTCAAATGAAGGCGAGGCATGGCCTCGCCCCTAGACATATTGTCGATTTTCAGTTGTTGATTCTATACAAGTAAGAAA
>JBIKOL010000072.1:0-42152 GCA_044358055.1 Obscuribacteraceae bacterium (SeqCode)
CGTTTGCGGATGTTAGATTGACGGAGCCTGTAGCACCTACGTCGATATTGCCGGCTGCAGCGTTACCGACGTCGCTGCCTACGCTGACATTGACGGTCTTGCCGGTGGCAGTAATGATGGCATTATTAGTGAATGTGCCCGTGCCAGTGCTGAAGAAGTTTAAATTACCGGTGGTAGTTAGGTTGGCGCCAACGGTGATGTTGCCGGTGTAGTTGACGTTATTGCCGACCTGGACAGTTCCCGCAACAATATTATTGAATGGAACAAAAGCGCCGACCGTGACATTGTTAGTCAGAGTCGCCGGAGTGAGAATTGCAGTTGCACTGCCCGCATTAATAGATCCGCCGACGCCCGTTGTGATTGTGTCGCCAATTAAAGTAATGTTGGCGTTGGTTGTTGAAACCTTGTTTGCACCTATAGATACAGTGCCACCAGGAGCGGCACTTAAAGTGACGCCATTGGTGCCGCTTAGGTTTGCACTCAATGTTATGTTGTTGGCGCTGGTGCTGAGCGTAGCTGTACCGCTTGCTGTAATGAGTGCATTGACATTGATTGTATTGTTGCTGCTGACTGTAAGATTACCGCCGACGGTTGATCCATTTAAGTTTAAAATCGCGCCACTGCTGTTGGTGGCATTTGCGTTACCGCTTGTAGTGTTGATGGTCAGGTTTGTAGCTGAAACTGTCAACGGCCCGATGTCGTTGCCTGCGCCTGCCCCTGTTGTGGCTAAATTAACATTTTGAGCAGTGACTGTTCCGCCTGTTTGGGTGATTGTACCGGCAGAATTGGCGTTTGAAGTGATATTAGCAGTACCTGTGGCTCCAAGCGTAATATTATTGCCGAGGATGACACCGCTTCCAGTGACTGAAACTGTCGTATTGCCACCGATAACGGTGCCTACCGTCGCGACACCAACGGCATTAATGCTCAAAGTTTTCGTGCCAAGTGTTGTGGTGCTGCCTGCGCCGGTGTAAGTTGAGCCGCTGATCAAATTCAAATTATACACGCCTGCAGGTCCAAGTCCGCCGACGTTTAGATTGTTTTGAGTGAAGGCGCCGCTTGTGTTATTGCCGACCTGCAATGTGCTGGCTGTGATATTACTGAGCGTCGTGCCCGCTACACTGAAGCTGCCTGCTCCTCCGGCCAGACCGATGGTTGTTCCGGCTGTGTTTGGCTGCAATATGACAGTGGCCGAACCGGCATTTATAACTCCTGTCGCATTCAGAGTGATAGAACCGGCAGTGATGTTTATATTGTTGTTTGTGCTTAAAACAGATTGTCCATTTGAAATGTTCACAGCCCCGGTGCCAGCCGTTATGAGACTCACGCCGCCGGTGCCTGTGAGGTTGCCACCATTCACCGTTATTGCGCCATTGTTTGCAGTTGTAGTCAGTGACGCAGTACCACTTGCACTAACAACAGCGTTCACATTGATGCTATTGTTGCTGCTCAAAGTCAGGTTGCCGGTCACATTAGAGGCATTTACGTTTATCAAAGCACCGCTGGCATTGGTTACATTTCCTTGGCCGTTATTTGTGTTAACCGTTAAATTTGTAGCTGAAACTGTCATCGGGCCGATATCGTTTCCGGCGCCAACTCCACTGCTAGCCAAATTCACATTCTGTGCTGTTACTGTGCCCGCTGCTTGCGTTATTGTTCCGGCGGCGTTGGCGTTGCTGTTGATATTGACTGTGCTTGTCGCGCCCAGCGCGATGTTATTGCTGAGAACTACACTGCTGCCTGTAACGTTTACTGTAGTGTTGCCACCATTTACGGTGCCTACGGTTGCTGATCCGGTGCTGTTAATAGTGAGTGTTTTAGCGCCCAGCGTCGTTGTGCTGCCAACGCCGGTGTAAGTTGATCCACTGACAAGACTGAGGTTGTAAGCTCCTGGTGGTCCAGCGCCACTGACGTCGAGTGTGTTGGCCTGTGTGAACGCCCCGCTGGTATTATTACCGACCTGCAAGGTTCCGGCAGTTGTATTAGTTAGCGTGCTGCCCGTAACGCTGAAGCTTCCAGCTCCGCCGTTCAACCCTATTGTTGTCCCGGCGGCGTTAGGCTGCAAAAGAACGGTGGCTGTGCCGGCTTTAATTGCTCCTGAGGCGTTCAGATTGACCGAACCGGCAGTGATAGTGATATTGCTGTTAGTGCTTATAATCGATTGTCCATTCGCTACACTCACAGCACCTGTTCCAGCCGTAGTCAGGCTGATTCCAGCTGTGCCAGTCAAATTGCCACCATTGACGGTGACAGCACCGTTGTTGGCTGTCGTCGTCAATGTTGCCGTGCCAGTGGCACTAACTGCCGCATTTACGTTGATAGTATTGTTGCTTGTGACACTTAAGTTGCCGCCCACGCTTGACGCATTCAAATTCATTAATGCGGCGCTGGAGTTTGTTACGGTGGCTTTTCCGTTGGTCGTATTCGCTGTTAAATTTGTTGCAGAAACGGTAAGCGGTCCAATATTGTTCCCGGCTCCCGCGCCCGAAGTTGCGAGGTTCACATTTTGTGCGGTAACAGTGCCGGCGGTCTGAGTGATAGTACCTGCGGCATTGCCGTTGGCTGTGATATTTGCAGTACTTGCTGCTCCGAGGGTAACGTTTGAATTCAATACCACGCTGCTGCCGGTGAAGCTAACAGTCGTGTTGCCACCATTTACGGTGCCGATATTAGCCACGCCGACGCTGTTGATTGTCAGGGTCTTCGTACCCAAGGTTGTGGTGCTGCCGATGCCACTGTAGGCAGCTCCACTGATTAAATTCAGGTTGTAGGCGCCTGCTGGGCCTCCGCTTACATCCAGGGTGCTGGCGGCTTGGGTGAAATTCCCGCTTGTATTGTTACCGACAGTGAGCGTTCCGGCGGTTATGTTTGCCAGAGTCGCAGCCGCAAGAGATAGAGTTCCAGCACCACCATTTAAACCGATTGTGGTTCCGGCTGCGTTCGGCACTACAGTAACCGTTGCCGCATTGGCATTCAATGCACCTGTAGCGTTCAAGGTAAACGTGTTAGTTGATATATTTATGTTATGGCTGTTTGATGATACTGTGAGCCCGTTTGCCACTGAAACACCAGCCACGCCGGTTGTATTGATGGCTAAAGCTCCACCAAAAGTCAAGGTCGCTGGTGTGGCTCCAGCAGTGAAGCTGACTCCGTTTCCAGCTCCATTACCTGCAACAGTATAATTGCCTGTGCCGCTGAAGGTGCTGCCGGCTACTCCGCCAACGTTAACGTTGAGCGCACTGCTGGCTCCTGGCGAAATTGTCACATTGGCATTGTTCGAAATGGTTTGAGTGCTGCCGGCAGCAAGATTGAGTGTCCCTCCGGCAAAGGATATCGCGCCAGGTGAAATGGTGGCGTTGCCTAAATTCAGCGTATTGTTGCCGTTGACTGCAAGCGTGCCTGTTCCGCTTGAGCCCGCCTGGAAGAGAATTGTATTACCGGCGTTGTTTGCGCTGAATTGATAAGTGCCGTTGCCATTTACTGTTAAATTACCTGCTGCCAGCAAATTCTCGACACTAATCGAGGAACCGCCTGCCGCGGTAGATTGAACCACTCCAATATTAGAAATAGTCGGGCTATTCAGTATTACTTTGCCGGCTGAATTCACCGAGAAAGGAACATTGTTCAAGACACTTATCGAAGATGCACCATTATTATTGGTAATGGTGATATCGCCAACGGTGCTGCTTACATTATTAATGCTCAAGTTTGTTGCAGCAGCTTGCGGATTTATCAACACCGTAGTGCCGCTTGCATTGACGTTTCCGATTAACGATCCGACGTTGGCCACTGTAGGTTGAACTGTAACCGTCTTGCCCGCTTGGTTGAAATTAATGCTTCCCGAGTTCCCGCCGCTGGCAGAAATACTGGTGCGCAAGTCAACATTTAGATTATTGGCCGGAGCATTTGCGATTGTTATCTGGCCGCCAGTGCCGGCCCCTGGTGCATTGGCCGTTATTGCCCCACTTATGAAGCTGTTGAGACCGGCAGCTCCGACAATTAGTGCTTTTGCCGCATCGTTATAATTAATATTGATATTCCCACCATTGGCTGTGCCTGAGCCGTTGGCGGTGATGGCAGCAGTCTGCAACGCTCCCGCAGTATTGTTCCCCGCTGTTATGGCAATATTGCCGCCGGCCACATTCCCTGAAAGTGCAGTAGAGGTTATGTTCTGGGCGTTCGATGTATAAGCATTTGCTGCTGTGACTGTAATTGCTGCGCCGTTAGTAGTCAACGCCTGGGTTGATATTGCCGCGTTTGTTATAGCTGCGTCGAAATTAATAGCAATTGCAGGACCAGCTGCCGTCGCTAAAGCAATATTGCTTGCAGCAGCCAGCGGATCGCCATTGCCGATCAGTATGGAGCCGGCACCCGGTGCACCGCCAGTGGTGCTTATTGCGCCAGGGAAAACGATTGTGTTTGTGCCGGCCGCGGCGGGGTTACCTTGTGCCACCGCAGCAAAAGAGCCGTTCGTTCCAGCACCGTTGCCTGACAGTGTCACGGTGGCTGCTGCGCCGAGAGTTACTGAGCCGCCTGTTGCTCCAGCGCCGAAGCCTGCCAGAGAAACATTGCCGCCTGAACCTCCGGCAGCCACGGCACTGCTATTAATGCTACCGTTTAATGCAAGTGAACCGTTAACCCCAGATGACGCTGGCGTGATTGTCAAATTAGCAGCGCTGAGGGTCCAACCTGCTCCAGCAGCTAAAAATACACTTCCACCGGTACCCGTTCCGGCGCTTTGCGAAGCGATTCCAATTCCTGCATTTATGGTAAGGTTGCCGCCGGAGACAATACTAATATTGCCGCCACTATTGTTACCTGCACCTGCGGCACTTGAACTAATGTTGCCGGTGATGGTACCGGCATTAGTGCCACTGGCTATTAGAATATTTCCACTATTAGCTCCAGTCCCAGTTGAAGTCACTGAGCCTAGAGAACTTATCGAACCCTGGCCAGTTGCACCAGCACTTCGCATGCCTGCTACAAGATTGATTGTGCCGCCTGCTATTCCTGCTGCACCAGTGGATGTCACTGCCTGCGCATTTGTGCTCAAGTTGCCAGCGGCAAGAACTGTTATTGCCGCTCCGTTTGTGGTAAGTGCTTGAGTTTGTACACCGGCATTCGTTATTGCCGGATCAATGTTTATTGCGATGGCAGGACCTGCTGCGCTAGCTGTAGATATAGTCTGCACAGCTGCTAAGGGATCGCCGGTTCCGATTGTTATTGTGCCGGTTCCACCTAGTCCACCGGAAGTGTTTATGGCCACCCCAGCAGCCAAAGTTATGGTATTGGTACCTAGCGCTGCCGGGTTAGCCTGGGCAACTGCAGAAAATGAGCCGTTGCTGCCCCCAGCATTACCTGCCAGATTTATTGTAGACGCCGCACCAAGACTAATCGAACCGCCTGTGGCAGCAGCACCGAAGCCTGCCAGAGAAACATTGCCACCTGAACCTCCCGCAGCTACAGCACTACTGTTAATAGTGCCGTTCAAAGTAAGCGAACCATTAACCCCTGATGAGGCTGGAGTGATTGTCAAATTAGCAGCGCTCAGTGTCCAACCTGCGCCAGCAGCTAAAAACACGCTTCCACTGCCAGCTATGCCAGTGCTACGTGAGGCCAGCCCGACTCCGGCATTAATTGTAAGGTTACCGCCGGAGATAATACTGATGTTACCACCAGCACTATTGCCTGCACCTGCTGCACTGGAAGTGATGTTGCCGGTTATGGTACCGGCATTGGTGCCACTGGCTATAAGAATGTTTCCGCTTTTGGCTGAATTACCAGTCGAAGTCACTGTACCTAATGAAGTTATCGAACCCTGACCCGTTGCGCCAGCGCTACGCATGCCTGCTACAAGATTGATTGTGCCGCCTGCTATTCCTGCTGCAGCACCGGTGGATGTCACCGCCTGCGCATTCGTACTCAAGTTTCCTGCGGCAAGAACTGTAATTGCCGCTCCGTTTGTGGTGAGTGCTTGAGTTTGTACACCCGCATTCGTTATTGCCGGATCAATATTTATGGCGATCGCAGGACCCGCCGCAGTGGCCCTGGATATGTTCTGCAAAGCAGCTAAGGGATCGCCAGTTCCGATTGTTATTGTGCCGGTTCCACCTAGTCCACCGGAAGTGTTTATTGCCACCCCAGCAGGCAGAGTTACTGTATTGGTACCCAGCGCGGCCGGGTTGGCCTGGGCAACTGCCGAGAATGAGCCGTTGCTGCCCACACCATTTCCTGCCAGATTTATCGTAGAAGCCGCGCCAAGAGTAATCGAACCGCCTGCCGCAGCAGCACCGAATCCGGCCAGGCTTACACTACCGCCTGTTCCTCCTCCTCCTCCGGCGCTGGAATTAATTGATCCGTTTAATGTCAGTGCTCCGTTGACACCAGAAAGAGTGGGATCGATAGCTAGATTTGCTGCGCTCAAATTCCAGCCGGCACCCGATGCAAGAAAAACGCTGCCACTAACAGCGGTGCCTGAAGCTTGTGAACTCAAAGTAATACCAGCGTTAATTGTGAGGTTGCCACCTGATACTAGACTGATATTCCCGCCCGCATTGTTTCCGCCTCCCACCGTAAATGCGTTGATGTTTGCGGTAATTGTCGTGGCTGTTGTTCCACTGGCAATCAAAATATTGCCGCTGCTTTTGGCATTTCCGGAAGACGTAACGGCGCCCAGTGAAGTCACCGATCCTGCTCCCGTTGCGCCAGCGGTACGCATGCCGGCTGCAAGATTGATTGTGCCGCCTGCTATTCCTGCTGCGCCGGCGGATGACACTGCCTGTGCATTTGTACTCAAGTTTCCAGCGGCAAGAACCGTAATTGCCGCTCCGTTTGTGGTAAGTGTTTGAGTTTGTACACCAGCATTTGTAATTGCTGCGTCCAAATTAAGACCGATGGCTGGGCCAGCAGCAGTTGCAAGTGGAATGTTGGAAAGCACCGCAAGCGGATCTGCTGTGCCTATGGTAATTGCACCCGTGCCACCGACACCGCCACTTGTGTTGACAGCGATGCCTGCTGAAATCGAGATGGTGTTTGTACCGAGTGCCGCTGGGTTGCCCTGTGCCACTGCCGCGAATGAGCCGTTCGCACCAGTGCTAATCCCTGCTAGAGCTACGCTCGAGCCGGCATTGAATGTGATGGAGCCGCCTGTCGCACCAGGGCCGAACCCGGCAAGAGAGATATTGCCGCCACTGCCTCCGAAGCTTTGAGCACTCGAATTTATAGAGTTGTTTAATATCAATGCGCCCTTAGCTCCGGAAAGCGCAGGGTCTATTGCAACATTGGCTCCGTTTAGATACCAGCCGGCTCCTGCCGCCGCAAATACCGAGCCGCTGCTGCTGATGCCAAAACCTCTGCTGGTAATTGCGCTGGAAATGGTCAAATTATTGGCAGAAAGTATGCTTATATTGCCAGCGTTGAAATTCCCCGCTGAAGCGTTTGTATTTATTCCATTGCTAATAGTCAACGCGGCGTTTGAACCACTTGCAATCAGAACATTTCCACCAGCTTTTGCGTTTCCTGTAGCAGTAATTGCTCCAAGGGCTGTAATAGAGCCTGCACCTACTTGAGGGACCGCGCCGAAACTACGCAATCCAGCGATGGCAGTAACGGAGCCACCAGAAACACCTGCAACGAAACCCCCAGCAAAAAGTTGGCCAGTACTCAGGTTTCCGGCCGCTTCAACAGTGATATTGCCGCCGTTGGTCGCAAGAACTTGGGTTAGTACGCCAGCATTTTTGATATTGTTGTCCAGATTGATTGCAATCGCCGGCCCGGCGGCCGTTGTTCTATTGATATTTTGAGCAGCAAGCAACGGGTCACCGGTGCCTATAGTAATAGAACCGGTGTTACCAGCTCCGTTAAAATCAAAGATGTTGACACCTGCAGCAAAACTAATCGTATTAGTGCCAAGAGCGGCCGGATTCTGCTGTGCTACGGCTGAGAAATTGCCATTTGAGCCAACGCCGATTCCTGCCAGGGCGATTGTTGCTCCAGCGACTACGTTAATCTGCCCGCCTGCCAGGCCAAAACCCGCCAGGCTGATATTGCCGCCTTTTCCTCCTCCTGCCACTGCCGCGTTGGAGACGTTACCGGCAATTGTCAGCGACCCGTTGGCTCCGGAAAGTGCTGGGTCAATTGTGAGATTCGCTGCACTCATGGTCCAGCCGGCTCCTGCTGCCAGAAAAATGGAGCCACCACTGCCGGTGCCGGTGCTCTGCGCGGTTATTGCAGCGGCAGCATTCGTTGTCAGATTGCCACCAGATACGATACTGATGTTGCCACCATTGTTGTTGGCGCCTGCCGCACTTGCATTCACGTTATTGGTAATGGTGGTGGCATTGGTGCCGCTGGCTATCAAAATGCTGCCACTTGCTCCACCGTTTCCAGTAGAAGTGACAGCACCAAGCGATGTAATTGATCCTGCTCCCGGTCCGCCTGCGCTTCTGACGCCGGCAGCCAAGTTTATGCCACCGCCTGCTCCTGCGACACCGGTGGCGGTGACCGCATTAGCATTAGTACTGAGATTGCCGGAAGCCAAGACATTAATGTTTGCACCGTTGGTTGTGAGAGCCCGAGTCTGGATGCCTGCATTTGTAATGGTGTTGTCAATATTTATGGCCACGGCTGCACCACTAGCGGTGGCACGGCTGATTGTTTGACTGGCGAGAAACGGATCTGCAGTGCCAATATTTATGGCGCCGCCTCCGCCGCTGCCACCCGTGGTGTTGACATTGACCCCGGCTGCCAGGCTGATGGTATTAGCCGGCGCCCCTGGATTCGCTTGCGCCACGACTGTCAGTGAGCCATTGCTGCCAGTACCTGACCCACCTGAAAGAGGGCTTGTAGCAGCCGCAAAGTTGATTTGGCCCAAGCTGCCCAGACCGGCAAGCTGTATCTTGCCGCCGCTGCCGTTGGCTGCCTGCGCACTTGTGTTTATCACGCCTGAAAGAGTCAGATTTCCGCCGCTGGCAGATGATTTCGTCGGGTCAATTGTGAGGTTGTTAGCGTCAATATTCCAGCCGGCGCCTGAGCTGACAAAAACCGATCCGCCTGTACCTGAATTAGCGGCTCTGGCATTAATTGCATTCGTATTTAAGTTGCTACCGCCTACGATGCTTATATTTCCACCGTTATTGTTTGCCGTTCCTGCGCCGTTGGCATTGACTGTAGTCAGAATAGTAGTAGTGTTGCCGCTGGCAAGAAGTATGTTACCTCCCGCTCCTCCGATGCCTATGGCACTTCCATTTGCAGTAACGACTCCCAGGCTGTTGATAAATCCAGCGCCGTCAACTCCTCCTGGAGCCGGCACACCCGCAGCAACAGTAATATTGCCGCCATTGCCTGTTGAATTAATACGTGTTGATGTAAGCGAGAATCCACCAGCATTTAAATTGGAACCTGCTAATAGACTTATAGCGCCACCATCTGTAGTGACATTTCCACCCAGGGTAATTGTTGAGCCATTAAAAACTTTCGTGTAATCTGGAGCAAAGGAGTTAGTAGTGGTCCAGTAATCAGTGGCGCCTGCCGGTGCGAAACTAACGTTTCCTCCAACCATCAAGGGTTGCGCCGTAATCATGCTCACAGAGCCTGATTGGGCTGCTGCTGTGGAGCCTGCTGTATTGATCTGACCAGTTGAAATATTGCCTAGGGCAATAATCGAAACTGATCCATTGCTGCCTGTGCCAAGCCCGCTTGTCGTTATTGCTCCGGTGGTGACTCCGCCGCCGAAGGCGTTTATACTTACCGAACCGGCGTTACAGCTGCCGCATAATGCTGTTGGCGTGGTGCTGATTGCACCTATATTTGTAACACCACCAAAACCGGAAAATCCTGTAATCGTAAACTTAGCTCCCGGAAAAGCCGTGCCTAGTATTTGTTGTTGCGGTGGGCTTGCTGGTACGCCGCCAGCTGTAAGGAAATTCACACCAGCTACGGTGGTCAAACTGCCCGATTTCGCGCCGAGTCCAGCTGTATTGAGTGTTATGTTACCGGTAGTAATTGTTCCTTTTGCAAGAATTATCAGATCTGCATTTGTTACTGTCGTGTTGCCTATAGCAACATTGCCGCCCTGATTATAGATAACTGGGTCGCCGATTAAATTCAAATTTCCAATACTGAGATCGCTTGACTCTGCACCAACGTGCATTCCACCCGAACTCACATTTACAAGACCGCTGATTGCATGTGCAGCAACAGAAACGTTCCCATTGCCGCCATTCAAGTTAAGCTTTTGCGATAGGTAATCACCACCTTTTAGATCCGTTAACTGTGACAAGGCGTAAGATGGATCACGCACATTTATGTCTGCGGTCAGAGATTTCAGCACTCCGCCGGTGTTGTCCAAATGCAAATCTTGCTTGCTTAAAGTGTTTATGTTCAAATTACCGTTGGCAGTTATAATGCCGCTGTTGACGAACTGGCCCGAAGCGGCGCTTAAATTAATAGCCTGAGCTGTCATTCCGGCAAGAATATTGCTCACCGTTTGATTACTTATGCTGCCACCAGCAGTTATGTTCAAAGTGCCGGGTGAAGTTATCAGCCCCTGATTAAGAACATTGTTTGCAACATTGAGTGTCATGCCTTGCGAGGCGAATACATTGCCTAATGCAGCGGAATATGTCGGCAAAAATCCTGAAAGCAAGCCATGTTGATTAACATTCAGGTTGATTGTGTTGAGAGCAAACGCAGTGCCGGCTGTTGTTTGCAAATTATATACCGAGCCGGATATATTCAAATTTCCGGTGATATTAAGTGGTGTCGCCGAATTGAAGCCAATTGTATTGAGAGCTACGTTTTGCGGAACGGTCAATGAGCTCAGTGGGCCGGTGTAACTTGGGCGCAAAGTTGCGTATCCGCCGACCGCTTGTCCAAGGTTGCCCAAAACCAAGGTCTGATGGCCGCCATATATTACTTGCTGCAGCGCCATGTACTGCGCTGGAGTAAGAAGTTGCCCCGGTTGGAAGCTTGTGAGCTGCCCCCCTGTCACTGAACCGTTAGTGAGTGTTCCACCTACTTGAACCTGCACCGTGTTTGATGCTCTATCTACCAGTAGTGCCTGGGTCGATGAAAGATCGATGTTGCCAGATATTCCTTTGCTCGTCGAACCTATCGTTGTGTGAGATGAACCGCTGGTGCTTGTGTTGGTGTTCGTGTTGGCGCTAGATGGAGCAGCAGATTGTGCCAACATTGCAGGTGGGCTGATGACGGGGATGCCGGCGAGCAACAAAGACAAAGCCGTTAGAACGGGCTTGCGATAAGCCTGTTTCGGTATTTGATATTTGCGTTTAGACATGCGGCTTTCTCAAACAAAGAGCTAGGATCAAAATCGCCGAACCGGTCTATTAACAAGTAGCTGGAGACTCCATTATGGAAGAAGCTAATCCAATCGGATATCCGCCATAAAGCCGAGGCGTGTGTTTTACAGGGTACGGAAAAGACTACATAGCGCTTCGTTTTTTTGGAGCTTTAGGATACCCCAAAAGTCTAGTTCAGCTCGCCCTGGACGCATAAACCTTGCTCCACAGGCATCTTAGAGGATTCTGGTCGCTCGTTTGAATTGATTAATTTCAAGCTCAAATCTAACCCTGTCAGGCAAGATAGTTTTTTGAATGTTTGTTAATGTGTTCCAGTTTTGCCCCATTCCCAGTTTTTGGCTGCTGCCCAGCTGGCGGATTAATCTAATGATAAACTTAGTCCAGCTGGGAGTCGAGGCATCCGCCAATTGAAGCGCCTGGACAAGTTACTAGAAGCGGCATGGGTAGACGGGCGTCACAGTCTGCTTTTCACGCGTCTTTTCTTCGGCGTTTTTGTCGGCGCCATGATCGCGCTTCTTTATAGCGACTCGCCCATTCTTGAAACCATGGAACTGGGCATGTTGAACTGGCGCTATAAAATCGCCGATGCGCTTTCTTCGCAGCCATGGTTTCCGCGAATAAACAACGAAGCGGCTTCCAAAATAGTAATCGTGGCCTTCGACAATGACTCGCAATTCGAACTTGGATGCGCCCGTTTTAACGATCAACTCGCGCAGGCGCGCCTGGCTGAGTTAATCGGCAAGATAGAAGATTCAAAACCGGCAGCCGTCGTAATCGATCTCGACCTGCGTGGAGCGGCTAATCAAGCACTTGTAGACGTAATGAGCTATCATCGTAACGTCGTCCTCTCCTTGTTCGGAAGCCTGGAAGGTAGTACAGAATTACCCTCGGCTGAATTCTTGCAGCATGCCACTATCGGGTATCGCGAGCTCATAAAAGAGCCCGGCGGGATGGTAGTGCGCTTGCCGGACCAAGTTCCCGAACCACACACAGGAGAGCCAACCGGCACAGAGCAAGTTCCATCACTAACCAGAGCTATCCTCTTGCCCCTGCGCACAGCTTCCGGTGTTGATTATCTTGCACGTCTGTCGCCCAATCATGCGGATCAATTTAGCTATATCAACTACCACAGAGTCGATTACCAGACCTATCCGATGTGGAAAGTAATTGAGCCTGATTTTGATCCGTCCGTTTTCAAAGACAAAACAGTGCTTATAGGCGCAACTTTGACCCAGCGAAAGAAAGATCCGCAACAGGCGCGTTCTCCTTTCCGCGATAAATCGTCCGAAGTAGAAATTCAGGCCGACGCACTTGCAAGCGTTATGAACAATGATGTTATCTGGAGCTTTCCTCATTCGTATGCAAAACAATTTTTGTTGATTGTCGGTTCGCTGACAGGCGCTCTCACATCCGCTCTGCCTCTGGGGCGCCGCACTATGGCTATGATTCTATCCGGTATTATGCTCCTCATAATCGCCATGTTTGCATTTATGTATTTGCATTTGCTACTGCCTGTGGTGGCACCTATGGTGATCATGCTAAGTGCGTTTATATTAGGAACGGTTATATTCCTCGATACAGGCTTGCGCCAGAGAAATAAAGAACTCGCTGCAGCACGCGAAATGATGCAAGTTCGCGCCGAGGAAGAGCGCAAGCGCATCGCCGAGGAACTTCATGACGAAACTTTGCCGGCTCTGTCTTCGATTGCCCGCATGGTTGACGATATGACCTCTGAATATGGCGATAGTCCGGCGCCTCGAAAAATGCGAGAGCGGCTCGATAGTACGATTCAAGAGATGCGTCGTGTCATTAATGATTTACACCCCTCGGTATTGGAAACCATGGGGTTTGTCCCAGCTTTAGAAAATCTAGTGCATATCCTAGAGCGCGAGTTTCCAATTTCGTGTAAGTTCACAGCAGACCCCCAAATTAAGGAGGACGAAATACCCAATTTTGCCAAGCTGCAGCTTTATCGTATCGTCCAGGAAAACCTGAATAATATTCGAAAGCATTCAGGCGGGAATACTGCAGAGGTGTGGATTAGCAAAGATGGCGAACTTCTCAAGATAGTCGTGGTTGACAACGGTAAAGGGATTGACCCGCGCCTGATAAGACCAGACTCACACGGACTGCTGAATATTAAGCACAGAGCCGCGCTTATCGGTGCTTCAGTTGAATGGATTAAACCAGGGAATTATAGAACCGGAACCGAATTTGTGTTAATCATGCATACCGGAATTAGAGAAGGCGAGCCAATGAAAGGACTGGAAAGAAAAGTATGACTATCCTGATAGCAGATGATGAAGAGCGCGACCGCAGCTGGCTTAAGGACCTCCTGGTAAAAAACATACCAGAGGAAGGTCCTATCCATGAAGCTTGTGATGGGCAGGCTGCCGTAGATATGGCGGCTAAACTCAAGCCGAAGCTGGTTTGTCTTGATATTAAAATGCCTAATATTTCGGGAATCAAAGCCGCCGAGCAAATTCTTGCCGGGGACCCGAAAACCGGAGTGATCATACTTTCGAACTTTTCGGATGAAGTGTATGTGAGGCAGCTCTGGAAAGTAGTTCCTGGCGACAGCGTATTCGGTTATGTGCTGAAAAGTGCTTCCAATGAGCAAGTTGTTGAGGCAGTCAAAGCGATTCTCTCTGGCGATTGCTGGATTCACCCTGGTATTTCTCGTGTGATTCAGCGCACGCAGAATCGCGCTACAAGTTTGACGGCAGCTGAATTTGAAGCACTCGCATGCATCGCCCTTGGCTTAACCGATTCATCCATTGCACGCCGCTTGTTCCTCACTGAAAAAGCCGTGCAATCAAGACTGAAATCACTGTATTCAAAACTGGCAATTCCCGGACGCGGTGAGCAGCAAGACACTGAATACAATCAGCGTTGCCGGGCCGTATATCTGTCTTACAGGCGTGGACTTATTAATCAATCGGAGCTCGACGAATGGGAGCAAAGGTTGTTTGATGGAAAGGTGGGAGGCGAAAAACAACAATGATTCTCAGAGCACATAACGATAAAGTGCGAAAGAATGGACATGGCCGGCCGAAAGCCTGGCGGATCTGTCTATGGTCAACTGCACCAGTTATCTTGCTCTCATTGAGTCTTGACCCTTGTTTTTCTCAACATCTCGATTCGAAAAGTCGTGATCGCATGAGTGCAACAACTCAGAGTGCCAGAGTGGCTACACCGCTTCCTTCTGTAAGTACGGGAACGAAAGTCTTTGGTTCCGTGCGCTTCAATAAGAAGTCTGATGCAGAATCAAGCGTGCAGCTTCTCGAAACAATCATCAACCGCATCATGAATATACCGCAGGTTGCCCAGGCCGTTCAGCTCAATAAGAACACCGGCTCGCAAATAATTGCGCAAAACATGAAGCAGCAGGCGAGCCAGGCTGCGCAAGGACAGGGCGTGGATTATAAGCTTGCTATCAGACCTAAAGAAACGGGAAGGACGTTTGCTACTGGGGTGCCGACGCTGCAAATGATTGCGCAAAACAATTTGCCTGCTGATGGATATGGAGCAGGCGGCGGAGGCTCTGCCGGGTACCAGCTCAAAGCCGGTAATTATGCGGCGCCAACGGTTGACTCGCTGGATTCCGGAGCAGCTGCGGAGAACTGGAAAGGCAGTGCGATGACACGACTTCCAATTGCCTATAACAAAAACGAAGTGCTTGCAAATGCGGATAAACCTGGTTTCTGGGACAGAGATGCTGCAAAAGATTCTAGCGCAATGCGCGGCGCTTCCATGAAGCCAACTCCTCCGAGCGTGAGTAGAGTTTCGTCTAATGCTGCCGGAGGTGCTTTTGGAGCGAGTTCTGCCGGAGAAGATGATTTCCTCGCAGAGCCGCAGGGGCATGCAAGAGGCTTGCAGATGCCTTCTTACGAGGAAGCAAAAAACAAAAACCCAGATCTGGCTGCCAGTATTAACCGATTCTATAAAGCAACCAAGCGAATCGAAGAACTGCAAAATGCAACGCCTGAAAAATTGCAAAAGCAAATGCGAGATGCAATAGCATCGGCACCGGGAACGGAAAAAGCACATTTCGCCAACGCTGCTCGCGACATACAGATTTTGGATGAGCGCCCGGCTGTCCACGATTTCAGAGAAGGGGACGCAGCTCAGGGTAATCTGAGGGCGAAAGCGGAAATGGCAGCGGCGGCTCCTTCAGCGCCTTCGCCGAGCAGACGAAAAGCAAAAGAAGCCAGTCCAAAGTCTGAATTAAACACAGACAAAGAAGGTCGCTTGAATAAGCTTGCGCTTCTTCCACCTAACGTTGCAACAGGTACTACATTGCCGCTTGTAAGTCTGGGAAATTCCGAGTCGCAGGTTACGCAATTCCTCGGCCGCATAGGCAAACTGCAGGAGCAGAAAATCAAAAATTGGAGTGTCTATTCCTGGTATAAAAAGGAAGGGGATGGAACTGTTTCTTTGCAGCTTTTCTTCAAGCATGGCATGTTGGATGCTATTCGTATATATGATCCGACACTTGTCGCTGCCGACTTCGGTGCGGCGCCTGGAGATTCGCTCGAGGCTGTAAAAGAACGTTTCGGTGAGCCGGCATTCCTCTTGCCGGAGCCAGGCAGCACTACAGGTGGCAAAAATTATATTTATCCGATCAGCCAGGTGGCTTTTCAGCTCGCAAGACCAACTGGTGAAACTCCACAGGTAGTCAGTGTCTTGATATTCTCGGTTAAGTAAAAAGTCCTCCCGGGAGCGCTGGCGGCTCGCCGGCTCATATCTGGAGAGATAAATCCGATCCTCTAAAAGCCGGCAGGCTGCCGGCTCCCGGGGCGGCCGCTTCTTAAGTAGGAAGCCGAAACGACAGCTGTACGCTGTCCTACGGGACCGGGGGATCTTATGTTAGGATCAGAGTCCTAAGTTGATAGCCGGATGTCATAAGCAGCGGCTGGAGGAATCATGTCCGAGTCCCCGTTTAAGCGGCATGAACCGTTATATCTCAAGTACAGGCCTCAGTCACTGGGTCAACTTGTCGGGCAGGAAGGCGTCTACCGCACTCTTGCAAATGCTATTGAGCATAATAGACTCACACATGCCTACTTATTTACTGGCCCTCGTGGAACAGGCAAAACTTCATCTGCCAGAATCCTTGCCAAATCGCTCAACTGCAAAACAGCCGGAAAGCCAACCGTTGACCCTTGTTTGACATGCTCATGCTGCATGGAAATTGCCGCTGGAAACTCCCCGGCTGTTTTCGAGATAGACGCAGCTTCAAATAACAGCGTCGATGATGCACGTGTTCTTATAGAACGTGCTCCACTTAAAGCTGTGGGTGGCGAGTTCAAAGTTTATATTATTGACGAATGCCACATGCTTACAAAAGAAGCATTCAATACTTTGTTGAAAACAATTGAAGAGCCGCCAGCTGGAGTGGTTTTCATTCTTGCTACCACTGAAGAACATAAGGTGCTGCCCACCATTGTAAGTCGATGCCAGAGATTGATGTTCAAGCTAATCAATCAAGATGCGCTTACAAACCATCTGCGCAATGTAGCACAGAAAGAAGGAATTGAAATTGAGGAAGAAGCGATCAAGTTGATCGCAAGAAGATCCGGCGGTGGCTTACGTGATGCCCTAAGCAATCTGGATCAAGCCAGTTTGCTTGCCTCGCGTGGGTCACCAGCTACGGTATCAGACCTTTTGCGTTTGCTTGGAGCATTGCATGAGGATGTTCTTCTCGACATAAGCAATCAAATTGCAGAACGCCGTGGACAAGCGGTAATAGATTCAGTAAGCAGGTTGCTTGGTGAGGGACGTGAACCGCAGGTAGTGCTGCAAGAACTCTCTCGCCATTTCCTCAGCCTTATGAAAGCATCATATCTTGCTGAAGCAAAGACCGGAGTGTCTGGGCTTGCCTCAATTGTTTTGGGCTCCGAATCATACCTGAATGGGCTCATTGCACAAACGGGTTTGTTCGAACGAGCTGAGTTGAGCCAGATTGTCGAGCAAATAGACAAACTGGAGCAGACCTGCCGCCGCAGCAGCCAGCCGGCAATGCATTTAGAAATTGGTCTGCTTGGAATTTGCCATCGTCACGATATTCATTTAGTTAAAGATTTGCTTGCACGAGTACAAACTCTGGAAGAAAAAATTGCTTCAGGTGCTGATTTCGATCACTCTGCTCGCCCGCATCATGCGCCGCCTCGCCCCGCTGCAAGTGCGCCGCAGTCTTATCAATCACCGTCTCCTTCGTCTCATTCTTATGCAAGCAATGCCGGACAACATGCTCCGAGCACGCAGCATTCTACTACTGCCCCTCAAGCTGCCCCCGCTAGCAGCTATTCGTCGCCGTCGCCAGGTTCTGCCCCAGCGCGTGAGATCAGTTCTCCCCAGCCGAGCCCGATTAGCAGCCAGGTTTCTGCTGCAGCACGAGAGCATTCAGAAGAAGGTGCAGAAGAACCACTTGCTCGTCAACACGTTGAAGCATCTGCTGCCGAAGACTCGCAAGAGATGATTTCGATTTCTACAATACCTGCAGAGTCAGCTCAAGCAAGCGAGAACGCCGGCAGCACAGCCGCGCCTCGCTATGATGATGATCCACACATAAACCAGTTGAATGCGGACATCGATTACGTCTGGCAACAAATTCTCGACGAACTGCAACGCAGGCATTTGCCTACTTTTAGTCTTACTTCCACTCATGCATTTCCATTGAGTTTCAACAACAAGGAAATAAATATAGGGGTGCTAAAAGAGAATTTCCAGAAGATGCTTGAATCGAAGGCGGATCACCTGAGAGTGGCGACGCAAGCGGTAACAGGACGAGAATTAATAGTCAAAATCCGGGTGGCAGCAGAGTCCAGCCCGGCGCCAAAAAAAAATCAGCCCGTAAATAAACCAGCTCCGCCTAGAGAAAGCCAGGCTCAGCAAGCGGCTCAACCTTCTGTTGCTACGGCTTCCCCGCCTGCTTATACCAGTGCCGTGGAAGACGATGCGGTACACGAAAATCCCGCTGCTTCCAGTTCAACAAGCAGCAGAACTACAAGTACTAACGTTAATTCGGACGAATTCGACGCTACCATGGTGAAGGAAGCCTATAAAATCTTTGAAGGACCGGGCTCGAGACGTATTACCTGAGCCGGAAACACTCAGGCGAACAGTAATGTAACTGAACAGGTGTCTAGTGCAGATGGGTTTATCAAGATTGCGCTTGAAAATTCATGGAAGAGTACAGGGGGTCTTTTATCGCCAGAGCACCCTAACTCAAGCTCGCACACTCGGACTTTTTGGTTGGGTTGCCAATGAAGAAGACGGCTCTGTAAGTATCGATGCTCAGGGACCAAAGGAGCGCCTGGAAAGCCTCTTGATCTGGTGCTGGAAGGGACCACCCAACGCACGAGTCGACCATATAGATGCCAGCTGGATTGAAGAACTTGATGAATCTTATACGCGTTTTGAAGTATTACGTTAATCGGTATGCGGCTGCTACATTGTCAATAGAGACGGCGTTGCTTCAAATAGGATAAATTAAGGTGAAATTAGAAGGGAATGCCGGGCAATAACGCGTTGCGCTGTTGTTTAAGGGTACAACCTGGGAATAGCCCCTATATGGCTTGGGAGACGACAGCAATCGATGGCTGACGAGGGTCTTACTACTAAAAAGGTTTCGGTTGAAGAAGCCACCGGAGCATTGGAAGAATTGAGAAAGAAAGGGTCTGATATAAACCCTTATTCTCTTGCCGAGCAACTTAAGGTGCATGCCAGTGTAATAGTCACTGATGGTTCTCTCATGGAGTTGCTGTCTATTGCGCGTGGCGATTTGAACGGAATCGTTGCAGCAGAGTACGACCGCCTGCTAAAAAAGGTTGAAGAGCTGGAGTCGAAGCTAGAGCCTGCAAATGGCAGTAGCGCTGACCCGGTTGAACTGCAGAAGCAGCTTGATGAGCTGAAAGCGCAATACGATGCGCTTAAAGAGAAGTCGCCGGAAGATTTGCAAAAAGAAATTGCTGAGCTCAAAGAAGAGCTCGAATTGTGGCAGCAGGAAAATTCTGAGCTCGAAGAGCGCCTTGAGAATTCGCTCGATGAAGAGCAGATGAGCGAATTAAATAGAAAACTGTTAGAAGTTGTTGCAATAAACAGCGATTTGCGCGAGCAATTGGAAGCTTCTGCCAGTCAAGAAGATCTTGAAGAACTTAACAAAGAATTGCTGGAGCTGGTGCGCACAAATACCGAATTGCGTGAGCAAATGGAGAAGCTGGAAAAGGCAGGTCCGTCAGAAAGTTCTGTTGCTGCAGTAATGTCAGAGACTGCTGAGCTCAACAAAAACATTGAAGAGCAAGCACAAAAAATTTCTGAACTGAATTCGGTTATTGAAGAACAATCAGACAAGCTCTCTGAGTTGAACAAAGTAATTGCTGAACACGAAGACAAGTTCGCCGATGAGCGCGCAGCAAACGAGGCGCACGAAGCTGCGCGCAGTTTGCATGCAGATCAGCTTGCTTCGTTAAATCAAGAAATGTTGGATCTTCAAACATTGAATCTGGACCTGCTGGAAAAATATAAAGCTCTTGAAGCTCAGCACGCCGAGCTCCAACAGCAGATAAGCGCATCATATCAACAGGGATATGATGCTGCAAAAGCGGAATTCACAACGCGAGCGGCCAGGGCTAAGTCAACGGCAGAACATAGAGTTGATCAGATGGCTGAGTTTCTTGTTAGTCCAGGTCCTATGCCGGTTCACGAGAGTGTCCCTGCCGGTGAGGAGCTCATTCTCGAGGATGGCTCGCAATTGATCGTTAACGACTCTATTGCAGATGCAGAAATGGAACCAATGGCTGCAGAAGGTTTGCTTGAACCGCAAGATTGGACTGAAGCTGATTCTAGAGCGGACACACAAGAATACGCCTTGCCGAACTACATGAATTCAGGGTTGTTCAATAACGATGAAGCGGAGCCCGTGCAATCTGTTGCCGCTGAGGCAGTTGAGCCTCAGGCTGCAGCAGTTGAAGCTGCTTACGAAGCGCAGGGCACCTATGAAACTGATGTCACCGGATTTGACCCTGCAGCTGCGTCTCATGCATCTCCTGCTGAAGCATATGATCCGAACGCTGCTGTCTACGAGACCAATGCAGCGCACGATCCTAATTTTGTGCACGAGGCCAATGCTGCGCTAGATCCTAATGTAGCTTACGAGACCGGTGCTGCGCACGATCCTTATTTCGCGCACGAGACCAATGCTGCGCACGATCCTGATTTCGCGTACGAGACCAATGCTGCGCACGATCCTGATTTCGCGCACGAGACCAATGCTGCGCACGATTCTTATCTTGCGTATGATCCCAATGCAGCGCAGGATCCTAATCTTGCGTATAATCCCAATGCGGCGCACGATCCTAATCTTGCTTACGATCACAATGCAGTGCACGATCCTAATCTTGCGTACGATCACAATGCAGCCTTTGATCCTAATCTTGCGTATGATCCCAATGCGGCGCACGATCCTAATCTTGCTTACGATCACAATGCAGCCTTTGATCCTAATCTTGCGTATGATCCCAATGCAGCGCACGATCCTAATCTTGCGTATGATCCTAACGCCGCGTACGACGCGAACTCTGGGTATGATCCCAATGCGGTATACGGAACCGAGTCTGCAAGCGGTGCTGAAGCATATGATTCAAGTTCGGCTAATGCATCTGCATTTGATGCACATGCTGCACAAGCTCCATTACTTGATCCCAACGCTGCAAATACTGCTTATGACCCCTACGCGGCACATGAGCAGAACGCTGTGGATTACGATCCACACGCACAGAATTCGACTGCAGAGAGCCACGCAGCTTTCTCCGGAGGTTTTGGCGACCCTAATGCTCAGTATGAACCAATTTCGCCCGAAGAAGCTCCCGCTGCTCATGCTGAGCTTGAATCACCAGACGAAGACCAAGCTGGCACTTCGGGGACTGCTAAGAAATCTACAAAGAAAACAACCTCATCGTTTGATCCAAACGAGTTGCGAGATTTGATCAAGAAGAAAGTTGAGACTCCTACTGATCCTGAAGCTCAGCCGAAATTGCATAAATTTGTCGGTGGTAAGCATGTTGGAGACGAAAAGCCGCATGCTACCGCGAACATGCCGAGGGTGGTCTCGCCAGACATACGCAGAGCTTGTCTGCTCTTAGGTGTTAAGCCGGAAGAGTTGAGTAAACAAACCGTGCTCGATGCCTGGAAACGGGAATTCGCTAAGCCTGGTGTGCATCCGGATACAGGTGGCGATACTGAAATGGCTATGTACCTTAACAATGCTAAAGATACTTTGATTCGATACCTTGATGCGCAAGCACCCAAGCTGGGCAAGGTATTTGGCAGCAAGTCCAACGATCATAAAGACAACAAATAAATTGTGGCTAAGCTACTGCTTTATGCTGAATGGTAGGGGCGCCTCATTGGCGCCCTTTGAATTAGCAATGCCGGAAAGGGCGCTCGTGAGGCGCTGCTACCAATTGTTTTGCTATGTCGCCAGCTCGCTCGCCAATGACTGACTTCTTTGCCAAACTTCTTGTATGAGCCTGGCAAAATTATCGAAACCCACGCCCGTGCTAGTATTTATAGCGGCGCAGTAGCGCGCCGCGACAGGTACCATGATTAAACCGATAGTTGTAATTGTAGGAAGACCCAACGTAGGCAAGTCTACCTTCTTCAACCGATGCGTTGGTGGAAGGGAAGCCATTGTGCACGACAGCCCCGGCGTGACTCGCGATCGCATTTATCGCGAGTGCGATTGGTCTGGGCATGAGCTTTTGCTTGTAGATACAGGTGGAATACTGCCTGATTCCACTGAACTCATCACGAAGCAAGTCAAAGAGCAGGTGAAGAGTGCCGTTGAAGAAGCTGATGTGGTTGTCTTCATGGTGGACGGTAAAGAAGGTGTTACCGGAGCAGATCAGGATGTAGCTAATATGCTTCGTCGCTCCAAAAAGCCAATTCTTCTTGCAGTGAACAAGGTCGACAGTCCCAGGGAAGAAGCCAATATGCTCGACTTCTACAGTCTTGGGCTTGGTGAACCGATGAGTCTTTCAGCATTGCGTGGAACTGGTGGCGTAGGTGATCTGCTGGACAAAGTTCTCGAAAGCCTGCCTGATGAGCTCAGGCAAGCCTCTCGCAAGAACGGCACTGGCGAAGAAGAAGCGAACGAGGAAGAGCGCAAGGATTTTTCAATTGCAATCGTAGGGCGCCCAAATGTAGGCAAGTCCTCAATAATGAACGCTATCGTAGGTAAGGAACGCTCAATCGTAACTGATATTCCCGGCACCACGCGTGATGCCCTCGATACCATGTTCGAGTGGGAAGATCGGCATATCACACTCATAGATACGGCCGGAATAAGGCGCAAATCGAAAGTTGATTACGGTATAGAAGCGTTTTCTGTAGTTCGTGCCATTAAGGCTATTGAGCGTGCCGATGTGACTATTCTGGTGCTTGATGCGAATCAAGAAATCGCCGATCAGGATCAAAAAATAGCGCAGAAAATAATTGATGCCGGCAAGCCTGCGGTTGTTGTTTTCAACAAGTGGGATCTTGTTTCCAACAAAACAAGCAAATTGATGAACGAATACATGGCAAAAGTCGAAATGGATTTGCCTCACCTGAAATTCGCAGAGTCTGTTTTCACTTCTGCAAAATCAGGACAGCGGGTCCAAAAAATTCTCGAAGCTGCTGCTCGTGCGTTTGGAGAGACGCGCCGCCGCGTAAGCACGGCCACATTTAACCAGATCATCCAGGATGCACAAATGTTAACCCCGCCTCCGGCTGGAAAACGCGGCAGGCGCCTGCGCATTTACTATGGAACACAGGTTGCGGTAGCTCCACCCTCTTTTGTGCTAAAAGTGAATGATGATAAGTTAGCTGGTTCAAACTACCTCACTTATCTTGAAAGAAAAATTCGTGAATCTTTCGGCTTCAAAGGTACGCCCATCAGGTTGTTCTTGCGACCCAAGGAGAGGGACTAAAAATTAAATGCTGGCAGCAATTCTAATTTGCGTTTTTGCGTATGTTTTCGGTTCAATTCCAACAGGCTATTGGATTGGAAAGCTCTTAAAGGGTATAGACATTCGCACCGTAGGTAGTGGCTCGACTGGTGCAACTAACGTATTGAGATCCGTCGGAAAAATACCGGCAGCATTTGTTTTATTCTTTGATATGTTCAAAGGGGCCTTGCCAGTTTTGATTGCTCTGTCGGCTTCTCAAAAACTCGGTGCTCAGCTGATTCCGCTGCCTAACTGGCTAACTATGACAGCTGATCCGGCGTATCAGAGCGAGCCATTTGCTTCCTTTGTTAATTTGTTTGTGTTACCTGGTGTGGCTGGAATGCTATCGCTGATAGGACATGCTAAATCAATATTTCTAGGTTTTCAGGGCGGAAAAAGCGCAGCTACCGGCCTCGGTACTTTATGTGCCATGAATCCGGCTGCCGGCTTCTGCATGTTCGTTATTTTTGTAAGCACTACAGCTCTTGGCCGCATCGTTTCTGTGGCTTCGATGTTAACAGCAGCGGTGGGACCATTCCTGATGTACTTTCTGGGCCAATTCAACCCTGCTCACAACGATGCCGCTGTCACGAGTTCAATCGTCTATAACATTTTTGGGTCTTCATACGTGATTCTCAGGCATAAATCCAATATTCAAAGATTGATTAAAGGCACAGAGCCGAAGATCGGACAGAAAGTAAAAGTCCCACCGCCGGACGAGAAGTCTGAGGACGCTGCGAACAAAAAAGGGGAAAGATCCAGCGATTCGGAAAATTCCAACGACTCACGCAGCAGCGCCGGCGGTTCAAGCGCAATTGCGCTGTGTATTGCAATAATGATGGCATCATCCTTGGTTTTCAGCAATACAGCCTTCGCTGCTGATACGTTCACCTTAAAAGAATCAGCTGTGCTGAGCAAAGGAGCCTCAACAACTGCTTCTGGAGCGAAGATTCGAACAGGTAAAATTGCTGCTAAAAACGCCAAGAAAGATGCAGCAGCGACGGCCGCACAATCAAGTGCTTCATCAACTGAAGAGCTTCCGCCGCATTTCGAACAGGCACCACCAGCTGCAATCACGCCGGAAGAATCGACAAACATCAAAATCTACAAAGCCGATAGCAAGGCTGTTGTAAACGTTACTGCGGCTAATGTGACTCCTGAAGCCCTTTTATACGGAGTTGCTCCTAATGCCGACACGGGTTCGGGGTCGATTATTTCGGCAGACGGTTACATCCTCACCAACAACCATGTGATTAACGGTGCCAGCATGGTTCGCGTCACCTTGCACGACGGTAGTCCGTTTCCCGCAAAAATTGTGGGCATAGATCCAGACAACGATCTTGCTGTCTTAAAAATAGAGCCCGGAACTCGCAAATTAAGCACAATAAAGTTCGGCGATTCAAGCAAGCTTGAAGTCGGTCGCCGGGTTTACGCAATCGGCAACCCGTTCGGCCTTGATTTGACTTTGACATCGGGGATCATATCCAGTGTGGGTCGCACTATGCGCACTGAGAACGGCCGCGTAATCAAAGGTGTTTTGCAAACAGATGCTGCGATCAATCCAGGCAATTCCGGCGGACCACTTCTTGATACTCAGGGAAACATGGTAGGTGTCACGACCGCAATCTTGAGCAAAGTTCAACAAAGCGCTGGTATTGGTTTTGCTATTCCAATAAATGTGGTCAAGAGAATTGTGCCCCAACTTATTGCACACGGAGCCGTGCTCCGCCCGAACCTTGGCATCCAGAGGGTTCGTCCGACAGAGCTTGGTTTGATGGTAATTGACATTGACCCAAATGGACCTGCCGCTCAGGCTGGGATTCATGGACCAACAATCCGCCGCGGCCGCATAAGTGGATTTGATTTTGTTCAGGTTGACAATTCCACGGCCGACGTTATTGTGGGGATCGATAAGCAGAGAGTGGCAACCGTAGACGACCTTCTCAGTTATGTCGAAACAAAAAAACCGGGTCAAGTGGTTACACTGAATGTTTTAAGGCAGGGGCAAGTTGCCCAAATTCCGGTAAAATTAGCGGAGACAAAAGCCCAGCCCTAATTAGTAGAACTTAAACGCAAGGGAGACGACCTTGGCCAGAATTCTGGTAATCGATGATGACACTGCAATTGCCGAATTGATCAAAGTAAATCTTGATCTGCTCGGACATCAAGTAAGTACTGCAAATGATGGAATGAAAGGACTTGCTCTGGCTCAGCAAAACAGGCCGGATCTGATTGTTCTTGACGTAATGATGCCAGACCTCGATGGCTTTACCGTTTGCCAGCGCCTGCGCCAGAATACCAGCACTGCTGGCATACCGGTTTTGATGCTCACCGCTCTCGGCATGACCAAAGACAAAGTGAAAGGCTTCGATTCGGGCGCTGATGATTATTTGACCAAGCCATTTGAAATTCCCGAATTGCAAGTTCGAGTGCGCGCATTACTGCGCAGAGCCGGTTCGGTGCCTCAATCTGCCTCACTTCCGGAAATTTTGACTGCAGGAGAAATCACTCTGGTGCCGGAAAACTTGCAGGCGAAAGTTCGCGAGCGCGTCGTCAAATTGACACCGACTGAATTTGAAATTTTGCATTGCTTGATGCAACACCACGGTCAAACAGTTTCAACAGGCAAATTGCTCGAGGAAGTCTGGGGTTATTCTCCAGATGATGATGTTGATACCATCCGCGTTCACATTCGACACCTGCGCACACGTCTTGAATCAGGTGACCGAAAGTATATAAGAACCGTATATGGTGGCGGTTATCAATTAGTTCCGGAAGGTTTCACGAAGCAACCCGGTGATTTGAGCTAGCTCATAATTGGCTTATTAACTAGATTTCAACCCGTAATTAATGTCACGGATAAGATATCTTTTGGCTTATTTCTGACGGATATATTTATTTTGAGGATGTTTTCAAGTGTTGGCGCAGAATTCCGTATGCAAGAGCAGGACGGTCTTTCCGCCTTTCGGAAATCAATTTTAAGTTAAGAGATGCAGTCGAAACGAGAAATCTTGAAATCTGCCGTATATGATTGTTTCCAGTTCTGATGGCAACTTCGTTTGCACCGTCTAATGACACTTTCGGGGATTTATTCCATCATACTGTCAACGTGATTCTAAGTAGAAGGAGAGCTGGTTTGCTTTTCAATAGTCTCCAATATCTAGTGTTCTTGCCAACAGTCTTTATATTGTTCTGGCTTGTACCGCACAGATTGCGAGTGCCACTGCTGTTGGTGGCAAGCTACATCTTCTATATGTCCTGGCGTCCAATCTATGGACTCCTTATTTTCGGATTGACCCTGGGCAATTTTCTCCTTGTGCCCATGGTGGCTAAGGCTCAGGAAACTAAACAAAAGAAGCTCTGGCTTGCACTGGTGGTCGCTGTCAATTTGATCACCCTGGGAATTTTCAAATACGCCTATTTTGGCATCGATTGCGCGAAAGCAGGTTTGAATCTGTTCCACATCAACTGGCATGAACCGCATCTGCACATCCTTCTGCCTCTGGGCATTTCATTCTTCGTGTTCGAGTTCATCCACTACGCTGTCGAGGTTTATCGCGGCAAGCCTGTAGTAAACAAATTCATGGATTTTGCTCTATTTGCGTCGTTTTTCCCGACGCAAATTGCAGGACCAATCAAACGCTATCAAGACTTCATTCCCCAGCTCGATATTCCAGCCAAATTCAAATGGGAATATATTGATGAAGGTATGCAATTGATTCTCATGGGTCTGTGCAAAAAGGTTTTGCTTGCAGACAATCTCGCCATGGTTGTGCAGGCCGGATTCGCTCATCCTGAGAAGTTCAGCTCAATCGATATGTGGCTCATCACTTACGCTTTTGCCTTTCAGATATTCTTCGACTTTGCCGGTTATACAGATATCGCCCGGGGCTCTGCCATGTTGTTCGGATACAAAGTTCCGATCAATTTCAATCTGCCTTATCTCGCCGCCAATGCTGCTGATTTCTGGCGCCGCTGGCACATCAGCCTCTCCTCATGGCTGCGCGATTACCTCTTCATTCCGCTGGGCGGGTCACGCTGTGGCAAGTGGTTGAACTACCGCAATCTTTTCATCACCATGGCTCTTGGCGGGCTCTGGCACGGTGCGGCAAATCACTACTTACTCTGGGGTATTTACCAGGGATTGCTCCTCATCGCTCACCGCGAATATGTCAACCTTATGGAATCTCTCGGCTGGCATGCCAAACTGCTTCAATCCAAGCTCTACCACGTCTTCTCCGTGATTGTCACCTTCCAGTTCGTTTGTATCGGTTGGGTGTTTTTCCGAGCAGAAAACGATCAGAATGCCTGGCAAGTTCTTGGAAAATTAGCAGAAGCTCCTCAAGCCTTGATGAATTTCAGCGCCTCACAGCTGACAATTCTGCAAATCAGAGATCCGCTTATTTTCCCGGCAATTCTGTTGATTATCCCCGCCTGTATGATTGCTCATGTACTGGTGAACTGGATGAACAACAAGAAGTTCTACCTCAGCCCGCCCTGGCCGGTGCAGGTAGTAATGATGGTGGCGATGCTCTGCGTTCTCACAATATTCAGCCCCGACACCTCACCGAAGTTCATCTACTTCCAGTTCTAATCCGGTCGGGCGACGCATGGCGTCGCCCCTACACATGCCGCATTGCGGCAAAAGCAGGTAACGATTGGGAACTATGATGGGTTTTCTTAAAACGAGATTTGCAGCTGCTTTACTGGCATTCAGCCTCTTAGCTCTTGCTGCTGCTTCTTTTCGCCCGCTTGCTACGGCTCCGGCGGAGTTCCCATTCCTTAGCTGGACTGGATGGACTATCACCGATTTCTTGAAGCAGAAGTCTAGTCCTGACGTCGTGTTTTTGGGTTCCTCTTTAATGCTGGTTCCTTTGGATGGTGTTGATGCTGATTATTTGAACAGGCGCGTTGACGGCAGCCAGCACCATCATTCTGCCTATTTTGAAGATAAATTTGCTGAGAAGACCGGCTGCAAGTTGAGCACCTTTACTTTTGCTCTTCCGGGGGAGATGCCTTCTGACGCGTATTTGATCGTTAAGAATCTTCTGACCGGCCCTAAGAAGCCGAGCGTCATTGTCTACGGCGTCGGACCACGCGATTTCCTCGACAACATGTTGCCCAGTCCTGCTGCTACAGACCCTTACCGTTTCCTTTCGCGTTTCGGTGACGTCGCTCCGATTGCGGATCGAGTCATGCCTGATTGGATGCAGCGTCTCGATTTCGAACTCGGTCGTTTTAACTATTTTTACGGAAGCCGCGCCGATCTCAGCGTCAAAGCAGAGAAACAAACAAGCAAAATCGTAGATTCGATTTTGCCTCTACCTGCTAAGACAAAGGCACTTAGTTTCGATGAACGCCACTTCTTGATGCCTGATTTCAGACCCTGCCAGATTCTTGCCGGACAGGCATGGTTCCGTCCAAGCACCAAGCAGGATCTCGAAACTTTCGTGGATAATCTTGGCGAATACAAAAAACGTTATGCCACCATGAAATGGGATACCTACATTTCGCAAATGCGATTCTTCGCTGACACGCTAGATCTTGCCAGGCAGAACGGCATAAAAGTCGTGGTCATGACCATGCCGATTACAGATCTCAATCGCACGCTTTTAAGCGACCTGAGCTGGAATGCATATCGCTCCGGTGTCATTTCAATGGCAAAACGCAAAGGTGCAACAGTTGTAGATTTTTCGGAAAATCCGGAATTCACCCGTTCAGATTTCGGCGATACAGTTCACCTGCATTCAGCTGGTGGCAAGCATCTTTTTGATAGGTTGATCGAACGTCTTGCAACTGAAACAACAGTATTGGGCGCAATACAAAACGGAGCAAAGAAGGAGCAGATTGCTGAGAGAGGGGCGCACTTATGACGACCACTCTAGCTCCAGAAAAAGCGCTAGGAGCTCCGCAGCCTGCAGTCCATCCAGAAGCGCACGAGGGAGAGACAAAGCGTAAATATCGTTTCCGCAGTAAGTTCTTGCTTGCTTGCGCCATATTCGCTGCAATGAACGCCTGTCTGACTTTCTTTACCCCAATTCCGTTTGATCCGTACAAGTTCAACTATCATGGTTGGGCCTGGTGGACATTCAATGAATTGCGTCACACAAGCAGAGTAAGCAACGTTGCTCTCCTGGGTTCGTCCACAATGGTGAGTGCTCTTGCCGGTTGTGATGCGAATTATTTGAAAAAAGGACTGGACCTCACAACGCATCATCGTTCGGTTTACTTTGAAGATTCCCTCAAGAAAGGATTCAGCAAAGGCGATTTTGAAACATTCAGTCTGGCTGCCCCCGGGCAAATGCCGTCTGATGCGTATATTGCATTGAAGGGCATGGTAGCCAGCGCTTCGCGGCCTGACGTCGTTATCTATGGAGTTGCTCCGCGCGACTTCATCGACAGCACGCTCACTGCACCTGGCGACACTGATGCCTTCAAGTACATCACAAGAATCGTCAATATAGATGATGTGGCACAACGCGTTTTCAGAAGCCCGTGGAACAAGCTCGATTGGCTTTTTCAACGCAATATCTATTTCTATTGCTATGGGCTCGATATGCGCATAGCTTTTGATGAATTCACAGAATTCGTGTTCAACAAAATCTTGCGTCGTCCGTGGTCAAAGCGTCCATTCACATGGTGGGACAGAAGAGACCTTTTGCCCAATTACCTCCCTGCTGACCTTCACCCTGAAGCAATGATGGCTGGTCCTATCTCACGGGAACAGGCGGAAGGCAAATACACGGATAATACGCTTGAATACATGCAACGCTATAAGCATCCGGACAAGAACACCTACAAGACACAGATGTTCTTTCTCGGCAAAATTGCCGAGTTTTGCCATAAGGAGCGGATTGAATTTGTTGTGGTGAACATGCCGATTACCATGGAGAACATTCGCTTACTCAAGCCAGGTGGCTATATCGGTTATTTACAAGGATTGCGCGACTTCGGTTTGTTGCACAGAGTTGCGGTGTACGATCTCAATAATTTTTCGATGTACAACAAGAAAGACTTCCATGACACAGTTCACTTGAATGCTTATGGCGGACAAAAGTTTTTCGATAATCTGGCGGAAACTTTGAAGACTGACCCACGCATGGCTGAAATCATGTCCATGTCCGGGGAGCATCTGGCAAAGCACAAAGAAATTGCCTCCCGTCCTCCTGTGCCGACCTTCTAGGAGGATGCCATGCAAACCCTAGAAAAAAAGCCAGTTGTCTCTAATCAGCAAGCTAGCGAGAAAAAAACGCCTGGCGCGTATGCAGGCACAGCATTCTTTGCCGCATTACTGCTCTTTCTGGCAATCAATGTCGGCTTAAGTGCCAGCAGCCAAAACAAAAGAAAAATAGCTGAAGTGATTAGGCAGGCTCAAGATGAGCAAGTGAACAAAGTCGCAGCGCGTCACACCTGGCCGTGGTGGCTAAGCAAGCTCTATGCAGAAGAGCCCCAGGCACCAGATGTGGTGATATTCGGAAGCTCATTGCTGGGCTCCGCTCATGCGTCTGTTGATGCGACTTATTTGATGCAGTTGCTTGATGTTTTGACACATCGCAAAATATCCTTCCTGGAAAAACAAATAAGCGATCGTGTGGGGCATCCGGTCACAGTCTTCAGTCTGGGCTGCCCTGGAGAAATGGTTTCAGATGCTTATGCCATCAGTAAGTCACTTATATTTGAAGGAAAGAAGAAACCGAAATTGGTCATAGCCACAATAGCGCCTCGCGATTTTGTGGATAGCACCCTGCCGTATCCAGCCGCGACAGACCATTATAAGTTCTTTTCCAACTACACTGACCTTTCGAAAATGGATAGTGCTGCCTACACAGATTTCTTCTCACGCATGGGGGCTGAGCTGGAGCGCTTGCCTTTAAAGAACATCGGCAAAAAGGAACTAAGTCAATTCGCTGAGCCGGCAAAATCTGAAATGGATCAATCTGGCAAGTTCGGGATAAAGCCCGGCGACAGCCTCGTGCCTGCCGGTGCTGTTCCTAAACAAGTGGACAACACTAAAGAATACGAAGAACGATTTAAAAACCCCTTCTCGGGTAATTACAATTCCGAAATGCGATTCTTCAAAGAATGGCTTGCTGAGATGAAGCAGAACGGTATAGAAGTAATGGTTGTTTGCATGCCCACGACAGCGGCAAATCGCAATCTTTTGCCAGCGTCATTCTGGCAGGATTTTAGATCGAAAATTGCGGCAGTGTGCAAAGAAAACAATGCAGACTGGTACGACTTAAGTGATTGCGGACTATTTCAGCAAAGCGATTATCTTGACACCGTCCACCTCAATGCTTACGGTGCCATTCGACTATTTCCCGTTTTGGCCGAGCGCATGACCATGTTCGAGCCAGCGAAGAAAGCTCTTTCTAAATAGATTGTTGCAGACGTATCGTAGGGGCGCCTCAGATCACGGGCGCCCTTTAAGATTCGCTGCTCTAATGAGTCCCACGAGGCCGCCCTGCCAGCAACGCCAAACATCGCTTGCCTATTCGGCTGGACTAGCAAGGTATTTCTCAAGGATTAGCTGGATATCTTTGAGCAATACCGGCTTGATAATAAAGTCTGTCATGCCCGAGTGCATGCAGCCGTTTTTATCGGCATGACCAGTGAGCGCAATTATGGGAATTTGATGGTTCCTTCCCTCTTGCATCTCTTTTTCGCGGATTTTTTTTGCAGTTTCGCAGCCGTCTATGCCAGGCAAGCCAATATCCATAAAGATCAAACATATGTCGCGGTCGAAACGCTTGATTGCTTCTTCACCGCTTGCAACAGCTTCGGTTTCGAACTGGCAATTTACGCCTTTTACCTGTCTTTGCACCAGCATGCGCAAAGTAGGATCATCTTCTACTACAAGAATTTTATTAACGCTCATATTGTCAGCCTTCAAATGGGGAACAGGCTCCATATTTCTATTGTGCAACAGAATTGATTTTTTTTGTACCTCCTTTAGTGTAATTCAACGGAGCAATCAGTCTTGTTAGAGGCCAAACATCTAGACTTCATTAGCGTTGAAAGACCTGGAAGAAAACAGAGTTATTCTGCTGGAGTAGACCGTGTTTAGCGTACAAGATGAATTGAGCATTGCACTATTTCTGCTCAGCAGGAATAGCTTTTGGCCGATTGTATGTAGTGCCTAGAAATCGATCTAACAAGAATCTTGTATCATCACTGTAAAACAACTCCATGAAATATCTGTTGCCGCCCGGCGGCCAGTGAGGCTCGGCATCATATGTGTCCTCGTAACAGGCGTCGAGTTGTGTTTTATATTCCTGAGCAATTCTCGGGGCGTTAGTATTCTGTGATTTGGTTATTGCCAGTATATAGAGGCGAGGCATAAAGCTATGCTTGTGTTCTTCAAGTATCTTTTCCAGGTTCTCACGCGCTTCTGAGAGATTATTCGTTTCGACTAATAAGCGTGTTAGGTACAAGCGGTGCCGTAAGTTGGATGGAGATTCTTTAACTGCTTTACGGCTATCTTCTAACGCTTCTTCTTTCTTGTTTTGCAGCCATAGAATGCGAGAGCGCTGCTCCCAGATTCCAGCTGCGACATTTGAGCTGCCGAGGAATTTTGCACTCACCCAGGAAAATGGCAGTGGATGTTGCCTCAAATCTTCCGCCCGCACAAAATGTAAGTTAGCATCTTTTGTTTGCCCAGCCAGCAAATCTGTTTCGGCAAGATAGTAATTCTTGAGCAGTTCCAAGTAATAGAATGAAGAGAAGCCGACATCGAGCAGCAAGAGAGTCATTATGCCGGCCGTCATGAGTTGTGTTGCCTGCGCCCCCTTTTGCAAGTTTGTTGCTCTGCCTTTGCTCAGCCTTCTGTTGAATTCTATTTGCTTTTTCTTTTGCTTTGCAATCGCAAGGAATCGATCTTGCGTGGCGAAGTCTGCAATACCAAATGGAAATTTGAGGACTTTGTCAGGCTGCTTCGAATGGGATCCGCACAGCAAGCGCGATTTCACAACAAGATTTCCCATGAAAGTCAGCTCGAGTTCGTCAAGCGCTTCCCAGCGAAGATGCTTGATACCATATACGATACTGTCATCTTCCAGGCGCAACCATTTCTTGTAAGCAACCGGTGGCTTTCCTTTGAAAATAAACGAGAGCCATCTGCAAGAAAGATTTGATTCGGCAAACAGGAGAAGAAAGTGAGCAAAAATAACACAGCACAAAATCGAAGGTAAACCATAAGCAATAAGGTCTACAGGAAACCACGATTGCTCGAAATACATAGTCAAGAAAATCAATTCAAAGCAAATAAATGCAGAACCGACCAGGGTCAATATTTGATGGCTGATCGTTGTCGGCAGCTCTAGAGGAAGTTTTTCCTGCTCTTGTGTTTCTTGATTTTCAGTGGACGAATTATCTGCCCCGGCAGATGCGGAAGAAGCATCTTGCTCGACTGACGAACCATCACTCATTTGCCTTCAGATGCACCCTTTGGCTTTGTTGTTTTTTCTATTTTTGCAGCTCTCTGTTCCATTAGTTTTGCGTCGTCAAGTTTGCCGAGATTGCGCTTTGTTTCAGCAAAACCTTTGAGGTAATCAACGAGACGTTCATCATCATGTCCGAACGCTGTCTCTAAAATCAAGAGTGCGCGTTTATGTATTGCCTCTGCCTGTTCAGGTTTTTTTGATTTGTTGTAGAGTGTCCCCAGCTTAAGAAGTACAGGAGCCAGATTTGGTGAGTTCGCTCCATCAGTTCTCTCGATTCGAGACAGAACCTGTTTGTAGAGCGCCTCAGCAGTTTCATAATGCGCTTGCTTTTCATATACTTCTGCCAGACCCATCATGCTCTTGTTCAGGTCGGGGTTATCTTTCTCTCCAATCTTTTCTGCAGTTTTCAAAGCTTGCATGAAATCTGATTCTGCCTGAGCGAGATTTCCAGTGACCAGTGCATAGTGTCCTGATTCATCGAGGTCTTGCCAGCGCTTTGTGTCAATGGTTGCGTTCTGCGACTTGGGAGCGAAGATGAAAAATGCCGCTGCAGCAATGGCAGCTCCGATCAATGTACCACCACCAAGGAGGACAAGCGGTTTATTCAAGAGTGAGTCGTGTTTTGCTTCCAGCTTGGCCTGTTTTGAATTTTCTGCTGCCATTGTGGGCGTCGCAGCCGCTGCTTTCGCTTCAGCTTGTTTTGCTGCTGCCAGGCGAATAGCTTCAACTACTTCATCTTTCATATGACGAGAAGTTGTGGTTTGCCTCAGTGAAATTGGTTTAGTTTCACCTCCGGTTTTTTCCAGCCAGAATTTATTGAACGACATCAGTGCGTCGCGCATTTCTTGCGTCGACTGATAGCGATCGTTTACGTTTTTTTCTAGTGCTTTGAAAATGATATTTTGCATCCAGCTGGGAAAATCTTTGTCGTTAATGATTTCGCCTATTGGCTGGGGCTTTTCGTAAAGGTGCATCTGCGCCATTGAGGCCATGTTGTCAGCCAGAAATGGTGGGCGTCCAGTCACTGCCTCAAACATCAGTACTCCCATCGAGTAAATATCGGTCCTGGGGTCGAGTTTCATGCCGGTGCATTGTTCTGGGCTCATGTAGTAAGGACTGCCGAACACTTCGCCTGCTTGAGTCAGAGCTTGTGCTTGCTTGCCGGTCTGTTCAAATAATTTCACCATACCGAAGTCAATAAGCTTTGCTTCAGACTTCTTCTCTTTCTTGACTATGATGATGTTGCCGGGCTTGAGATCTCTATGGATAATTCCTGCATCATGCATTTGAGTAAGTGCATCGCAAATCTGAGTAAAAATCGGGACTACTTCTTCCGGGGTCAGATAGCCTGACTCCTGGATCAGGGTGTCAAGGTCTTTGCCATCCAGGAAGTCCATGACAAGAAAGGCTGCATTGTCAGAAGTAAAGCCAAAGTCAAACACCGACACTATATTTGGATGATTCAATGAACTGACAATTTTTGCTTCTTGTTGAAAGCGTTGACGGTTACGCTCGTCTCGTAAGCTTTCTGAGCGAAGCATCTTGAATGCGACCATTCTGTCCATGTGGATGTGGCGTGCTTTGTAAACAACACCTATGCCACCCTGCCCAATTATTTCAAGAAGCAAATAGCGATCGGCGACCGTTTTTCCTAGCAGAGCCTCGGGATTCTCCATCTGAAGCTTGTTCATTGTTTTATTTTCGTCTCCCCGAATCACATTTAGCTATAGTACCCAGCCAAGCAGAATTATATTACGTGCTCTGTCAAGCGGGCACCTGTTAAGGTCCTGCACTGAGCTCTCGAACCTCCTTTTGTAAACGATAAACTCGCAAATGAATTCCGTGAGAATAATCTATCTGTTTAGTCAAGCTGAACTCTTCGGGGACCATGTCTTTTATTGACTCACCTTCCTGTGCGGTGATAAGAGTAAATTTCGTAAGCTTGGCAAGTTTCGATTTAACACTTTCGCCACCCATAGCGGGGCTTAAACCCAGTTGTCTTCTCGGCTTCTCCAGGTATCTATCGAGGCAAACTATGTCGTAGGGCTGGCTGACGACTAGCAGTTCATCGCAAGGTACCAGTTTCTCTACCGCTAGAGCAGCATCCTGCCAGGGCTCTCGCTGTTTGATCGTATGAGTGTAAGTCAAATTGATGGCCGCAAACAGACAGTGGAACACAACAAGCATTGAAAAATATCGCTTATTTGGAATTTTCGACAAAGAGAATCCAGCTAGCAGATAGATTGCTGGCGCTGTATACATCAAGTATCTGGCAATTTCTACTACGCGGTGATTCTCCAGTACATCCATGACCCAGAGCCCAAGGGCAGGCAATAGTGCCCATAAGCAGAGACCGAGTAAATAGAATTTCTTATCAGTTCTGTCTTTTAACACCGAGTAAGCTGCATAGGCAAGCATTATGAAAGAACTAATATAAATTCCCGCAGCAAATGCTGTGACTCGCTGACCGCTCAAGAAAATCATCCAATTGAGTGGGATTCGAAGGAACAATGCTTTGAAAGGCCAAATTAAATCCGGAATTCTGCTGACGTAAAATGAAGCTGTGCGGGAGCCTGCGGCCTGCATGAACAGGTGCAGCCAGGGTAGCCATAATACGGCGACGATCAGCCATGAGCAAAGAAGCAAAGATAGAAGCTTCCAATTCTTCTTCCAGCTTAGATAAGCGAAGCTGGCTAAGCCCTCCGCAGCAGCCAGGAACAAGCCGGTATAATGCGTGTTAATCAAAGCCCAGGTCGATACTATATGTAGTGGCACCAGGACTGGGTGAAATCTCCCGGCGCGTATTATCGCTATCAATGAAGCTGCCGAAAGCAGGGATGATAAGTTCAGGAGGCTATACATGCGCGCCTCCTGAGCATAATGAATATCAAATGGTGAGATGATTTGAACTAGAGCGCAGCAAATAGCAGTCTTGGGACCAAAGAATTCCAATGCAAAAAATACAAGTAATGAGACAGATATACTCGAAATGATTGCCGACAATGAGCGAATTGCCAGATCTGAAAAACCGAAAACGTTCATCCATCTGTTAAGCAAGACGGCATAAAGCGGCGGACATAGCGGGTCGACCTTGCGGAAGGAAGCGAGCATGTCATGGACTGAAGACAGTCTGTCGAACTTGAAAAGCCATTTTTCGTCGCGTTCTTTGCAAAAGTCCGGCAAGCTCTGAGCGCAAGCTCCAACTAAACTTTGATACCCTTCGTCGAGCCAAAGACTGTCGAAACAGATATTGCAGAACCTGAGCATGCCAGCCAGAATGCCGGTACAGACTATCAGTGCTAATTTTTGTCTGATTCCCATTGGATAGCTTTAGCGATTTGAACGAGCCCTAAGGCTTTCTGGACTGCCGGAACTGCTATTTTAACTTAGCGACGAGTCCAACACCCTGCATGATTTATCGGTCGTCGGTGCCTGGCCCGCCGGCGGCTCCTTGCAGGCCTGGCAGCATCCCATGGTTTAAGCAGCAGGACCGCGGGGCACAAAATTTTTAGAATGTGTTGCAGGGAGCTTAGCAAGCTGGATTGCATCAGAGATTTTGGGCAGCACGTTTTGTTTTGCGATTGTTCAGGGTAATTCTGAAAAGGGAACACGGAGATCTAAGAAATGGCGCTTGTCAAGAAGGAAATTGGCGAACTCTTAGTTGAGAACGGTTTGATCTCGCCGGAAGAATGGACTCAGGTTCAGGTCGAAAGAGAAAAAACAGGCGAATCAATCAAAGTCATTCTTTCCCGCCTGGGACTTGCCAATGAAAGCCAAGTAAAAAATGCGCTGGAACTGCAGTACGGCGTAGCTTATATGCCTCTGGCCAAGATTGAATCGCCTCCTGCTGAGTGTTTGCAGTTGCTTCCGGAGGCTTTGATGCGCCAGCATCAGCTAGTTCCCGTTGGCAAAGATGGTACTCGCATCACAGTGGCGATGGTCAATCCAAACAATCTGCTTGCGATGGATGACATCAAAATGCGCCTGAAAGGGATGCAATTGAAGGTTTCTGTTTGCACTGAAGACGATTTCCAGTCCTTTATGGAAACCATCTATTCCAAACATTTGAAAGATACGGCACCACCAGAGGACAAGGAAGCTCAGGATTTCATCGATCAGGAAGTCGATCTGAGCACTATGGATGTGCTGCAGGATCTTGATGAAAGCTTGCTCGATCAAGATTTGGAAAAACAAGCTGCCGATGCGCCAATCATCACGCTGGCTAACCAGATACTGGCCAAAGCCATTAAAAACAAGATTTCCGACATTCACATAGAGCCGCAGGAAAAGGAAGTAGCCATCCGCTATCGCAGAGATGGTGTGCTTTCTTGCGACCGGAAATTGCCCAAGCCAATTTTGCCGGCGCTGGTTTCGCGCTTCAAAGTTATGGCAGACCTTGATATTGCTGAACGCCGACTTCCGCAGGACGGTCGCATACGAGTGAGACTTTCCGGAAGAGACATCGACTTTCGTGTCTCCACCGTTCCAGCCAAATTCGGCGAGAAGGTGGTTATGCGTATCCTGGACAAATCGAATACTTCTATCGGTCTGGATAAGCTGATTACCGACGAAGAAGCTATGGCGAGCATTATGGAAATGATTTCAAAACCATATGGCATCATTTTCGTCACAGGACCAACAGGTTCTGGAAAAACAACAACTCTATATTCAGCACTTGCCGTGCGTAATTCGCCTGATGTGAATATAGTCACAGCAGAAGACCCGATTGAATATGACATGAGTGGTATCACTCAGGTGCAGGTCATTCGTGAAAAAGGAATGGACTTCGCTAGAATCTTGAGAGCCTTTTTGCGTCAAGACCCGGACATCATGCTCATCGGGGAAACCCGGGATAAAGAGACTGCAAAAATCGCTGTTGAAGCCGCACTTACAGGTCACCTTGTTTTCACCACGCTTCACACAAACGATGCTCCTGGTGCCATCAGCCGTCTAGAAGAAATGGAGGTCGAGCGTTTTCTTATCGCATCGGCCACAATTGGTATCATCGCGCAACGTCTTGTGCGCAGAATTTGCGCTGATTGCAAGATTGAATATGAACCTGAAAGAAGAGTTCTTGAGTATCTGGGACTCATGGATTCTCGGCAGGAAACACTGGCAGAAAGCACAGTGAAATTTTATCGATTCAAAATGAACGATAAAGGTTGGCCGATTTTCTACAAAGGCCAGGGTTGCGACAGCTGCAATGGTGGCGGCTACAGAGGGCGAGTCGGCTGCTACGAAGTTATGCGACTTAATGATGAAATCAGAGACCTCATTTCCAAAGGCGCCTCAACAGCAATGATTCGCTTTGCGGCAAAACAATCAGGAATGATTCCATTAAAGGAATACAGTTTGCGTTTGGTCGGATTAGGTCATACAACTACCGATGAATGTATCCGCGTCACAATTTCAGACACTGCGGGTGAAGAAAAGCTCTGTCCCAAGTGCCGTAATCCTATCGGGGAAGACTTTATCAGATGCCCATTTTGCCAGCACGAATTGAAGATATCTTGCACTCGCTGTGGCACATTGCAAGAAGACTCCTGGTCCGCATGCGCCAAATGCGGTTTGTCTAAAGATGAGGCGCAGGCAGATCACGTATGCGAAGGCTGTGAAGCTGAAGTTTACGGAACCTGGCAAAGATGTCCTTACTGTCAGAAACCTCGCAATTTCAATAAAAATTCCTGAGGGGGGAAATAGATGCCGATCGAAATACAAGAAATTCTGCAACTTGTCGTTGATAAAGGCGCTTCAGACTTGCACTTGAAGGTTGGATTATCACCAATTATTCGAGTGTCGGGTAAGCTGCAAGCAAGTGAATTCGATGCTTTGAGTAAGGAAGATATTCAGCGCATGGTCTTCACAATGCTCACTGGCGATCAGCGAAAAACCCTGGAAAACACGTTTGAGCTGGATTGCAGCTATGGCGTCTCAGGACTTGGTCGATTCCGGGTAAATGTATATAAGGATCGCGGCAGCTATGCAGTTGCAATGCGTACCATTCCATTCCAGGTCCCTAATCTGGAAGATCTCGACTTGCCGGCTGTAATTCAAAAGGATCTGGTGCATAAACCAAGAGGACTGATTCTCGTCACGGGACCAACAGGATCCGGCAAATCGTCCACATTGGCTGCGATGATCAATTTCATTAATGAAACTCGCGCAGATCACATTCTCACAATTGAGGATCCAATCGAATTCTTACACAGGCACAAAAAATCTATCGTCAGCCAGCGGGAACTTGGCTCTGATACAAAGAGTTTTGCCAATGCACTAAGAGGTGCGCTCCGCGAAGACCCCGACATCATTCTGGTTGGTGAAATGCGTGACCTGGAAACAATTGGACTTGCTTTGACCGCTGCAGAAACAGGTCACCTGGTGTTCGGAACATTGCACACCAGTTCAGCAGCTCAAACGATTGACCGTATTGTTGACGTATTTCCAGACGCTCAACAGCAACAGGTCCGTGTCCAGTTATCGAACGGTCTTGTAGCTGTAGTCAGCCAAACTCTGCTTCCAAGAGCTCAAGCAAAGGTAGGCGCGAACTCGCAGATGCGCGGCAGATGTGTCGCCTGCGAAATCATGGTCAATACACCGGCTATTGCAAACTTGATTCGGGAGGCAAAGACCGCCCAAGTTTATTCGTCGATCCAGATGGGGGCCAATGTCGGAATGCAAACACTGGAAAGTGCACTTGCAACACTGGTCAAAGGCGGCCTTGTTAATTATAACGACGCAGTTGTCAAAACCAGCCGAACAGATGACTTCAACAGGCTTGTTGGACCACAAGCTGCGGCGATGGCAGGCTCAAGAGGTTCAGCTCATTAAAAACTTGATTTATTGATCCACTTCGTAAATACTGACTTAGCGACAAGAAGGGAGAATTCACTATGGATGCCGCAAAGGGCAAAGGGAAAACTAGCACAAAAGCTAAAGGCAAAGGCCCTGCTAATAAGCCTTCTTCGGATGGTCCAAGAGCAACCTCAGGCAAGAAAAACGACTTGTTTGCAAAGTTTGAAAAGGTCAAACTAAAAGACATGGTTGTTTTCTCTCGTCAGTTCTCCGCCATGATTGGATCTGGTGTAGCTATGCTGAGAACACTGACGATCATTTCGGAGCAATGTGAAAACATGAAGCTTCGAGAAGTCCTGAGTGACATCCGTAACCAGGTAGAGTCTGGCAGCAACCTTTCAGATGCAATGGCAAAACATCCCGCGGTTTTTGACCGCCTTTATGTAGCCATGGTGAAAGCCGGAGAGACAGGCGGTATTCTGGATGCTGTTATGAAGCGGGTCGGCGAGTTCATGGAATCCAGACAGAAGCTGACTGAGAAAGTTAAAGCTGCGATGGCTTATCCGATTGTTGCACTTATTGTTGCCGTAATCGTTTTCTGGGCCATGTTGACATTCGTACTGCCGGTTTTCCAGGGCATATTCGAAGGAATGGGCGGAGACCTGCCTGAATTCACGAAAATGTTGATTGCCCTGTCGGGCATAATGCGTTCACCCTGGATGTTGCTAGTTGTGGCGGTCTGCGGCGGTGGATATTACATGTTCAAGCAATGGATCGCCACGCCTATCGGTCGTTACACGTTTGATGGCTGGTGTTTGCGCATTCCAGTTTTCGGTGACGTGATCCAGAAGGTCGCTGTTGCGAGATTTACAAGAACATTCGGTACGCTAATCCATTCAGGTGTGCCGATGTTGACAGCTCTGGATGTAGTCAAGGAAACGGCAGGAAACATGGTGCTTTCCAAGGGAGTTGAAGAAATTCACAAGGAAGTTCGCCAGGGTGGAAGTATTTCAAAACCAATGTCCAAGCAACCGCTTTTCCCGCCAATGGTAACCCAGATGGTTGCCGTAGGTGAAGAAACCGGTCGTCTGGATGAAATGTTGGACAAGGTCGCCGATTTTTATGACGATGAAGTTGCCAACTCCGTAGACGCGCTTACATCAATCCTCGAGCCGATTATGATTGTGTTTGTAGGCGGCATCGTTGGTTCGGTTGTAGTAGGGATGTACTTGCCAATCTTCACCATCATCAACCAAATCAAATAATCTGATTTGTACAATTTGCTCCAAACGAATAGAATAAGTAGAGTTATCTCAGGTTAGAGTGAATATGGTGGTGCAAGCCAAAACGTCCATTGTAGTGAAATCGTCATCAATCGGAAGCTCAAAAGTGCAAGATAAGGCTCAGGACCAGATCCATCGCTGGCTTCTGGACTATTCCCAGACGCGCGATCCAGCGCTTCGGGACAAGATAATCCAGTCGTCACTGTCGCTTGTTAAGCGGATTGCCTATGGCTTGGCTCGACGATCGACAGACCCTGTTGAGGATCTGATTCAGGTTGGTTCTATCGGTCTGATAAAAGCGGTTGACCAGTTTAAGCCTGATGCTGG
>JBIKOL010000073.1:0-41930 GCA_044358055.1 Obscuribacteraceae bacterium (SeqCode)
GACAACGGACGTCCACACACCCAAACCGGGGGCACAAAGAGCGAAAGGCTCCAAAGCATCTGGCGCAATTCCTCAGAGGAAGTTATTGAACATAGTTCTTGCTTCCTGCGGTGTTTTGTGGCTCCTTTCTGTGTCGATAGGGCGTCCTGCAACTTGGATACCGACCTTCAATTATCTGGACCGCAAACCCGCAAAAGAAACGCAGACAATCGAACAAGTGCCAATGCCCTTTGCTGTGCAGAAAAGCCTGGACGCAAGCCTTGATGGCGCCTACATGCTCGAAACCGCTGAAACCGATGATGTGGAAGCGAAGAAGATATACAGCTATGTTCTTGAACAAACAGAGAATTATTGGCCAGACAAGGAAGAAGCAAAACTGGCTGTAAAAGCCACTCAAGGTATTAACAGATTGGATTGGAAGAAACGGCTGAAAGATCCAATGGCATTTGTTGCTAAAGATACAGGACCGTATTCGATCAAACTTCGGAGCTGCTACGACCGACTCAAAGAAAAAAAATACACAGAAGCGGCGGCCTCGTATTCAAAACTCATAAATGAAATGCTTTCAGTGAAGCAAATTCCAACAAGTGGCATTGCAGCACATTTAGTTGAGCTATCTCTTGCCTATCAACAGCTGGGACAATGCCGTGAAGCCGAGAACGACTACCAGTCCGCCTTAAGTGCATATTTGAATGCTGTTCACATAGACCGCGATGTATTTGGTCCGACCGGAACGGACGTGATTATGGATAATTACCTGCATGTTTGCAAAAACGCTGAACTGGCAGGAAAACTGGATTTTGCGGAAAAGACTTATTCGAGGCTTGTAGAGCTCACGGAAAGAGATGAGAACCATGCGCAGATTTATTCAGACGCAAAGTCCGGTCTCAAGCGCGTACAAGAATTAATAGCTAAGCAATCTTCAAAATAGTTCTTGCTAGAAGCACGCCTTCGCTATTCCTTCAGTCGAGACAGTTCTTTGTTTTTCTGTTCCGGTAGGAGCAAGCCTTGCGTGCCCGTTAAGATCCCGCCCGTCGAATGGGCAGACAAGCCGCAAAGCTATTTTGCCGAGGACGGTTTCTCATCGGTTTTAGTCTCAGTAGGTTTAGCTTCTCCAGCTTTACTTGCATCCCCAGGCTTAGCTGGACGCATCTGTTCGATTTGGGAATCGACTTCATCAGCTTCGTCTTCCTGCCCGGCTTTTCTCATCAGATCAGCATAGCTTTCCATAAATTTGATTGTTTCATTCACGTTTGCCGCACCACTTGCCTTGCCTGCGCTGATCGCTCTCTGGTACATTTTGACCGCTGAGGGAATACGCTGCATCTGCTTATACAATTTCGCCAGACTCATGCAACAACGCGCGGTCTCTATGCTGTTAGAACCTTTTGCTTTTTCGGTAATTTCCAGAGCATGTAAGTAATTGGTTTCAGCTTCCTCATTATTGCCCATGCCCTTATAGGTATTGCCTAAGTTGGAAAGCGGCGGAGCGACGTGCTCGTCCTCGGCTCCATATTTCTTTTGCAAAATTTCAAGCGCGCGCTTTTCAGGGGCTTCCGAATCAACATACAACTTAAACGCGCGATAACAACTAGCCAGTGAATCAAGAGCAGTAGCAAGCGACACAGAGTCTGGAGCATTCTTTTCCCAAATTGCCACAATACGCTTGTACTGAGTTATAGCCTGATCCTTTTTGCCACTTTCTCTGTACATGTATCCAAGATTTTCGAGATCAGACACAAGCTCTTTACTCAGAGGTCCAAGAGCCTTGTCTTGCACAGCCAATGCACGTAACATCAATTGTTCCGCGTCGTCATTTCTGCTTTGCTTGAAGTAAAGAGAGGCTAAGTTATTCAAGCAACCCGCAAGATTAACCGGCCCATGTTCTCCGGTGCAGTGCTTTTCAGCAATTTCAATTGCTTGTTTGTAAATTTGCTCTGCTTCTGTAAGCCGGCTTTGTCGTGAATAAGCAGAAGCGAGGTGATTGAGGGAATTTATCAGTCGTGAATCTCCGGGCGGCAGTTTCTTTGCGGTTTCGACCGCCGCCTTGAACTGAGTTTCTGCATCCGCAAACTTGCCCGCTTTCAAGGCATCTTTGCCTGCATTGTCTTGCTTTTCCCATTCAGAAACAGTGATTCCTGCACTTTCAGCAAACGCCGGTGTTCCCAAAAATAAGCAGATCAGCAACGACTGCGCCACCTTTTTTCTCATGCTGTCCCCCGCAAAGCAACCCTCATTGATCTGCCCCGATTCCGCTTGAATGAAGCAAGGGGTTAAGGCAGATTACAAAAGCGGGTCAGACAGCACGCGGCACAAGACGGAAGAGTTCAGGTCACTAAAAGTGCACATTCTCATCTCTCATACTGCAAATTAGAGAAGGACTGAAATTTACTGCAGCTAGCGGCTAGCAGCTAGCTGCTTACAACATTGGGAGCGCCGCCACTGTCGTTACAGAGCAGGTGACACACTGCATAAACGCGCAAATCTGGACTGATCATTTGCACCTTTGATCAGCGGATCGCAAAAGGCAAACTAATGACAGTCGGGTGATATAGGTGTCGTGGGATGGAAAATCAAAACTGGAAAACTACCGTTAGAGGGCAAGATGAGCTTACAAACCTCATCCAGAAGCTAAACGATGAGCAAGTGGGACATGCGATTGTTGGAGCCGCGAAGGCTGGCGACAATTCCCGCGTGGTAGCGCCAAGTGCATCTCTTCCAGATATTCAACTCCGGGATGGGATGCCCCTCCATCAGGGCGATCCAGCAGCACCCAAAGTAATTGTCGTGGACAAAGCGAATCATCGCACACACGTTCTTCAAATGGGAGCCGACGGCAATCCGCAGGAAGTAGTGAATGTGCCCAATGCAATAGGCAAGAATCCGAACTGGACACCAGAAGGCAAGACGCACCTGATTAGCAAAGAACATATGCCAAGTTTCACAGATCCGCATTCTCATCGCACGATCGGACCGGGCATCAATAACCCAGTTGGCGTGTTGAAGATGCGCACCACATTTCGTGACGGCAATATCATGCTGCACGGAACCCCACCACGCTGGGATGATGCGATTGGAACTAACGCCAGCCATGGCTGCATCAGACACCACAATGCGGACATTTTGAAGATTGGAGCTCAAGTACATAAGGGCGATGTGGTATACATCGCCAAGAAATTCGAGGGAACAAGAATTAGCGAAAGTGATTTCCGCCGCTAAAAAATTGCCTTTCCAATTCTATGCAAAAGGAGCACCGGCCAGTAGCCGGCGCTCCTTTTAATTTCATATCGGCAGGTCTTCGCTGTTCGCTTACTCTTCGTCGAGTGACGAAGTATCACCAACAGGCAAGCCGAGTTCCCACGCTTTCAACAAGCGCCGCATGATTTTACCGCTGCGTGTCTTCGGCAGGTTCTCGCGGACTTCGATTTCTCTGGGGTATGCGTGAGCAGCCAATCTGCGTTTTGTGAAATCGCGAATTTCGTCCAGCAATTTAGGAGTATTCTTAACTCCGTTTGCCAGAACAACAAAGGCCTTGATGATTTCGCCGCGCTCTTCATCGGGCTTTCCGATAACGCCGGCTTCAGCGACGGCTTCGTGCTCAACAAGCGCAGATTCGACTTCAAATGGACCAACACGGTGACCAGCAGTATTTATAACATCATCAGCTCGGCCGACGAACCATAGATAACCGTCTTCATCTTTCCAGGCGTTGTCGCCGGAGAAATACCAGCCGGGAATCTTGAAGTACTCGTCAAATTTCTCTTTGTTGCGCCATACCTGTCGCAACATCGACGGCCAGCCTGGTCTTACGACGAGTCTTCCAAGCTGCCCTGGAGCCATTTCATTACCATCGTCGTCAACTACAGTAACGTAAACACCCGGCAAAGGTTTACCCATCGAACCAGGTTTCACTGGCAGGCAAGGCAGGTTGGAAACCAGCTGCATGCCTGTTTCTGTCTGCCACCAGTTATCGTGAACTGGCAATCCATAAACTTTCAGCGCCCAGCGGATTACTTCAGGATTAAGTGGTTCACCAACGCTGAGTACATGACGCAAGCTTTCGAGAGAATGATTATCGACTTCTTCATCACCAGCTTTCATCAGCATACGCAGAGCTGTTGGAGCTGTGTACCAGACGGTGACCTTTAGGCGATCAATTAATTGATACCAGCTCGCAGCATCAAATCGTCCTTCATATGCCACCACAGAGGCACCGTTTGACCATGGACCGAAGATACCATAAGCGGTGCCTGTTACCCAGCCGGGGTCTGCCGTACACCAGTAAACATCGTCCTCACGAAGGTCGAGCACCCAGCGAGTCGTTGCGTGCAAGCCAATGATATCGTTGTGAACGTGGAGTACTCCTTTTGCTTTTCCGGTGGTACCAGATGTATAGAGCAAATAGAGCGGATCTTCTACGTCCATGTGAGTGCAGCTGAGATGCTCAGATGAGCCAACCATGAGTTCTTCGAATGAAAGATCCCCTGGTTTAAGCTCGCCGCTTCCACGAACAACGATGACATATTCAAGATCGTTGAGTTGATCGCGAATCTCATCGAGTTTTGGTTTGAGCTCTTGCGTGGTGATAACCACTTTTGCGCCACTATCCTGCAAACGGTCTTTCAGCGCATCTGGTCCAAAGGCTGAGAACAGCGGTCCGATTACTGCACCGATTTTTGCAATCGCAATACTGGCGATATAAAGCTCAGGCACGCGAGGCATAAACACGAAGACACGATCGCCTTTCACAACACCCAAGTTCTTCAAGGCGTTACCCAGCCGGTTTGACAAATAGTAGATGTCCTGGAAAGTAAATGTCTCAAGTCGATTCTTCGCATCAACGGAATAGAGCGCTACTTTGTTGCGGCGGCCATCATTCATATGGCGGTCAATGGCATTGTAAGCAGCATTCATTTTGCCTTCGGCAAACCAGCTGATGTGCTTCTTCGCATCATTCCAGGAGAAGCTGGCATATTCAGCCTCGTAATCCTCAAGGTTTGCTTTTACCGGATATTTTTTGATGACCTCTTTGCGGGAACCACTCACGCGAGTTGAACTTCCAGATGCTCTAAATACGCCTTCTTTGATGTCGGATGAATCTTGGTCCGCGACCTTCATGTTTACCCCTTCGGCTTCACCGAAACTCGAACTTCACCTAGCAACTAAGGGCTCGACTCTGCTTGAAAACAGAGCCAGCACATATCATTGCAATATCTTATCGCACACAGGCTCCTAAAACAGCGGCTTCCGCCACTCTTAGCCAAATTTATGATGACTTATTTTGACGGGCGCCCGTTGGAGGATCGAAAAACAAAAAAGAGGAGCGGGGTTAGGTCCGCTCCTGCAAATAATTCTATGGTTCTAATCCTTCCGCCTGCCTGCATCTAGCAGAAATGCGGGAACAGCTTAGTACTGCTTTTGATCTGGATAGTTTTTCTCATCGGAAATAAAGCCAATCAGCAAACCAACTGGAGCGCCGACAATAAGCCCCCACCAGAATCCTGCTTCACCACCGAAATAAGGTGCTGCAGTCACCGGTTGCGGCCAGAATTTGATGAGTTCAACCTGCATTGCGACAGTTACGGCACCAAGAATGCCAATAACCAACATGCCGATGATGGGCAAGCTCAATCCTTCGGGATTTGACTCTTTTTTCGCCATTTCTAAATTCCTAAGCCTCAATTGTTGCCTTTAGATGCGACAAAGTATAGCAGGGCTGAAGCGCCAATCAGCACTGGTTTAAGAGATCGTTATGCGTGAGAGAAGCCAAGAGATTTATCTGCTTGACACGGGCACGCAAGGCCGATCAGGCCCGTTGGCGAGCGCAAGCGAGTCAACGGGTCCTCATCGGGACCCTACGCATATAGCGGCAAATAGCAATCAAGAGCGAGCCGTGGAGCCAAGCGCCCTCCAAGATCTACATGAAGCAGTCACCCGCTAGCTTGGAATCAGCCCATCCTTATATATGAATGAATTTTTACGGATGAAGCAAAAGCCCGATAGCGGCAACAGTTTTTGCATCACGGATTTTGCCACTGCGCACCCAGTGCCAGGCTTCCTCCAGCTCCACTGTGATGACTTCAGTTTCCTCGTCTTCGTCAAGATTCTTGCCAGCCCAGACCAGATCTGTGGCATGGTAGAACGACAACAATTCAGTGCAAAAACCAGGCGCGGAGTACATGTGGCTCAGCTCGCTCCAGTTGCGCGCGAGCCAGCCCGTTTCTTCAGTAAGCTCTCGCTTGGCGGCAAGCAAACGATCTTCGCCGAACTCAACACGCCCGGCCGGCAACTCGATGAGCACTTCATCAATCGGATAGCGATATTGACTGATTAGCAAGACACTTCCGGGAGCGGGCTGGCAGGCGATGACGACACCTCCGTTGTGCTCGACAACTTCGCGGCTAATTGCGTCGCGTCCTTCGTGCTGCAGCGCATCTTTTCGCACATTGAAGATACAACCTTCGAAAATGCGCTCAGATCCCTTCAAATGTTCACGCGTATAAAGAGCCAATTTGTTCGCCTCCGATACTTTTTCTTGTTTCAATTTCAGTTGTTATAGCAGAGATAGATTATAAGTCGTGATTTAATTCGCTGTATGAATTATGAAGAAGCAGTTGAATTCATCGAGAGCCTCTCGCCAACACAGGTGCGGCCGGGGCTGGAGCGTTTCGATCTCTTCATGAAAGAAGGAGGCAGCCTGCAAGACAATATACCTTGTGTTCATATTGCGGGCACAAACGGCAAAGGCTCCGTAAGCACAATTATCGCAGAAACACTCTACCTTGCGGGTGTGAAGACGGGTAAATACACCGGTCCTCATTTGTTTGCGTTCAATGAAAGATACGATATAAATCACAAGAAGATTAATAATGCTGACTTTGCGCGCCTGTGTACAGATATCAAAAACAAATCAGATGCCTTTGCACAGCGGCATCCTGAGCATGGAACTTTAACTTGGTTTGAAATAATAACTGCAATTGCATTTTATTATTTTGCGGAACAAGGTCTCGATGCAACGGTTTTAGAAGTTGGGCTTGGTGGGCGTTTCGACGCTACCAGCGTTGTGAGTGCGCCAATAGCCACAGCAATTGTGACGGTCGGCCTGGACCATCAACATATTCTCGGAAACACAATTGAAGAAATCGCCGCGGAGAAAGCCGGTATTATAAAAGACGGAGTTCCGCTGGTCACCGCTTGCACTGGCACCGCTCTTGATACCATCCTTCATGAAGCAAAGAGCAAAAGTGTTCCCGTTATTAGAGTAGATGCAGAGGGACAAGTAAGCGCTGCAAACGATAATGCGGCTGATTGCGCAAAGGCAATTGAAGAGCGATTCGCCCTAGACTCAGGGGCAATAACTAGCGCGATTCAAGCGGAGAAAAGCTATCAGCGCTTAAATGCAAGTGTCGCGGCCGCAGTTCTTGCACTTTGGGAGATTCAGACAAAACAAAATTGCCTTGTTCATTTCAAAAAGGCGCTATCATCCTATTTCTGGCCCGGCAGGCTGCAGTACTTTGAAAAACAGAAACTGCTGCTCGACGGAGCACATAACGCCGACGGGGCACGAGCACTGCGAAAAACCATTGAAAGGCTGTTTCCGGAGCAAAGTCGCTGCTTCATTCTGTCATTTTATAAAAGTAAACAATTTGAAGAGATAATGTCCATATTGCTTCGTCCGGAAGATCGCGTTTTTGCATCTCAAACTGCAGGAAGAAGAGCTGTCGTCTCTAAAGATGAGATTGCTCGAAAAGCCGCCGAGATGGGCTGCAGGACAGAGGTGTTTGAGGATCTAAATTCGGCGTTCCTTGCCGCTGCTAAAGAAGGTGTCCAATACCTCAAGATCGGATGCGGCTCCTTCGCCACTGTTTCTGCCGGATTAAAATACCTTGCTTACAAAAGTGTTGAAGATTCGCAATTAGACAGCCGAAACTTGTGAGCGGGGCGAACACATATTAGAATGAAACTCCACTGACGCCAAAGTGTGAACATGGTCACGACCCGCGAAATTACATTCAATCTAGAAGGCACCCTGAGCAGTATGGGGCTGCCAATAAATGGTGTTAGGGTCAGACTTTTTGACTATTGGAACGTCCAGGGTGTTCTGAGCAAGCATTATTTGTGCGAAGAACTTAGCAAGAACCGCGGTACATTCAATTTCACCGTCCGCAAGGGAATCTACAGCATAGAATTTTTGCCGAACGAAAACACGCGATTCGCACGCCAATCGATAGAAACCATTCACGTTACTGGACCCAAAAGCTTTACTGTAAGTATGAAGCCCGGAGCAATTTTTTCAGGACAAGCGCTGGACCACCTCGGCTCGCCTCTGAGTGGCGCCGAACTTCTTCTATTTGCAATTGAACCGCACGTTTTGAAAACAAGCGTAGTATTAGATGGAAATGGCGAGTTCAATATCACCGTCCCTGCAGGAAGGTACTATCTTGCGCTCAGGCATTTAGCAAGCGGCGAAGACAATGCAATTCCTTTTGTATGCCCGGTCTTCGAAGTAATCGAATTTAAAAACGATTATCAGCACGACATAAAGCTGCCACAACTTCACCAATTTAGTGGCAGAGTTCTTGACACTAACAATAATCCTGTCGCCGGAGTAGAAGCGAAAATCACAGCACGCGACAAGGTAGAAAATATTTTCGCGCAGGACGTCCCGCTGGCAGTGACTAGCACAACTGATGCCGATGGAAGATTTACCTGCTTGCTTCAAAAAGGCGAATACAACGTACGGCTAATACCAGCGGAAACTTCTGTACTTGCAGAGAAATGCTTCGGACCATTTCTTGTGGACAAAAATAAAGCGGAAGAGTTCATTCTGGAAAAAGGATTTGAACTAAAAGGGAAAGTTGAACACGCTGGAAAAGCTATTCACAAAGCCATCGTGAATTTAAGCGGTCCGAAATTGCAGTCATGCAGAGAAACAAAGGACGACGGCAGTTTCAGATTTTGCCTGGGACAGGCAGAATACGAGCTAACTGTTATTACGCCTCCAGATTCACTAAACACGGCTTCGGAAATAGACCTTGCGCCAACAGTTCGTAATATCACGCTAAGCAGTACTAACGTAGAACTTTCAGTCGAGCTAGAAGAAGGAGTGCTTGTTACAGGTGTGGTTCAAGACGCCAAAGGCAAACCCTGCCCTGGCGTTCAACTGAGTTTATACACAACAAACAATGGCGGCTTCGATGCAAAAGCAAATAAGCAAGCGCTCTGGGTTGGTATCACTGGTGATGATGGGTCATACGAGTTTCGCCTGATGCCTGACAGCTATTGGCTCGTATTAAACAATCAGGCTTCCACTGGTCATCTGGTGGATGTTACGGGCTCGCCAGACACAGAGGGCGTCAAAATCAGCGACGTTTGCATGGTGCAAATTGAGGTTGTCTCGGACACAGACGAAGCAATTGCAAACGTGCAAGTAAGCGCTCAACCCTACGAACGAAGTGCAAGCGATCAAGCAACCCCGTCCCCTGTGTCGACACTGCCTCTTTTCACAAATAACAAAGGGCAATGTACGCTCGCCCTCCCCGCCGGAATTTATTCTCTCAACTTCTATCCGCCTGAGCACAGTTCACACAAGCCCCGAAATTTGCGCCAGCTTTCTGTTGGTTCGGACATGCACAAAAAAGTAAAACTAGAATCGAAAACTTGAATAGAGGTTTATAAATCCTGCTGAGCTTGCGGAGCAACACGAAAAGATTTAATCGACCCATCGCGATTGTAAGAAACCAGCGTCCCATTAGGTCTCAATTCCGAACGCGTTCCATCGCGCGAAACAGCCACAACGCCAAACTCTTCTTGCTTAATTGACGAAGTGTCGTTATTAAAAAGCTGTGTCCACAATTCCGAATCAGTTTGCGGCGGTTGCCCAGCAATCTTGTGCGTAACACAAGCAGGAACATCTTCTTCTAGCTCTTCGGTAAACTCTTCTGGAGCCGGGGCAATTTCAGCATTATCACCAAACGCCGGATCCAACGGATGAATTGCTTTCTTCACGCTTACTCGTTTTGCTTTTGCCAAATTCCGATTTGCCCAGACTGCCATAACCTTTTCCCCCACCTCGTGTTTTGTTTAACAAGGTCGCCGTTGATTTTAGGCCACTGCTGTTTCAATTTAATCAATTCCCACACTTATGGTTCGCCAAACTGGCCCCAGAACGAATTAGAGAGAAGGATTAAGACAGGCAAAGCAAGCAATGAGTCCAACAGAGAAAGAACGTCAGAGAAAGTTTGATTGAAAACTTGGCTAGCTGCAGCTCGCCAGCTTTTGAAAATTCCATTGAACAATCAAGCAGGATTTGGATTAGTCGCCCAGCTTGAATCGCGATTTAATGCAGCAAGCGGAACATGGACAGGCCGTCGGCGTCGTTAACATCTTGACAATAAGACTTCCCGCTGATTTTACGATTATTTGCGCTTGTTTGGCAGGCGAGATTTTGGGTACCGTATTGGGCAAACTTATTGCAGGAGGATGAAAAGCCAAAATGCGACAAAGTTTTCTCTGTCTGATAGCAGTCACAATAGGTTTCATAGGCATTGCCCCGGCGGCTCCTGCAGCAAATCAGCCCCGGGTGCCACGTAAGGCGACTGGTTACCAGCAAATGAAGCCGTTTGAAGACCTGTCTCTGCAAGAAGACGCGGTCGAAATTTACGACAAAGCAGTAACAGCCTTTAGCAAACAACGTTACGACGAAGCCGAGAAGCTTTTCAAACGCGTGTTGCAGTTAACTCCGAAGAATGCAGACGCGAAATACAATCTGGGCGCAATCGCAGAATGGCACGGTAACCTGAACAGCGCACTGGCGTACTATAGAGACGCCCTGGCCATAAAGCCCAGCGACAAAGAATTCCAGAAAGCAATTTCCGATGTGCAGCTAAAAATGCAAATCGACGCCCAGGCGAAGGAAAACAAACGACAGGAGAACCTCGTAGACGCCGGCCAGCGCGCAAAATCTGCATTCGCCAGCGGAGACTACTATGAGGCCGCCAGACAACTTAACCAGCTGGTCAGAGTTTTCCCCAATGAATCGAAAGTCCACTTCGCGCTAGGGCAGTCGCTTCGAGCGCTCAAAGTTTTTGAATGGTCTGCTTACCATTTGAAGATGGCAATTTATCTCGACCCCACAGATGAAACCTATCGCAATGCACTGGTGGAATTAGATCAAGAAATTGAAACAGCACAGGGTCAAGCGATACAAGATTCAGCAAAACTTGCGATGATGCAAATAAAACCATTCACCTGTAGTGAATTAACAGATTCAATTGACTTCGGAGGCGATCTTAGATGAAGCGCTGCGTTTTGGTCATCATGGTTCTATCTGCCTGTATGCCGGCGGTGGGGGCACAGGGTCCGCTGCAGGGCAAGGTTGAGCAACGCAATGCACTGCAACGGTTGAGCCGGCCTGGCTTGCCCAGCAAACCACTCGGCGATTCGATGGAGCAGGCTTCAACTCCATCAAAACAGAAATCCTCTTTCAAAATGACAGCAAGCACAGTCTCCGCAGGACTGGACAAGGCGGCTTTTGATTTCAGCAATGTGAAAAACCCGGTGCGCGGCGGGGTCGAAGACACGCAAAAGAACGAGCAGTCCGACAAAGAAATGGTAATCGCCTGGGAGCAATGGCATCAACATCTTTCGGAGGTTATTTATCATTACTGGCTCAACTATTCGACGGTACCAGGAGAGGGCACTGTTACCATAACCGTCAGCAAAGAAGGTGACGTTGAGTTCAAAATGCAAGGGTTCCAGGTCCCCGTAGGCGAGCAAGTTGTGCCGGATTCTCATCACCAGCAAGACATGTTTGACAATTGCCTGTCGCGCACACTGAATATGGTGGCACATACAGATGATGTTTCTTTTCCAGCGGGTTCGCAGCGTAAAAGCGTCACACTGACCTGCAATTTCAAGCATAGCCTCGCCTCCAATACGCAGCAGGGATATGACTGGAAGCGCGGGGATTATGAACGAGTAAATTCACGATAAGGAACAGGAAGGGATGAGGGGGAAACATTCCAGATTTCTTGCAATCGCATGTTCACAGCAAACATTGCTGTTGCTTCTGGCCGCGCTTCCTGCCTGTGCACAGCTAGATGATCAGGCACCGGTGCCTTCGATAAAGGATCAGCTTGAAGGGCGAGTTGAAGACAGCAGCGGGAAAACCTCCAACCAAACCTGGAAGATTGAGGAGAACGACAACGGCAGTTACAGTGGAAGTTACAGTGCCAGCAGACCGGTAAGCGCTCCGACTAGCAATTCCGGCGACTACCTGAAAGGTAGCTTAAGCACCACCGACACATGGTTTCAGGGATCAGCAAATAACAATATGCTGAAAGCAGGTTCAGCTAACTACGCAAGCAATCCGCTGAGATCAGGTGCAAGCAACTTCGCAAGCGATCCTTTCAGAGCAAATGCAAGCAATTACCCAGGTAATCTGCAAGCAGGAGTAGCCGGATTCGACAGCAGCGGCTTTCTCCGGGGCAATGTAAATACTTTCAACTCCGGCGCTTCCACGAATTTTCTCAGAGGACAGACATCAACTACGACACTGCAAGGGCGTATTCAGGATTACGATAAGGGCTTGCACTTACTTCGACCGATGAGTGGCGATGATCCGCTGAACAGATCGGTCCGAGTTTTGTCCGGGCAGCAACCTTTGCAGGGAACCTCACAAGACGAAACGTTTGATCAGGCACTCAGTGCAAACAACTTCGTGCTAACAAAACAAGCACCTCAGACAGCACCTAGATGGGCGTCTCCGAATATGTCGGTAGATCAAAGCCTCAGCCGTATAACAATGTCACCAAATTTCGCTTGGAGCATAAAAGGGTGGTGGGTTGACGACTGGGGACCAGGACTTGGTGGACGCAGAAATAGACGTTACTACCAGCAAAGTAACTTCGCTTTGGATTGGAGCCCGTATTTCGATCCAAACAGTCTGCGGGTTGACCCAAGCATGTACTCGCAAGTGAGCTACCCCAGAACGAACATAGGGTGGTCCGTTCCTCCTGCACAGCAAATGACACCGCCCGTAGTGACACCTGTTTACACGGAACAAAACATTACCTGGGACCAGTGGTATCAAAACGTTTCCGCTGCAATGTACAGAAACTGGAACCGTGGAGAACAGCCTGGCGACGCGACTCTAAGGCTCACCGCTACTCGTGGCAGACGCATTGAAGCGCAAATCTTGAAATGCAATAATCCTAATGCGAGCTTCAAACAGAGTTTGATTGCGGCAGTGAATTCACTTAATAAGTCACCAATTTTGGATTTCCCGGCCGGTTCGCAAAAGCAGGTGGTCACATTTGACTCTGCCTTTAGCGCCGGAATAAACACCAAAGCTGGTGCCGGTTCGGACCGCCACGGCGAAATTGAAACCATCACCCGCAGATTGCGCTAGCTATTCAGCTGGAAAGGCAAATGCAGCTAAGCTACTTGCTAAGAACCGATTCCAGCTTGGAACTCTGTTCAGAATAGCGTTTGCTCGCCAATTGATACTGGGTCAGCGCATCTTTGCCCAGGGTAGCCGAATCAAAGCCCTGGGCATTCTTTCCATAAATCCATTTCTGCAAAGCTTGAATTCGCAAGTTATCAGCGAGCTGTTTGCCATCCAACTTTCCGGCATCTTCATCAGATAAGGCAGTTTTTCCCTTCTTGCCCTGCGGGAAATTCTCTGGACGCTGATCGGCGCTCTTCATTACGCTCATCAAGTCAAAAATGTCTTGCTGAGTTTCCTTGGGAAATAACTTGAAGGAGTGATCCCAATACATTTTCTCAACGCGATCTCTTGTGACTTTGTTATCCATGCCAGATAACTCAAAGAACTTGTCCTGCAAGAACTTGACTCCAGACTGCATATGCTCGGGAGAGATTTCGTTCAGGGCACCGGCACAAGCCACGTCCGTTACATTAAGCTTGCCTGCTTCAGGCTTATCTTTTAATGAAGTCAACCCCGACAATTTATCAAAGTTGTCTTGAACAAATTGCAAAAACCCTCTGGTATGGGCGTCTACCGACGAATCGTTCAATCGTGCTTTAAGCTGGTCCATCGAAACAGCAGAAGCTCCATCCGGAAAAGCACGCTTCCAGTTCGACTCTGCATCAACTGCCGATTTAATTGCGCCGTTATATCCATCCTGCTGTGCCACTGCATCAGCAGCCTTTTTGGCTATGGCATCTTCTTTCATAAAATCCTGGTCAGAGACGCTGGACTTCCAGAGATTAGCCGCAGCATTCTCCTGCTCATGCGAGTGCTGTCCTTCGGCACCCTCTTTAATCTTGTTATGGTCCATACCATCAACCCTAAACAGCATCCTTAATATAGGCCCCTTGCCCCCCTTCCGCAATGTGGGCAATTACGTGTTTGGCTGCAGAATTAAGCACCCTCTGCCATGGGAATTAGGGATTCACGGAAACGCCAGCTAATCCTGTATGGCTGTCTCTGCCATTACAACTCTATACGAGAGAATCATGCATGAGGATGAGAAATCTTGCTCTTACACCCACACTTCACTCATAATTGATAAGGGTTCATCAAGAAGGTCTTGTAATGGAAGACAAAGAGCCTGCAACTCTGATCAAGCAAGGGCTCAGGGATATACGCTCAGGCTCAGTGGAAAGTGGCTGGGCTGTACTCAACAGCGTTTTCGATGATTTAAGCACATCAACAAAAGTCTTTTCATCAAAAGCAGACTACTACGCTGCGGCTCTTTTCGATCACTTCAGACTAATAGAACAACCCGACTACGCATTCCGTCTATCAAAGATTGTTATAAGATCTCTACTTTCCAGCCGTGATGTAGAGACAACCAGTACCGAATATGTTGTAAAAGCCATGACCGATGCTTTGACATATTTGGGTCTTAGAGAAAAACTTGTGGAAGAATTGCAACAGTGCAGGAAAGCGCGAACAGATTTCGGCCTAAAGGATCGAATTACTTACCAAATCACAGAGGTAATCAATAAGATACCAGAACAATACCATTTGGACGCTTATGCTCACGCAAGAGCCCTAAAGAAGAAGGACTTGAGTGAGCCACGGCTTTCTCCACATGAGAAACTGGAAAAGTTGCTCTCACGTGGCGAACAAAACCTCCGAGAATCCCTTACTGACGAAGCGCTCATTGGCGCAATTTCCGTTATTTTAAGAGACGATCCGCTTATTCTAGAAAAACAGGAATCTCTTAAATTACGATTTTTTTCTTGCATTCGGCAAGCAGCCTCCTACAGCGAAGTTTGGAAAATCATTCCTCGAATTATTTGTTTTGAAAAGGAGAATCGACAAAGAAATCACACGGATTTATTTCCTTTGCTTTTGGAGGTCTTTGCACGAGTCGAGTATACGAATACGCAAGCACTATATTATGACTCAAGAGACTTCTATGAATTATTCCATGCAAGAATGAATGAGTCTGAGCATGTCCATTTCCTCACTCGCATGCTCATTTCCTATTTTCCTTGCTTGCCCGATGATCTTTGGCTTTCGGCATTGGATAGGCTTGCCCACATTTGCAAGTGCGAAGATACCATGCCTCCGAGCGATCTTGAAAACGTTATGACTCTCTACCAATATGGCCTTTTATCGCTTGAGCTTGGGTTGAAGATTAGCAATGCTCTTCTCAATATTTTATCCACAAAGACAGATCGCAAATTTGAAGAGATGAGATGGTTGTACGAACTTGCCGTCAGATTTTTGTTTGAAGCTTGGCAGGCAGAAGAACGCTTCCAAATTCAATCACAACATTTTCCTGCAGACGTTCTTCCATTTTACAATGAGAGAATGCAGTATTATACAGCGCGGATGGCTGATCTACACATCTTGTTTGAACGTATTATTCTTACAGCCAAGTCAATCAAAGGATTTGATGCTCATTTCGTAAACGAATATCTGGGGCTCTATGGAATAGTCTGCCTCGAGAGCGGTCCCAAAGAAACTGCCCTAAAGCTCCACAAGGAATTGAGGAAAAAATACAAGACTACGGCACCGGGAATACCTGCGAGTGTTCAAATTTTTGAAGCAAGATTGAATTTACACAAGCTCCAGAGGAGGCAGGTTGATAGCGCATCGAAGAGGAAAGAATCATTCTTCTGGGAACAAAAAATTTCGATTTGCCTGCTTTGCCAACATCCAAAAACTAATTGTCTTTCTCAAGATCTAGAATTCGGCCCTACAGTTTGTAAGGATTGTTATTGCATGATGCTGTCTGATGATGAAATAGCTATGAAAAAGTTTGCCAAGCAAACTGAAGAAACGGCTCATCTGCTAGAAGCACGCGGGACGCTCTCACTCTACGAAATAGAAACACGTACCAATCTTCGTTATTTTGAAATCAAGAACACAAGAATTAGCCAAAGCTGCCTTCAGATTTTGCCAGAATTAAAAGTCCGAACCCTAAGAGCTATACCCATCAGCAAGCAGAGCTCCGATTTGTATTTAGCCATAGCTTTTCCCAACCCCAGCATTTTAGGCTGCCTAAATTTAAGAACGCAATTAGCGCCTCAGCTTAGGGTTAAGTATGTTGTCTGCCGAAAAGAATCGTTTGAACAGAAGATAGAAGAGCTATTCAAACCACAGAATTCAAAGATCAAGACTTAAACCTTAGCTTGCAACCAGCGTCTGGATTGGTAGCGCACAGTGCAGAGCAGCGCGCAAATGATTACCGAGCTCACCATGGCGTACCAGACTCCGTTTGTGCCCATGCCGAGAGTAATCGCGAGATACCAGGCGATCGGCAGGCGGACAACCCAGTTACAGAAGAGGGATATCCACATGTTCATGCGAGTGTCGCCTGCGCCTTGCATTGCGCCCATCAGGACCATGGCGACGGCAAGGAAAGGTTCACAGAAGGCATTGATGCGCAGGTAGCTTGTAGTGAATTTTATTGTGGTTGGATCATGGCTCATGGTTGAAGCGATAATGTCTGCTCCAAAAAACATGACGGCGCCCATTATCACCATCATAATTACACCGCATATGGTGACATTCCAACCAGCCTTGATGGCGCGATCTTCTCGCTTGGCACCAAGATTCTGACCTACAATAGATGATACAGCAAGGCTGAGAGCCATTAGCGGCATGAAGAGCATTCCTTCTACACGCATACCAATAGTCCATGAGGCAAGTGCCGCGATGTGATCTTTAACAAACGAAAGAATGTAGAAAACAGCAAATGTGCTTCCAGTCCAGCCAAAGCGTTGAACAGCAGAAGGCAGGCCGGTACCAAGAATTCGCTTCTGCCAGCTCCATTCGAATTTGTTCAAGCGGAAGAGGCTTTCCTTGAGTGGCGATCTGTATAGCAAGATTATCGTCGCGATAGCTGCCACCGAAGCTGATACCACAGCTGATGCTGCTATACCACGAATCCCCAAGCCGGGAACAGGCCAATTGCCCAAGACAGTGGCATAGTCGCCAACAATGTTTATAGCGACTTCGCACAAGACAATGATCAATGGTGTTCGCGAGTCTCCAATTGCACGAAAAGCGTTTCCTGCTATGCTAATTACGCTGAAAGGAAGCATATACAAGCCGAATATAGCCAGGTAAGGGTAGCCCTGCTCGATAACTTCTTGCGACCTACCAAATAACGGCAGCAAGTATTTTGCACAGGTCAACGCAAGTAGTGCAAGAATAATTCCAGAAACTACGGACACCAGTAAAGACTGCGCGGTTCCTGTCAGGGTGCCTTCTCGATTGCCCTCACCGAATTCGCGAGAGACTACGGCTGTCGTTCCCACGCCAATAGACATGATGAAGATCATGAAGATGAAAATGACCATTTCGGAAAGACCGACGGCTGCCTGGGCTGATTTGCCGAGATAGGCGGCGACTTGAACATCAATCAGCCCTACCGTAGACATTGCAAAAGTGCTTATAAGCAACGGCCATGACATCAGCCAGATTGCCTTCCAGAGCCCGCCATGTACCAGCGGCGCGTCTAGCAGTTCTTCTGCGAGTGCGTCAGGCTTGCCAGACTTCTTGACTTGCACTTCTGCAAGTTCTTCACTATTTTCAATTTCTAGCTTTTCTTCCATCCAGGGTCAATCTTAACAGGAAACCCGCTTTCGATTTATGCATTAACGCCAGCATAAGGACCTGAGCCGGCCGGACCAAAAATCGCCTTCATTCTGCCGTCAGGCTGAGATGGCTGAGTTGCTCAAAGCGAGAAATATGCAGCAGTTGGCGCGCCTGTATGGCAACGCTTGTAGCGGGTCGTGGAAATTGCGAGAAGGGGGGCCCTCCCCGGCAAACAACCACCAGCGGTGGCGGATGCCAGCATCCCGCTCCAGATCCGCGAATAAATCGCATAGCTGAAAGGTCCGCGCGGTCGCACTCCGGATAATTGCTCTAAAAGCAGATTCCAGATTTCTTTCAGGCAGACCAGGTTTTAATATGCCATACATATGCTGGGGTGTCAATAAATTCTTTTCTGACAAAGCCTTGATTCACCTAGCATTAAAAAGACACGACAAGTATCGCCTGTGGCAATACTTGTCGATAGATATTTGTTGTTCCGCCGCCAGTGCTAATAACGCCAATTATTTACGCACTTGCCATTGTTGGATTCCAAGCCATATCTATGCTTGTGACGACAGATTCTGCGATTACCGGGGCGAATTGCTTGCCCACGCTCTGCCACTTGCTCTTCACCACGCCAGATTTGTAAACTTCCTGGTGAGTTGCAAAAGCAATGCGATTTGCTACAGAAGAACTGCTCAGTTCTTGCTGCAATTTTTCTTGCTGCGCATCATCACTGGAGATAATCCAGATCATGTCAGCGGTTCCGTCTGCTATAGCCTTTTCTGCTGCGGCGCGCACCTTTTCAGAGGCGAGGCCGATATTATTGACGAGTGCAGCCCTGTGATTGCTGTTGTTCCGCTTGAAGGAAACGGTAGCACATATGGTGGCAAGTCCATCTGTTGATGGAACCGTGTTCCATACGAATTCGGAAATCAAACCGGCTTTCTGATCAGTGAGGAAGATCATGCGCAGGTTTGCGACTTCCAAAAGGTGACGTTGAACTGTGGTGTCGGCAAGATCCATTTCACAATCAATACCGGAGACCATTCCACGTGCCATTGGTGAAAGCATGTACACCAGGGGCTTTGTTGGCGTGGTCCACCAGGGAAGCTTTCCGGCATGACGCTGACAAAGCAGATAATCAAGATAGAAGAGCTTGCGTAGTCTGTCGCGAATCAAAACTGGTTTCTCATCGCATGAAATGAACCAGGCAATATGCTTTTCGAGCAGTACATAATGTTCTTCAATGAACTTGAAGATCATCATGTCTCGTTCGCTTAATTGGATGGCCATTGGTGGAGTCCTCTAGGAGTTGTTTTTGGTGTTAGCGCGGGAAGCAAGAGACTTGCTCAGTGATGTCCGGTATAGTTTCCAAGAGCATCGTCATTCTTTGGAGGATTGACATGATAGTCCCGGCGAATCTCTTGATCCATCTGTTGCAGAATGGCAAGTTTTTCCGTAAGACCATCAGAACGAGACTTAATATCATTGATCATTGAATTCAACTCTTCCTTCGTCCGAGCAGCAGGACGAGGTCGAACCATATCCTCAAACACTTGAGCTGAGTCACCATACCATTCTGCCATCTGATCTCTATAGAGTTTGACCTTAGAGTCAGGCATTGAAAGCGGCATAGGTAGCGACTTTACAGTTTTGGACAATATTCTGTAGTTACGGGCAATCTTGGATGCTGTATTGCAAAATGCGGTAACTCTTTCTACTGTTTGGTTGAATTCGGTTCTCATGACCAGCCGATCTTCGTAACCAGGACCAAGCTTCATAACATAAGTATCAAACGCATCAAACCACTGTTGTGGGGTGCTGCTTGCGCTAACGGGCATCCGTGGCATGTCCGGAACAGGAGCCGAAGGAGCAATGCGCACACTATTAGCACTGGCGTGCCCGCGAATCGGTGGTCTCGACGTCGGTGAGGCAGCAGTGGTGCGACCAAAGACATCCTCACGAGGCGGTTCTGGATATGCCGCGCTCGCCGGCAGCAAGGTGGCCGTGAGCGTCACGATTATCATGATCATGCGCTTTGCCATTTGTCCTCTTTTTGCCTGGATTTCCATACTATGTATTTACCGTTTTTTGGTCTCGTTTGGGACGGGGAAAACCGTCATTGGGCTTTGTTTTTTTGGTGTTTCTCCCATTATCTGTTTGGATTGATTACAGGTGACGGGGGTGGCTCTGGAACGAAACCCTGCGCCGGGATATCGTAACTGCCTACTCTGTCTGGACCATGTGGGTGCCCTTCGTACAATCCTTGCGGACGGTAATTGTAGGGTCCTTGTGACATGTTTGGAGTCTTTGGATTTACTGGTCTGTAGTTGTTGGGACCGCCGCGCATGCGTTGATCCATCTGATTGCCACCAGGCATTGGAGCCGGTTGAGTTTGACCCGGATCTTCCGGAGGAGCAAACGTGGTTGGTGGATTAACCGGTCCATTTTGTTGACGTTGTTGCGCCATACCGCGAGTGTTAGACCAGAAGCCGGTTGTGTTTGCATGGAAAGTATTCATCTGGACGATCTTCCAGATAGTGTAGCCGGCTAGCAGCAGCAGCAAGCCGCCGACGGCACCGACAACTCTTTCTGGACCGTTACGATTGCCCATGACTACCGACACAGCTGCCATGGAAACCCAGATTGTAGCGACAACTACACCAAGAATGACCAGGTAGCGGCAAAATGTGCGAACTGTTGGGAGTGGTCCTTGAAAGTCGTAGTTGTTTGATTGAGGCTGATGCGAAAAAACATTGTCGTTTTTTCTTCGTGCATCGGAGCGTGGTCCACCATTGTTGGTGGTACCGCGACCACCCTGGCGGGCGCCGCCTTCGTTCTCGATTTTGTTGCCGGGGGCTTCGCTTCCGAAATCGTTAGTTTTGGTGCCACCATTTCCGGCGCCACCATCACCAAGCTTTTTTCCGCCATTACCCTGCCCGTTGTCGAAAGTTTGTTGTCCGCCGCCAATTGTCTTACCAGAGTAAAGCTGTGTGCCACCGTTGCCTTGACCGTATTCATAAGTACGCTCGCCGTAGCCACCACCACCGTTGTCCATACGGCGCTGTCCGCCATTACCGGCGGTGCCAGCATAAGTGCCTTGACCGGACGATTCTGCACCATATTCATAAGTCTTCTGACCGTAATTTCCATAGGCGCCCTGGTAGGTGCCCTGTCCGGCGAGCCCTTGACCGTAGTCATAGCTGCGTTGACCATAATTGCCCATTCCAGGATCATATGTAGGAATACCATTCAGCTTGCCGCCGGACTCGTATCTCTGCTGACCCCAGAACATTCCGTTGTTGCCTTGATATGTCGTTTGACCGAACATTCCCTGACCCATGTCATAGCGGCGCTGTCCGTACTGTTCCCAGCCGCCTTCATAAGTTGTTTGACCGTTATTTTCGCCACCCCATTCCTGGGTGTTTTTTCCGTAACGGGCACCCTGACCCCAGTCGTACATTCCTTGCTGTCCACCGTTCTTGGTGGGATAACGACCAGCAGCAGGTACATAAGGTCCTGGTCCCTTTGAAAATTGAGAGCCACCAGCTGGGAAAATGCTGCCATGTGTCGGGTCGGCATAACCACTTGTAACGCGAGTGTTGCCCACATCACCGGGCACCACTCCTGGTGCAATACATCCACTTCCAATCGGTGGAGGAACTGCTGCAACTTGCTGGCCGGGCACTCCATGTGGTGCTCCTGGAACAAGTGGATTACGCAGCGTATCAGTTTGACGAGGTCCGCCGAGACACTCGGCGTAGTCAGCAAAGGCTGCCGGCATGAGCGTTGAAATCGCCCCTGCGCCCAGCATCACCAGGCATACTTGCCTTAGCGTTCTTTTCTTTTTTGCTATCTCGTCTACCATGTTCTTGCTATTCCTTGTTTGTTGTTACGGTGAGGTCTTCGTCGGAGAAAATTTTGTCTGTCTCTTTACTGGGCTCACCGAGCAGAAGCTGTGAGAGTTGTTGTGATAATGAACTCAATTCACTAAATGATGGGAAATCATTTGTTTCCTGAGGCTCATCGCCCCAGAGGCTTGAACGTACAGCACGGGCTGCGGCTCTTGCTGCATCAGACCCGAGCAAATTGCCTGTGTCCTCGTTGTCTATTTGCAATGTGCAAATGCTGAGGTCTTCGTCTTCGGCAGCGGGTGCATCTTTGACTGAAGTATGTGCTTGCTGGAGGTCGGCTTGTACTCCTTGCATTTCGGCAAGAATGTCGGAGGTTTCCGAATCGATGAAATCATCGACAAGGGTGAGTTCAATATTTTCATCGATGTCATCGATGAGAGGCTCTTCCGACATATCAAACTTGGTTTTGTTGGCATTGCGTCCCATGCCGAGCGAAACTAGCACTGGCTCTGCGGCAGGACGAACCATCGGTTCGTAGTCGCCGGCTGGAATTTCGAGCATCTTCTTGCCGTCTTCTTCGAGCTCATCGACATGGCTGACTTGATATTCTTCTTCGAGACTCTTGGCTTTGACGTTGCTGTTGTTGCGGTCGCGGCGTGCGCAAGACTTGCTTTCAATCGGCTCTTCAATATCGAGCACTTTACCGAGTGTAACTTCAAGTCCGAGTCCGCGCATTTCACAGCAGAGTCCATCGAATGCGGCTGTACGCTTACCTGACTGCAGTTCTTTGCCTTGCACCATGTCTGCGTAAATCTGGTGGCGTCCTTCAATATCGTCGGACTTCACAGTCATCATTTCGTGCAGAATGTTTGCGGCACCATAAGCTTGAATTGCCCATACTTCCATTTCGCCCATGCGCTGTCCGCCGTGGTTGGCTTTTCCACCAACAGGTTGTTGCGTGACGGCTGCGTATGGTCCGCCCAATCCGCAACGTGCATTGATTTTGTGCAGAACGAGCTGGTTCAATTTGAGCATGTACTGGCGTCCGACGAGCACCGGGCGATCGAATGCTTCGCCAGTTTTTCCGTCGTACAATGTAACTTTGCCGTCTTCACCGAGCCACTCGTAGCCTGGCAATTTACGTACATCTTTGAGTGCTTCGCTGACGCAATTGTATGATGCATCGGGACTGATTGATTCGTCGAACTGGTGAATACGGTAATAGCGATTCAACACTGATGCATAAAGACCAAGTTGTGTGTCGAATACCTGTCCAACGTTCATACGGCTTGGCACGCCGAGTGGGTTCAAGCAAATGTCTACCGGTGTGCCATCCGGCAGGTAAGGCATGTCTTCATCCGGAACGATGATTGAAACGATACCTTTGTTACCGTGACGTCCAGCGAGCTTATCGCCTACTTCAACCGGGCAGAGTCTTGCAATTAAAACTTCGATTTCGCAGATGACACCAGCTTTCAATTCAGGTGTTGTTTCTGGAGTGAAGATGCGCACATCGATGACGCGACCACCAGAACCATGCGGAACGCGAAGGCTGGTGTCTGCCATTTCTTCAGCGACTTTTCCGAATACTGCTTGCAGCAGTTCTTCTTCAGCGCTGAGTGCTTTTGCTTCTTTCGGTGAAAGTTTTGATACCAGAATTTGGCCAGGCTCGACGTAAGAACCGATTTTTGCGATGCCTCTTTCATCGAGGTGCTCGAGATCCTTCTCGGACACGTTCGGAAGCTCTGGTGTCAAAATTTCTGGTCCGCGCAATGTCTGGTGCACACCGACTGAATGTTTTTCAATTTCGATGTGGCTCAGTTTGTGATCGCGCACCAGACCACGACGAAGCACGATAGCATCTTCGTAGTTCTGTCCGTTCCAGGGAACGAAAGCAACGAGCAAGTTGCGACCAAGCGCCAGTTCACCCTTATCGATACCAGGACCATCAGCAATTACTTGACCAGCTTCTACCTTGTCACCGACTTTTACAGCGGGACGCTGGTCGAGAATTGTGTTCTGATTTGTTCTGTCGTAACGGATAAGCGGATAGGTGCGAGCCTCGCCGGATGCCTGTGTTACTTTGACTTCGTTACCGCTCACCTTCGTCACAGTGCCGGCACGTCTTGCGATGATTGAGTGTCCGGACGATCTGGCAACGATTTTCTCCATACCGGTGCCGACGCGGGGACGCTCAGGACGAATGAGAGGCAGAGTCTGACGCATCATGCCACCACCCATGAGCGCGCGGTTGGCATCGTCGTGCTCGAGGAAGGGAATGAGGCCAGAACCTACCGAAAGAAATCCTTGTGGTGCGATACCGATGTAATCTACATCCGATGGCTCGACATTGAAGAATGTCTCACCGCGACGAGCATAAACAAAGGGTCCGCAAATTTTGTTGCCCTGAACTTTGGTATCAGGCGGTGCAAGTGTATATTTTCTGTCGTCTTTCGGTGTGAGGTATTCGACATCGTCGGTGATGACGCCGTCGATAACTTTGCGATAAGGCACAGTCATGAAGCCATCTTCGTCGATGCGGCAGAATGTAGCCATGTAGGACACCATACCGCAGTTCTTGCCTTCTGGTGATTCAACCAGACAGACACGACCGATTTGACTTGGATGCACATCGCGCATTTCCGATGGTGCGGCGTTGGGATCGATTCCACCAGGACCAAAGGAGGTAATACGACGACGGTGTGAAAGCTCGGAAAGCGGGTTCTGCTGGTCGAGATATTGAACCAGCGGATTGCCTGCGAAGAACTTGTTTATTGCGTTCACGAATGGGCGAACATCAACAAAATCGTTGGGGCTGCCAATCTCTTCTTCTTCTTCGTGCAGTTCCAAACGTGTGCGGATGGACTTCACCATTTGAGCAAGAGCTGGGCGCACTGCACGGGTGAGAATGTCGCCGACACCGCGGAGGTGGCGATTTTCTAAGCTGTCGATATTATCGGTGCTGCCGTTGCCGAGTGGCAGGTTGAGCAGGTATTCCACAACAGCGAGGATATCTTCTTTGCTCAGTTGGAGTGAACGTGAATCGCAATCCAACTTCTCGTTGAAGCGACGGCGACCAAGTGAGCTGAGTGAATAACGGCGGCGGTCTGAAATTTCCTGTAATGCAGCATTACCTGAACCAACGCCACCAACACCGTCTGGCTTCCAGGCTCTACCGAGAACAGAAAGAGCTTCAGCTTGTGTGACTTGTTTGTATTCAATGCAATTCTTTTCGAGCAAGGGGAGAATGCGCTTTTGCAATACTGCCCAATCAACGCCCATGGCGGTAAGAACTGTAACGGCGGAAACCCAACCGCGCTTCGGCATTTTGATGCGGCATTTTGCACGGCTGGTTTTGCCTGTGCCGGTTTCGAGGTCGAGTTCAAAACTGATAGGTGCGCCAAGCTCACCGAGAATGAGAGCTTTGTAGACCGTTCCGTTCGGTCCCGAAAAATAAACACCAGGAGCACGAACCAATTGTCCGAGAACTACACGCTCAGAACCGTTGATTACGAATGTTCCTCTGTCCGTGATGACGGGCACATCGCCCATGTAGCAGGTGGACTTTCTCAAGACGCCGGTTTGTGTGTCGCGGAGCATGACGTCCATAAGAAGTCTTTTTGCATGAGTCATGTTGGCTTTGCGCGCATGCTCAGGAGAAGTCGGATAGCCGGAATCAGCGGCGTAGTCTTCGAATCTCCAATGTGCTTTGCCGTCTGGTCCGATGAAGGAGATTTCGTAGCGTGAGCTAAAATCACTGCCGATTGGTGAAATTTGCGAGAACAGATTGCCGAGCGTTTCTTCGAGAAACTTTCTGTAGGAGCGTCTCGGGAATTCAGCTAGATCTGGCGGTTGGAAATAAAAGGTCATTTAGCAGCCACCTCTTTTCCCGAAGCTGCAGGTGCAGCTTCTTCAAAAGCACTCTCTTGTTCCTGGGAGCGCTTGTGGATTTCCATTGCACGAGCAAGGTCTCCAGCGTACTCTTTGTTGCCTGGCTTCAGAGCTGAAGCTATGCGAAACTCGGAAATTGCATCGGCGACATTTCCTCCAGCCAGCAGATCGACTGCCAGGCGATGGTGCACATCGGCGTTTTGAAGATTCTTGCTCAAGATTTCACGAAGCACAGCTGCTGCGCTGTCGTAATTTTTGGCTGCTTCGAGCTCATCGAGCTTAGCCAGGATCAAAGTGTTTGCGTCGAATGCCGGTGCAGCTGGGACGGCTTGCGCCGGCGGAATTTGAGCTGCAACTTGCTGCATATTCGGCACAGCTGAGCTTTCATTGTGTGTGATGAAACCAGCTTGTGTTTTGGCGATTGCATTGTTCGGAATGCCGGCGCCTGCTTCAAAAACGTTCTTCTGGAAATTCTGTGCCACTGGCTGTTGAACTGGTGCAATTTGCTGCGGCATCTGTTGCGGAATTTGCTGAGGCATTTGCTGAGGAGCTGCTTGTGCCGGCATAAATGGTGCTTGCTGCATTTGCGGTGCAGCGAAGCGTGGCTGTTGTTGCTGAGCCATCGGAGCGACGTTCAGCGAATTTCCACGTTGCATTTCTTTCATGCGGAATGCAGCTTCACCGTTCTTCTCGGGGTCGATAAGAACGCAGGTCATGTAAGCTTGATGAGCGCCACGCAGGTCACCGTTTGCTTCGAGGCATTCGCCAAGAAGGAACTGGTACTTAGCGTTTTTCGGTTCCATCATCACTGCTTGAGAAATCTCAGCAAGTGCTTCGCGCTTCAGTCCTTGATTAAATAGTGTTTCGGCAGCGGTCTTATGTTTTTCAGCAGCACCATGCTGTCTGGCTCTGGCAAGGGAAGCGCGTCCTGCCGGGAGTCCAGGGTTGCCTGGCTCGAGGGCAGCCAGTTTATTGTATTCATCTTCAGCACCATTGAAGTCACCGGTGAGTTGCAGAGCACCAGCGAGTCCGAGGTGGTTTTCAGCCAGCAGCGGGTTGGCAGCAACCTGTCTGCGCCAAATATCTACGAGGGTTGATCCTGCGGTTGCATCTTTAGGATCGATTATGACGGCTTTTCTCAATGAAGCAGCAGCGCCTGTGTTGTCGCGCATGTGCAGTTGAGCAAGACCCATCTGTCTGTGCGCCGGAGCAAAGTTGGCATCTTTCTCGAGTGCGCGATGATACCAGTTGGCGGCGGTGGTGATTTGTCCACAGCGCATTGCTACATCGCCCATTCTTGTATAAGTGCGGGCGGAAGGCTCGAGTTGCACAGCGATTTGGTATTCAACAAGAGCGGACTCGAGGTCGTTGACGATAATGAGTTGATCGCCTATGCCCAGGCGCTCTTCAACAGAGCCCGGATCTTGACCATGCTTTCTCATGGTTTCGTTGAGAAGCTTGGTGGCCAGTCCATTATCCGGAGCAGCAGAAAGTGCTTTGCGGAAAAGTCCGGCGGCAGCATCGTAGTCTTTGGCTGCCAGACGGGCTTGACCAAAAGCACAACGTGCTGCGGAGAGGTTGATGCGATATTGTTTGTTGCCAGGATCTTGCTGGACAGCTAACTCGTGAGCTGCAATTGCCTCGGTCCAGCGTCCTTGTTTGCCGAACGCGACACCACGATTGTTGGCATCAAGTGCGGCCTGCTGAGCTTTTTTGCTGGCGCTCACTTGTTCTTTTTCAGCCAGTGCGGCTTTCTCAATAGCTTCTTTTCTGGCGGCTTCTGCCTGCTCTTGTCTTGCCTTCTCTTCTTCGCGATAGTCCATGCGACGGGAGAAGCGGCTGACTGTAGGAACGCTAGATTGGCTGTTCTCGAAATCTTTGAGTTCACGCTCTGAAGGCAGTGGACGTGCATTCAGCTTGGTTGCGTAAGCCGGGCATTGTGTGCCTGTGCTCAGCAGATAGAGAAAACAACTTGTGATTATTAAAACCCTGCGATTCATTAACTTGCTCATGCCAACGGTAGAAACGGATAGGAGAAGTGATCCGGGGAGAATGAGCACAGCTTAAGTTATTAGAGGGAGTGGGCCTATTGGGGTTTGTCCCATGGGGTTCGTAAGATTCCCACAGGAAGATAAAATGTCGAGAACTCACTTGTAGACAGGTTTTTAAGTGCCGGGCGAGACCCTTGTCCAGCGGTAATCTTCCCTATTCTATAAATAGCCATCTGATTTGGGCAGATCTCAGCCAGACCCATTCAAAGATTAAATTTCACGGATTGGCAGCTCAGCCAGAAATCTCTGAACTTGCAGAAGATGCTTTACCTTAAATTTGTTCGAACCCTAAGTGCCGAACCCTCAGTTAAATATTCAGAGTGCAGAAGACTCGGCCTCTGCAATTGGCGTCCCCTTGCCTGGATCATTCAGCGAACTTGACGAAGACTTTCGCCGTTGCATCTCTTGCTTTATCAACTGATCTCTTATGTTGTCTACAGATGCTGTGTACGATGGTTTGCTCGCAGCAAATCGAATGCCACCGAAAACTCGAACATCATTGCCGCTCAGTCCACCAATCTTATGAGAACTCCAGTTGAAGACGGGTTCAACGCGGACGAATGCTACGACTCCTTTTAATCGGTTCGCTATTGGATGTGCAAGTTCAAAATCACATATCATTGAACAGTTACCTTTGCCGGGAATTGAATAATGAAAAGGTGGCGAGCGGAAGTTGGTTACCAGTGTGTCGCTGGCTGTAAATACCCATTTCCCATGACGAAAGACGGCTCCCACCGTGTAAAACGGATCAAGTTCTCGCGTAGCTGCCTGGAAAATATTTCTGCTTCTCATTTGAAGAACAGTGCTTCCAAAAAGAACAACTGAATTGCTGTGAAAGTAAGTAAGGTTGAGCGTCGGCAACATGTCTGCCTGGCGCAAATGTGAAGCTTGCCAGAGCTCACGAACTTGTACATCGAGCTGCGTAGCCAGGCGATTATTCAGCATGGTCGGAAGATCGTGCCTGAGTCCCATGCCGACTGACTGGGTAGTCGGATTATTCAATTCATATTGCCTGGTAAAAACATCTTTGACCATGAAATAGTTGCAGTACGCGCTTGTTTTACTGAAAATATTCCAGCCCACAGTTGCACTGGGAAGCACGCGGAAAACATAATCGCCATAACCATGACCATGAGTCATCAATACGTTCGTTTCAAGTCTGTTGCTGACTTCAGTAGAGGTGTTGAACCACAGTCGTTCCGGTAATGACCGGAGAACTCGATAACGCAACTCGCGACTGAGAATTTCGTTCTTTCCATAGAATACTTGCGGCGTTAGGTCAGTAGGAAGAACGCTGGGGCTCGGGATCTCCTCTCTGAGTGGTGTTACGGGCGGTGGCACCTGTGCAAGTTGAGTAGTGCTGGTGCTTGCCTGAAGGGATTGGCCTGCTGAAAGGTTCTGAGTTTGAACCGACTGCGCGTTTGCCATTTGCAAGCATTCGGGCAAAAGGCATAACGAAACTAAAAGTGCACACAAAAGGTTGCGACAATTTGGCTGATTTCTAAGACCAAGAACCGTCAAGCTCACAACCCCCATTTCGGCAGCCCAAAATGCTGTCTTCTGTACTTAATTGGTAATAGTAAACATTTAGTAACTCGAAGAAGCATAATATACGATTGCAGAAAAAGCTAGGCAAACAGCCACAATCACCACTCCTGACAACAAGAAGAGGGCGAACTAATTTGTTTGTGCTGCAAATAAGAAAGGATCAAGCAAGCTCAGCGCGGTTAACAGAGCCATTTTTTGCCGATTTGAGCAGTTGTTGATTTGAGGTCGAAAATATTCATGTCACACTCATGTCACTGCTACTCGGATATCATTCATAGAGCAAAAAGGCCACTTACTAACAAGCTGAAAACGTGATTTATTGTAGACATTTCCGTTCTCATGCTTGGCATTGCGAGAGATTTCGCTCCTTCGATTGTTTGAAAAATTATCGAATTAATCGCTCCAATATTTTGAGATAAGTGCGGAACACAAGCACTGCATAATAAAGGCAGCACAAGGGTTTTGGAAAAGATTTGCCAGGGAATAAAAGCATGATGCTTAAGATATGAGGAAACATTGCATGTCTAAAGAGAAAAAGCGAAAGCAAAGGAAGCGTTGGGCATCAAAGGCGCCCCTTGGTTTGTTCGCCGTTGTTGCAATCGTGTCGCCGGCGTCGGCTAGCCCTCAATCAGGCTGTCCTGGTTCGCACCCCACCATGCCCATAGCTCCTGTTACCCCAGTAACTCCTGTCAGCCCGACCCCACCAACACCCACCCATACTCCGATGGTCCCGACAGTAGCTCCAGCAGCTATCGGAGCGCCTCCCCAGGTCTTGCCCATGGCAGGCATAAACGTTCTTCCTCAGGTAAATAATGCAGGAATTCCGCAGACGATATCAAACCCAGCCTTGCTTAACGGCAGAAATCCAAGCGCCCTGCAGAACATGACGCCGGGCGCTAGCATTCGAAATGATGGGTATCTTCTCGGTGGAACAAAAGCGTCCTTTGACGATGAGTTCTCCAAATGGCAAACCGCCGGTAATTCAACAAGCAACCAATTCAGCAAGTGGCAAGATGACCCTCGATATGGCATGGAATATAAGAGAATTCGCGACGGCATTCTTGATCAACTCGATTCTGTAGTGAATGCACAGATTCAGCAGCTCAAGGATGAGAATAGCAAGCTGGGACAGCAGCTTTACAAATTGGATAAAGGGTTGGATGACACAGTTTCAATTACGTTTGAAGGCACAACATCGACCATCACTCTCAGAGCCGCATCCGAAGCAGCCTCATACGTAAACGGCTACCTGTATGGAATGAAAGAGCAACTAAGATCCGGCCGTATGGGAGGTGTTCCCATGGACGCCTCGACTCGCCAGGCTCTCGTAAGATCTATAGACCAATACCAGAAAATGCTTAACGCATATGAGAGTGTATTGGCAGGCGCTAATAGTATCTACAAACAGGAAATTCCAATCCAAAACAAAACCGGTGAGAACATCCAGAAAATTGTTGAGTTAGAGAAGAAGCTTGTTGACAACTTCAAAGTGGCCTCTACCCAGGCTAAATCAAAAATTGAAGACATGTGGGCAAAGCAGTCTCTTAACAATGAGCAGATTACTCCGAACTATTCATATTGCTTCAGCGAAGACAGGGGGGGCGTTATTAGCTTTACCGGCCATTTAGTGCAAATAAAGCAAGATGCCAACCCTGCCACTGGTCCAGCATCGAAGCTGGCGGGACAGGGACCGCAATCTGCTTGTGCTGTTAAATGCCCTGCCCCACATCCTTCGCCAGATCCAGGTAAAGTTGCAACAACCAACGATCAACCCAAAGCAAAGATTGATCCCGAAAAATTGGCGCAGCTCAAACAGCAGTACGCAGATGCCCTTAAGAACGATTCGGCAAAGTTTAGTGGAAAAGACGGCGATAAGTTCTACGGACCTGATCCTAAATTGGCCGCAGACCTGGCCAACGTAGTTAAGAACTATCCCAATATCGATTTCACCGTCCCGTCTAACATTCCAATTGTCAGAGACGTACTTCCAATATTCAACAATAACTTTGATATTGAGTTTGATCAGAATCAGCGTCCCACAGTCTCAGTCAAACAAGGCAACCCCTATGCAACAGCGACTGTAGATATTCAAGAGACATTAAAGAACTCGATTATTAATAGCGATGGTAATCTTGCGCCTGCAGACGTCATGAAACTCGCCCTTGATGCAGCAAATGGCAATTATGCTCTGGCCGTGCTAGCCGCAAACAACTTGCTGAAAGAAGTGGCAAAATCAGGAAGAGATGATGCAAACTACATCAGGCAGAATCTTAACTCAACGAATTTCACAGATCCAAATAATGCAAATTTTGACAAGACGCAAACGGACATGGCCAATAAAGTTCAGGAGTTTAATATAGACGCAGATCTTGCAGGTAAGCTTATAAGTATGCGCAATGCTCCTGGTGACAAGATGGGCGAGTGGTATCACGCATTTACAATCCTGAGCATGCAAGTCGTTACTGATAGCGCAGGAAAAGCAGAGTCATTAGCAACAGGCGAGCAGATTTTACGCACTACCAGAGGATTTGGTGGGGGCACTGAGTCGCCTGTTGACCCTGAGAAACGAGTTAGTGACTTTAACTTTGTGAAAGTAAACTATTTGATTCAAGATCAACAACACCCGATATTGGCCGTGTTGACGGCGCCATCACCGGTTGAAGTGAGAGGTCCTGTAGACATGCTGGTGACGTTGGCGAACAAGGGTTACCGTTTGTATGATTGGTTTAATGGCACTTCGTCAAATTATGGGCATTCGAATACTGATGCGATTCGTCCTCCCGAGCCAATATTCCACCCTGTGCCCGGTGAATCATACAAGCCGCCTCTTGGCAAAAAATTCGACTAAAAATCCTTCAGTTAATCGAATAAACAATAGTACAAAGCAGGTTCCTGGACAGAACTGAACCGGACATGACTTTTCTTGATACGAAAAAAACGCTAGCAAATCTCGGAGTGGGATTGTGCTTTGTTCGAGACCTAGCGGACAAAATAATTCAAAACAAGGCGCAAATAGACTGGCTTGAGTTCAATCCCGAGAATTTCTTAGGTAAAGGCGGATTGGCTCGAGAACATTTGCAAATGATTTCAACTAATTTCCGCATGGTTTCGCACGGAGTCAATCTTTCAATTGGAGGCGCAGAGGAGATTAATCTTGATTATTTGAAATCTCTGAAGTTATTGCTTGATGAACTGAATGTGCCATGGTGGAGCGATCACTTATGTTTTACGACTGTCAAAAATAAATATGTACACAACTTTCTGCCTCTGTCGCCGTCTCGTGAAGCAGTGAAGCACCTGGTTTCGAGAATCAAGAGAGTCCAAGATTACATCGAGCGTCCGTTCCTGATTGAAAACATTGCCTACTATATGAAGATGCCTCGTGCAGAACTCAGCGAGGCACAATTTCTTGCCGAGGTGTTGGAGCAGGCCGACTGCGGCTTACTGCTGGACGTGAATAACTTATATGTTAACGCCTGCAATCTTAATTACGAAACGGATGAATTCCTGAAGAATATTCCGCTGGAACGAACAGTGGAAATACATGTAGCCGGGCATGAGAGATTGGCGAATTTTATACTTGACAGTCATGGCGCAGCGGTGGTGGAGCCGGTCTATCACTTATTATCACAAGTATTGCAAACAGTGCCGGTAAAGGCTGTATTGCTGGAAAGAGAAACAAACTTGCCCGAGTTTTTCGAGTTGCTGGAGGAGCTGGAAAAAATTAGAAGCATATGGAACACAAGAAATTCCAATTGCGCGCCTGAGAAATTCGCAGCCCGGGCTTTGTCAAAAGAGAATCCAGCCCATACCGCGGTTGGTGAAAAACAAACAAGTCTGCAGCTACTAAATGAAGCAATGCACCAACTATACTCCGACGAAAGAGCAAGAGAAGTTCTAGCTGATTGCCAAAACAACAAGTCGCAAGACTTGCAACTTCTGCTCGATAGCATTCCCGACATATCGGTAGACGCAATAGATACAGAAGGAATTAATCGTTATGCAGCAATGATGCGCTCGAAATACATCGAAGTGATGTCCTTGATCTTTCCCCTGTGCGCGAAGCTGCTTGCAAATGATTGGAGCAGGATCGTAATGGATTATGTGAAACGCTTTCCACCTGCACATTTTGATTTAAATCGCATGGGTGAGCGGTTCGTCGAATACACCAAGCAATCCAGGAATAAGTATAAATTTTTGCCGGAACTGGCTGATTACGAATGGCTGGCTATGGAACTTTATGACTGTGATACTGAAGTTAATGCAGGCGCTCATGCACCCATACTGAAAAATGACGAGCAGCTGGCGCAATGGCGTCCCTTAGTCAACCCCGTTCTTCATTTACGAAACTATCGATTTCCCATCGCGGCTATTGTAGAGGCAATTTCCAGGGAGGAAAGTGTTCCGCCTAAGGTAGGAAAACGTCAGACATGGATGGTAATCTACCGCGATCCTTTTGATAAAAGAACCAGACCGTTGGAGCTGGGCATGATGGCAGCAAAAATCATTGACGCAGCCAGAAAAGGCACGATGAGTTACCTTGAATTATTCTCTATTGCGAAATCCGAGCTCCGCAATCCGCAAAGCGATCTTGTTATGTCGGAATTCCTGAGATTGACAGAGCACCTGCATTCAATATCTGTTTTTGTTGGAGCCTCTGCGGCTTACCCGGCTACATTTGATTGAGAATGATCGCGTTCTTTATAATTTGTCGTAGAGCCTTCTTATCAGCGGGCTCCCCTGAAACAAGCCGTTCTCTCAAGGGTTTCAAGGCAGATATTGCAGAAGCAATATTGATTTGCGCATCGAATACTTTATAGCCACCGTCCAGGTTGTGAGCCTGGGGATTCTTGAAAGCTATTCCCCCGCCTGGATTTACTTGAGTAAATTCTGCGGATTGGTTGCGCGTTATCACAACTTCCTGTCCTGGTAGTACGGAAACGAGATTTTTGCCAACATTGATTTTTATTTCGTCTTTGCCGCCGGCATCGAGACAATAAATAGCTACTGTATTGTTCCTGTCGTAAAAGAACGCCGAGGTACCCGCAGAGCATACCGCGGTTCCAGCGCTGGTTATCACGGTTTGTGGTTCGGATTTATGTAATACAACAACGGAGCCGGGGTTCAATTGGGCTATCGAACTGCCTGCGCTCACACTTGATCCTGATGAGGGCACAGCGGCAATTTTGTTCTTGCCCGATTTCATGTTTTTAGCTCGAGACAAAGATTTGGCTGCAAGCTGGGGCAGCCTTAAGCCCCTCTGAAAACCGCCGGCATTCGATATTACCGGAGTATTGTCGAAAAAGCTTGGCACACCGGAATCAAGTGCCGGGGGTGAAATAAAGCCTGAGGGATTAATCAGAAACGGCGGATAAACCGATTCCCTGCCTATATTTTGAAGGGCATAAACCTGCACACGTGTCTGATCTGTAACAACAGGAAGCTGGCCGACGCCAGTTATTGGTTGTCCACCGTTTACGTTTGGATTGGTGTTGATGTTGGTGTTTATGTTGTTGGGATTAATGATGATGCGCGGAGGCGGTGGAGGTGGGGGAGGCGGTGGTGGCACTGGTGGTGGCGGAGGAGGCGGCGGTTGCGGATGAGGCGGCGGCATCGCTATTGCCGAATTAGAGTTCTGCAATTCAACTACAACGGCCCCGGCTGCAGCTAAAACCAGCACAGCAAGCCCGATTAGATTTCTGCAAAAGAAACCAATCAGCGTCATTAGTTTCAAGCAAACCCGCTTATTACTGCTCATTTCGAAGGACGTCCTCGTTCCATCGGCTGAATGAGCGAAACTATACCAGAGTTCAAGTTTAGAATCCATAAACTGCTCGGGGACGGGTTTAAGAGTTAGCCAAGGCAATAACGATGAACCTCCTGCCAAGAAGCTGAAGCCTGATCAACTCTTTTTACCTGCTCGATCTGATTTTCCAGTGATCGTAATGGGGATTTTCTGTGATGTTAATGTAGACCATTTGCCTGCAAGATCATTTTTGACCTTTGAGGAAATAAGATGGAAGACAAAGATAAAGAATTGATCACCCGGAGGGCTTATTTGCGGCTTCAGGGATAAGTAGATTGAAAATACAATTTTGAAATAGTGGCTTTGTCCCTAGCGGATAGCTCAGGCGATAGCAGCGGCGAGTCAGTTGTCAGAGACATAATGTCGGCAACATTTGTGGAATGAGTGCTCAGCCCGAGGGCATGTCCGAACTCGTGCAGACAAGATTTCATTATCAATTCGTCAGTAATGGTGCCGTTTTCTAGCATTGGCAATATGAGAATTGTTATGTGTGCATGAGTGATAATGTTGTTTTTGGTATCAAGCACCGTTGCTCCGCGTTCACTGCTGCTGTAGATACCGCCAGTTTTTTCGGGTTGATCGGTCCTATCGACGACAATATCTGCAGATTTTTTTTCGTTTGTCCCGGAGAACCTTATGCGATGTTCAGTAGCAGCAGCCCATTGTTCAGCGGCCTTCAGGCAGATTGCTTGGAACTGCTCCTCAGATGCAGATTTCGTCTCTCCAGGCGTAACGAAGATTTTTATTGGTGACTTCATCCAGCGGGCCCTGTTAACAGCATAAATCGTGCCAAGATAATCGCTCAATTGCGGATTTGAGTCTGGCAAACTCAAAGACTCAGCAAGAGCGCTAATTGTCGCTCTTACTTCTTCAGCAGATACCGAGGAAGAATTGCGTTTCAAAAAGCGTCGATACCAGCCAATAGCCCGTTTGATTTCACCCAGGCTCTGATAACACGCCGCTATATTCAACATGGCTTCAGGCATATTACGGTCGAGTTCAAGTGCACGCTTGAATTCTTCCAGGGCATTCTTCATATTACCGTCGTTTTCCCAGCTCAAACCAAGGTTGCAGTGTATGCTTGCTGATTTGGGCTCCAGTTCAGAAGCTTCCAGAAAGACAGCGCGTGCTTCAGCATTTCTATTCTTTCTCAGCAAAGCAAGCCCTGTCTGAAAGAGCTGATCAACAGTACCTATCGCATCAGCACTGAGGATGGGCTGCATTGCAGCAATTACTATCAAGCAAGCGCAAATACCTGATGGAAGAGATCTGTTATTGAAGGGAAGGTTCATGGAAGTATAGATCCAACCGATTCAAAACTCTCGAGCTTCTTTTCCTCTAACGAGAGGTTCGCCGACATTAAATATGAAATGATGGGCAAAGATTCCATTAACCCAGAGTTTAATCTCATAGCGCCCGGCCGGATCTCCCTGGGAGACTGTCCATGAATGCCCCAACCAGCCTTCGTCGGTAGGCTGAAAGCTCTCCAAGATGCACTGCTGCCCGCCTTTGGTTAGTTCAGTCGCAGCTTCGTCCTGTTTAATTTTCCATGTACTTGGTGGCTCCGGAAGAGTGAATTCCTCCCGCACAAAAACGGGGTTGGTGTCTTTGCACTTTAATTTCCAAGCATACTGAACGCCTGGCAAATTTGGCACAACAACAACCGGATGCAGCTTCCAGTCTTTAATCAATCCGGTTCGATCTGTGACGACACCGAAATCAGACTTCTCAATCTCGACAGTTGCGAATTTTGATTGACTATCATCTTTCGTCGTTGATTTGCTTGCTTCTTCTTCTGCGCGAGCACCGCCGGCAAAATTAAGCAGAAGGATGCCGACAAGGAGAATTGTACGCATGGACCCTTTGTCAACGCATCGGCGGGTCAAATAATTAGTCAAAATGCACCACCGAAAAACGCCAGAAGAAAAACTATTAGATGATAGCGGCTTTTGCTGGCACCTGCACAAATATGCAGGCAAACTCTGTTAATCGCACCCTTAACTGCCATTAAGCTTCGGCGTAGACTGCAGGTTAGGGTAAAAGGGTCAACGCAAAAAAGCGCTTGACCGGTCCGTCGTTGCAAGCACACTACTCCCCACTACGTGCACCGATATGGACGACAACATCCAATCTAAGAATACAAAACGCCGTCTCGAATCAGACGCGCCCAGAGGTGCTGCCGATGCAGCCATGGCGACTGAGCGTCTAAGAAAAGCAGCCTATAATCAGGAAGATAGCCCTACTGAGCACAGTGAAAGTTCTGAGCAAAGAACAATTTCTCAAAGAGTCTCAGACGGTATTTTTTCAATCGGCCAGGCAATCAAACATGTCTTTGTTTCTGACTCAGAGCCGGCCAAGCAAGCAACAAGCAGCGAAAAAACTCGCAACGATATTCCTTCGCTGAAAATAGACAACGCAAAATCTGAATTCTCTGGCAATGCTGCGACTGCCCAGAACGCACAAGCCTCGGAAAAATCCGACCCATCTGCACTCAGGGGGCAGGCGTCTACAGAAAGACAACAGATCTCGCTGCTCGACAGTATCAAATCTGGACATATCGAAGGACTCGGTAACTGCGACGTTCCCGCGGGTACCAGGCCTGAATCGTGGAATTCTTTCTCTGCGCCTCAAACCAAAACACAAGAAGCACCAAAACAGAATTTGTTCGACACCATTAAATCAGGGAATATTGAGGGTCTGGGAAATTGTGACGCGCCGGCAAATGCGACGCAGGTATGGCAAGACCAAATGCGGAAAATGGAGAGTGCCTCTTCCGCTGCGCCACCTGTGAATGCAGTAGACTTCAAACGTAATGTCATCGACTCGGCAAATGAGCAATCAGCGAAAGTTCTCGATCGTTCCAACAGCACCCAGACAGCAAGCCAGCAAGCTGACTCAACGAAGGGTAACGGCGTGTGGGACGCATTAAAATCGGATGATATGAAAGGCGTCGGTGATTGCGAACTGAAGCCTGGTGCATCTTTACCCACGTTTGTACCAAAGAGTGATGCCAAGCCAGATCCGAATCAAAACATGATAATGAAGCCAGCTTCCATGCCGGCTTTCAAGCAAGGGGAATCCAACCCCGGAAACGACATTTCAGCGAATGCAGCAGCACGCAAAGCCAATGATGGTTCCAGCGGTACAAATTACGCGCAGGGTGATGCTTCGAAATATCAAGCAGCGGATCCGAATTCGTATTCTGGACTTGCAAGAGGCGGCGATAATTCTGCACGTACAATGAGCGCTACGGATGGCGGACGAGTCTTTAACAGCGATCCGCGCGTTGCCTCTTCGGATAGTGCACGCAACTTTGGCGTGGATGGCCGAACAAGTTTCGATGCTAGAACTGGCTCGGACACAAGAATTGGCTCCGACCAAAAATTTGCTGGAATCGGCTCTGACAACTCTTCTTCAAGAGACTTCTCTCGCACGACTAGCGATGGTCGCGGTTCTATAGATTTTGCCTCCAGCAGATACTTCGACGCAGGCAGAATAGATTCCTCGCCATCATTCAGAAGAACTGATTCTGATCAGCAGGCGCTTGCATCACATTCAGATTCGAGGCAAAGAAGCACGCTAGATTTCGCGAACGAGCCCAGACGTATCGCGGAATCGGACGCTGCGAGATCTGAAAGTAAAGCATCAAGCATAATTGATAATGAAAAATTGCGCTCTTTGCAGACAACAAATACAGCTGAGCAAATACCGCAACGCGGGCAAGTTGCCGAGATCAATACAACAAGAAGAGATGAATCTCAATCAACCATTGCTGTTGACAGAAATGCTCAATCAAACAGAAATTCTTTTGACTCAAATATTCCATTTATGGCAGTAAAAGGCTCCAGCAGCCTAAGTGCAGAAGCAGCCACACAGGCGGTTCTTGCAACGAATGTATTTAGAATGCAGAACCTGGACAGAGCGAGCACCGGTGTAAATCTTATCGCAGGCGATCAGAAATCAGTCGTCAATATCGATAAAATACAGCCTCTGACAGTGTCATCACTAGCAGTTTCCGACAGATCTGCCACAGCAAGTATCATCATGTCGGACCGCTCAATTTCAATCACAACAGATAAATCCCCTGGCGCAGGAGTTGTAGCTAGCAGCACATCGACTGGTGGCTCGTTCTTCGACTCTGGGAAATTCGTTCGCGGCGAAGAAGCAGCCGCGGCAGCCGGACGAAAGGACGCCGGCGGACTTACGAACAGCGCTATTCAGGACAAACAGGTACACGCAATCGAAAACGGTTCTGCCGTAAAGTCGACGTTGATTTCCGACGCAAGCGGGCGAATTGCCGATCTCAAAGCAACTCAGAAAGCAGAATCAGGCGCAAAGCCGTTCGACAAATCAGATCTGGCTGATGACGGTTCGCGCACTGGAAAAATTATTGCCGGACAAAATAACGGAGCTCTAGTTGTAAAAGTAGCGGGACTGGATTCGAATATCTCCATAAACAAAGGAGAACTTCTGCTCACAGACGGCGACGCGATTTTGAATCATCTGCCAGGCCGCAATGGTTTGAACTCTTCAGACAAGCGCTATTTAACCGGCGTTGAAATTACAGTGGCCGCCATACTTACACTTTCTGGTGCAGCAAAACTGAGAGACGAGCGAGCCCAGGTTCTGGACGCCGACGCAGCAGCTGAAACGAGCAATCAGCCCCAGGTTAAAATACTGCAAAGACGCACGCACATGGTCAATAGCGGACAAACGCTGATTTCAATTGCCGAAGAGCTCTATCATAATTCAGCAGTTGCCTGGCTAATAGCGGATCTTAATCGCACAAACATAAAAGATGAGTGGATTGAAGGAAAACGAGTTGTTGAACTCAAATCCAGACAGATTCTCGAATTGCCCGAAGGACAGGAAGTAGCCATGTTCATGGCGCGCCTGCCCAGAGATTTCGAGGCATCTAAACTAATAACCGTGCTAAGCGACAGCACAGTAGATCGCGAACTACTCGACAGTTATCTCGGCACCATTAGCGGTGCACCTGTTACAGAAGCTACACGCGTCGCAGAACCTGCCAGAATTGAATTCGAGCACAAGCTGCCGGAACTTTCAATCGCAATGGAAGAGGAAGACGGGTTGCTTGATGAACCACCCCTGACCAATATAGTCAAGGATCTTTCCAGCCGCGTAGGCCGACTCCTCAAGCGCCCACATGGCAAGCTCGGAGCGGCAACATAACTGTTTCCAAGCATAATGTCTTGAGCTATTATTGTGCCGTATGCGTGCGGTATCCATAAAACAGAAGACGGTGCTCGTCGGCACATTGCTGGCGGTGGCTTGTTTTTCGTCGCTGCTATTTGCGCCAGCTGCAAAGGCAGAATTTGGAACCGTTTTACCCACGGATGTTACGCCGCTGCCGGGTAAATCCACAGCTAGCTCGGCACGTCCCTTTACGACGCCCTTGCAAATGAGACTCTGGCAAAAATTGCCGGCCTCAATGTTCTTCTCATCAACTGTGGAAACGACGATGAGAATTGAAACCAATCCTTACCAAATGCCAACCAAGCGCAACTTTCTCAATCAGAATTTGCCCCCGGGCACTGACTTCAACTCTTTGAGTCCGGAGGAGCAATTTAGCATTACTTCTGATTTATCACAGATTGGAGCTCTGGATAATGTTCACCGCATCACGCCAAACTTGACTGCTGGATGGGCGCCGAATCCTAACACACAAGTATTTATCAACACGTTTTTCTTGCGAGATTCTCTTTTCCACAACTATCCCCTTAATACCAATACCGGTGCGTTTGGCATCGGTGGACAGCAGAATTTTCCTGTCAACGGTAAGATAAGCGTGCAGGTTCAGGCCATTGCACGGGAACTCTGGCAGAGCCAGCAGGTGCCGGTTTTGGACTACCTGCCTGGTATCACAGGGCAATATAACGTAACTCCGAATTTGAACCTTTATGTAAACGCACTATTGCAGGTTCGTTTTGCTCACTTTGTTGCAAGCTACATGCGAGAGCTTGATCCTTTCTACACAGTGGGTGGCTCCTACACGCGCGGCAACTGGACTTTTATGGCTTCCGGGACACTGGACCAGAATTTCAGGAGGCCATTTTCCAAGGCGCTAACACCGATAAGCAACGATACTATTGTTTGTGATTTTGAGATTGACAGACCGCTCTTTCAGAATTTTCCTGGTTTTGTTGTGTTCTGCAGAGCAGAGCCAGTTTGGAATTTCCGCTCTCTGCAAACTCCCGGATTAGCTGGTATGGACTTTCGTTTTTATTATGGAGTCAGACTTGCGGCGGCAAAGCCGGCATTGAATGACACCATCAAGCAATTGCGACAACGCTATCAAAATGTCCCTGGAAAACAACAAGATCAACAGCTCCCCCAACTGGTGCCCAGCAGTTCCTATAATCCCGAATTCCAGGCAATCCGCCAGGCAATTGCTGAAGGCGAAGAGCCCGATCCTCCTGTAGATCAAGGTGCTCCAACCTATCTCAGCGTCCACGGCACATTAAACTAAAAGCCGTCTAGAAGGCATTAAGCGCTGCAGCTATTCCAGGGAGCACGCGTCGCCCCTCAACCCGCACTCGCTCGCGCTCGCACGGGTCCCCATTCGGTGGCTAGCTGCCATCCTGGCGGCTTCTAAAGAATCGGATCGATCTTGTGGGAGTAAAAGCCGGCTCCTAAGGAACTTTCGTTTAATGGAAATGCGGGTTTCGAGCTGTCAATGGTAAGCGACGGAGTAATTTTCCGAACGTAAATGAACCCAGCACTGAATTGCT